>CATVYJ010000017.1 GCA_958348245.1 uncultured Veillonellaceae bacterium | reverse complement strand
GCGGCGCAGACACAATACAAAATGTTTCTGCGCACTTCGCGCGGGGTCAAATGCGACGCGTGCGCGTGAGGTATGCTGGAGAGGACCCACATACGATGAACCACTTCATCACATGCCCGTGGAAGTTTTGTGTCGCCGCTTTCGCGGCTCCCTTGTTTGTGACGATGATACTCACGTGGTGCGAAGACAGGCTCATTTGAATTGGGTTTATTTCACTTTGCGCGGACGCAAGTGCGATGCTGACTGGGAAGTATGCGGGAACGGACCCACATCCTTCGCGCACCTTTCCCGCATGCCCGTGGAAGATTTGCGTCGCCGCTTCGCGGCTCCCCTGAGCTTTTCTTTCTTCTTTATTTGTGACGGGCTCACATTCTTCATAATTCTTTCCGCGTAAATGCTGCGAGCTTTTCTCTGTTTCTCTCTGCGTAAAGGAATTTCTCCTCATCGCGCAGGGAGCGCCTCTGCTTCCCTGCAAGGGGCTTCTTCTGCGCCTATATCTGTCTGCCGGATGGTTTCATTTACGGCACACGCGTTTCCCGCCGGGGCTCCGGCCGGCAGGGCGGGTCTTCCCCATCGTGCCCGGAGCGGGGCAGAAAATCCGGGTATGCAAAAACGCCCCGCGCAGGGCGGAGCGTTTCGGATGGATGGAATTATTCGATGACGAGGAGGAGATCTCCGGAGGAGATGCGCGCGCCGGCTTTGGCGACAATTTCGCTGACGATGCCGTCTTTCGGAGCAGTGATGTTGGTTTCCATCTTCATCGCTTCGGTGACGATGATCGGTTCGCCTTTTTTCACGTGCTGGCCTTTTTCGACGAGGACTTTGACGACGGAGCCGGAGAGGGTCGCGCCCACTTCGCCGAGTACGTCTTTGTCGGCTTTGCGCACTTCGATATTGGCGGTGGCGATGTGCTTGTCGTGGACTTTGATTTCACGGGGCATGCCGTTCAGTTCGAAGCGGATGAGGCGGTCGCCGTTGGCGTCGGGCTTGGTGACGTCGTCGAGACGGATGAGAAGCATCTTGCCCTGCTCGATGTTCACGCGGATTTCTTCGCCGGGCTTCATGCCGAAGAAGAAGGTGGGCGTGTCGAGGACGGAGAGGTCGCCGTAGAGTTTATACCGCGCCTGATAGTCGCTGTAGACTTTCGGGTAAATGAGGTAGGAGGAGACGGACTGCTCGGTCACAGGGAGGTCTTTTTCCTTCATTTCCGCTTTCACGGCGTCGAAGTCGACGTCCGGCGGTGTGGATTCTTCCATGGGCTTTTTGCCGCGGAGGATGATCTGCTGCAGTTTTTCCGGGAAGCCGCCGTAGGGGGTGCCCAGGTTGCCTTCGAAGAAGCCCACCACGGACTTCGGGAAGTCGAGGGTGTCGCCTCTGGCGTAGATGTCGTCTTCGGTGAGGTTGTTCTGCACCATGAAGAGGGCCATGTCGCCCACGACTTTGGAGGACGGGGTGACTTTGATGATGTCGCCGAACATCATGTTCACTTTCGCGTACATACGGCATACGTCGAGCCACTTGTCGCCGAGGCCGACGGCGGTGGCCTGCTGGCGCAGGTTGGAGAACTGGCCGCCGGGCATTTCGTGCATGTAGACGGTGGTGTTCGGGCTGGTCATCTTGCTGTCTACGCCCGCGTAGTACGGACGCACCGCCGCCCAGTAGCGGTCGATGGCTTCGAGCGCGTCGATGTCGAGCTTCGGCTGGCGGGGATTGTTCTGCAGCGCGTAGTACATGGACTGCATGGAGGGCTGGCTGGTGCCGTTCGCAAGGGCGCTGGTGGCCACGTCCACGATGTCCACGCCGGCGTCGATGGCTTTGGCGTAGCTGTAGATCATGACGCCGCTGCCCTCGTGGCTGTGGAGGTGAATCGGCAGATCCACCGCGTCTTTCAGCGCGGAGACGAGCACACCCGCCGCTTCCGGCTTGAGGATGCCGGACATGTCCTTGATGGCGATGATGTTCGCGCCGGCTTTTTCCAGCTCTTTCGCCATGTCGGTGTAGTATTTCAGATTGTATTTCTGCCGTTTCGGATCGAGGATGTCGCCGGTGTAGCAGAGGGCCACTTCGGCGAGCTTGTTGTTCTTCCGCACTTCGTCGATAGTGACGGTCATGTGGGAGAGCTGGTTCAGGCAGTCGAAGATGCGGAATACGTCCACGCCGTTGGCCGCCGCGCGGTCGATGAAGTGGCGCACCACGTTTTCCGGATAGTTTTCGTAGCCCACGGCGTTCGCCCCGCGGGTGAGCATCTGGAAGAGGATGTTCGGCGCGGCTCCCCGCATGGCGCGGAGGCGCTTCCACGGGCATTCGTCGAGGAAGCGGTACGCCACGTCGAAGGTGGCGCCGCCCCAGTTTTCAAAGGAGAAGAGCTGCGGCACATGGACGGCCGTGTAGTGGATGGCGTTCATGATGTCGTGGGTGCGCACGCGGGTGGCGAGGAGCGACTGATGGGCGTCGCGGTAGGTGGTGTCCATGAAGAGGACTTCCTTCTGGTCCTGCACCCACTTGGCGAATTTTTCCGGGCCCATCTCGTCGAGGAGCTGCTTCGTGCCCCGCGGGCAGGCTTCGCCGGACGCATCGAGCACCGGCAGCGGCGCAAAGTCGGGCTTGTCCTGATGGCCTGCGCCGGCGTAGCCGTTCACGGTGATGTCCCCGATGTAGTCCAGAAGCTTCGTGCCGCGGTCGCTCACGTCGTGCGGGTCTTTCAGGAGCTCCGGATGGCGGTCGATGTAATTCACATCGCAGAGGCCGTCCTGGAAATCCTTCGTGCCGAGCATGTTCTGGAGGAAATAGATATTGGTCTTCACGCCGCTGATGCGGAATTCATTGAGGCAGCGCTGCATGCGGCCGATCGCGTCGAGAGGCGTGCGCGCGTAGGCGGTGACTTTCACCAGCAGGGAGTCGTAGTAAGGGGTGATCACCGCGCCGGTGTAGGCCGTGCCCGCGTCGAGACGGATGCCGGGGCCGCCGCCCGAGCGGTAGGCGATGATCTTGCCCGTGTCGGGCATGAACTGGTTCTGCGGATCTTCCGTGGTGATGCGGCACTGGATGGCCATGCCGTGATGGGTGATGTCTTCCTGCCGGCCGATGCCCACCACGGGGTCTTCGAGGGAGTACCCTTCCGCGATGAGGATCTGGCTCTTCACGATGTCGATGTCCGTGATGAGCTCGGTGACGGTGTGTTCCACCTGCACGCGGGGATTGACTTCGATGAAATAGAAATGCTTCTCATCCTGATCGACGAGGAATTCGCACGTGCCGGCGTTCACGTAGTTCACGTTCTTCATGAGCTTCACCGCGGCGTCGCAGATCTCCTGGCGGAGCGCCGTCGGGAGCGACCACGCGGGCGCCATTTCGATGACCTTCTGGTGGCGGCGCTGGATGGAGCAGTCGCGCTCGTACAGGTGGACGATGTGCCCGTGCTCGTCGCCGATGACCTGCACTTCGATGTGCTTCGGATTCAGGATGCATTTTTCCACGTACACGTCTTCATCGCCGAAGGCCATCTTCGCTTCGGACTTCGCGCGGTGGTATGCGTCTTCCAGGTCTTCCATGCGGTCCACGTTGCGCATGCCGCGTCCGCCGCCGCCGTTGACCGCTTTGATCATGATGGGAAAGCCATGGGTCTCCGCGAATTCCTTCACTTCTTCGAAGCTCTTCACCGCGCCCTTCGTGCCGGGGATCATGGGAATGCCCGCTTTTTCCGCCTGGATGCGGGCGTTCACCTTGTCGCCGAACATGACAAGGTGCTCCACCTTCGGCCCGATGAAGACGATGCCTTCCTCTTCGCAGCGCCGTGCGAACTCCGCGTTTTCCGCGAGGAACCCGTACCCCGGATGGATGGCGTCCACATCGTGCTCCTTCGCGATGCGGATGATGTCTTCAATGTCGAGATACGCGTCCACCGGCTTTTTGCCGGCGCCCACCAGATAGGCTTCGTCTGCGCGGTTGCGGTGCAGAGACAGAATATCTTCCTTGGAATAAATGGCCACGGTGCGGATGCCCAGCTCGCTGCACGCGCGGAAGACGCGAATGGCGATTTCCCCGCGGTTTGCGACCAGGACTTTATGGATTGTTCTCATATTGCTCCTCCTTATCCCATCACCAACCGTACATCAGACGAGTCGAATGATAATAAGAAATACAAATGGTAAAATTACACAATGTATATAGCGATACAGTTCTATTTTACAAAGCGGCCCCCGCAAATTCAATAGGCGGAAGGCCCGAAAAACAGTACACTTTTGCGGAAATTCCGCCTTCTCCACGCGCCCCGGACGTGGTAGAGTAAGGACAGAAACCGCATGATAAAAGGAGGTCTCCCATGAAAACCATCCGTCTTCTCTACCCGGACGCCCTCGGCGGCGGTCTCAGTACCTACCGGCTCGGCGCGCGCCTCATGGAGCGTATCCTGCCGGACAATCCCTCCCAGCCCGTCATGGAGGTACCCTGCGCACCGGAAGACGGCCGGCCCCGCCCCGTCACGGACGGCATCTATGCCCGCGAAGAAGTGACGGCAAGCCTCCGCGCCGCCCAGGCGATCCTCGCGGACGCCGCGCCGGACCGGGTCGTCACCATCGGCGGCAGCTGCCTCGTCTCCTTCCCGTCCTTCGACTATCTCCACGGGAAATACCCGGACGCGGGGCTCCTCTGGATCGACGCCCATCCCGACGTGTCCACCGCGGCCTCGGGCTATCCGAATGCCCACGCCATGGTGCTGGGAGCGCTCCTCGGCGGCGGCGAACCCGCCCTCGAAGCGCTGCGGCAGCATCCGCCCTTCGCGCCGGACCGCCTGCTCTACGTCGGCCTGCAGGGCCTTCACGACTACCAGAAGGCGTTCCTCGACGAAAAGGGCGCTGCCTGCACGGTGCAGACGGAGCGCTTCGTGAGCGCCGATGCCGTCCGCGCCTTCGCGTCCCGCTTCCCGCAGGTCTTCGTCCATCTCGACGTGGACGTGCTCGACCCGGCCTTCTTCCACGACACGTACTTCGCCAACCCCGCCCTCACCGGCGACGGCAGCGGCGGCGGGCGCATGACCCTGGACGAGCTTTCCGCCTTCCTCGGCGTCATCGCGTCAAGCGCCCCCATCGCGGGCTTCACCATCGCGGAGTACCTCCCCTTTGCAGCGGAGCGCCTCGCCCGGATGTTTGCCGCCGTGCCTCTCTTCACGGACCGGTAAAAACGCGCAAAAAACGGCGGCCCCTCCCTGAAAAGGAAGGAAGTCCGCCGTCTTCGGCCTGTATGAAATTTGGTGCGAACGGGGGGACTTGAACCCCCACACTTTTCAGTACCAGAGCCTAAATCTGGCGCGTCTGCCGTTCCGCCACGTTCGCCCGCGATTTCTATTATAGGAAAGGCCCCCCGGCCCGTCAAGGCAAAGTCATGGCGGGAAGGCAGTATGTCAATTTTCTATCGTTTGACAGCTTGACAATTCTGTCAAGGAGCGCTATTCTGTAAACGTAAGGATACATCCGGTCCCTTTCCTGTTCGATTTCCTTTTTCATTGTTTCTCCACATACACAGCGAAGACCGGGCGGCCTGAGCAGAGACCGCCCCCGCGAAAGAGCTCCTTCGGGGGCTCTTTTTTCGTGCGTTCCCTTCTTTTATAATACAGATAAAGGCATTGTTTTTTTCAGAAAGAAGGTGCCATCATGGAGAAAAAACACTACACGGACGAAGAGCGGACGGCGCTCGCGGAGCAGGCCGCGGCCAACGCGGGCGAACACTTCCGCCGCGGGCTGAACTGCGCGGAATGCGTGCTCAAGGCGTGGCTCGATCTGGGGCTCACGGACTATCCGCCGGAGATCGTGGGGCTCGTGTCCGGCATGGGCGCGGGCATGGGCGCGACGGGCCACCTCTGCGGCGCGGTGAACGCGGGCATGCTGGTCATCGCCTCCCGCCACGGCCGGCCCGACCCGTACGCGAAGCCCACCATGGAAGAGCGCATCGAAGAGCTGCATCATCCGGAGACGGGCATCTATCCCCGCCATGAGGAATACGTGCGCGCCGTCACGGCCGCGCTCGGCACCATGGAGTGCCGCGACCTGTGCCTCCCCTACCGGGACTTCGATTCGAAGGAGCGCAAGCGCAACTGCAAGAAAATCATCATGACCTGCGCGCGCATCGCCGTGGACATGGCGCTCCGGGACTGAGGCGCGCCATGGCACGGAAATTCGTCATCGTGGGCGGCGTGGCCGGCGGCGCGTCCGCCGCGGCCCGTCTCCGCCGTCTCGACGAAACAGCAGACATCGTTCTCTTCGAACAGGGCCCGCACATTTCCTACTCGAGCTGCGCGCTCCCGTACGCCCTCTCCGGCGCGGTGCCCGACCTGTCTTCGCTCCTTCTCATGACGCCGGAGCGCTTCCGGGCGCAGCACCGCATCGACGTGCGCACCCGCTCGGAAGTGACGGCCCTCCTCCGGGAGAAAAAGGCCGTGCGCGTGCGCGAAGCGTCGGGCCGCGTTTACGAAGAACCGTACGACGCGCTCATTCTCTCCCCCGGCGCGGCCCCGATCATCCCGCCCGTACCCGGCGCGGACGGGCCGAACGTCTTCACACTGAAAGACGTGGAAGACGCCGCCGCCATCCGGGAGCGAGCGGCATCGCACGGCGCGCGCGCCGCGGCGGTCATCGGAGGCGGCTTCATCGGCGTGGAGGCGGCGGTCAATCTCGCGGCCTCCCTCGACGTGACCCTCGTGGAAGCGGCGGACCAGATTCTCGCCCCCTTCGACCGCGACATGGCGCAGATCCTCGAAAAGGACCTCCTCGACCACGGAGTGCGCCTCGTCCTCGGAGACGGCCTCGCCGCCGTGGAAGAGGGCGCGGTGCGCCTCGCTTCGGGGCGGCGCGTGCCCGCCGATCTGATCGTCATGGCCATCGGCGTACGCCCCCGCACGGCGCTCGCCCGGGACGCGGGCCTCGCCATCGGAGAGAGCGGCGCCATCGCCGTCGACGCGGACGGCCGCACCTCCGACCCCTCCATCTACGCCGTGGGCGACGCGGCGGAAGTCATGCTCCCCCTGCAGGGCCGCCGGGGCCGCCTCGCGCTGGCCTTCCCCGCGCAGAAAGAAGCGCGCCGCGCGGCGGACGCCCTCTGCGGCGCGCCTCACGCGAACCGGGGGTACCTGGGCAGCTTCGGCCTCGAACTCTTCACCCTCCGCGCCGCCGCCACCGGCCTGAACGAAAAAGACATCGAAGCGCACCGCATTCCCCACGATTTCGCCTACGTCATCCCCTTCGACCGGGTGAGCCTCATGCCCGGCGCATCGCCCCTCCATCTGAAAGTGCACTTCGAAGCGCCCACGGGGCGGCTCCTCGGCGCGCAGGCCGTCGGACAGGGCGCGCCCGACCGGCGCGTGGACGTCATCGCCGCGCTCATCGCAAAGGGCGGCACCCTCGAAGACCTG
>CATVYJ010000016.1 GCA_958348245.1 uncultured Veillonellaceae bacterium | reverse complement strand
AATTTCAACTCACGCACCCCGCGAGGGGTGCGACTGCGCGGTAAAAAGATGCTGTATTTACCGCAGGTGTCAGTCCTTTTTCCGCGAACCGGGAAAAGGACCGTCTTTGTATCGGGCTTCGGCCCGATTTTTCTGTTTGTGCGCTTCCGCTTCGCGCTACAGAATCAGCGTGTCGTTAGGATCGCAGACAGTTCTGGTTCCCAGATGGAGAACTCTGCTCCGGTATCTGTTTCCCAGATTGTAAAAGCGCAGGCTGTCCTTGCCGGCATCCATGATTTCGGCCAGCTGCGTTTTCATCTGAACAAACTGCGCTTCATCCAGAGAACATTCGAAGACCGAGTTCTGCACGCGCTGGCCGTGGGCTGTGCAGCATCGGGCGACCTGCCGCAGCCGGCGGCGTCCTTCGGCGGTCGTCGTATTGACATCGTATGTCACAAGAACCATCATTTGTCATCACTTCCATAAAAAGGGCGGATAACCGTCCAGGTCTCCGCGCAGGCATCGCCCCAGCAGCAGCGCCTGCACATAAGGAATGAGTCCCCAGGGAATTTTTTCTTTCAGAAAGGGATGGGTAATGCCTTCCCGTTTCCTTTCCTGCCATTGCCTCAGCAGATTCTTACGCCCCGTCTCATTCAGCCAGACGGCGCCGTCTTCCATCTGTTGAAAATCTCCGCGGCGGATGACGCGGTTGTTGATAAGCGTCAGTACAAAGCGATCCGCATAGATGCTTCGCAGTTCTTCCATGAGATCCAGCGCGAGAGACGCCCTCCCCGGCCGATCCCGATGCAGAAAGCCGGCGGAAGCGTCAAGCCCCGCCGCCTCCAGCGCGGAGGCGCAGTCATGCGCAAGCAGGGTATATGTGAAGGACAGGAGCGCATTCACCCGGTCGAGCGGCGGCCTTTTGGACCGGCGATGGAAGAAGAAGGACGATTTATCCGCGAGAATCAGGCTGTCGAACAGGGAGAAATACATCTGTGCCGCATTGCCTTCGATGCCTCTCAGCGCTTCCAGTGTATCCGCCTGATGAGCGGCCCGAGCCGCCCACATCAGCTCAGCTGTGTAGTCCTGAAACAGCGCCTGATCTACGGAGAGCGGATGATCTCTTGCGGCGCGCATCAGCACGGCGCGGGCATTGAGGATTTTGGCGGAAATCATGGCGGATGCCATACGGCAGCTTTCGGTCTCGTCATCGGATATCCGGTACTGTTCCTTGTGCAGCAGGACGCTTCCCCGCGTAATGCCGCTGGCTCTCGCCAGAAACTGTCCATTGGGCGTAAGGAAACAGAATCCGATATTCCGTCTTACGCAGGCCCCCAGCAGCGCCGGACTGGCGCCCCGGTATCCAAAGTAGAAAATGTTTTCCAGATTGATGAGCGGCATTTTCTGCACGAGCGTATCGCCGCGCCAGGCGGCTACATTCTCATTGTCCAGCGACAGATAGATATCTTCAGAGGACACAAAAAGGGTGTTCAGCAGTTTTCTCATGACGATGCCCCCAGCGCCTGTTCCAGATACGCCCGGGCAGACAGGCTGCCGCAGAGTTTCGGCAGACACAGATCCCGCAGCGAGCAGGAGCGGCATTTCTTCTCCGGCCTGACTTTCGGCGTAGCGCCGCGGCGAAAGCACTGATGCATTTCCTCCACTGTACGTTTTACCGCTACCCGGAGTTCCTCCGTCAATTCCACGGTGCGCCGCCGGCGCAGCTCATGATAGAAGAGACAGCCCGCAGGGATTTCACAGGCCAGCATTTCTTCCAGGCACATGGCTTCACAGCAGAGCTGCAGAATATCCGAATCGTCTTCCTTGTCCCTGCCCCGTTTGTACTCCACGGGGCATACGGACCAGGTACCGCGGTGCCCGTGCAGGACGGCGCCGCCCTCTGTCTGCCGGAATTCCACCACGTCGCACTGCCCGGACACACCCAGAGCGGCCGAAGCGACGCGGAGCCCCCGCACGACGAGAAGGCCCGGCCGTTTTTCCAGAAAATCCGCGTCATGCGCCCGGCGGTGCACGGCCTGCCCTTCCGCAGTGAGCCGGTTTTCTTCCCACTGCTGTTCGAGATGAATGAGCGCCCATTGTCTCCGGCAGAAAACGAAGTGCTGAATGCCGGAAATCATCAGGTACTCGTCTTCTGCATAGCTCATACTTTCCGTTCGCAGGTGACGCCCGCCGGCAGCTGTTCCGTATCGACCGTCACTTCGTAGTCGCTGTAGGCGCGCGGCACTTTTTCTCCGCCTTTCCGGCGTACGTGCACCCGCTCAAACAGTTTGTAGGCCGGCGCACAGCCCAGCTCGCTGTCATGACGGAAGACAATCAGCTCCCGCACGGCCATATTGCCTCTCGCAGCGGAACGGTCGTTTTCAAACATATTGATGATCGCCTGCCAGAGAAGTTCCAGATCTTCTTCAGAGAATCCCGTCACTTTCCGCGCCAGATTGGCGGATACGTAGCCCTCTGCCCGGTACAGTGCATACGGTACAATGTATTTCCTCCCCATCTCCGTATTTTTCTTCTGCGCATCCGCTTCGGTCGTGATCGCCACACGGGTAATGGTCACTTCCTGCGGGACGATGGGGTCAATGCTCCGGGCAAACCCGATCTGCACGGGACCGCGCACCTGTCCGCAATTCAGCGCGCCTTTGACAAAGGTCGTCATGACCGCGCCGAAGGTACGGATATCATAAAAGTTGGCGCACATGAAATTCCGGATTTTTTCATCGGCGCCGGGATCCTTTTTCTTGAGCGTTTTGATGTCGTCCGCGCCGATATATTCCAACGCTTTCCGGTCGCTCTGTTCGAGCGGCACATTTTCACGGATATAAATCTGATACCCCGGCGCATTTTCTTTGGCCGCTTCTACATAATTGCGGATTTTCCGCTTGAGGCACACGTCAGTCACGAGGCCAAGCCCCGTTTCCGGATCGACCCGGGGCATGTTGCCCGCATCGGGATCCCCGTTGGGATTGCCGTTTTCCACATCAAAAAGCACCACGAAATCATACCGGTTATGAATGCTGTCTGCCATTTCAGTGTTCCTCCTTTTTCCCTGCATAGCGGTCCTGCGTTTCCTGATAATAGCCGAGGACAAATGCGCCCTGTTCTTCCAGCGACAGCCGCTTCGGCAGCGGCGTTCCTTCATCGGGCATGGTGATTTTCGCCATCAGGCTGCCTATTTTCTTCCGGAAATAAATACTGATCTTTTCGTCATTCTTCACTTTATCCAGATGCGCGTTTGCCAGTTTCAGCAGCACGGGGAATACGGAGGCCGGCGTGGCGCAGGCGGAATTGAAATACCGGTCCTTGATCGTGGCGTTGATGCCCGGATTGGCCTGCATCTGCAGATTTTCCAGCACAGAAAAGAGCCGTCCCAGCACATAGGAAATTTCCCTGCATTCTTCATTGACAATCATACGAATTGATCCCTCCCATCTCTGGTTTCTGTTTTTCAAGAGGTACGCTTTGATCAAAGCCGCCCTAACATAGCCGATTTTTTCACTGCGTCCGCGGATCCCGTCCGCCTCCGCGTCATGATCCGCAAAAATGCGGAGAAGGATATTCTGATAGACTGCTTCCGGATATGGACTGTCTGAAAAGACCGCCCGCATGAGGCTGCCCGCCAGAAGCGGAGACGCGGCGTTATCTCTGGAATTGGGATTGGCCGTCGCCCGAAGCGTCCGCCACAGCGGAATGATTGCTTTCTCCCACGGAGGCCGGCAGTCCATGCGCATCCGGTCCTGATGTGCGGCCAGATTCCGCATGACCTGGCCGAAGGTATTTCTCAGAAAGAACCGTACGGACAGGCGGGCTGCATTGGGCGCGAGTCCGAGAATATAAAAAGGTTCTTCCGGATTGATGCGCACCCCCTGCATATCCGCCGGCTGCCCCTGCGCCATGGCTTCCATGACGGCATGAAGCGCCTCGTCGGAAATTTTTCCGGAATCGCCCATCAGCTGGGCAAAAATATCCTGCGTGATGTTCTCCGCATGTTCAGACCAGTAGACCACCGTAGTATCTCCCATACGTGTGGTATGCTCCCGGTCCGCCAGCAGGAAATTCAACGCCGTGCCATAAGCGAAAGCCGCCGGTTTGCTGACCGGCGCATTTTCCCCCTGCTCCCCGTCATGGCCATAGGAGCAGAACGCATCTCCATTGAAAGAGACGAGCGATGCCCCGGAGGACTGCGCTCCCGGCACGCCCTTGATGGGTGGATGAAGAAGCGTGATCTTCTGATTCGCCCGTCCTGTGACGAGACAGGTTCCCACAGGGGAGTCATCGGCTCCTCCCGCTTCCTGCCAGGCGTCCCAGGCGCCGCGCACCGCTTCGTCTGCCAGCACGTCCGCATCGTTTACCCAGAACAGGCAGTTCCCTCCATCCAGCAACTCCTCTCCATGCCGTACTATTACAGGATGGTCAGCCGCTTCTTCCGGCTTCCACGTATCAAAGAAACGAAGCACCGCGGCCGCCGCCGGAGAACTGCAGCCATCCAGCACGGCATGATGGAGCTGTTTCGCCGCTTCAAAACATGCCGCCGCCCGTTTCGGCTTTGCCTCATCTATACCGAAGAAATAGCCCGGTCCGTCGCAGAGAAAATTCGGCTTAATACCGGAAGAGCGCTTAACCTGCTCCGGCACCAGCACCACTTTCGGCACGTCCACTTCCTTTTTCCCTCTCGTCACCCTGTCCCGGAGAGACAGGATGCCCACCAGCCGGCCTTCTTCATCGATATCGATGCGGTGCGTCACTTTGGCGGGGCTCCAGCCTTCCGCCGCGACCTTTCCCTGCCGGCAGAGTTCGCCGTACAAGGCAGCCAATGCCTGTAAAATCATTGGTACACCTCACAATTCCGGAGATCCATCAGACCATGCACCAGCCGGGCCCGGAAAAACTGCGGCCGGATATGCGCCGGATCGCTGTAATCCATGTCATAAAGCATGAATCCCAGCTCCTGCGTAATGTCGCAGGGCGTGATGCGCTCTCCATCCTCTACCAGTCGAAACCGGGCGGGAAATTCCCTGCACCCGAAATACGGCTGATGAAAACACTGTCCCTTCCGTGCGCGGCGGCAGAGAATATCCTTGAATTTCCCCGGATTGTCTCCGGGACTGGCTTGATCCGTCATTTCGAAATGAACGGTAATGCAATACCGCACATCTTTCAGGATTTCCGCCGCCCGCTGCTGGATATCGCCTTTCGTCCAGAGCCAGACCGGCTGCCCGTCTCTGCCGCAGGCGAGCGTTTTCTGCGCGGACAGTTTGGATTTCACTTCATTACGGCGTACATTGGTCATCCGGACAGGATTCATGACCGCGATTTCATCTATGATGTATCGAAGGCCTGGATGCCAATAGATCGCTTCTATCAGTCCTCTCGCTGCCGACGGCGTCATGACGTCATAGGACACACGTTCTACTTTAAGGTCCGGGCGCGTAAAGCAGGCGTAGTCGCCCCAGCATTCGATTCGGATTCCGTAGCTCATCTCTTCTCCTTTCATATTTCATTTTTGTTTTAGAGTAAATTTCTCTCTACACGTAATCATAAAACAGTACGCAGCGAAAGTCAATGGTCAATTGCCGCATCCCTCCATTTTTGCTATGATAACCATGTCATCAAGAGATGAGGATTGAAATATTTTCGTTTTTGAGTATTCGCAAGGGAAAAGGGACAGAGAAATCTGTCTCTTTTCCTTTGCCATACCATTACCACTCGATCCCCAGCCCCTCTTCATGGGAGATGGTCAGGCCAAAGACCGCATCGTACAAAGTCGAATCCGTCAGCACCGCCATTTCCGCATCACCCGGCAGCAGTTCCGCCTGATTGTTATGGATCAATGAAGCAAAATCAGAGGGGCGTTCTTTCCCATAAGCCCGATCCGATACATTCACCATGTACTGCGCCGCCCGACGGAGGAGCTGACGCGTGCGCACGCCCATCTGCAGCTGACGGATGATTCCCTGCGCCTCTTCATTCCACGGAATCAGCACGGGCTTTGTCTGGTCCTCTATAATGTGGAAGACCCGTCCGATTTCCCGGTAGGCCCGCTTTTCCGCCAGTTTCCGGATATCTCTTTTATCCAGCGCGCTGTGTTCCCCATAATCGGCCAGTCCGTACAATTCGTCAAAATAGTAACGGATCGCTTCCGGCAGCGAAATATCTCCCCAGCGGGCGATCACTTTCTCCGCGAGCTCCCGCTCCGTTTTCATGAAGCGGCTCTTCCTGCTTTTTTCTGTCTCAAAGAGATGCGCAATGCTTTCCCCGAGGGGCCGCTTCCCCTCCCGATTGCACCGGCCGGCTCCCTGAATCAGGCTGTCCGCGCCGGTTTTTTCCAGATAGACTGCGGGGAAGTCAATGTCTACGCCCACGGAAATGACGCTCGTCGCCGCCACATGACAGGGAAGCCCATGTACAAGACGGTCTTTCATGGCGAGGATCTGCGCACGGCGGTGCGCCGAACAGAGATTGGTGGACAGATAAAAAACGCCATCCCCTTCCAGCCGGTCTGCGATTTCCCGCGCCTCCGCTTTTGTGGAGGCGATGCACAGCGCCTGAGGCAGCTCCATCATAGCCTCCGCCACCGCGTCATACTCCAGAAGCCCCTCATCCACATACCGCACGCGGCGGAAAAATTCATACAGCTCCGGAATGTGCTCCATAATTTCCATCACGGGCCGGGACAGGGCGTGCAGCTGCTCCAGATGCGGCTGCGTGGCGCTGCACAGGACCGCAGAGCATCCGAAATCCGTGGCCAGTCCGTCGAGGGCTTTCAGACAGGGACGCAGGAAATCCCGCGGCAGCATCTGCGCCTCGTCAAAAAGGATCACGCTCTGCGCGATATTGTGCAATTTGCGGCACCGGGACGTGCGGTTGCTGTACAGCGACTCCCAGAACTGCTCGCTGGTGGTGAGTATCACCGGAGCATCCCAGTTTTCCGATGCCAGTTTCTTCTTTGCCGCGGCCGTTTCATCCCTGTCGTCATAGTCCACATTGCTGTGGCATTCCAGCACATTGTCCTCTCCCAGGAAAGCCCGGAATACGTCGGCAGTCTGTTCAATGATGGACAGATAGGGAATGACGTAAATGATACGCCGTTTCCGCCTGCGTACGGCCTGCGTCAGTGCGAAGGCCAGAGAAGATACCGTCTTTCCTCCGCCGGTGGGCACCGTGAGCGAATACAGTCCCTCCGGCCCTTTGCCCGCCTCTATGCAGCGCCGCAGAATCTCGCACCGTTTTTCATTTATGCGGTTCTTTGGCGAGAAATATCCCTGCCTTTCCAGTTCGATAAAGAACCGGTCATGCAGCTCTGAAATGGAGGCAAACGTTCCTCTTTCCACTGCTCCGTTTGCCATGAAGCGTTCCGTATCCAGAAAATCCGCATCGACCAGACAGGAAAAGAGCATGCGCGTCACAAGCATTTCTTCCATCGCGTCGTTCCCCGTTTTTTCCAGCAGCGGGAAAGGCGCAGGCGGCGAAGGGGGAAGATGTGCTTCACAGGTTTCAAGTACGCCTGTATTCTCCAGCCCCTTCTTCAAGCGGCCCAATAACGCAGCGCTCCCCGGAGCGTCCATATGAGTTCCCACATCGGGAAGCCCCGCATGGTGCCCTGCAACGCACAGCGCCCCCGCCAGTCCCCAGCTGCGGGCCCGCTTCATGAGAAGCACCGCGCCCGGCGTGGAGTGATCCACCCGGCCAGGGTACTGTCCGCGGATATACTTCTGAAAAGCGTCCTGATATTTCCCCACATCGTGAAATTGGCCGACCTCACGCGCGGTCTCGCCCATGCCTGCGGCCTTCCCAAATTCCTCCGCCAGTTCGGCGGTCCGTTTCAGGTGATCCGCTACCGTCTGCCTGCGTCCGTCTTCAGAAATATGCGCGATATAATGCTCTTCCTCCATGCCGTTCCCTCCCTGCTGTGTATGGGTATTTCTACTTTTATTGTATCGCATCTTCCTGTGCCCAAGCGCTGTCATTTGCAGGCAATACCAGGGATCTACGTTTCCGCCGGCCGGCTCTGCTTTCGCTTCCCAGTCTGCCTCTGCACCGCCGCTCATCTCAAAAACAATCCGCCCTTCAAGCGCAAACAGGCGTCAAAAAAGCCGGTCCCTTTTTGAGAGAACCGGCTTTCCCGATCTGATTATTCTTCCACCCAGACCTTCGGCACGCGCTTCAGATCGCAGAGGATTTCGTGCGGGATGGTGCCCGCCGTGGCGGAGACTTCGTCGATGGTGATTTCTTCCCCGCCCTGTCTGCCGATGAGTACCGCTTCGTCGCCGGGCTGCACGTCGTCGCCGCAGGCCACCATGAATTGATCCATGCAGATGCGGCCTACGATGGGGCAGCGTTTGCCGCCGATGAGGACGCAGCCTTTATTGGAAAGCGCCCGGTGATAGCCATCGGCGTAACCGATCGGGATGGTGGCGGTCTTCATATCGCGGTCCGCCACATAGGTGCCGCCGTAGCCAATGGCTTCCCCTTTGTGCAGGGTCTGCACGTGCGTCACATGCGACACGAGAGACATGGCATACTGGAGAGGCAGCGTATGCGTCATCACGTCGGACGGCTGCGGTCCGTACAGAATGATGCCCGGACGGGCCAGATTGTGCCAGCTCCGCGGAATGTCGATGACGCCCGCGCTGTTGGCGGAAGAAACGACGAAATCTTCCGTGATTTTCATGTGAGACAGCGCTTCGTCAAAGCGATCGAGCTGCGCGAGCGCCGCGTCCTTCTCCTTGTGGTCTGCCGTGGCCATATGGGTGAACGCGCCGCGGATATGGAGATGAGGCAGGCTTTCCAGCTTTTCCCAGAGCGCGGGCACGTCTGCCGGATGCACGCCGATGCGGTTCATTCCCGTATCTACGGCGATCCATACGTCCATCACCTTGTCCGCCGCGCCGGCGACCGCTTCGTAAGCGTCGAGATCCACCGTATCGTCCACGGGCACGATGAGATTTTCATTCACCGCGGTGGGCATATCTTCCGCGAGGGGCAGGCCGAGCACGTAAATCGGACAGGTAAATCCCGCGTCGCGCAGCTCCTTCCCTTCCTCCACGCGCGCCACCGCCGCGGCGACGTATCCTTCCTCCAGAGCAATGCGCAGCGTTTCCACCGCGCCGTGCCCATACGCGTTTGCCTTCACCACGGCCAGCGCATTGACTTCTTTCGGCAGATGCTGACGAATGACGCGCAGATTGTGACGGAGCGCGGACAGGCTGATTCGAATTTCAGAAACGGGCATACAACATACCTCCTGTGTCTGCGGATGCAGAAATATTTGATGAAACTATGCCCATGATAGCCCCAATACAGAAAAAAAGAAAGACTCTATTGCCTTTTTATATGGCAAGGATAAAGGAAAAGAATGTACCCGTTAACCCCCGTGCGCACGGAACGCCTCATAAGAAATAAATTATTCCTCTCTTTATCAGCAGCTTGTTCCTCCCGCCGTTTCCGGCCGCCGGAACCTTCCCCTCTCTCTGGCAAATGAAAAAGGACATCCATCTCTGAATGGCTTTTCCTCTTTATCAGCAGCTTGTTCCTCCCGCCGTTTTCGTCCGCCGGAATCTTCCCTCTCTCTGGCAAATGAAAAAGGACATCCATTTCTGAATGTCCTTCTCCCCTTTATCAGCAGCTTCCTATCCTCCCGGGCCGCTTCCGGCCGAGTACTTTCGGCG
>CATVYJ010000015.1 GCA_958348245.1 uncultured Veillonellaceae bacterium | reverse complement strand
AAAATGAAGCGACGCTGGAATCGTATTCCAAAAACGGAATGATTCGTATGTTTCGGACACGTACGGACAGATTATATGCGTTCGCTTCTATGGTTGCGCGGCGTAAGCAAAGAGCTTCTTCCCCGGATTTCTTCAAAAAATTTTTAACATCATCGAAATTTGTCTATTGACGGGCTTCGATGTATCTGATACACTACAGACATAGAGAAATTCATATTTATCGATTTACAGCGAGCGCTGTGTAAAAAAGGAGGAACGCATTATGTCTCTCAACGGCAAGCAGATCACCGATTTCAAAGTCCAGGCGTATCAGAACGGGGAATTCATCGAAGTGACCCAGGAAAACCTGAAGGGCCAGTGGAGCGTGCTCTTCTTCTATCCGGCGGATTTCACCTTCGTATGCCCGACCGAGCTGGCGGACCTGCAGGAAAAATACGCGGACTTCAAGAAGATCGGCTGCGAGATTTATTCCGTGTCCTGCGACACCCATTTCGTCCATAAGGCATGGCATGAATCGTCCGACCGCATCAGCAAGGTGGAATATCCCATGATCGGCGATCCCACGGGCGTGCTGTCCAAGGATCTCGACGTATACATCGAAGAAGCGGGCCAGACGGAGCGCGGCACGTTCGTCATCAATCCGGAAGGCAAAGTGGTGCTCTACGAAGTGAGCGCGGGCAACATCGGCCGCAATGCGGACGAGCTCTTCCGCAAGGTGCAGGCGGCGCAGTTCGTGTATGAACACGGCGACGAAGTCTGCCCGGCGAAGTGGCATCCCGGCGAAGAGACCCTGAAGCCGTCTTTCGACCTGGTGGGCAAGCTGTAAGAATCGGAGGGCATCATGAGAGATTTCTATGATGCCGTAATAGTCGGCGGAGGTCCTGCGGGGCTGTCCGCCGCTATTTATCTGTCGAGGGCGCAGTTCCGGGTGCTGGTCGTGGAGAAGGAGAAGATCGGCGGCCAGATCACCATCACGAACGAGGTGGTGAATTATCCGGGCATCCCGAAGACGGACGGCGTACAATTGACGGAAGCGATGCACCGGCAGGCGGAAAATTTCGGTGCGGAGTTCAAAATTGCGGAAGTGACGGGTCTCGACCTGGACGGCGATTACAAGGTGGTCCACACGGACTGCGGCGATATCCGCGGCCTGGGGCTGGTGTATGCGGCGGGGGCGCATCCCCGTCTGGCGGGCTTCGCGGGCGAGGAGACGTTCCGCGGGCACGGCGTGGCGTACTGCGCGACCTGCGACGGCGAATTTTTCACGGATAAGACGATTTTCGTCGTGGGCGGTGGCTTCGCGGCGGTGGAGGAGGGTCTCTTCCTCACGCGCTACGGCAAAAAGGTCGTCATGCTCGTCCGCGGGGAGGATTTTTCCATCCACGCGCCGGTGGTGGAGGAAGTGAAGTCTCATCCGAAGATCGAGATCCACTACCACACGGAAGTGGCCCGGGTCGAAGGGGACAGCGCCGTGCGGGCCGTGACGGTGCGCGACCGGAAGACCGGCGAAGAGACGACGTACCGCGCGCCCGAGGGCGACAATTTCGGCGTCTTTGTCTTCGCGGGCTACGCTCCGGAGAACGGTCTCGTCAAGGATAAGGTGGAGCTGAATCCGCAGGGCTACATCGTGACGGACCGTGACCAGAAGACGAATATCGACGGCGTATACGCCGCGGGGGATATCTGCGTGAAGAATCTCCGGCAGGTGGTGACCGCCGTATCGGACGGGGCCATCGCGGCGACGTCGCTGGAGAAGTATCTCGGCGGGCAGTACAGGAAGCTCGGCCTCGCCCGGGAGTTTGTGAAGAAGGAAGCGCCGAAGGCGGAGACGCCGGCCGCGCCGAAAGCGGAAGCGGGGGCTTTCCTCGACGATGCGCTCCGGCAGGCGCTCGCGCCGGTACTGGCGCGGTTCGAGCGGGCCATCGTGCTCCGCCTGTACGAGGACGGCAGTCGCGCGTCTGCGGAGGACCGGAAGCTCGTGACGGAGCTGGCGTCGCTCTCGGATAAAATTTCCGCGGAGTTTGTGCCCGCGTCGGGCGAAGAGGACAAGCACACCATCGCGATCCTCGCCGCGGACGGGACGGATCTGGGCCTGCGCTTCCACGGTGTGCCCGGCGGCCACGAGTTCAATTCCTTCGTGCTCGCCATGTACAACGCGGCGGGCCCGGGCCAGGATGTGGGCGCGGAGAACGCCCGGCGCATTGCGGCCATCGACCGGCCCATCCATCTCCAGATCGCCGTGTCGCTGTCGTGCACCATGTGCCCGGACCTCGTGGCGGCGGCGGAGCGCATCGCCGCGGCGAATCCGAACGTCACCGTGGATGTATATGATTTCCAGTACTATCCGGCGATGAAGGACAAATACCATATCATGAGCGTGCCCTGCCTCATCGTGAACGGCGAGGACGTGCACTTCGGCAAAAAATCGCTCGCCCAGCTGCTGGATCTCTTCGGCGCGTGAGCGGGGAACAAGCCCCTTCCTTTGGGAAGCGGGCTTTTTTCTTTTGCCTAAATTTTTTCTAAAGAGTGATAAATCCCTGTTGAAAGGAACAAAGTAAATGATGTATAATTTTTACATAGAGAAATTATAAAGATTTCAGTTTATTTTCTACATAAAATTATAAATTCCCCAAAATTCTGGCATGACATGTGCCATGCTTCGTGAATAGTTAACAGAAAAGGAAGGGTGCGGTATGGATCGGGAGCAGCGGATCCAGTATATCCAGAAGCGGCTGGAATCGGCGGACGGGCCGGTAAAAGGCGTGGACCTGGCGCTGGAATGCCAGGTGACGCGGCAGGTCATCGTAGGGGACATCGCGCATCTGCGCATGCTCGGCAAGGCGGTGCTGTCGTCGCCGCGGGGCTACCGCATCGCAAGGCCCCGGCAGACCATGGTGAAGGAGCTGCTGCCGAGCCATCTCGACATCGACCAGCTGCAGGAGGAGCTCTACACCATCGTGGATCTGGGCGGGGTGGTGCTGAATCTCAGCGTGGAGCACGGGTTCTACGGGTATCTGCGGCTGGATATGCACATCGGCAGCCGGAGCGACGCGGACCGCTTCCTCACGGACCTGCGGCAGAAGCGAACCACCGTGCTGTCCAATCTGAAAGACAATCTGCACCGCTTCCTCGTGGAGACGAAGACGCTCGACACGATGAAGTCCATCAAGAGCGCGCTCGGGCGCATGGAATGCACGCAGGCGTCGTAAACGAAATCCCCCGGCGGAAGGCCGGGGGATTTCTGTCGGAAAAAAACGGGCGCAAAAAAAAGAACGGGGTCATCCGTTCTTTTTTACTGCTCAGAAGAGGTCGAACACATTCGCGATGGGCTGCGCCGGAAGGAATACGTCGATGGCGTGAGTGATGTTCGACGGTTCCGGGGCGGTGAGGAAGAGGCACACCGCGGCGAGCACCGTCACGGCGACGGCCACGAGGTTCGTCCGGCCCCGGCCGGACATCTGGTAGTAGCCGAAGAGGCGGATGGCCAGCGCGGAGAAGAAGGTGAGGATGAGGCCGGAGAAGGAGAAGATGCCGAAGAAGACGTTCGCCGCGACGAAGGCTACGAAGAACGCGGGCAGCACGATGAAGGGCAGATTGTACGCCAGGCGGGAGCACGCCGTGGTGCGGCGCATGTCTTCGATCCAGTCGGACATGTCGAAGCCGAAGAGGCCCGCCGGGACGAAGGAGGCGAGGATGACCGCGTCCCATTTGTCCGCGAGGCGGCGGCGGTTCTGGCCGACCCACCAGAAGAAGGCGCACAGGAGGAAAATCGCCGTGCCGGCGGCGGCGTAGTACCAGGTCTCGGGGATGAACTGGATGAGGGCAAAGGAGCTCGTGGTGATCACCGCAGCGGCGGCGGCGTATCCCGCGAGGGTTTTTCCGGACATGCGCCGGTCCCGGGGCGTGTCCGCGTAGATCCGGTAGAGGAGCTCGGAAATGAAGAAGGCCAGGAAGACGGCCAGCGCCGCGAAGGGGTAGAAGAAGAGGCCGACGACAACGAAGACGAGCGGCACGGCGAGCTTCCATCCTTTGAACAGGTGGAAATTCTTGTAGTCGATGGGGTAATGCTGGGTGTACATGGTGAGGCGCATGAAGACGATGTAGGTCATCATGATGCCCGCCGCTTCCAGCGGAGCCGCGCCTGCGTAGAGCAGGGCGCACAGAATGAGAATGGTCATGTTCGCGCCGGAGAACCGGGCGGCGATGGCGCTGAAAAAGCCCACGTTGAGGAATGTGATGAGCGCGCTGATGAGGTCCAAAAAATCCATCTCCTTATAAAAATATAATCTTATTCAGTATACCGGGAAATCCGGGCGGACGCAAGGGAGGCGCGGGAAAAGGGCGGCGCGGCGCGCCTCTTTTTTTCTCCGGCGGCCTGCGAAAAAACGGGTCCCGCGGGACGGATTTTTCCGCGGTTTTTCTTGTATGCCCATGGGAAAAACTGGTACAATAAAAGACAGAATTTCCAGTATAAGGAGGATCTATGGACGATCTGATTCTCGTGGACTGCCAGCACGATTTCATCGACGGCACGCTCGCCTGCGAAGGCGGGGAGGAGGCCGTGCGGTATCTGGCGGACTTTCTGAACGGGCACGCCGTGCGCGCGCTGTATACGGCGGACTGGCACGGGCCGGAGAACCGGTCTTTTGCCGAAAACGGCGGCGTCTGGCCCGTGCACTGCGTGGCGGGCACGCCCGGCGCGGAGATTTCGGAGGTCTTCACAGAGCGCGTGGCCGATGCGGCGAACCGGCCTGCCCCGGCGAATATTTTCCGCAAGGGCCGGGACGACGAGGTGGAGGAATACTCGGGCTTTGCCGGGACAAACGACGCGGGGGACGCGCTGGGAGACACGGCGTCGGCCCACGTGTACGTGGGAGGCATCGCTTCGGAGTACTGCGTGCGGGAGACCGTGCTGGCGCTCCTCGCTTCGGGCCGCACGGTGACGCTGCTGGCGAAAGGGCTGGCGTACGTGTCGAAGGAGGACCACGAGAAGAATCTGGAGGACCTCCGGAAAAGGGGCGTCGCCATCCTTGGGTGAGACGGTCTCTTCGCTGGGGGAATTCGGCTGCATCGAGGCGGTGTGCCGCGACCTGATCTACCGGCCGGAGCTGGTGCGCCTCGGCGCGGGGGACGACGGCGCGGTGTACGTGACGCCGCCCGGTACGGACGAAGTGATTTCCACGGACACCATGGTGGAGGGGCTGCACTTCACGGCGGAGACCATGCGGCCCCGCGACGTGGGGTGGAAGCTCTGCGCGGCGAATTTCAGCGATATGGCCGCCATGGGGGCGGAGCCGGCGCAGCTCGTCATTTCCGCGGCGCTTCCGAAGGATCTCCCTCTGGCGTGGCTCACCGCCTGCTACGACGGGGTGCGCGCCCTGTGCCGGAAGTACCGGGTGAATCTCCTCGGGGGCGACATGACGGGCTCGCCCGGCGGCGTCATCCTCACGGCGGCCGTGACGGGCTTCCTTCCCTCGGGGACGGCGGTGCCCCGGAGCGGGGCGCGGCCCGGCGACCTCCTGGCGCTCACCGGCACGGTGGGGGACTCCGCGGCGGGCCTCGCGGCGCTGCTCCGCGGGCGGGGCGGCGATTTCCCCGCCGTGACGGAACGCCATCAGCGGCCTCTCCCGCACATCGAGGCGGGTCGGGCTCTCCGGGAAGCGGGGGCGCACGCCCTGGACGACATCACGGACGGCCTCGCGAGCGAAGCGAACGAAATCGCGAAGGCGAGCGGCGTGACGCTCGTCATCGACGCGGACCGGGTGCCGCTCTCGGAGGAGACCCGCCGCGCGGCGGAAGCCTTCGGGGAGGACCCGCTCCGGTGGGCGCTCACCGGCGGGGAGGATTACGCGCTCCTGGCGGCGGGCCCGGAGGACGTCCTCTGCCGGGCGGCGGAGCGCGTCCCCCTCACCGTCGTGGGCCGCGTGGAGGAAGGCGGCCCGGCGGTTTTCCTCGAGCGGTCGGGGCGGCGGACGCCGCTTCCCCGCGCGGGGTACGATCATTTCCGATAACCGTCTGTCCGGACGGTTCAAATACAGAGTTCTGCCGATTTCCCAAAGCAGGCTTCGGCATGGAAAGGAAGGTGCGCGCATGTATACGCTGGTGGTCATCAGACATGGCGAAAGTGAATGGAATCAGAAAAATCTCTTCTGCGGGTGGACGGATGTGGACCTCGTGGAGAACGGCTTCGCGGAGGCGCGGAAGGCGGGCGAGCTCCTGAAGGAAGGGGGGTATACCTTTGACGTGTGCTACACGTCGGTGCTGAAGCGGGCCATCCACACGGCGTACACCGTGCTGGACACGCTCGATCTGGCGTGGATCCCGGTCATCAAGGATTACCATCTGAACGAGCGCCACTACGGGGCGCTGCAGGGGCTGAACAAGAGCGAAACCACCGCGAAGTACGGGGCGGAGCAGGTGCAGCTCTGGCGGCGGAGCTACGACGTGCGGCCGCCGGCGCTGGCTGCGGACGACCCGCGCAATCCGGTCTTCCTCCCGCCGTACCGCGCGGAAGTGGAGGCGGGGGTGGCGCTGCCCCTCACGGAATGCCTGAAGGACACCGTCGCCCGGGTGGCCCCCTATTTTGAAAGCGTCATCAAGCCGCAGATTCTCGCGGGGAAGAAGGTGCTCATCGCGGCGCACGGCAATTCCATCCGGGCGCTCATCAAGTATCTCGAAGGGGTATCCAACGAAGAGATCGCCGCGACGAACGTGCCCACCGCGGTGCCGCGGGTGTACCATCTGAATGAGGACTTCACCGTGCACGACGTGTCCTATCTGGGCGATCAGGAGGCCATCCTGGCGAAGATGGAAGCGGTGAAGCAGCAGTCTGCGGTGAAGCCATGACGGACGCATCGCTGGTGACGCGGAGCGAGGCGGAGACGGCGGCGCTCGGACGCTTTCTGGGAGAGCGCGCGCCGGACGGTCTCTTCCTCGCGCTCACGGGGGACCTCGGCGCGGGCAAGACCCACTTCGTGCAGGGCCTCGCGGCGGGGCTCGGCGTGGACGGGCCGGTGACGAGCCCCACGTTCAACCTGATGAACGTCTACGACGGGCGGCTTCCGCTGAAGCATTTTGATTTTTACCGGCTCAGCCGGGCGGACGAGCTGTACAATATCGGCTGGGACGAGTACAGCGCGGACGGCGTGGTGGTCTGCGAGTGGGCCGACCTCTTTCCGGAAGTCGTCCCGCCGGAAGCGGTGACGGCGGTCTTTCAGGTCCTGTCGGAAACGGAGCGGCGCATCACGTTTTCCTGGGGCGGCGCCGCGCCGGCGGAATTTGTAAAGGAGTTGCAGCAGTATGCTCTTGGCCATTGATACATCGTCGCTCGTGCTGTCCTGCGCGCTCATGGAGGAGGACCGGCTCGTCGCGGAGTGGACGGTGCAGCGGAAGCTCACCCATTCGGAGCAGCTCATCCCCCACATGGACGCGGTGCTGAAAGAAGCGGGCGTGGAGAAGAAGGACGTCACGGCGGTGGCCTGCGCGGTCGGGCCGGGGAGCTTCACGGGTCTGCGCATCGGCCTCGCCACGGCGAAGATGACCGCCCGCATCTGGGGGGTGCCGCTCATCGCGGTGGACACCCTCGAAGGGCTCGCGTGGAATCTCGCCGGGGCGGAGGCGTTTATCCTGCCTCTCGAGGACGCCCAGCGGGGCAACGTGTACGCCGCGCTGTACGGCGCGTTTGAGACGCTGTGGCAGGAAGCGCCCGCCGAGGCCGCGCCGGTGGACGAGGTCATCGCGGCGGCGGTGCGCCACGGCGGCCCCCTCATCGCCTGCGGGGAAGCGGCGGACATGTACCGGGAGAAACTCCTCGCGGCGGGCATCCGCCTCGCGCCGCCCCAGAACCGGTGCTGCCGGGCGGGAAGCGTCGCCGCGGCGGCGTGGGCGAAGTGGAAGCGCGGGGAGACCGCGGACCCCATGACGCTCGTGCCCAATTACATCCGGAGAAGCGAGGCGGAAGTGCTGTGGGAACAGAGACATCCCGGGACGAAGTGACGCTCGGGGAAGCGGCGGCCTCCGACGCGGACGCGGTCTACGAGATCGGCGCGCTCTGCTTTTCCGACGCGTGGCGGCGGGAGACCGTGGCCGCCGACATGGCCCGGCCTCACAGCCTCTACCTCTGCGCCCGTCAGAGCGGCGCCGTCCTGGGCTACGCCTGCTACTGGTTCGTGGCGGACGAGGCGCAGCTCGTCAATCTCGCCGTGCGCCCCGAAGCGCGGCGGCGGGGTCTGGCGGCGCGGCTCCTCGCGGCGGGCCTTTCCGCGGCGGAAGCGCGGGGCATGGCGTCCATGTATCTGGAAGTGCGCGTGTCCAACGTGGCCGCGCAGGCCCTCTACCGGAAGTACGGCTTCGCCGTGCAGGCTCTCCGGAAGGGCGTGTACGATCTGCCGAAGGAAGACGGGTACATCATGGCCCGTCCCATTCCATTACCCATACAGGAGAATCCATGAAAATACTGGCTTTTGAATCGAGCTGCGACGAGACGTCCTGCGCCGTCATCGAAGACGGGCGGCGCATCCTCTCCGACGTGATTTCCTCGCAGGTGCCCATCCACAAGAAATTCGGCGGCGTGGTGCCGGAGATCGCCTCCCGCCACCACATCGAAGACGTGCTGCCCGTGGCGGAGGAAGCGCTCGCCGAGGCGGGCTGCGCGTGGCAGGACATGGACGCCATCGCCGTCACGCAGGGCCCCGGCCTCGTGGGGGCGCTCCTCGTGGGCGTCGCTGCGGCGAAGGCGGCCGCGTGGGCTCTCGGGAAGCCTCTCGTGGCGGTGAACCACATGGAAGGGCACATCTTCGCCAATCTTCTCCAGTATCCCGATCTGGAGCCGCCCTTCCTCTCCCTCGTCGTCTCCGGCGGCCACACCATGCTCGTGGTGGTGCGGGACTACAATACGTTCGAGCTCCTCGGACAGACCCGGGACGACGCGGCGGGGGAAGCCTTCGACAAGATCGCCCGCGTCATGGGCTATCCCTATCCCGGCGGCCCCCACATCGACCGCCTCGCGAAGGAAGGCAATCCCGACGCCGTCCATTTCCCCATGGCCATGGCGAAGGAGCACAATTTTGATTTCTCCTTCAGCGGCCTCAAGTCGGCGGTCATCAATTATCTCCACACGGCGGAAATGAAAAAAATCCCCGTCGTGAAGGAAGACGTGGCGGCGTCCTTCCAGAAAGCCGTGGTGGACGTGCTCGTGGCGAAAGCCATGGCCGCCCTCGACCGGACGGGCCTCGGCACGCTGGCGCTCGCCGGGGGCGTCGCCGCCAACAGCGGCCTCCGCGCCGCCCTCGAAGCGGCCTGCGGAGCGCGGGGCGTCCGCCTCTGCCGGCCCTCGCCCGTGCTCTGCACCGACAACGGCGCCATGATCGGCTGCCGGGCGTACTACATGGCGCAGGCGGGCGATTTCGCCCCCATGACCCTCAACGCGGACCCGCGGCTGCCCTTCCTCGCCGGAGCGGCGCGCCATGGATAAGGGACAGCTCTTCGCCCTCGCCCGGGAGGCCACCGACCTCACGGACGTGCAGATTTCCATCCTCGCGAACATGCAGGAAGCGCTCCAGTTCGCGGCGGACGTCTCCCGCGAGCAGGTGGTCATCCTCACCCGGGGCAAAAACCCCGACATGGCGGTGGTGCTCTGCGTGGTGTGCCCCTCCTACGCGGGCGGCCCCGCCTATTATCAGGAAGGCGACGTATGCTTCATGGACGAAGCGGCCCTCGCGGAGAGCGTCCTTCTCACGGGGAAGAAAATCGTCGGGCGGAAGGAACTGGAAATCGGGCGGCAGGTGGCCGTCACGGCCTATCCCCTGTCGGACAATGCGGGCGTGGTCTTCGCCGCGGCGGGATTCATCGCGGGCTCCACCCGGCAGCACCAGGTGCTCATCGACACGGCGTACCTCGCGCTCCTTCTGCCGCTCACGGACGAGCCCTACCATGCGCCGCGCCTGCAGGACGGCCTCATCGTGCTCGACTCCGTGGGCCGCATCCTCTACGCGAACGACATGGCCGCCGGGCTCTGCTTCGTCCTCGACAAAGAAGCGGCGGAGCCGAAAAATCTCGTGGGCCGCGCCATGATCCATCTGCCCCTCGTGGAGTCCATCATGGCCACCGGCCGGCCCCAGTACGGCGAAGAACAGGCGGAAGGGCTCACCCTCACCGCGTGGGGGCTGCCCCTCCTCGTGCAGGGCCGGGTGCAGCGCACCCTCCTCGTCTTCACCGACGTCACCGCCATCCGGGAAAAAGAGCAGCAGCTCCTCGTGAAAAATTCCGTCATCAAGGAAATCCACCACCGGGTGAAAAACAACCTCAATACCATCGCGGGCATCCTCCGCATGCAGGCCCGGCGCGCGAAAAACGAAGAGGCCCGGGAGGCCCTGCGCCGCGCAGTGGACCGCATCCTCGGCATCTCCCAGATCCACGACATCCTCGCCCGGCAGAGCGGGGAAAACGTGGAATGGCACCAGCTCCTCGGCCGGCTCTGCAAACTCTCTCTGGAAAGCCTCACCGCGGGCTCGAAAGTGCGCCTCGTGCTGGAAAACGACGGCCGGCCCCTCCTCATGGGCTCCGAAGACGCGGTGAACCTCGCCATCGCCGTGAACGAACTCATCCACAATGCCCTTGACCACGGCTTCGAGGGCCTTCCTTCGGGGACCCTCACCATCAGCGAAGAAAAAGCGGACGGCGTCTTCCACCTCTGCGTGAAGAACGACGGGCATCTCCTGCCGGAAGGCTTCGGCGCGAAAGGATACGACCTGGGTCTGCAGATCGTGCGGACGCTGGCGGAAATCGAACTCAAGGGACAATTTCAGTTTGGCAATGAAGGAAACCAGGTGGCGGCGCACATCCGGTTTCCCCTCGAAAGATTGGAAGTGACAGAATGAAACAGCCATACCGCATCGTCATCGCGGACGACGAAGCCCTCTCCGCCATGGACCTCCGGGAAATGCTCGAAGAAGAAGGACACGAAGTGGTGGGCGTCGGGTCCGACGGCGTAGAAGCGCTCGATCTCACGAAACGGCTCCATCCGGACCTGGTCATTCTGGACGTAAAAATGCCCCGCCTCGACGGCATCCAGGCGGCGCAGATGATCGCCCACAACAACTGGGCCCCGGTGGTCCTCCTCACCGCCTTCGGCGACGAAGACATGATCGAAAAGGCGAAGAAATCCTTCGTCTTCGGCTACGTCATGAAGCCCGTCAATGAAAAAGTGCTCTTTCCCACCATCGAAATCGCCGTGGGCCAGTTCCAGCACCGGAAAGAAATGATCGGCCACGTGCACGAAGTGGAGCAGGAGCTCGCCGCGCGGAAAATCGTGGACCGCGCCAAGGGCCTCCTCATGAGCTACTACCAGATCAGCGAAGAAGAAGCGCACCGCCGCATGCAGCTCGCCAGCATGAAGCGGGGCATCCCCGTCTCGGAAGTGGCGCAGAAAATCATCCGGGAAATCATGGCGCGGAAAAACCGCGGCGCGAAATAAAAAAAGACATCCCGCAGGACAGCCCTGCGGGATTTTTGCGTCCCGCCTGTGGTACAATGGGACAAAACCCGCCGGCTGCGGCGGAAGGAGGACGCGATGGGAAAACAGGTGCTGCTGATCAACGATCTGCCCGGGTGCGGCAAAGTGGCGCTCGCGGCGATGATGCCCGTATTGGCCCGCATGGGATGCGGGGTGTCCGTGCTGCCCACGGCGCTCGTGTCGAATACGCTGGACTACGGGAAATTTGCGCTGCTCGACACGACGGCGTACATGAAAGAGACCATCGCCGTGTGGAAAGCGCTGGATTTTTCCTTCGACGCGGTGGCGGCGGGCTTCCTCGCCTCCGACGAGCAGGCGGACATCGCCGCGGCGTACGGCGCGGAAGCGAAAGCCCGCGGGGCGTACCTTTTCGTGGACCCCATCATGGGCGACGAAGGCCGCCTCTACAACGGCGTGCCGGCATCGCGCGTGGCGGCCATGCGGCGGCTCTGCGCGGGAGCGGACTGCATCTCGCCGAACTACACGGAGGCGGCCCTTCTCGCAGGCGAGCCCTATGCGCCGGAAGGGCTGACGGAGGCGGCCATGCGCGCGCTCATCGACAAACTGCGCGCCCTCGGCGCGGCGTCGGCGGTCGTCACATCGGCGAAAGTGGACGGCGCGGACGCGGTGGCCGGATACGACGGGCAGCGCGGCGCGTACTTTGTCCGTCCCTTCACGCCCATCCCGGTGCGCTTCCCCGGCACGGGCGACATTTTCTCCGCCATTCTCCTCGGGTGGCTGCTCCGGGAAGAGCCGCTGGAAGCGGCCGTGCAGGCGGCGATGGACGGCGTGGCGGCGCTCATTGCGCGGCACAGAAACTGCGCGGACCCCTGGCGGGGGATTCCGCTGGAACTTTCCATGGAGGTGCTGGACTGATGGCAAGACGGCCGAAAATCCGCATCACGCTGGTGGACCGGAAAGGGCCCTGTCCCTGCCACCGGGGCCACCGCGTGGGCGACAGCTTCGATTTCGATACGGACCGGGGGCGGCTCTGCCCCATGGCGATGCACGTGGCGTTCCCCTACGTGGACATCCTGCGCTACGGCGGGGAAATCCCCCAGCCGGGGCAGAAGCCGGGCACGGCGCTCTTCTGCTGTCCCGACGTGGACACCATCAACGTGTTCAAAATTGAACGCATCGACGAAGAAGAGAAAAAATAAAAGGCGGCGGGTCTTTTCGAAAGCCCGCCGCTCTTTTATTTTTGTACGAAAGGAAATGACGCGGGGACGGCGGGGCGGCGCATACGCCTTTCCCGCACGGTGCGGCTCAACATCGTGAGGGAAACGTTTCCTCTTACACTTCTGCGGGCCTGTAATGTCTATCCGTACGTGACCGAAACACACGAATATTTCCGTTTTTGGAATACGATTCCAGTGTCGCCGACATTCTTTCCGGCCGCCCGGAAAGAGTGTCGGCCAAGAAAGGGCCGCCGCCCGGTCACTGCGGCCTGAAATTCTGGCTGGTCACTACCCTCCGCGCAACTCGCTCGCTACGCTCGCTCAAACAGGCGCTCCGGCTGACGCCACCAGCCAGAATTTCTCCCTTCGGGCACCGGCCTCCGTTCCAATGGGCGGGGAGCTGCACCAGTGCTGAGCTGTTTTCTTTTTACTTTGCGAGGACGCAGGTGCTGTACTTTTCTTCTTTCTCATTTTGATGTGGCTTCATTTTCGGAAAAGAATGGAAAGTACACAGGGGAAGAAGCAGCCGGCTTTTTTTCTAATGGCCGGACGACATCCCGGCGCGGGGCCGGGGAGCGGGTGAAAAGAAGGCCGCACAAATAAAGAGCGGTCTGCACGAACTGCCCGGCGACGAACGCCGGGCGCGTGCGATGCGATTACCGGTATTCCCGTGCGGTTTTGCGTCGCGCCTTCGGCGGCTCCCCTTTGCTGATGTAGCTCCAACAAAGCATGCGGCCCCACATGCGATGAAAAGCTTTCTCATCGTATGTGGGCCTGCTTCTTCATGAAGAGAGACAATAGCACAAGAGACGCACGCGAAGCGTGCGACGCAAAACTTCCAACTCAATGAGATAAATGGAAAATCTCCCGCCTGTGTCCGCACCGCCTGCGCACAAACGTCACAAACAAGGGAGACGCGAAGCGGCGACGCAAAACTGCCACGGGCATGCGGGGAAGCCACGCGAAGGATGTGGGCCCGCTCCAGCATACCTCACGCGCACGCGTCGCATTTGACCCCGCGCGAAGTGCGCAGAAACATTTTGTATTGTGTCTGCGCCGCACCGCCTGAAAACCAACAGTCGAGCACTGGTGCAGCTCCCCGCCCATTGGAATGGAGCCCGGCCCCGAAGGGGTGA
>CATVYJ010000014.1 GCA_958348245.1 uncultured Veillonellaceae bacterium | reverse complement strand
CCGTGAAGGCGGCCGCACCGTAGGCGCAGGCGTCGTCGCGAAGATCGCGAAATAATTTCTCTGGCAGCACGCCAGACAGCTTGAAACACACGAGTACGGAGCGGCTCCGGAAGCTGCTCCGCTCTGTTGTGTTTTATATAAAAACTATGAAGTGGAAGGTGGCCTGCAGTGGCAGGGAAATTTCCACGGAGCAGTTCATTCTGGAAATGAACGTCAGGAGGTTTATGTAATGTCCAAACAGGAAAAAATCAGAATTCGTCTGAAGGGCTATGATCACAAAGCTGTCGATCAGAGCGCGGCGAAAATTGTGGAAACTGCGAAGAGAACCGGCTCCAGAGTCTCCGGTCCGATTCCGCTTCCGACCGAACGGAACGTATACACCATTCTCCGTTCCCCCCACGTCAATAAAGACAGCCGCGAACAGTTTGAAATGCGCACGCATAAGAGACTGATCGATATCCTGGATCCGTCCAAGAAGACCGCCGACGCACTGATGAGACTGGAACTCCCCGCAGGCGTCAGCATTGAAGTAAAAGCGTAAGGAGGTGCGAAAATGTCTAAAGCTATTTTGGGAACGAAATTGGGAATGTCTCAGGTATTCGCTGAAAACGGCGACCTCATTCCGGTCACTGTAGTGGAAACGGCTCCGAACGTAGTCGTTGCTGTCAAAACGGTAGAATCCGACGGATACAATGCCATCCAGCTCGGCTATGGCGAAGTCAAGGAAAAACACCTGACCAAGCCGGTCAAGGGCCAGTTTGAAAAGGCGGGCGTTGCTCCCGTAAAGTATCTGCGCGAAGTTAGAATGGACGAAACCCCGTCCTATACAGTGGGCCAAACTCTGGCTGCCGATATCTTCGCTGAAGGGGAAATTGTAGACGTCATCGGCACGAGCAAAGGCAAAGGCTTTGCCGGCACGATCAAGAAGTACAATTTCCGTCGTGGACCGGAAAGCCACGGTTCCAAGAACCATCGTCAGCCCGCTTCCCTCGGCGCGCGTATGTCCGGCGGCGGTGGCAAAGTATTTAAAGGCAAAAAACTCCCTGGGCAGATGGGTGGCGTGAGAGTCACCGTGCAGCATCTTCAGGTAGTCAGAGTAGATACCGCACGCAATCTCATGCTCGTTAAAGGCGGGATTCCCGGACCGAAGGGAAGCCTCGTCATGGTGCAGGCGACCGTAAAGCCTGTCAAATAAGATCTGAAAGGGAGGAACATCAATGCCGAATGTAGCACTGTATAATATCGCCAGCGAACAGGTTGGCGAAATCGAACTGAACGACAGCGTCTTTGGCGTAGAATACAACGAAGCTGTCATTCATCAGGCAGTGGTGCGTCAGATGAGCAACGAACGTCTCGGCACCCATGCCACCAAGACCAGAGGCCTTGTCCGCGGCGGCGGCAAGAAACCGTGGAAACAGAAAGGCACCGGCCGCGCCCGCGTCGGTTCCATCCGCTCCCCGCTGTGGGTAGGCGGCGGCACCGTATTCGGACCGACCCCGAGAAGCTACGAAAAGGCCATGCCCCGCAAGGCGCGCCGTCTCGCAGTGAAATCCGCTCTTTCTGAAAAACTCCGCGCAGGCGAACTCGTCGTCCTCGATCAGATCAGCTTCGACGCTCCGAAGACGAAGAACGTCGTGAAGATGATGGACGCTTTCAAGACCGAAGGCAAAGCCCTCATCGTCGACGGCGGCGACAACGCGGTGAACACCATCCTCTCCGCGCGCAACATTCCCGGCGTGAAGGCCATGACCACCGACGGAATCAACATCTACGATCTCGTCCATTACACCAAGCTCTTCATCACCAAGAGCGCTGTAGAAAAAATTGAGGAGGTACTCGCATAATGGACGCACGCGATATCCTCGTGAAACCGATTATCACTGAAAAAACCACCGCTCTCATGGAAGAGGGGAAATACACCTTCCGCGTACCGCTCGCAGCCACCAAGATCGAAATCCGTCAGGCTGTGGAACAGATTTTCAAAGTCAAAGTCGAAGCGGTAAACACGATGCGCTATGAAGGCAAACTGAAACGCATGGGACGTTTTCAGGGCCGCCGCAGCGATTGGAAGAAAGCCATCGTCACCCTGAAACCGGGCGAAACGATCGAATTCTTCGAAGGGGTCTAACAGGTAAGGAGGAAGCAACATAAATGGCTTACAAATCTTTTAAACCGTATACCCCTGGACGCCGTCAGATGACCGTTTCCACTTTTGAAGAAATTACGGCAACGACTCCGGAAAAATCCCTTCTGGCACCCGTGCACAGCCACGGCGGCCGCAACGGTTCCGGCAAAATGACGGTTCGTCACCAGGGCGGCGGACATAAACGCCAGTACAGAATCATCGACTTCAAGCGTACGAAGGACAACGTTCCGGCCAAGGTCGCAACGATCGAATACGATCCGAACCGCACCTGCCGCATTGCGCTCCTGCACTATGCGGACGGCGAAAAGCGCTACATCCTCGCGCCGAAAGGCCTGAAGGTGGGCGACGTCGTCACCAGCGGTCCCGAATCCGATATCAAGCCGGGCAACTGCCTCCCGCTGCTGAACATTCCGCTCGGCACGAACGTACACAACGTGGAACTGAAAATCGGCAAAGGCGGCCAGATGGTCCGCGCAGCCGGTGAAACCGCTCAGCTTATGGCGAAGGAAGGCGACTATGCGCTCCTGAGACTGCCCAGCGGCGAACTGAGAAGAGTCCACATCCGCTGCCGCGCCACCGTAGGCGTCGTCGGCAACGAAGACCATGAAAACATTACCCTCGGCAAGGCGGGCCGCAACCGCTGGCTCGGCGTACGTCCGGCGAACCGCGGCGTTGTCATGAACCCGAATGACCATCCGCACGGCGGCGGCGAAGGCAAATCTCCTGTCGGCCGCAAGCGTCCGGTGACTCCGTGGGGCAAACCTGCATACGGCGTGAAGACGCGCGACAACAAGAAAGCATCCACGAAGCTGATTGTAAAGAGACGCAAGTAAGATAAGGAGGAGTCAAAGTGTCCAGATCCGTAAAGAAAGGGCCTTTCGTGGCATTCTCTCTGGAAAAGAAAATCAACGCCATGAATGAAGCCAACGAAAAGAAAGTAGTGAAAACCTGGTCCCGTGCTTCTACCATCCTGCCGAGCTTCGTGGGTCACACCATCGCCGTGCATGACGGAAGAAAGCACGTACCGGTCTATGTAACCGAAGATATGGTCGGCCACAAACTCGGCGAATTCGCCCCGACCCGTACCTTCAAAGGCCATAACAAGGATAAATAATCCGGGGAGGAATGAACATGGAAGTTAAAGCAGTCACCAGAAACATCCGCATTTCGCCTCGCAAAGTCCGTGTGGTCATTGACGTCATCCGCGGCAAGAACGTAGGAGAAGCGCTGGCCATTCTCCGCCAGACTCCGAAAGCTGCCTCCTCTGTCGTCGAAAAGACCCTGAGAAGCGCGATGGCAAATGCAGAAAACAACAACGATATGAATATCGACAATCTTTATGTATCAACTACCTATGTAGATGCAGGCCCCATCATGAAACGTGTACATCCGCGTTCCCGCGGACAGGCTTTCGCGATTATGAAACGCACCAGCACTCTTACGGTTAAGGTTGCTGAAAGAGACTAAAAGGAGGGAAACGTTTTGGGTCAGAAAGTTAATCCGCATGGACTGCGCGTCGGCGTCATTGATGACTGGGATTCCAAATGGTATGCAGAAAAGGACTATGCAGACCTGCTTGTAGAAGACGCAAAAATCCGCACATTCCTGAAGAAGCACCTGTTCATCGCAGGCATTTCCAAGATCGGCATCAAACGCATCAACGGCAGAATCAAACTGGCGATCTATACGGCGAAGCCGGGCATGGTCATCGGCCGCGGCGGCACGGGCATTGAAGACATCAAGAAAGCGCTCACCGCCATCACCGACAAGAAAGTGGACATTGACATTCTCGAAATCAAGTCCATCGACATGAGCGCCATCCTCGTCGCTGAAAACATCGCTTCCCAGCTGGAACGCCGCATCGGCTTCCGCCGCGCCATCAAACAGGCTGTAGGCAGAACCATGCGCGCCGGCGCGAAAGGCATCAAAGTCACCGTGAGCGGCCGTCTGGGCGGCGCGGAAATCGCCCGTTCCGAAAGCTATCACGAAGGCTCCATTCCGCTGCAGACCCTCCGGGCGAACATCGACTACGGCGTGACCGCAGCGCACACCACCTACGGCGCCATCGGCATCAAAGTATGGATTTATAAAGGTCTCGTCGCTCCTGGCGAAATCGTATCTGAAACTGAAAACACCCGCGACGGCAAGAACCGTGGAGACCGCCGCGAAGGCCGCAGAGGCGGCCGGAGAGGCGACCGCCGGGAAGGGCGCGCCGATCGCAGAGCAAAGAGCACGGAAAGGAGTGACTCCTAATGTTAATTCCGAAGCGTACAAAATACCGCAAACAGTTCCGCGGCCGCATGAAGGGCAGAGCTCATCGCGGCAACACCGTCACTTTTGGTGATTACGGCCTGGTCGCTCTCGAACCGTCTTGGATCACCAACCGCCAGATCGAAGCGGCTCGTATCGCCATGACCCGCTACACCAAGCGCGGCGGCAAAGTATGGATCAAGATTTTCCCGGACAAACCGGTCACCGCAAAACCGCTCGGCACCCGTCAGGGCTCCGGCAAGGGCTCCGTAGAATACTGGGTAGCTGTGGCGAAGCCGGGCCGCGTCATGTTCGAAATGGCGGGCATCCCGATGGAAACTGCAAAAGAAGCCATGCGCCTGGCTGGCAACAAACTGCCGATCAAAACCAAATTTGTAGTCAAGGGACATGAAGGAGTGGCAGAATAAAATGAAGGTCAATGAAATCCGCAACCTCACTGCTGCCGAAATGGACGAAAAAGTCGCCGGCTTGAAAGAAGAACTGTTTAACCTCCGTTTTCAGCTCGCTACCGGTCAGCTCGAAAATCCCGGACGCATTCGTGAAGTGAAGAAAACGATCGCCCGCATCAAGACCGTTCAGCGTGAAGAAGAATTGAAAGCTGCCCACAAGGCATGATGAGTAAGCAGGAGGACAAAACTGTGGCAGAAGAAAGAAATTTGCGCAAAGTGCGCCAGGGCGTCGTCGTCAGCAACAAAATGGACAAGACGGTCGTCGTCGCTGTAGAACGTAAAGTTCCCCACAAGCTGTATAATAAATCGATCAACACCACAACGAAATTCAAGGCGCATGACGAAAACAACGAATGCCGCGTCGGAGACACCGTACGCATCGTAGAAACCCGCCCGCTGTCTCACGACAAGCGCTGGAGAGTTGAAAAAATCGTTGCCCGTCAGAATTAATAGAGAGAATATAGGAGGATAGGCACGATGATTCAGCAGGAAAGCAGACTCAACGTTGCAGACAATACCGGCGCAAAGAGCGTCCTGGTCATTAAGGTCCTGGGCGGTTCCTGGCGCAAGAGCGGCAACATCGGCGATATCGTCGTATGCACTGTTAAAGATGCAACACCAGGCGGCGTTGTAAAGAAAAGCCAGGTTGTCAAGGGCGTCATCGTCCGCTCCGTGAACGGCATCAGCCGTCCGGACGGCTCTCATATCCGTTTCGATGAAAATGCCGTCGTCCTGATTAAAGACGACAAGAGCCCGATTGGGACTCGTATTTTCGGACCGGTCGCAAGAGAACTCCGTGAAAAAGATTTCATGAAGATCATTTCCCTCGCGCCGGAAGTGCTCTGATGGGAGGTACACGATGAGCCATTTACACGTAAAAACCGGTGACACCGTAGTGGTCATTGCCGGCAAGGATAAAGGCAAACAGGGCAAGATCAAAGCCGCTATGCCCGACAAGAACCGTGTAGTCGTCGAAGGCGTCAACATGGTGAAGCGGCACACGAAGCCCACCCAGAAAAACCCGAAGGGCGGCATCATTTCCAAAGAAGCTCCGATCCACGTATCCAACGTAATGATCCTGGACCCGGAAACGAAAAAACCGACCCGCATCAAAAAGATTCAGCAGGCTGACGGCTCCTACGTCAGAGCAGCTGTGAAGAGCGGCGCTGTGATCGACAAGGAATAAGCGGAGGGAGGAAAACATGTCCAGATTAAAAGACTTGTATACAGCAGAAATCAGAACTGCCATGCAGGAAAAGTTCGGCTATAAGAACGCCATGGAAATCCCGAAGCTGGAAAAAATCGTCATCAACATCGGCGTAGGCGAAGCGACGACCAACGCGAAAGCCGTCGACGCAGCGGCCTCCGACCTTGCGGCGATCACCGGCCAGAAGCCGATCATCTGCAAAGCGAAAAAATCTCTCGCGGCATGGCATATCCGCGAAGGCATGCCCCTCGGCTGCAAAGTGACTCTCCGCGGCGACAGAATGTATGAATTCCTCGACCGCCTCATCAATATCGCTCTTCCCCGCGTCCGCGATTTCCGCGGCATCAGCGCGCAGAGCTTCGACGGCCGCGGCAACTATGCCTTCGGCGTGAAGGAACAGCTGATCTTCCCGGAAGTCGACTATGAAAAAATCGACAAGCTCCGCGGTATGGATATCATTGTAGTCACGACAGCGAAGACCGACGAAGAAGCGCGGGAGCTTCTCACCAGATTCGGCATGCCGTTCAAGAAATAAGCAGGAGGACAATATGGCAAAGAAGTCTATGTTGGAACGCGAGAAGAAGAGAGAACTCGCAGTCCAGAAATATGCGGCCAAACGTCAGGCGCTCAAAGAAGCCGGCGACTGGGAAGCTCTGAGCAAACTGCCCCGCAACGCATCCCCGACCCGTCTGCACAACCGCTGCAAACTGACCGGCCGTCCCCATGGCTATATGCGTAAATTCGGCATCTGCCGCAACCAGTTCCGCGACCTGGCATACCGTGGAGAAATCCCGGGCGTCAGAAAAGCAAGCTGGTAACATTCTGGAAGGAGGATTATATATATGGTAACAACCGATCCGATTGCGGATATGCTTACCCGTATTCGTAACGCGAACGATGCATATCATGAAAAAGTGGATATGCCTGCTTCTAAAATCAAAGCGGCCATGCTTGAAATTTTGAAGGACGAAGGGTTTATCAGAAACTGTGAACAGATCGAGGTGGACGGCCACCAGGTGCTCCGCGCTTCCCTGAAGTACGGCGCGAACCGTGAAAAGGTCATCAAGGGTCTGAAGAGAATTTCCAAACCGGGCCTGCGCGTATACGCCGGCAAAGAAGATCTGCCCCGCGTACTGGGCGGCCTCGGCATCGCCATCATTTCCACGTCCAAGGGAATCATGACCGACAAGAAAGCCCGTAAAGAAGGCCTTGGCGGCGAAGTTCTCGCATATGTCTGGTAAGCAGGAGGAATAACATGTCAAGAATAGGCAGAGCACCGATTGCGGTACCGGCAGGCGTAGAAGTCAAGATCGACGGACATACCGTTACCGTAAAAGGACCGAAAGGCACCCTTTCCCGTACACTGAATGAAGAAATGACCATCACCATGGAAGACAATGTCATCCATGTGACCCGTCCGAACGACAATATCAAGGAACGGTCCCTGCATGGACTGACCCGCACCCTCATCAACAACATGGTGGTGGGCGTCACCCAGGGATTTGAAAAGAGACTGGAAATCCAGGGCGTCGGCTACAACGCGCAGATGCAGGGCACGAACCTGAAACTGTCCCTGGGCTTCTCCCATCCGGTCATTGTGACCCCGCCGGAAGGCATCACCATCAGCTGCCCCTCTTCCGTTGTCATCGTCGTATCCGGCGCAGACAAGGAAAAGGTCGGCATGGTGGCCGCAGAAATCCGCGCATGGCGCGAACCGGAACCGTATAAAGGCAAGGGCATCCGCTATGCAGGCGAATATGTACGCCGCAAGGCTGGTAAGACCGGCGCAACGAAGTAAGACAGGAGGCAATGAAATATGCGTAAAAATGCAAGCAGAGATGCAGTGGTTCGCCGCCATCTTCGTCTCCGTAAAAAAATCTCCGGTACTGCAGAGCGTCCGCGTCTGAACGTATTCCGTTCCCTGCAGCACATCTACGCCCAGGTGATCGACGATGTGGCGGGCGTCACCCTCGTATCGGCCAACACCCTGGACAAGGAAATCAAGGAAAAATTCCCCTACGGCGGCAATGCCGAAGCGGCTGCGGAAGTGGGCCGTCTCGTGGCAAAGAGAGCGCTCGAAAAGGGAATCGACACTGTAGTATTCGACCGCGGCGGCTACATTTATCACGGCAGAGTGAAAGCTCTCGCTGAAGGCGCTCGCGAAGGCGGCCTGAAGTTTTAAGCCAAAGGAGACAAGCACATGCCAAGATTTGAAAAACCGGAATCCGATCTGCAGGAAAACGTCGTTTTCATCAACCGGGTTGCTAAAGTTGTTAAAGGCGGCCGCCGCTTTTCCTTTGCCGCAGTCGTGGTAGTGGGCGACGGAAAGGGCAAGGTCGGCGCAGGCCTCGGGAAAGCTGCTGAAGTTCCGGAAGCCATCCGCAAGGGCGTCGAAGATGCGAAGAAGAACATGATCACCGTGGCGACAAAGAACGGCACCATTCCGCACGAAGCGCTCGGCACCTACGGCGCGGGCAAAGTCTTCATGAAGCCGGCGGCAGAAGGCTGCGGCATCATCGCAGGCGGCCCGACCCGTGCGGTCCTCGAACTCGCAGGCATCCGCAATATCCTCACGAAGTCCCTCGGTTCTTCCAACCCGATCAACATGGTAAGAGCGACCCTCGACGCGCTGGGCAAACTCGAAAACGCGCAGACCGTCGCAGCGCTCCGCGGCAAGACCCTGGACGAAATTTATAACGCCTGATTAGGAGAACGATCATGAGCAAAGCAACCATTACTCTGAAGAAAAGCGTGATCGGCTCCAGACCTGAGCAGATCGCGACCATCAAGGCTCTGGGCCTCAAGAAGACCCATTCCTCTGTTGAACAGGAACTGACTCCGCAGATCAAGGGCATGCTTCATAAAGTACGCCATCTGGTCGAAGTCAAGGAACACTAAGAGAAGGAGGTGCTACGATATGAAACTGCATGAACTGAAACCTGCGGAAGGTTCCACCAGAGTGCGCCGCCGCGTCGGCCGCGGCCTCGGCTCCGGCATGGGCAAACAGTCCACCCGCGGCGCGAAGGGCCAGAACGCCAGATCCGGCGGCGGCGTCCGTCCGGGATTTGAAGGCGGCCAGATGCCTCTGTACCGCCGTCTGCCGAAGCGCGGATTCAAAAACGTGCTGGCCAAGCAGTATGCGGAAGTCAACGTCGAACAGCTGAATGCTTTTGACAATGGAGAAACCGTGACCCCGGCATCTCTGATTGAAAAAGGCATTCTCAAGAATGTCCTCGACGGCGTGCGTGTACTCGGAAACGGTGAACTGACCAAGTCTCTGACCGTTGAGGCACAGGGCTTCACCAAATCCGCACAGCAGAAAATTGAAGCAGCGGGTGGAAAAGCAGAGGTGAAGTAAAATGAGTACCGTCCTCGAAAACCTTTTAAGCAATAAGGAATTGAAGGATCGCATCATTTTCACCTTTGTCATGTTCGTCGTCTTCCGGCTCGGGGTGCATATCCCCGTGCCGGGGGTTGACGCCTCCGTCATTGAGAGCCTGTTTTCCGCAGGCAACCTCTTCGGCTTTCTCGATTTATTCGCAGGCGGTGCGCTGAGTAAATTCTCCATCTTTGCGATGAGCATTACCCCGTACATCAACGCCTCCATTATCATGCAGCTCCTCACGGCTGTCGTCCCCACGTTTGAAGAGTGGCGGAAAGACGGCCAGGAAGGGTACAAGAAGATTCAGAAAGTGACCCGCTACGGGACGGTATTCCTCGGCTTTATCCAGGCATTCGGCATGGCGTACGGCCTTCGGATCAACAACGCTCTCGTAGACAACAGCTGGTTCTATGTGATCTTCATCTGCATCGTGCTGACCGCCGGCACCTGCCTTCTCATGTGGATCGGTGAACAGATCACCGAGAAAGGCATCGGCAACGGCATCTCCCTGATCATCTTCGCTGGCATCGTGGCCCGGTTCCCCGATGCGGTGAATACCATCATCGAGTACCTCAAGGTGGGCACCATCAGCCCCTTCCAGTGTCTGCTTTTCCTCGTCATTGCCCTCGCCATGATCGCTGTGGTCATCGAAGTCAATGAAGGGCAGCGCCGCATCCCGATTCAGTACGCCAAGCGCGTCATCGGCCGCAAGATGTACGGAGGCCACAACAGCTTCCTGCCTCTCAAGGTCAATCAGGCCGGCGTCATTCCGATCATCTTTGCATCGTCCATCCTGATGATGCCCGTCACGCTCGCCCAGTTCATTCATGTGGAATGGATTCAGGCCGTGGCGAACTTCTTCAGCTGGGGCACCTGGGCCAACACCATCTGCTATGCATTCCTGATCGTAGTATTCACCTATTTCTACACGGCCATCACGGTCAACGTGCAGGACCTGGCCGATAACATGAAGAAATACGGCGGATTTATTCCGGGCATTCGTCCGGGCAAACCGACCATGACCTATGTGGACAAAGTCCTCACGAGGATTACCCTGTCCGGGGCCATTTTCCTGGCGGTCATCGCGATCCTTCCGAACTTCATCGGAAATCTGACCGGCATCCAGGGCGTTTACTTCGGCGGCACCGCCCTCCTCATCATCGTGGGCGTGGCCCTCGATACGATGCGCCAGGCCCAGTCGCTCATGGTAAACCGCCATTATCAGGGCTTTATCAAATAAGGAGTAAGGGATTATGTATATCTTGTTAATGGGACCGCCCGGCGCCGGCAAAGGCACCCAGGCGGAACGTCTGATCAGTGAATACGGCATCCCGCAGATTTCCACCGGAGATATGTTCCGCGCAGCGGTCAAATCCGGCACAGCTCTGGGCAAAGAAGCCAAAAGCTACATGGACAGAGGGGCGCTCGTACCGGACAGCGTCACCGTAGGCATCGTCAAGGAACGCCTCGCGCAGGACGACTGCAGAAAAGGATGGATTCTGGACGGCTTCCCGCGCACGACCGCGCAGGCCGCCGCGCTCGACGCCATCCTTCACGACATGGGCATCACCCTCACGGCGGTGCTCAATATCTCCGCCGACAAGGACGACCTTGTGAAGCGGATCAGCGGACGCTATGTCTGCCGGAAGTGCGGCGCTTCCTTCCATAAGGAATTCCGCCCGCCGAAAACGGCCGGCGTCTGCGACAACTGCGGCGGCGAACTCTATCAGAGAGACGACGACAAGGCCGAAACCGTCAGCCAGCGCCTCTCCGTATACGAGACGTCCACGAAACCGTTGATTGATTACTACAAAGCCAGCGGATGCCTCTACGACATCGACGGCAATCAGTCCATGGAAGACGTGCACGCCCAGATCGAAGCGGCACTGAAGAAGGCAGCAAAATGATTACCATACGGACCCCGGAAGAAATTGAGAAAATCGCCCTCGCGTCAAAACTGACGGCAGATACCCTCTCCCTCCTGGAGAGGACCGTCAGGCCGGGCATCTCGACACTCGAACTGGACCGTATTGCAGAAGAGTACATTCGGAGTCACGGCGGGATCCCCAGCTGCAAAGGCTATGAGGGGTACCCCGCTTCCCTCTGTACTTCTGTGAACGATATGGTCGTTCACGGCATCCCTTCGGCAAAAAAAATTCTTCGCAAGGGAGATATCATTTCCATCGATCTTGTGGTAGAATTGAATGGTTATATGGGTGATTCTGCCATTACCATTCCTGTCGGTCACACCAATAAGAAAAATCTTCAGCTTATCCAGGTGACTGAACAGGCTCTTTTTGCCGGTATAAAGCAGGCAGTGCCGGGGAACCATATAGGCGATATCGGACACGCAGTGGAAAAGACCGTCGCGCCCTACGGGTACGGCGTGCTGCGGGAATATGTAGGACATGGGATTGGTACCGACATGCATGAAGATCCGGAAGTGCCGAACTACGGTACGCCGGGACACGGACCGCGCCTGGAAGAAGGCATGGTGATCTGCATCGAACCGATGATTACGATGGGCAGCCCGGAAATCCTGACGCTTCGGGACGGATGGGGCGTAGTGACTGCCGACGGCAAGCCCGCCGCGCACATTGAGCACACCGTAGCCATCACGAAAGACGGCCCGAAGGTCCTGACCCTCAGATCGTAATTCACAAAAGGAAACCAACAGCTGAAGGAGGCTCCCATGAGCAAAGACGACGTCATTGAAGTGGAAGGCAAGGTAGTGGAAAAGCTGCCCAACGCCATGTTCCGCGTCAAACTCGAAAACGGACACATCGTACTGGCGCATATTTCCGGTAAAATGCGTATGAATTTCATCCGTATACTGCCTGGTGACCGGGTCACACTGGAATTGACGGCTTATGACCTCGATCATGGCAGGATTACCTATCGTTTCAAATAAGTAAGGAGGAACCAAGATGAAGGTCAGACCGTCTGTAAAAAAGATGTGTGACAAGTGCAAAATCATTAAGCGCAAAGGCCGTGTGATGGTCATTTGCGAAAATCCGAAACATAAACAGAGACAGGGTTAATTAAAAGGAGGTTCAGAGTAGATGGCACGTATAGCTGGTGTAGACTTACCCCGTGATAAGCGCGTTGAGATCGGCTTGACTTATATTTATGGAATTGGCCTCACTCTTTCCAAGAAAATTCTCGCAGATACCGGAATCAATCCGGACGTCAGAGTCAGAGATCTGACCGAAGACGATGTGGCAAAAATCCGCAATGCACTGGAAGATTACAAAGTCGAAGGCGATCTTCGCAGAGAAGAATCCCTCAACATTAAGAGACTGGTAGAAATCGGCTCCTACAGAGGCCGCCGTCATCGCGCAGGCCTGCCGGTACGCGGCCAGCGCACGAAGACGAACGCGCGCACCCGCAAGGGCCCGAAGAAAACCATCGCGGGCAAGAAGACGGCTACGCGGAAATAATGTTGAAGGAGGGATAACATGGCTACTGTAAGAGCAAAAACGAAGAGAAAAGAAAAGAAACATGTAGAAACCGGCGCCGCTCATATTCGCTCCACGTTCAACAACACGATCGTGACGATCACGGACACCAATGGCAACACCATTTCCTGGGCGTCCGCAGGCGGACTGGGATTTAAGGGTTCCCGCAAGAGCACGCCCTTCGCCGCACAGATGGCGGCGGAACAGGCGGCCAAAGCGGCCATCGACCAGGGAATGCGTTCTGCAGACGTATTCGTCAAAGGTCCGGGCGTAGGCCGGGAAGCCGCTATCCGCGCATTGCAGGCCGCTGGCATCGAAGTCAGCAGCATTAAAGACGTCACCCCGATTCCGCACAACGGATGCCGTCCTCCGAAACGCAGAAGAGTATAATTGATTCTTTTGCAGGATATTGGCGCCATCAGCGCGAAAGGAGGAAATCCGGATGATCGAAAACAGAAGCTTCACGATTAAGACAGTGACACTGGATGAAAATGATCGTCACGGCAGATTTGAGTGCGAACCGCTGGAAAGAGGATACGGCATCACCCTCGGCAACAGCCTGAGGCGGGTGCTCCTGTCTTCCCTCGACGGCGTGGCCATCACGTCCATCAAGATCGACGGCGTGCTCCATGAATTTTCTACCGTGCCCGGTATCCGGGAAGATGTGACAGACATCATTCTGAATCTCAAGAAGATCCGTTTCATCGCTCATGAAGAAGCAGAATTTCCGATTACGGTGCGCGCGGACATCACCGATGAAGGTGCCTTCTGCGCAGGAGATCTGAAACTTCCGTCCGAAATCGATGTGCTGAACAAAGATCTTGTGCTCTGCAATCTGGACAAGGACGCCCACCTCGGCATGGAAATCACCATCGACCAGGGACATGGGTACGTGCCTTTTACGAAGAATAAAAAGGACGACGACGTCATCGGCGTCATTCCGATCGATTCCATTTATTCGCCCGTAATCAAATGCAACTACGAAGTCACTGATACGCGTGTCGGCAATGAAATGAATTACGACAAGCTGACCATCGATCTGGAAACCGACGGGTCCATCAGTGCGCCGGATGCGATTGCAAAGGCAGCCGCGATTCTCATCGGATGCTTTGAGAACTTCCGTCAGCTTGCGTCTTCGCCGATTCCTGTCAGTCAGCCGGAAGAGCCGGCCGCTGAGGAAGCCGCCGTCAAATGGGACGGAGCCGATCCCGTCGATCTGAGCCAGGTGCCGATCGATGAGCTGGATCTGTCGGTACGGGCTTACAACTGCCTGAAGCGCGCGGAGATCAATATGATCGCCCAGCTCACCGACAAAACGGAAGACGAATTGACACGTGTACGCAATCTCGGGAAGAAATCCGTCGATGAAATCAAGATCAAGCTCGAGCAGTATAAAGGGCTTGGCCTTCATCTGAAGGAACCCAGAGATTGACAGGATAAGAGGAGGAAACCCATGGTTCACAGCAAATTAAGAAGAGTGAGCGGCGCGCGCAAAGCTCTGCTTCGCAGCCTGACCACTGAACTCTTTAGATATGGCCGCATCGAAACGACCGAAACGAAGGCGAAGGAACTGGCCCGCAGCGCAGCCAAGATGATCACCCTGGCAAAGCGCGGCGACCTGCATGCACGCCGTCAGGTGCTCGGCTTCGTCATGGATGAAACCGTCACGAAGAAGCTCTTCGACGAAATCGCCAAGAAGTACGAAGAACGCAACGGCGGCTACACCCGCATCATGAAGCTCGAACCCAGAAAAGGCGACGCGGCTCTGCGCGTCATCATCGAACTGGTGTAATCGGACACGGGAACAAAACCATTTCAGAATTTTTCTGAGATGGTTTTTTCTTTTGCCTTTTTGCGGGCCGTCCGGTCATTTTAAAAGAAAGTGATAATTTTACCGGCAGCGGAGAGAAAAAGCGGCGCGGCGCAGGTATAATAAAAACAAATCAATGCATCAGGCGGGGCGGCCCGCAGCGATACAGGCGGTGAAACGAATGATACGGGAATTCATGCAGACGAGACGATTCAAATACCTCGCATGGGCGGCGGTGCTCGTGCTCCTCATGGCGGGCGTGTACGCGTACACCCACAGCCGGACCACCAGCGCGAAGAATGTGGCCGCGCGGCCTGCGGTGGCCGTGGAGACCCTCGCGCGGCAGGCCATGATGAAGCGGGTCATTCTCTCCGGCGCGACCGTGCCGAAGGCGGAAGTGGACATCGCGCCGAAATACGCCGGCCGCATCGCCCGGGTGGAAGTGGATCTGGGCGACGCCGTGAAGGCCGGGGACGTACTCATCCGGCAGGACGTGCGCGACCTGGATATTTCCATCCTCCAGAACAGCGCCAGCAGCGACCGCGCCGAAGCGGAAGCCGTCGAGAGCCGCTCCCAGTACGGGGCGGACATCATGAAGGCGGAGAGCGACTACAATAACGCCCTCGCCACGTACCAGCGCTACCAGTCCCTCTACGAGCAGGACGCGGTGGCCCTGCAGGAGCGGGACGACAAATACCGCGCCATGATGGAAGCGCGGTCCGTGCTGGACAGCCTGCGGAATCAGCAGATGGGGAGCCTGCCCGCGGTGGTGGCCGCGAAAGAAGCGGCCTCCCTCGAAGCGCGGTACACCGTGGACGCCCTCCGGCAGCAGCGCGACGACATGACCCTCACCGCGCCCCGGGACGGCGTCATCGGCTATCGGCAGGCGGAAGACGGGGAGTGGGCCTCCGCGGGGCAGAAGCTCCTCACCGTGGTGGACAACAGCCTCCTCTACGTGGACTGCGACGTGGCCGAGCAGGATATCGGCATCCTCCGCACGGGCATGGCCCTTCCCGTGTCCATCGACAGCCTCGGCGAGACCGTGACGGGGACCATCACCTACATCAGCCCCGCCATGGACGAGACCACCCACTCGTATAAAGTGCGCCTCACGCTGGACGGCGCGGGCGGCCGCGTCCTGGGCGGCATGTTCGCCCGCACCGCCGTCACCGCCGTGCAGCGGGAAAACGCGCTCTACGTGCCGAAAGAAGCGGTGGGCGACGACAACGGGAAGAAGTATGTCTACCGCATCGACGGCGAAGGGAAAGCGCGGAAAGCCTACGTCACCCTCGGCCTCATCAATGACGACTCCATGGAAATCCTGGACGGCGTCTCCGAAGGGGAGCGCGTGGCCGTGACCAATATTTCCCGTCTCCGTGACGGCACGGAGGTGGAAATCACCGGAGGCGGCACGGAATGAAAGATTTCAACCTCACCCGCTACTCCGTGACGCATCCCGTGGGCATCTTCATGATCGTCCTCTTCTTCGTCACCCTCGGCCTCTACAGCTACTGGCGCATCGGCGTGGAACTCTATCCGAACATCAACACGCCCTACGTGGTGGTGAGCGTGAACTACGACGGGGCCGATGCGGAGTCTGTGGAGCAGCAGATCACCAAGCCCGTGGAAGACGCCCTCTCCGCCGTGTCCGACGTGAAGCACATCACCTCCCGGTCCACCACGGGCCGCAGCCGCGTCACCCTCGAGCTGAACTTCGACGCCGACGCGGACGCCGCGGCCATCGACGCCCTGCAGAAAGTAAACGCCATCCGCCGGAGCCTCCCCGACGACGCGGACGACCCGGTGGTGCAGAAGCGCGACATGGACGCCGCGCCCATCATCGACCTGGCCATCATGTCCAGCCATCCCCTGGACGAGATGTACTCCATGGCGGACAATACCTTCACCAACGAATTTACCAAGGCGGCGGGCGTGTCCGACGTGGAACTCTCCGGCGGGCGCGACAAGGAAATCGCCGTGAAAGTCGACCGGGACAAGCTCGCCTACTACGGCCTCACCATGCGGGACATCATCGACACCCTCCGCGCGGAAAACCGCCTCGCTCCGGCGGGCTCCTCCTACACGGACCGGCGGCAGACCCAGATCCGCCTCGACGCGCAGTACGAAGACGTGGACGACATCAAGCGCATCCACCTCCAGACCCCTTCCGGCGCGGAGATCCCCCTCACCGCCGTGGGCGACGTGGTGCGGCAGGACGCGAAAGTCTCCCGCTACGCCCGCATCAACGGGCAGGACGCCATCGGCATCTCCATCTACAAAAACAGCGAGGCCAATCTCGTCTCCACCGCGGACAACGTCATGGCTGTCCTCGAGACCATGCGGCAGGAATACCCGGACTACCAGTTCGTCGTGGTGAGCGACTCCGCGGACTACGTGCGCACCGCCCTCCACAGCACCCTCGGCACCCTCGTGGAAGGGCTCTTCACCACGGGCATGGTGCTCTTCCTCTTCCTCCGGGGTTGGCGGTCCACCGCGGCCGTCATCATCGCCATTCCCACCTCCCTCATCGCCACCTTCTTCGCCATGTACGTGGCGGGCTTCACCTTCAACATGATGTCCCTCATGGGCATGACCCTCTGCATCGGCATCCTCGTGGACGACTCCATCGTGGTCATCGAGAATATCCACCGCCATCTCTCGCAGGGCGCGGACGCGGAGACTGCCGCCATCCAGGGCCGCATGGAAATCGGCATGGCCGCCATCGCCATCACCCTCTGCGACGTGGTGGTCTTCCTGCCCATCGCCTTCATGGACAGCATGACCGGCCAGTTTTTCAAGCAGTTCGGCCTCACCATCGTCTTCGCTTCTCTTTTCTCCCTCTTCATTTCCTTCACCCTGACGCCCATGCTCGCGTCGCGCTTCTTCAAAGGCGGCCTCCATATCCCCGACAGGAAGCTGTGGCGCGCCATCGACCGGTGGGAGAGGAAGCTGCAGGACGAATACACCCTCGCCCTCCGGTGGAGCTTCCGCCACCAGAAGAAACTCTTCGCCGCCGTCGCGGCCGCCCTCGCCGTCATGGTGGGCCTCGTGCCCCTCGGCCTCATCGGCGTGGAATACATGCCCAAGACCGACGAGAGCGGATTCAACGTGCAGATGCAGCTTCCCACCGACGCGAGCATCGAGCGCACCGACGCGGTGGCGCGGCAGATTGAAGCGTATCTCGCGGACATTCCCGAAGTGGAGACCTACATGGCCATGGCCGGCGGAGGCGGCGGAGTGAATTCCGGACGCGTCCGCGTCTCCCTTGCCGACCGGCAGGACCGGGACCGCTCCATCTGGGATATCACGAACGAAATGCGCGCCTGGGTGGCGCAGCACGTGAAAGACGGGGACGTGCGCATCCGCGAAGACCAGGCCTCCGTGTCCGGCACCTCCGGGGGCGGCCTCGGCCTCGGGGGCGGCGCGTTCCGCCTCGAACTCCGGGGCAACGACATGCAGGAACTCATCGCCGCCTCCATCGAAGTGCAGGACATGCTGAAAAACGGGGACTACGGCCTCACCGACATCAACAGCACCTACCAGGAAGGGCTCCCCGAGCTCTCCCTCATTCCCGACAGGGAAAAACTGAAACACTACGGCGTCTCCGTGGGCGACCTGTACAATACCTTCTCGTCGGCCATCAGCGGCGCGGGCGCGGGGGTGCTGCCGAACGACGTGCTGAACGACGGCAACGACACGGACATCAACGTCTACTTCCGGGACGGCGAATCGTATAAAAAATCGGACATCGCCGCCATTCCTCTCCGGAGCGGCAACGGCACCGTCCACGTGTCCGACGTGGCGGAGATCCGGGACGACCTGGGCCCCATCACTATCAACCGCACGGACAAGCAGCGCACCATCACCATCGGGGGCAACCCCTCCGGCCGGCCCCTGAATACCATCATTCAGGACGTCACCCGCGACCTCCAGGCCATGGACCTGCCGCGCACGGTGACCTTCCGCTTCTCCGGACAGGCGGACAGCATGACCGAGACCTTCGTGGAGCTCCTCTCCGCCCTTCTCATGGGCATGATCCTCGTGTACATGATCCTCTCCGTTCTCTACGAATCGGCGAAGACCTCCTTCATCCGCATGTTCTCCCTGCCCTTCGGCCTCATCGGCTCGCTCCTCTTCCTCTTCCTCATGAACCAGACGCTCAACCTCTACTCCATGATCGGCATCATCGTCATGGACGGCGTCGTGGCGAAGAACGGCACCCTCCTCCTCGACTATACCCTGACCCTCATGCACCACCACGGCATGAGCGCGAAAGACGCCGTCATGGAAGCGGGCCGGGAACGCCTGCGCCCCATCCTCATGACCACCTTCACCATGATCGTGGGCATGATGCCCACCGCGCTCGCCGTGACCGCCGGCTCCGAGACGCGCAGCTCCATGTCCTGGGTCATCATCGGCGGCCTCCTCACCTCCACCGTCTTCACCCTCCTCGTTATCCCCATCATTTTCCTCTTCTTTGAAAACTACCCCATGCGCACCTGGCCCGCCCGCCTGTGGAAACATCTCCGCCCGGGCGCGCAGAAAGCGTAAAAAGACCCGTCCCGCTCCCCGCAGGGGCGGGATTTTTTTGCGCCATTCCTTTTTCCCATGGGGCGATAGAAAAAAGAGGAGAGGAAGAATGGGGAAGCGGGGGAAGCGCGGGGCGCGGGGCGGGGAAATTCACAGCGGGATTTCGCCCTCGCCGTCGGGGGCGGAGCGGCTTATTCACAGCGGCCTGTGAATAGAAAAATCTCGAAAGATTCACCATATGTGCGCGAAGTATGAGAGGATTTCTACCATATGTTGCGTTTTTGGGCCGTGGACAGCGTGCGGTTTCTCCCGTATAATGGAACTCGTAAGACACACGGGCGCGGCCTCAGGGGGCGCGCCTTCATGATGAATACAGTGATGAGGAGGAACGCTATGGACGTCATCAAGAGAGACGGCACGAAGGTGCCGTTCGACAGAGAAAAAATCGCCATCGCCATCGAGAAGGCCATGAACAGCTCCAGCGGCATCTATCAGGAAGGCGTCGCGGAGAAGATCGCATCGGAAATCGAGGAATACGCCAAAGGCCTCGGCCACTCCATGACCATCTATTCCATCGAAGACCAGGTGTACTACAAACTGCTGGATAATCACAATCCCGCCACCGCCCGGGCCTATGAAAACTACAAGGCCATGCAGGCGTTCAAGCGGCACATCAACACCACCGACGACGACATCCTCGGCCTCATCCGCCAGACGAACGTGGACGTGATGGACGAGAACTCCAATAAAAATTCCCACGTCGTGTCCACCCAGCGCGACCTCATCGCCGGCGAAGTCTCCAAGGACATCGCCCGGAGAAAGCTCATTCCCCTCGACATCGTGCAGGCCCACGACAGCGGAGCCATCCATTTCCACGACATGGACTACATCATCCAGCCCATGTTCAACTGCTGCCTCATCAATCTGGAAGACATGCTCCAGAACGGCACCGTCATCAACGGCAAGAAAATCGACACGCCGAAATCCTTCCAGGTGGCGTGCACCGTCACCACCCAGATCATCGCCCAGGTGGCCAGCGGCCAGTACGGCGGCCAGAGCATCAACGGCGTGGACCGCATCCTCGCGCCCTTCGTGCGCAAATCCTTCGAAAAATACCTGAAATCGGTCATCGAAGAGCAGAAAGACATCTACGGCATCGAGCCCGACATGGAAAAAGCCGAAGAAGTGGCGTGGAAGCGCACCCGCAAAGAAGTCAAAGACGGCATCCAGACCATCCAGTACCAGATCAATACCCTCATGACCACAAACGGGCAGGCCCCCTTCGTGACGCTCTTCATGTACTTCCAGCCCGACTACGAATACGCGAAAGAAGCGGCCATGATCGACGAGGAAATCCTCGAACAGCGCCTGCAGGGCATCAAGAACGAACAGGACGTGTACGTCACCCCCGCCTTCCCGAAGCTCATCTACGTGCTGGACGAACACAACGTGCATCCCGGCTCCCCGTACTACTACCTCACCGAGCTCGCCGCGAAATGCACCGCCAAGCGCATGTACCCCGACTACATCTCCGCCAAGAAAATGCGCGAAATCTACGAAGGCAACGTCTTCAGCCCCATGGGCTGCCGCTCCTTCCTCTCCCCGTGGAAAAACAAAGAAGGGAAATACGTGTGGGACGGCCGGTTCAACATGGGCGTCGTCTCCATCAACCTCCCGCAGATCGGCATCCTCGCCCGCGGCGACGAAGACAAATTCTTTGAAATCCTCGACAAGCGCCTCGAACTCTGCCACAAAGCGCTCCTCCTCCGGTACGACCTGCTGAAAGACATCACCAGCGACGTGTCGCCTATCCACTGGCAGTACGGCGCCATCGCCCGCCTCAAGAAAGGGGAACGCATCTATCCGCTCCTCCAGAACGGCTACGCCACCCTGTCGCTGGGCTACATCGGCATCTACGAAGCGTCCGTCCTCATCAAAGGCCAGAGCCACACCACGCCGGAAGGCGAACAGTTCGCCCTCAAGATCATCCACCGCCTGCGCGACGCCGTAGACCGCTGGAAAAAAGAAAGCGGCCTCGGATTCGCCCTCTACGGCACCCCCGCGGAAAGCCTCACAAACCGCTTCTGCGCCATCGACAAAGCCCGCTTCGGTGAAATCAAAGACGTGACCGACAAAGGCTACTACACGAACAGCTACCACGTGGACGTGCGCGAACCCATCAACGTGTTCGACAAATTCCGCTTCGAAGCGCAGTTCCAGAAAGTCTCCACCGGCGGCTGCATCTCCTACGTGGAAATCCCCAACATGACGAACAACGTGGAAGCGGTCCTCACCATGGTGCGCTTCATCTACGACAACATCTGCTACGGCGAATTCAATACGAAGTCCGACTACTGCCACGTGTGCGGCTTCGACGGGGAAATCATCTGCAACGACGACAACGAATGGGAATGCCCCCGCTGCCACAACAAAGACCGGTCGAAACTCACCGTCATCCGCCGCACCTGCGGATACCTGGGTGAAAATTTCTGGAACGAAGGACGGACAAAGGAAATCAAATCCCGCGTCCTGCACATCTGATGCGGTACGGCCAGATCCGGCGGTACGACATCGCCAACGGCGTCGGCATCCGCACGTCCATCTTCGTGACCGGATGCACACGGCACTGCCCCGAGTGCTTCAACGTGGAATATCAGGATTTCCATGCAGGCCAGCTCTGGACCGACGCGGAGACCGCGCTCGTCATCCGCTACATGAAAGACGACAACGTGGCGGGTCTCACCCTTCTCGGAGGCGAGCCCATGCAGAACGCCGAAGGCCTCACGGACGTGGTGCGCGCCGTGAAAAAAGAAGTGCGGAAATCCATCTGGGTCTACTCGGGCTACCAGTGGGACGAAATCCTCGCCGACCCGGCGAAAAAAGCCCTCCTCGAAGAATGCGACGTCCTCGTGGACGGCCCCTTCATCGACGCCCTGAAAGACCCCATGCTCCGCTTCCGCGGCTCCGCGAACCAGCGCGTCATCGACATTCAGCAATCCCTCGCCGCAGGACAGATCGTCCTCTACCGGGACGAAATCACCGGCGACGTGATGTAAAACACATCCAGGACAGAAAAGACAGGCCCGCGCGGTCTGTCTTTTTCGCGTGCCGCCGAAAAAGAACGTCCCGCAGAAAAGCCGCGGAGCCCATCTTCCCCCTTGTGCCGCCTTTTGGAAATTGATATACTTTTTATAGAGCATGAGAAAAAGACAGGAAAGAATGCTTTTTTCGGCTTATACAAAAATCTTACGGGGGGGGTCGATGACCTTCTCCGTACCTCCTCCCGTCGTGTGTACGGGAGGTTTTTATAATGAAAAAATACAGAAAAACAGGGACGGCCCTCCTCGCGGCGGCTCTCCTCTGCGCGGGCAGCGCAGTGCAGGCGGAGCTCATGGTCAATTCGAAGGATGATTTAAATGGGGAGGAATGGAAGACTATTAATGGAATTACTGCGCCGAAGGAAGAGTTCAGAAATAACGAAGTGACCATCGGCAGCGACGGAACTTCGCCGGATTTGAGCGGCAAGTATATTTCCGGGGGTTATTCCGACACAACCGCGGTGTCCGGAAACAGTGTGACCATGAAAAGCGGGACAGTGAGCGCTTTGTACGGCGGCTATGGCCAGTCGGCGGAGAGCGTATTAGGCAATACGGTGAACTTCTCCGGCGACACGGTGAACTATGTGTACGGCGGCTGGAGCGAGAACGGAAGTGCGGAGAGTAATACGGTGACCCTATCCGGCAACGGTAAAGCAACCTATGTGTACGGCGGCTATGGTCTGCAGGGTACCGCATCAGATAATACGGTAACAGTCTCCGGTGTGACAGTAGAGGCGGTGGTATACGGCGGCTATAGCGTGGACGGAAGCGCGGAGAACACGGTAACGCTCTCCAGTGGTACGGTGAAGGGCGTCGTGTACGGCGGCTGGAGCGGGAACGGAAGTGCGGAGAGGAATACGGTAACGATTTCCGGCGGCACGGTGACAGAACCTATGTATGGTGCTTACGTGTACGGCGGCTATAGCGTTCGCCAAAATGCAACAGGGAATAGCGTGATACTATCCGGCGGTACAGTGAAAACGAGCGTGTATGGAGGCTATAGCGAGAACGGAAGCGCAACGGACAACACCGTGACCCTCACCGGGACGGCCAATGCGGAGGGAGCAAACCTCTACGGGAGCAACAAGGAAGTAAGCGAAGACAACAGCGGCAACAAGCTCGTGGTGGACAACTGGAGCGGCTCCGTGGGCGGCCTGCACAATTTTGAGAGCATCGAATTTCAAAACGTAAAGCTGTCGGAAGACGGCACGGCCGCTTCTTCCCTCGAAGTTGCGGCCAACGGTGCTGTTGAAAATATTGGCGGCGTGAAAATCACATCCCTTGCTGCGGGGGACTATGCCGCCGGCACAAATTTGAAAGCCGCCGTCACGTGGGAAAGCAACATCCAAGATGCCGAAGCGGACGTGGCGGCGGTGGAGGGGCAAAAATGGTTCACCGCCGACCGGAACGAAGGCGGCCTCTACGCGAATCAATATGATACAATCGTTGCGCAGAGCACAGAAGAAGGCACTCGAAAGGTCATGCTCACTTCCACAGTGACTGCCTCCGCCCTCACCGGCAAATTTATCGATGCAGACGGCACGGCGCATTACAACAGCGCCTACACACCGGATGAGAATGGTACAGGACAGACGCTCGTTATTAGCGAAGGCTTCACCACCAACGTGGACACCGTAGCCGGAGCTTATGCCGTGGGCAGTCAGAATGCGACCGGCGGACAGCTGTATATTACGGGGAACCCGGCGGACGGATTTACAAAAACCATTTATGCAGGGTACAGCGAATCCGGAAATGCAAATGGGAATGATGTGTACATTGGAAATGCCGATCACGCTGTTCATGCAGACCGTGTCATTTTGCGCGGGGATAACGGAAATGGCAGCGACAATACGCTTCACGTGACGGGCACGGGCAATACCATCGGAAGCGTCTCCAATTTTGACGCCCTTTCCTTTGACAATCTCACGTGGAAAGATGGCGCGACCGTCCTTTCCATTACGGGAGAAACAAAAGACAAGCAGCTGTCCGGCACGGAGGTCAGTGTGAACGGCCTGTCCCTTGCAGGCGGCACAACGCTCTCTGCGGGCCAGTCCATGACCCTTCTTGAAAGTACGCAGAACATGGGCCTCGGAGACGCGAAGGATATTCCGCTCAACGGTGCGGACGATTTCACAGCGGGCGTCGCCGCTGTGGGCAAAGGGACTATGGCGATTTCCGAAGACGGGAAGCAGCTCACCTACACCATTGACCGCGTGGGCCTCAATCCCCAGACCCTGACCATCGCAGAAAACCGCACTGCCGCGGCGGCCTTCCTGAATCAGGGGGCGGACATCGCCGCAGACAGCCTCGACCTCCTCGGCTCGGATTACCAATACGGCCTGCGCACCTTCGGGGCCGTCTACGGCAGCCGCAGCACCTACGACGCGGCGGGCGACCTGAAAATCAACGGGTGGAGCGAAATCGTCGGCCTCGGAAACGTTCACAGGAAAGGAGACGGCGACCTCTCGTGGGGCGTCTTCTACGAAAACGGCACCGGGAACTACCGCACGTGGAACGAGTTCAATAACGAAATGTTCCGCGGCGATGGAAGCCTCCTCTACAACGGAGGCGGCGCGGCTGTCCGTTATCAGAAAGACAACGGGTGGTACTACGAAGCGAGCGTCCGCGCAGGCACCCTCTCCGCCTCCATGGACAACGCCGTGAAAGACGGGAAGGGAAACAGCTACGGCTTCGACAGCGACAGCACCTACTGGGGCGCGCACGCGGGCGTAGGCAAAGTGATCGAGACCGAACAGGGCGAATGGAACGTCTACGGGAAATACTTCCACACCGACATCGACGGAGACTCTTTCGCCATCGCGGGGGATACCTTTACCTTCGACAGCCTCACCAGCGACCGGCTTCGTATCGGGGCGCGGTACACCGCGGACAAAGTGAAGCGGTGGAGCCTGTACTACGGCCTCGCATGGGAATACGAATTTACCGGAGACAGCCACATGCGTGCGGCGGGTATGACCGCGCCGGAACAGAGCCTCGGCGGGAGCACGGGCATCGCGGAAATCGGCACCGTGTGGCAGACTGACGACAGCCCGTGGCAGGCAAACATCAACCTCAAAGGTTACGCGGGCGAACGGGAAGGCGTGAGCGGCATGGTGCAGCTTGCGTACACGTTCTAAACAAAAAGAAGACCCTTCGGGGTCTTTTTTGTTTTCGGAACGTGAGAGCGGATATACATCGCGATGAAAAAATTTTTCTAACAATTCTGCGGGACAACACAGAGAATCCGTACGTGTCCAAAACATACGAACCATTCCGTTTTTGGAATACGATTCCAGCGTCGCCGACATTCTTTCCGGCCGCCCGGAAAGAGTGTCGGCCAAGAAAGGGCCGCCGCCCAGTCACTGCGGCCTGAAATTCTGGCTGGTCACTACCCTCCGGAGAGCTCGTTCGCTACGCTCGCTCAGACAGGCGCTCCGGCTGACGCCACCAGCCAGAATTTCTCCCTTCGGGCACCGGCCTCCGTTCCAATGGGCGGGGAGCTGCACCAGTGCTGAGCTGTTTTCTTTTTACTTTGCGAGGACGCAGGTGCTGTACTTTTCTTCTTTCTCATTTTGATGTGGCTTCATTTTCGGAAAAGAATGGAAAGTACACAGGGGAAGAAGCAGCCGGCTTTTTTCTAATGGCCGGACGGCATCCCGGCGCGGGCCGGGGAGCAGACAAGAAGAAGGCCGCACAAATAAGAAAGCGGTCAGCACGAACTGCCCGGCGACGAACGCCGGGCGCGTGTGATGCGTGTACCGGTATTCCCGCACGGTTTTGCGTCGCGCCTTCGGCGGCTCCCCTTTGCTGATGTGGCTCCAACAAAAAATGCAGACCCACATATAACGAGAAAATTTTTCGTCCTATGTGGGCCCGCTTCGTCATGAAGAGAAACATCAGTACAAGGGATGCACGCGAAGCGTGCGACACAGAAATTCCAACTACATGAGAGAAAAGAAAAGCACTCGTCCGTCTCCGCACCGCCTGCGTACAAACTAAACAAGCAAGGGAGACGCAAAGCGGCGACATAAAGCTTCCAACTCAATGAGATAAATGGAAAATCTTCCGCCTGTGTCCGCACCGCCTGCGCACAAACGTCACAAACAAGGGAGACGCGAAAGCGGCGACACAAATCTTCCACGGGCATGCGTTGAAGTGTTTCAAAGGATGAGGGTCCGCTCCCGCATACTTCACAGCAAGCACCGCATTTGACCCCGCGCGAAGTGCGCAGAAACATTTTGTATTGTGTCTGCGCCGCACCGCCTGAAAACCAACAGTCGAGCACTGGTGCAGCTCCCCGCCCATTGGAATGGAGCCCGGCCCCGAAGGGGTGAGATTTGACGGCCCGGAGCGCCCGGACGGAATGACTGTCTGAGCGAGCGCAGCGAGCGAGTTTCATTCCGTCAGCGGAGGGCCGCCAAATCTCAGGGCGGAATGACCGGGCGGCTGCCTTTTCTTTTGCTTCGTTTTCTTTACATCAGGATGAAAATAAAATGAAGCGACGCTGGAATCGTATTCCAAAAACGGAATGATTCGTATGTTTCG
>CATVYJ010000013.1 GCA_958348245.1 uncultured Veillonellaceae bacterium | reverse complement strand
TCCAGAGAAGAATGGAAAGTAACAAAGGAAGAAGCTGCTGGCCGGTAGAAAAAGAGCCTGTCGCCGAGGCGGGCCGCCGCTCAGTTTGTAATTCCCTGCGCACAGCCAACGAGAGGTAAAACGACAGAGCGACATGCCGCCGCAACAGTACAAACTGCAAGACGCGTCAGCCCGCCCCGCCTCCTGCGGTTCTGCGGGAACCGCATCGTCTCTTTTTCTAATGGCCGGACGCCATCCCGGCGCGGGGCCGGGGAGCGGGTGAGAAGAAGGCCGCACAAATAAAGAGCGGCCCGCACGAACTGCCCGGCGACGACCGCCGGGCGCGTGCGATGCGCCTGCCGGTATTCCCGTGCTCTTTTTGCGTCGCGCCTTCGGCGGCTCCCCTTTACTGATGTGGCTCCAACAAAAAATGCGGGCTCACATACGACGAATCCTTTTTTCATCGTATGTAGGCCCGCTTCTTCATGAAGAGAGACAATAGCGCAAGGGACGCACGCGAAGCGTGCGACGCAAAAATTCCACCGGCATGTGCTGAAAAGTAAATCAATCGCCCGCCTCCGCACCGCCTGCGTACAAACGCAATAAACAAGGGAGACGCGAAGCGGCGACACAAATCTTCCGCGGGCATGTGGGGAAGCCTCGCGAAGGATGTGGGTCCGCTTCCGCATACTTCACACGCACGCGTCGCATTTGCATCCGCGCGAAGTGCACAGAAACATTTTGAAATGTGCGTGCCGCCGCATCGCCTGAAAACCAACAGTCGAGCACTGGTGCAGCTCCCCGCCCATTGGAATGGAGCCCGGCCCCGCAGGGGTGAGATTTGACGGCCCGGAGCGCCCGGACGGAATGACTGTCTGAGCGAGCGCAGCGAGCGAGTTTCATTCCGTCAGCGGAGGGCTGTCAAATCTCAGGGCGGAATGACCGGGCGGCGGCCCTTTCTTGGCCGACATTCTTTCCGGGCGGCCGGAAAGAATGTCGGCGATGCTGGAATCGTATTCCAAAGACGGGAATAGTCGTATGTCTCGGACACGTACGGATAGACAATGTGGGCCCGCACCTATGCAAGAAAAAACGATTGCAACGTAATGTGGGGCCACTCCTTCATGAGAGAAAATTTTTCATCGCAATGCGGGTCCGCATCTGCATGAGAAAGGATGCGCAGCATCGCAATGCAGACCCGCCCCGCATGAGAAAAAAGACAAGCGCCGCGCCTGCGCCCGCGCACAATGCGCAGAGAGTTTTTTCACCGCGTACAGGCCGCGCAGGCCCGCGAAACAACGACACAAAAAAGACAGCCCGCGGGGGCTGCCTGTTCTGCCGTTACTTCGTGCCGAAGATGCGGTCGCCCGCATCGCCCAGACCGGGCACGATGTAGCCGTGTTCGTTCAGATGGTCATCGAGCGCGGCGGTATAGATGGGGACGTCGGGGTGTTTTTCATTGACGAGCGCGACCCCTTCCGGCGCGGAGACGAGGCACATGAGGCGGATATTTTTCACGCCGTGCTGCTTCAGGAGCTCGATGGCCGCGGCAGAGCTGCCGCCCGTGGCGAGCATGGGGTCCACGATGATGAAATCCCGCCCCTCCACGTCGGGGAGCTTGCAGTAGTATTCCACCGGAGCGAGCGTCTCCGGATCGCGGTAGAGGCCGATCACGCCCACCCGGGCGGAGGGGATGAGTTTCAGCATGCCGTCCACCATGCCGAGGCCGGCGCGGAGCACGGGCACGATGCCCAGCTTCCTGCCGGCGATCCGTTTGCCCACCGCGGGCGCGACGGGCGTCTCGATGGCCGTATCCTCCAGCGGCAGGTCCCGCGTGATTTCATAGCCCATGAGGATGGTGATTTCCTCCAGCAGGCGGCGAAAATCGTTGGAGCTCGTTTCCTTCCGGCGCATGATGGTGAGCTTGTGCTGCACCAGCGGATGAGAGATGATGTGAAGCTGCATGGGAAGCCTCCTTTTTCAAATCAAAACGCACTTTTTCCTATCATAGCACAGCCATTGATTTTCGCAATGGCGCGGCGGTTGACTTCTCTTCCCGCGCCCGTTATAGTGAGATTATCATTGCGGTGCTTCTGCGGTGAAAAAAAGAAATCAGGAGGTGCTCTATGCATCAGAAATGGATCGCCGCAGCGGCGGCCGGCGTACTCGCGCTGGCGCTGGCCGGCTGCGGAGGCGGCAGCGGTTCGTCCGCCTCGAAAATTCCGAAGGACATGCTCGTCGTGGGCATCGCCACCGACGTGGCCAGCATCGACCCCGCCGTGGCGATGGAAAACTGGCAGGTGCCGTACTACTGCTACGAACGGCTCGTGCAGTACAAGACCGTGGACGGCAAGCCCAGCACGGAAGTGGAAGGGGCCCTCGCGCAGTCCTGGACCGTCTCGGACGACGGCCTCACCTGGACCTTCAAGCTGAATCCGGGGCACAAATTCTCCGACGGCTCCGACGTGGACGCCGCGGCGGTGAAATTTTCCTTCGACCGCGTGAAAGCGCTGAAAAAAGGCCCGTCCGACTATTTCAAACTGGTGGAATCCGTCGAAGCGCCCGACGCGGAGACCGTGGTGATCCGCCTCTCCCGTCCCTTCGCGCCCTTCCTCCAGACGCTCGCCGTGGACAGCGGCAACATCGTGAACCCGAAGGTCATGGAGCATGAGAAGGACGGCGACTACGGCTCGGGGTATCTGGCGAATCATTCCGCCGGCTCCGGTCCTTTCCAGATCGCCGAATTCAATCAGGGCCAGAGCATCAAGCTCACGCAGAACGAGCACTACAGCGGAAAGAAGCCCGCGCTGAAAGCGGTCACCTTCCAGATCATCAAGGATCCCTCCGCGCAGCGCCTCCAGCTCGAGCAGGGGGACCTCGATATCGCCGCGGGCATCCCCATGAACCAGCTGGAAGAACTGAAAGGCAATAAGGACATCGTCATCCACGAAGCGCCGGGCATGCTGGCGAGCGTGATTTATCTGAACAATCAGAAAGCGCCGCTGGACAACGTGAAATTCCGGCAGGCCCTCTCCTATGCGGTGGACTACCAGGGCATCATCGAAGGGGCCGTGAAAGGCCACGGCGAACAGCTCACCACGCCCGTGCCGAAAGGCATGTGGGGCCGCGACGACAACGCCGCGGGCTACACCTACGACGTGAACAAGGCGAAAGAGCTCCTCTCCCAGTCGGGCGTTCCCGAAGGCACGCAGCTCACCCTCCTCTACTCGGACAATCAGGCCTTTAACGAAACGCAGGCCCTCCTCCTCCAGAACAATTTCAAGGCCATCGGCATCGACCTGAAACTGGAGAAGACCGCGTGGCCCACCTTCCGCGAACGGGTGGACCAGGCCGACTTCGAGCTCGGCATGGGCACGTGGAGCCCGGACTACGCCGACCCGCAGAACTACATGAGCTACTGGTTCGACTCGGGGTACTTCGGCCTCGCGGGCAACCGCTCCTTCTACAAGAACGACCAGGTGGACGCGCTCCTCCGGGAAGCGGAATCCTCGAGCGACCACCAGCGCCGCATCGACCTCTATCAGCAGGCGCAGCAGCTCGTCCTCGCCGACGCGCCGTACCTCTTCCTCTTCCAGACGAACGCCATGATCCCCACCCGGGCCAACGTCCAGGGCTTCGTCTACAATCCCATGCTGGACAATATGTACAACTTCCCCGACATCAGCAAGTCCTGAGGAAATCTGAAAGCAGTCTCTCCGGAGGCTGCTTTTTGCATGGAAATTTTTTGGCGCGTCCCCGCATATGGGGGAGCCGCGTCTGCTTCATGGGGGGAAAAAACGGACCCACACAGAGAGCCCGTACGTGTCCGAAACACACGACTATTTCCATTTTGGGAATATGATTCCAGCGTCGCTTACTTTCCCCCTTGCCCCGACAAGGCGGAAAGTAAGCAAAGGGCCAAACGGCCGCCCGGTCACTCCGGCCTGAAATTTTAGCTGGTCACTACCCTCCGCGCAACTCGCTCCCTATGGTCGCTCAGACAGGCGCTGCGGCTGACGCCACCAGCCAAAATTTCTCCCTTCGGGCACCGGCCTCCGTTCAAATGGGCGGGGAGCTGCACCAGTGCTTTCCTATGTGGTTTCATAGGGGGCGGGTGTATTTGGGCGGGGCGCACATTCCCCCACAGTGCGCCCCCGCTTCTGGTAAACGGTTTTCTCGTGGTTCGTACTCTACACAAAGAGGCGGAGAGCGGTACTCGTGCTTATTTGTGTCGCGCATTGTGCGCGCACGTGAATGCGATGCTTTTTTCATTTGAAATTTCTGCACGCGAAGATTTTTTACGGCCCGCCGAACGATGCGTGGTTGAAAATTTTCCTGCGGCGGGCGGCGCGCGGGGCGTTTGACAGGGCGGGCGCTGTGCTATAATATGGATGGTTTTTTACGCGGTGTTTACGGAAGACGTTGGCAAAGGAGGAACTGGTATGGATGGATTGATGCCCATTCTGCTCTGGCTGGACGATGTGATGTACTACCCGATCCTCGTGGTGGTGCTCGTCGCGGCGGGGCTGTATTTCACGGTGCGCACGGGGCTGATGCAGGTGAGGCTCTTCCCGGAGTGTTTCCGCGTAGTGATGGAAAAGCCCGCGGAAGGCGGAGAGGTGTCGTCCTTCCAGGCGCTCATGGTCTCCACGGCGTCCCGCGTGGGCACGGGGAATATCATCGGGATTTCCACGGCGATCTGCCTCGGCGGCCCGGGGGCGGTCTTCTGGATGTGGGCCATCGCGCTCATCGGCGGGTCCACGGCGTTCATCGAATCGACGCTGGCGCAGATCTTCAAGCGGCGCTCCAGCCTCGGCCTGTCCTACGGCGGCCCGGCCTACTACATCGAGAGCGCCCTGCACAACCGACTTCTCGCCTGCGCGTTTGCCATTTTCCTGATTCTCACTTACGCGGGCGGCTTCAATATGCTCTGCTCGTACAATCTGCAGTCCACCTTCGCGGCGTACAGCTTCTACGACGCGGGGTCGACGCCGTGGATCATCGGCGGCATCCAGGCGCTGCTTGTGGCATACTGCATTCTCGGCGGCGGCCGGCGCATCATGAAGGTCACGGCGGTGCTCGTGCCGGTGATGGGCGTCATCTACATCCTCGCCGCGGTGCTGACGATTCTCATGAATCTGTCCTATCTTCCCACGGTGATGGGCATGATCTTTGCGGACGCGTTTGATTTCGAGGCGATCCTCGGCGGCGTGGCCGGCTCGTGCCTCATGTACGGCGTGAAGCGCGGCCTCTTCTCGAACGAAGCGGGCATCGGCTCCGCGCCGAACGCGGCGGCGTCCGCGGACGTGTCGCATCCGGTGAAGCAGGGGCTCGTGCAGATGTTCTCCGTTTTCCTCGACACGTTCCTCGTGTGCTCCGCCACGGCCTTCATGTGCCTCATGTCCGGCGTGCCCATCACGAAGGAAGCGGCGGGCGCGCCCTATGTGCAGAGCGCGGTCACCACGATTTTCGGCGAATTCGGCCCCATGCTCATCACCGTGTCCATGGTGCTCTTCGCCTTCACGACCCTCATCGGCAATCTGTACTATGTGGATAATAACCTGTCCTTCCTCCATCACGGCGAGCCGGGCAAATCCTTCATGACGGCGTTCCGCCTCTTCTGCGCGTTCATCGTCTTCATCGGCGCGGGCCTCACCATGGACGCGGCGTGGGCCATCGCGGATATCCTCATGGCGTGCATGGCGCTCATCAATATCCCGTCCATCCTCATCCTCGGAGGCATCGCCATCCGCGCGATGAAAGACTACGAGGCCCAGCGGAAGGAAGGGAAGAATCCGGTCTTCCTGGCCAGGAATATTCCCGGCCTCGACGCGTCGAAGCTCGATTTCTGGAAAGACTGAACGCATAAAAAAGGCGCTGCCTGGCGGCAGGGCCTTTTTGCGTGCTTACTTTTTGAGGAAATCGAGGACGAGCGCATTCACCCGGCCGGCGGCGACGACGGGCAGGTCGTGCCCCGCGCCGGGGAGGACGCGCGCCCTGGCGCGGGGGCAGGCGGCGCGGAGCCGGCGCGCCGCGGCAAAGGGATCGCAGAGCCGGTCGTGCTCCCCCATGAGAAAAAGCGTCTGCGGCAGGCGCGCCAGCTCTCCGTCGGTGAAGACCCGGGGCAGGGCGGGCACGCGCAGGCGGAAAGAAGACAGGCGGAGCCGCGCGCCTTCCTGAAATTCCGCAAACGTCATCGCGCCGGGACGGGCGAGGGAGTCCGCAAACATCCACCGGAAATACCGGTCCGCAAAGAGGCGGGGGAAGAAGAGGCACGCCGCCGCGGCCGCGAGAAAGCGCGGACGGAGAGGCCGCACCGCCGCGGCCGGAGCGAGGAGCACGAGGCGGGACACGTCCTCCGGATGGGCGAGGGCGTATTCCGCGGCGAGCCATCCTCCGTAGGACATGCCGGCCAGCGCGAAAGGCCGCCGCAGGGAGAGTGCGTCGAAGAGATGGGAGAGCCACGAGAGAAGCGTCCGCCGCCGCCAGACCGGCGCGGCGTTGACGCTCAGCCCCGCGTCGTAGATCATGTCCGGCGTGTACAGACGGAACGCGCGGCCCCATGCGGCGGCGTTCGGCGCCCACAGGAGAGACGGCGTGGTAAGCCCGGGGAGCAGCACGAGAGGCGGCGCGTCCGCCGGGCCGCACACGCGGCAGTACGTCCTGCCTTCCGGCGTTTCCACGAAGCGCCCCGTGAAGGGGAGGGGCCACCGCGCTTCCTCTTCCCGGTACCGCGCGGTGTACCGGGCCTTCGCCGCCTCCGATACAAAGGGGAAATACCGATTCATAACGTCTCCTTTCTGATTGCTTCCATTATAAAGGAAACTGCCGTCCGGCGGGACATTTCCGGGAAGTTATCCCGGAGAAATACATGTGCTCTGATTTATGGAAAAACGGATTTTATATGCGCCGGTCAATATGTAAGACCGCGTATACCGAAAAAACGATAGAAATAAAGATATATTTGCGTTGAAATTCGAGAAGCGGATAGTTATAATAATTTCGGAAACCGCGCAGAGCCAACTGCGCGGCAGAACAATGCAAAGCAGTCGTTTGCAGAAGTTAAGGAGGTTATTCTTATGGCAAAACCGTTGGAAGGCGTCGTTGTCCTGGACCTGTCCCGTGTCCTCGCTGCTCCGTACACCGGCATGCTTCTCGCCGACATGGGCGCAGATGTCATCAAAATTGAAAGACCCGGCAAGGGCGACGATTCCCGTGCGTATGGTCCGTTTAAGAATGGGGAAAGCGTATACTACATGAGTCTGAACCGCGGCAAGCGCTCCATGACTCTCAACATGAAATCTGAAGAAGGCAAGCAGATTCTGAAAGATCTCGTTAAACAGGCGGACGTACTCGTGGAAAACTTCCGCGGCGGCACGATGGAAAAACTCGGCCTCGGCTACGATGTGCTGAAAGAAATCAACCCCCGTCTGATCTACTCTGCCTGCACCGGCTTCGGCATGACCGGCCCGTACAAACATGACCCGGCGTACGACGTCATCGTCCAGGGCATGGGCGGCATCATGTCCATCACCGGCCAGGAAGGCGGCGAACCGACGAAAGTCGGCGCTTCCATCGGCGACATCACCGCAGGCATCTTCTCCGCGGTGGGCATCATGATGGCTCTCTATGCCCGTGAAAAGACCGGCAGAGGCCAGCTCGTGGATGTGTCCATGCTGGACTGCCAGGTAGCCATCCTCGAAAACGCCATCGCCCGCTACATGAACGCCGGCGTATCTCCGAAGCCGATCGGCAACCGCCATGCATCCATCACCCCCTTCCAGTCCCTCAAGACGAAAGACGGCTATGTCATCATCGCGGTCGGCAACGACACCCTCTGGCAGAAATTCTGCGGCCTCATCGACCGTCCGGATCTCGCTGCGGATGAACGCTTCACCACGAACCCGCTCCGTACGGAAAATGTCAAGGTTCTCGGCGAAGAGCTGACCAAGACTTTCGTCACCAAGACCATGGACGAATGGCTCCACATCCTCAAGGAAGGCGGCATCCCGGTCGGCCCGATCAACGACGTGGAACGCGTCATCAAAGATCCGGCTGTCATCGCCCGCGACATGATCGTCACCACCCATCATCCGGTGGCCGGCGATGTGGAAATGGCCGGCGTGCCGATCAAACTGAGCGACACCCCCGGCTCCGTCGACGCTCCGGCTCCGACCCTCGGCCAGCACACCAGAGAAATCCTCAAGGAAAAACTCGACATGGACGATGCGCTCATCGACCAGCTCTATGCAGACAAGACCCTGTGATTTGATTCGTTTGCCACAGAGTTTTGATGAATAGAAGACATACACCGTATCTTCACCGATGCGGTGTATTTTTTTTGCCGCGGACCGCCCCGCGCGGCGAGGACGCGGGAGGAAAAGACACCGCCGGCCTGGCGGCGCTTCCCGCAGAGAAAATTTCCGGAAAAATTTTCTTGACAGCGTCCGGGAATTTTGTTATATTTGCAATATCAAATTACAAAAAAGTCATGACGGAAAAAAGTACGCAGGTCTGCGCCGCGCAGAGAGCCGGTGTGTGGTGAAAACCGGAGGGCAGGAGCTGCGGAAGTTCTTTCCCGAGCTGCTTCGCTGAAACAACAGTAGGCGGAGACGGAGTGATCCGCGTTACAGGATCGAGAGTTGATTTGAAGACAGTCAAAGCAGGGTGGTACCACGGAACACTTCGTCCCTCACGGTACTGCTTTTTTTATTGCTTCAGATAACCTGGGTGGTACCGCGATGCGTTCCCGTCGTCCCTTGCAGCTGGCCTTGCGCCGCGCAGGGGACATTTTTATTTCAGGAAACCAAGGAGATGGAACTATGAAACAGTGGAAGACCTGTGCCGCCGCCGCTCTGCTCGCGGCCGGCCTCGCCGCCGGCATCACCGCCGACGCGGCGCACCTGGAAGATATCGAATCCCGCGGGACCCTCCGCGTGGGCACGACCGGCGACTACCGGCCCATGTCCTACCTCAATCGGGAGACGGGACAGTACGAAGGATTCGACGCGGCTCTCGCCGAGAAGATCGCCGACTCCCTCCATGTGAAGGTGGAATACGTGCCCACCACGTGGCCCACGCTCGCTTCCGACACGCAGGAAGGGAAATTCGACATCGCCATCTGCGGCATCACCCGCACGTACGACCGGGCGCGCACCATGGAGATGTCCGACGGTTATCTCCTCTTCGGCAAGACCATCCTCTGCCGGGACGGGGACGCGGCGAAGTATCGGACGCTGGCGGATATGAACAGGCCGGAAGTGCGGGTCATGGTGAATCCGGGCGGAACGAATGAAAAATTTGCCCGCCAGTACCTGCCGGACGCGACGATCCTCGTCCATGAACAGAATGCGGAGATCCCCGGCCTCGTGGCCGATGGGCAGGCGGACATCATGATCACCGAGACCATGGAAGCCCTCCGCTATGAAAAGATGGACGAACGGCTCGCGGCCCCGCTGGCGGCGGCGCCCTTCACGAAGAACCGCTTCGGCGTGCTCATGGCGAAAGGCGATCAGGAATTGCTGAATTATATCAATTTCGTCCTGGCGGAGCTCACCATGAACGGCACCATGGACGAAATGGAAGCAGAATATATCGGATAACCGGAGGGATAGAGAACGATGAAACAGTGGATGAAGTATACGGCGGCGGCGCTCGCCGCGGCGGCGGTGCTGGGACTGGCGGGCTGCGGGGGCAGCAGTGAGAAAAAGGCGGACGCGTCCGGCAAAACGGATATCGCCATCGTGCAGCTCATGCAGCACGGCTCGCTCGACGCGGCCAACAAAGGCTTCCTCGACGCGCTCGCCGAGAACGGCTACGGCCCGGACAAAATCAACGTGGACCAGCAGAACGCCCAGGGCGACCAGTCGAATCTGAAATCCATCACGGCCCGTTTCAAATCGGCCGATCCGGATCTCATCTGCGCCATCGGCACGCCCGCCGCGCAGTCTGTGGCGAATGAAATCACCAAAACCCCCATCGTGGGCATCGCCATCACGGACTACGTGCAGGCCAAGCTCGTGAAATCCAACGACGCGCCCGGCACGAACGTCACCGGCGCGAGCGATATGAACCCCGTCTCCGCGCCGATCGACCTGGCCATGAAGATTCTGCCCCATGCGAAAACGGCGGGCCTTCTCTATTGCTCCAGCGAGATGAACAGCGAAGTGCAGGCGAACGAAATGAAAGCCTACGCGGAGAGCCGCGGGCTCGCCGTGGAGACCCGGACCATCTCCAGCGTGAACGACATCCAGCAGGCGGCGGAATCGCTCGTGGGGAGCGTCGATTTCCTCTACATCCCCACGGACAATGTGATCGCCTCCTCCGTGCCGACGCTTACGAAAGTGACCGACGCCGCGAAAATTCCGGTCTTTGCCGCCTATGAGCAGGCAGCCAAAGAAGGCGCGCTCGCCGCGGTCTCCGTGGACTACTACCGCCTGGGCAAACAGGCCGGCGCGATGGCCGCGAAGATCCTGAAAGGCGAAGCGAAGCCCGAGACCACGCCCGTCGAGACCCAGAAAGACCTCATCGTGGTCATCAATCAGAAGAGCGCCGAAGCGCTCGGCATCACCATTCCGGAAGACGTGGCGAAAACGGCGCAGATGGAGTAACGGGGATTTTTCAATTAGACATACTACACCATAGAGGCGGAGCCGCAGGCGCGGAAACCCGGCCCCGCCTCTTTTGCACCCCAAATCGGGAGATTGGAAGCGGAAATCGGCGGCGCGGGCCCCATTTCCAGAGGAGGACGGAAGAATGAAACAGTGGAAACTCTATACGGCGGCGGCGCTCCTTGCCGCAGCGGCGCTCACGGGCCTTGCGGGCTGCGGCGGCAGCTCCGGCGGCGCGAAAACAGACGGCGGCAAAAAGCACGTGGCCGTCATTCAGATCATGCAGCACGGCTCGCTCGACGCGGCGAATCAGGGCGTGGTGGACCAGCTCGCCAAACGCGGCTACACCGCGGACAAGATTGAGATCGACCAGCAGAACGCCCAGGGCGACCAGTCGAATCTGAAAAATATCGCCGCGCGCTTCAAAAACGCCCGGCCCGACGTGATCGTCGCTATCTCCACGCCGGCGGCGCAGTCCGTGGCGAACGAAATCCACGACATCCCGATCGTGGGCGTGGCCATCACCGATTTCGAGACGGCGAAACTGGTGAAATCCAACGCGAAGCCCGACACGAACGTCACCGGCGTGAACGACCGCGGCCCCGTGGAAGAACAGGTGGACATGGGCCTCGCCTTCGTGCCCGGCGCGAAAACCATGGGCCTCATGTACTGCGCGAGCGAAGTGAACAGCGAGATCCAGGCCGAGCAGGCCCGGCGGCACGCGGCCTCCCTCGGCCTCGCCGTGGAGGAAGCCACCGTGTCGAATGTGAACGACATCCAGCAGGCGGCGGAAGCCATCGCGGGCGACGTGGACTTCATCTACGTCCCCACGGATAACGTGATCGCCTCCTCCATCCCGACCCTCGTGAAAGTGACTGACGCGGCGGGCGTGCCCGTCTTCGTCGGCGCGGACAGCATGGCCCGGGACGGCGCGCTCGGCTCCATCTCCGTGGACTTCTACAAGACCGGCATCCAGGCGGGCGACATGGCCGCGGACATCCTCGAAGGGAAAGGCAAGCCCGAGACCATGCCCGTGCAGGACCCGGCGGACCTCACCGTCATCATCAACAAGACCAACGCGGACATCCTCGGCATCCAGATTCCCGACGCCTATAAAGACGCGGTCCTCGTGGACTGAAAGAAACAAGGCGCTCCCCTGCGGGGCGCTTTTTGCATGGGGATTTTTCAGATTTTTGAGAAATTTCAACTTTCCCGTGCGGGGCGTCCGCTTCTTGAAAGTTTTTGCGCACCTCGCGCGGAGGCGGGTGCGGTGCTTCTCTTTTTCCTTATGAGGATGCGGGCTCACATTACGATGTGAAAGATTTTTCTTTCATAAGATGCAGGCCCGCATTCTCTATTCGTACGTGTCTGAAATTTACGAATATTTCCATTTTTGGAATATGATTCCATGGTCGCTACTTTCCTTCTTCTCCAAAGAAGAATGGAAAGTAGCAAAGGAAGAAGTTGCCGGCCGGTAGAAAAAGAGCCTGTCGGCGGGGCGGGCTGCCGCTCAGTTTGTAATTCCCTGCGCGGAAGCAGCGAGAAGGAAAGCGACAGAGTAACATGCCGCCGTAACAGTACAAACTGCGGGACGCGTCAGCCCGCCCAGCCTCCTGCAGTTCTACGGGAACCGCACCGTCTCTTTTTCTAATGGCCGGACGACATCCCGGCGCGGGGCCGGGGAACGGATAAGAGGAGGGCTGCACAAAAATAGAAGCGGCCCGCACGAACTGCCCGGCGACGAACGCCGGGCCCGGACGAGACGCTTAGCTGTATTCCCGCGCGGTTTTGCGTCGCGCCTTACGGCGGCTCCCCTTTGCTCACGTATCGCAAATACAGAAGCGGACCCACATACGACGAGAAATATTTTTCATCGTATGTGGGTCCGCTCCAGCATGCTTCACACATATGCGCCGCATTTGAATCCGTGCATCATGCGAAGAAACATTTGGCAATGTGTCTGTCATCGCATTGCCTGAAAATAAACAGTTAAGCGCTGGTGCAGCTCCCCGCCCATTGGAATGGAGCCCGGCCCCGCAGGGGCAAGATTTGACGGCCCGGAGCGCCCGGACGGAATGACTGTCTGAGCGAGCGCAGCGAGCGAGTTTCATTCCGTCAGTGGAGGGCCGTCAAATCTTAGGGCGGAATGACCGGGCGGCGGCCCTTTCTTGGCCGACACTCTTTCCGGGCGGCCGGAAAGAATGTCGGCGACGTTGGAATCGTATTCCAAAGACGGAAACAGTCGTGCATTTCGGTCACGTACGGACTCTCTGTGTGGGCCCGCAGCAGAGTGGGAAAATACGTTAGCGCCATGATGCGGGTCCGCAGCTGCATGAGACAGAAGAGAAGCATCGCGCCTGCGCCCGCGCGAAGTGCGCAGTCCGTTTTCTCGTGTACATGCGCCCGCTCCGGCTGCGCAGGAACCCAGCTACGGGCGATGAAAAATTTTCCCGTTTCGCGCACGAAAAAAGCAGAGCGGAGGATGTCCTGCTCTGCTTTTTATGGCGCGTGAAATTATTTCACGTCGTAGAGGCCTGCGGTGCCTTCTTTGAGGTTGATGAGGATGTTCTTGGTCTGGCTGTAGTGTTCGAGCATGACCTTGTGGGTTTCACGGCCGATGCCGGACTGTTTGTAGCCGCCGAAGGGCGCGCCCGCCGGGATGGCGTTGTAGGTGTTTACCCACACGCGGCCGGTGTGGACGCCGCGGGAGACTTTGAGCGCGGTGTTCAGGTTGCTCGTGAAGACGCCGCCGCCCAGGCCGTAGACGCTGTCGTTCGCCAGCGCGATGACTTCGTCGGCGGTCTTGAATTTCTGGATGACTACGACCGGTCCGAAGATTTCTTCCTGGCAGACGCGGAGGTTGTTGCCCTTGGTGTCTTCGAGGATGGTGGGACGGATGAAGAAGCCTTTGTCGCAGCCGTTGTCGGTGTAGCGTTCGCCGCCGGTGACGAGACGGCAGCCTTCTTCCTGGCCGATCTTCACGTAGTTCAGGACTTTCTTCAGCTGGCTTTCATAGATAACTGCGCCGAGCTGGGTGTTCATGTCGGTGGGGTCGCCGATCTTGACGGCTTCGAAGGAGGCTTTCAGGCGGGATACGAATTCGTCGTAGATGCCTTCCTGGACGAAGACGCGGGAGCCTGCGCAGCAGACCTGGCCCTGGTTGAAGAGGATGCCCACCTGCACGCCTTCGAGAGCCTGCTCGATGTCGCAGTCGTCGAAGATCATGTTTGCGGACTTGCCGCCCAGTTCGAGCGTCGCCGGGATGAGCTTGTCGCACGCCGCCTGATAGACGCCGTGGCCGACTTCGGTGGAGCCCGTGAAGGCGAGTTTGTCCAGGTCCGGATGGTCGAGGAGCCACTGGCCGGACTTGGAGCCCGCGCCGGTGATGAGGTTCAGCACGCCTTTCGGGAGGACGTCCTGGATGAGACGGATCAGTTCCAGTACGGAGAGGGAGGTGTGGGAGGAGGGCTTGAGCACGATGGTGTCGCCTGCGGCCAGAGCCGGAGCGAGTTTCCACGCGGCCATGAGGAAGGGGAAGTTCCACGGGATGATCTGGCCTACGACGCCGATCGGTTCGTGGAGCACGAGGGAGAGGGTGTTGTCGTCGAGCATGGTCGCCGTGCCTTCGTCCGCGCGGATGCAGCCGGCGAAGTAACGGAAGTGGTCGGAGGCCATGGGGATGTCCACCGTGGAGGTTTCGCGGAGGGGCTTGCCGTTGTCCATGGTTTCCACGAGGGCGAGGTGCGCCGCGTTTTCATCGATGATGTCCGCGATCTTGAGGAGGAGGTTCTGCCGTTCGATCGGGCTGGTCTTGCGGAAGCTGTCGAGCGCCCGGCGCGCCGCCTGGACGGCTTTGTCCACGTCTTCTTTCGTGGCTTCCGCGCATTTCGCGAGGAGTTCGCCCGTGGCGGGATTGTGCGCTTCGAAGGTCGCGCCGTCGGAGGCGGGGACCCATGCGCCGTCGATGAAGAGGCCGTACTGTTCCTGAAGTTCTGCTTTTGCCATTTGTTTCATCCTTTCCTGATTACGATGAAATAAGTGTATGCTATTTGTGTAAAATAGGATGCGCTTAATGCGTGGCTTCATTATAGCATTCTTTCAAAGAAGATTCAAGGTTTTAGATTTCCAAATGCGGAATAGAATTTTTCAATATGGCGGATTTTCGATATAATACAGAAAAACCGGAGGACATACAGGGATATGAAGACATACATCGTGAGCGGGAAGGACGCGGGGCAGCGGCTGGACCGGTACATGGCGGCGGTGCGGCCCGACCTGTCCCGCATTTTTATCCTGAAGGCGCTGCGCCTGAAAAAAATCCGCCGCAACGGGAAGCGCGCCGAGGGGGGCGACCGCCTCGCCGCGGGGGACGTGATCGACTGCCGTCTCGCCGAGGGCGGGGAGCGGCCCGTCCGTACGGACGGCTTCGCGCCGGTCTACGAGGACGGGCGGATTTTTGTGGCGTATAAAAAAGCGGGCCTTCTCTGCGAAGACCTGTCGGGGAAAACCGCGGACACGCTCGAGAACGAGGTGAACGCGCTGCTCGCGGCGAAGGGGGAGAAGGCCCGCCTGTGCCACCGCATCGACTACAATACGGAGGGGCTGGTGATCCTCGCGAAGGACGCGGAGGCGCTCGCCGCCATGGAAGCGGCCATCCGGGCGCGGCAGATGGAGAAGCGCTATCTCTGCGTAGTCGTGGGGGACGTGCGGCCCGCGGCGGGGACGCTCACGGCGCAGCTCTTCAAGGACGCGCGGAAGGGCCGGGTGTATCTCTCGGATACGCCGGTGAAGGGGTCGAAGACGGCGGTCACGCGGTACCGCGTGCTGGAGAAGCGGGGCGGGCTGTCTCTCGTGGAGTGCGAGCTCGTCACGGGGCGCACGCACCAGATCCGCGCGCAGATGGCTTACGCGGGCTGGCCGCTGCTGGGCGACGAAAAGTACGGCTCGAAAGAGGCGAACCGGCCCTGGGGGGAGCGGCGGCAGCTCCTCGCGGCGTACCGCATCCGTTTCGCTTTTCCGCCGGAGACGCCCGTCATCGGGTATCTGGCGGGGCGCACGCTCACCGCGGGGCGCGTGGGATTCCGGGAGACCTATTTTGGAAAACGATGAAGCGGCGCGCGCCGCTTTTTTCATTGGAAAAAACAATTTTTTATAAGATATTTTTCTCACGCGGTGCCGCGGCTTTATGAAGAGAAGACCGGCATACGAGGCGCCCATGTGGGCACGGCGTAAAACGGTTTGCCCTCTTTAGGCCAAAAGACGGCCGCCGGGAAGGCGGACCGTCTTTTTCATTTTTTATGCGTTCAGGCGGCGGAGCCCGGGAAGCGTTTCCAGAGTTCCGCAAATGCGGCGGAGGCGAGGGCAAGCGCCGCGGCAACGCTCCACTGCGCGGGGGTGAGGGCCGTCACGTCGAAGGCGGCGCGGGCCTGCGGCAGGAGAAGGATGGCCGCCATGAAGGCCGCCGACAGGAGCGCGGCGAGGCGGAGCCATCCGTTCGGCGCGGAGACGCGCCGCCAGAAGGGCTCGCGGGAGCGGAGGGAGAAGGGCCGGAGGATCTGGGAGAAGGCGAGCACGGCAAAGGCCATGGTCTGCCCCGCCGCGTGGGAGCTGTCCGCCCCGATCCAGTAGGCGAGCGTCGTGAGGAGCGCCGTAAAGAGGCCGCCGGCGGCGACGGAGCGGATGAGGCTCCGGTCGAAGAGGGAGCCGGACCGGACGGGCGGGCGCTTCATGGCGTCTTTTTCTTCCGGATCGACGCCGAGAGCGAGCGCCGGAAGCGTCGCCGTGGCGAGGTTGACCCAGAGGATGTGCACCGCCAGGAGCGGCGCGGGGAGATTGAGCGCCGTGGCGAGGGTGAGCGCGGCAATTTCCGCGATGTTTCCCGTGAGGAGGAACTGAATGACTTTCCGGATATTCCGGTAGACCCGGCGGCCTTCGCGGATGGCGTGGACGATGGTGGTGAATTTGTCGTCGAGGAGCACCATATCCGCGGCGCTTTTGGCGACGTCCGTGCCGGTGACGCCCATGGCGACGCCGATGTCCGCCGCTTTGAGCGCGGGCGCGTCGTTCACGCCGTCGCCGGTCATGGCCGCCGTTTCTCCGCAGCGCTGGAGCGAGCGGATGATGCGGAGCTTGTCCGCGGGGGAGACCCGGGCGTATACGGAGACGCGTTTCGCGGCGCGGTCAAGAGCACCGTCGTCCATGGCGGCGAGCTCCGCGCCGGTGAGGACCGCCTGCCCGTCTTCGCAGAGGCCGAGCTCCCGGGCGACGGCCAGCGCGGTGGTGCGGTGGTCTCCGGTGATCATCACCGTGCGGATGCCCGCTTCGCGGCAGGTGCGGATGGCGTCCTTCACTTCGAGGCGCGGCGGGTCGATCATGCCCGCGAGGCCGAGAAAGGTGAGATCCTGCTCCACGTCGGCGCCTTCCTCCGGCACGGCGGAGAGCGTCCGCTCTGCAAAGCCGAGTACGCGGAGCGCGCGGCCGGAGAGCGTCTGCGCGAGCGCCAGGATGCGGGCGCGGTCGTCTTCCGTCATGGGACGGGGGCCGTCTTCGGTCAGAAGCGACGTGCAGAGCGGGAGAAGCTCGTCCGGCGCGCCCTTTGTGCAGGCGGCGATGCGGGAGCCGATGCGGTGTACGGTGGTCATGCGCTTCCGGTCCGAGTCGAAAGGCTGCTCGAAGAGGCGGGGATACGTCCGCTCGAGCGCTTCGTGCTGGATGCCGAACGTCTTTGCCAGATGGATGAGCGCCCCTTCCGTGGGGTCGCCGATGATTTCGCCCGGGCGGTCCGGGTCGAAGCTGGCGTCGTTGCAGAGAGCGGCGGCGCAGACGAGGCGGCGGCAGGGGTCGGACGGCGCGCGGGCCGCGTCTTCCGGCGTCTCCGCCGCGCCCCGGACGGCGTCGGCCCCGGCGGAGAGGGCGGTGACGGTCATCCGGTTCAGCGTGAGCGTCCCCGTCTTGTCGCTGCAGATGACGGTGGCGCTTCCGAGCGTCTCCACCGCGGGGAGCTTCCGGATGAGCGCGTGCTGGCGGGCGAGGCGCTTCACCGAGAGCGCCATGATGATGGTGGCCGCTGCGGGAAGGCCTTCGGGGATGATGGAAATGGCGAGGGAAATGGCGAGAAGGATCTGCTCCGTCATGGGCTTCCCGTACCACATCCCGGCGGCAAAAATGAAAAGGCAGACGAACGCGCCGATGACGGTGAGCGTTTTCCCCGCCGCGGCGAGCTTCCTGGACAGAGGCGTATCGAGCTCGTCCTGTTCGTCGAGAAGCTCCGCCACGGAGCCGACTTCCGTCGCCATGCCCGCGGCGGTGACGACGCCCGTGCCGCGGCCGTAGGTCACCACCGACGAGGCGTAGGCCATGTTCGCGCGGTCCGCGAGGGGCGTCTCCGCGGCGAAGACGGGATCGCTGTCCTTTTCCGACGGGACGGATTCGCCCGTGAGCGACGCCTCCTGGATGGACAGGCCGGCGGTGTCGATGAGCCGGAGGTCGGCGGGGACGCGGTCTCCGTCCCGGAGGAAAACGATGTCGCCCCGGACGAGGCCGCGCGCGTCGATGACGCTCTCTTCCCCTTCGCGGAGCACGCGCGCCGTCGGAGCGGAGAGCTCTTTCAGCGCGGCGAGCGCCTGCTGGGCTTTCCGCTCCTGCGCCGTGCCGATGACCGCGTTGGCGGCGACGATGACCGCGATGACCGCGGCCTCCGTCCATTCGCCGAGGAAAGCGGAGAGCAGAGACGCGCCGATGAGGATAAGCACCATCGGGTCGGTGAGCTGGTCTTTCAGCATGGCGGCGAGGCGCTTCGGCGGACGGCCCCGGAGTTCATTGGGGCCGTCTCTGACGAGGCGCGCCGCGGCTTCCGCATCGGAAAGCCCCTGCGGGGAAGAGCCGAGCGCGCGGCAGACGGCGTCTGCGGAGAGAGAATGCCAGGGCCGGGGGTGTGGTTCGTGGGTGTCCATGATGGACGGTCACTTCCTTTCTGCAATACGGGACAGACGGAACGCGGCTCCGGACGGCGGCAGCACAAAAGGACACAGACTGCGCGCGGCAAAGCGCACACAGCGTGTGTCCTTTTTCTCAGTTATCGTATTGTCGGCGGTTCGGTCTCCGTCGGGGTCGTCCATGGCGGGCGGCGTCCTTTCTGTCAATGCCGGAAATCCGGCGGAACTATCTGCAATATATCATGAAATATTTTTTTTTGCAAGCAGAAACCCCGCGGCGTCCGGGAAGGCGCGCCCCACACAGCGCGGCATGCTTCATCGACGCAGAAAGGAACGCAGCGTCTGCCATATTTTTATGATTCTTCTTCTGCCTGGACAGCTACGGGAATGTACACCTTTTTCAAAGGAAGCAACCTGCGGTAGGTTTCGTCGAGCTGGTCGTAATATTTCAGGATGAGATCGACCAGTTCCGTCCCGTTGATACCGCGGATGATGGGCGTATTGTCCAGATAGGCCCGGGCATTGCGCGTGTATTCGGAAATGGTGACGAAGAGACCGTAGTCGCCTTCCCGCATGGCGCCTTTCAACGACTGGATGCTGGCCTCCGTGACGGGGCCGTCATAGCTTTTCACCTGTACGACGATGCGCGGCGGCAGTTCGTCTTTGTAGGCGATGATGTCGATGCCGTGGTCGCCGCCGTGCGCCGATACGGTCGTGCGGTAGCCCATGGCCTGAAGCAGATTGGCCACGAAATCCTCCATGGCATAGCCCTTGAGCTGACGGCTGAGTTCTTTCAGAATGAAATCTCTGGTGGATTCAAGAATGTCGTCCGCGGTCCGCGCGATGGTTTCATCCGTGTCCTGCGCGATGCTGTCCGCCGTGACGTGTTTGCTCAGCGCGGCGAGAAATTCTGAAGCGTAGGTCTTCACGCGGAAGAAGGTCAGCGCGGAGCCGATTTCATAGAGCGCGCCCTGAGAAAATGCGGTCCGCGGCAGGATTTTCAGCCATTTCACGGCGCGGCGGCTGCAGTAATGCTGTCCCGCCACATAATAGACATCTCCTTCGATGCGGCCAATGTAAATCTGCCGGTCCAGTTTGGACGGGTAGACGATGTAGTCGCCCTTCTGCGCTTCGTGGAAAAAGCGGTACACCGTGGCGGAAGAGACGGCGACGGTCTGCTTTTTGGCTTTGGGATAGGTTTCCTCATATTTCTTCCGAAAAGCTTCGCGGTCGGCAGGCAGCCCGGAGAGATCCCCCATATCAAACCAGCCGATGGCGATGAGATTCTGTGCAGGGAAAAGGGAATCGTCCCGGGTATGAATGCCCCATACAGTGGGCGTAGTATTTTCGTCAGCCATAATCTTCCTCCGTATTTGTCAATGATTTCTGGTAATTTTCTTTTATTATAGACGCGGCCAGATCGTTTCTCAATCGCAAAGGAAGAAAATACGTGGGGATTTCCGCAAAAAAAAGAACGCCCTCCGGAAGGGCGGCGCGGCCGGAGGCGGGCCTTCGGCGGTTCAGATGTGTGCGAGGTGCTGCCAGAAGAGAAGAAAGACGCCCGTCCAGAGGCCGGAGGCGGCGAGGCTCTTTTCCAGCGAAAATTCCCGGGCGGCGCACAGCATGAGAAGGAGAAAAAAGACGCCCATGGCGAGAAAACTGTGAAGCAGCGCAGATGTCAGCATGTGTGAAGTCTCCTTTCCGGAACGTAGTGTACCATATTTTCCGGGCGGTGAAAATCCGGGGCGCCGGAAGAAAACATATACCACAAACGCATTCAAAGATGAGTTGAAATGTGGTATAGTACATACAGGGTATCACGCATAGCTTTTTTCTATGGCGTCCCCTGTGTATAGACGAGGTGAATCCTATGGCTGAGTATAATCCGTATGAAAACATGCTGCATGTGCTGGACAAGGCGGCGGAAAAACTGGGCATGGCGAAGAATGAATATGAATTTGTGCGCTACCCCGAACGGGAGCTCACGGTGAGCCTGCCCATCGTGATGGACGACGGGCACGTGGAGGTCTTCTCCGGGTACCGGGTGCAGCACAGCACGGCCCGCGGCGCAGCGAAGGGGGGCATCCGCTTCCACCCCGCGTCCGACGAAAACGAAGTGAAGGCGCTCGCGGCGTGGATGTCCATCAAGAATGCCATCGGCAATATCCCCTACGGCGGCGCGAAGGGCGGCATCAAGGTAGATCCGAAGAAGCTGTCCCAGAGAGAGCTACAGCGGCTCACCCGCACCTACGTGCGCCGCATCGCTCCCTTCATCGGCCCCGATAAGGACGTGCCCGCGCCGGATGTGAATACGAACGCGCAGATCATGGCGTGGATCGCCGACGAATACAGTGCGGTCACGGGCGAATGGACGCCGGGCGTCGTCACGGGCAAGCCCATTGTCACCGGCGGGTCGCTCGGCCGCAATGAAGCGACGGGCCGGGGGCTCACGTACACCCTCGAGACGTGGTGCGAGAAGAAAGGCATTCCCATGAGCTCCCTCACGCTGGCCGTGCAGGGCTTCGGCAACGTGGGCAGCGTGGGCTCGCTCCTCATGCACCGCGAAGGCGTGAAGGTCATCGCCATCGGCGACATCGACGGCTCGCTGTACAATCCGAACGGCATCGACGTGGAGAAAGCCTACGTGTACGCCAACTCCCACGGCCGCTCCCTCAAGGGCTATGAGGAAGAAGGGGCGACGGTCATTCCCAACGAAGAGCTGCTGAAGCTCCCCGTGGACGTGCTTTTCATGGCGGCGCTGGAAAATCAGCTTCACGCGGGGACCATGGAAGGCGTGCAGGCGAAGGTCATCCTCGAAGGCGCGAACGGCCCCACCACGGAAGAAGCGGACGATTACTTCGAAAAGAAAGGCATCGAGGTGCTGCCCGACGTCATGTCCAACGTGGGCGGCGTGGTCGGCTCCTATTACGAATGGGTGCAGAACAAGACCGGCCTCTACTGGACGGAGGACGAATACAACGCGCGGCTCCGGGACAATATGCGCCGCTCCTATGAGGACGTGGACGCCATCCGGCAGCAGTACGGCGTGACGTACCGTCTCGCGGCGTACATGCTGGCGCTGAAGCGCATCGTGGAAGCGCAGAATACGCGGGGCTTCCTCGGCTGATTGATACAAAGAAAAAAGGCGCGCTCTCCGGGGTGCGCTTTTTGCGTACCCGGCGGAGAAATCCGGCGGATGGCCGTTTCTTTTTGCCCCGTTTTCCTTTATAATACAGACACGGCGGATTGCCGCAGAATCCGCCGGGAAAACAGACTGCCTCCGGGCAGTTTTATTTTTTCAGGGAGGTTTGTTTTGGACAGGAAATCTTCTTCGCCGCACGGGGGAAAGCTCCTCGTTTTTCTCGGGCTGCTGGCGGCGCTGACGCCGCTTTCCACGGATATGTATCTGCCGGGGCTGCCGGAGATGACGGAGGAACTGGGCGTTCCCGCGTCGATGGCGCAGCTCACGCTCACCATGACCATGATTGGCATGGCGGCGGGGCAGATCGCGGGCGGGCCGCTGTCGGACCGGCTGGGGCGGAAGCCGCCGCTCTTTTTCGGCATGGTCGTCTTTGCGGCGGCGTCGGCCTGGTGCTGGCTCGCGGAGGACGTGTGGCACCTGCTGGCGGCGCGGCTCGTGCAGGGCGCGGCGGGGGCGTTCGGCATCGTCATCGCCCGGGCGATCGCCCGCGACGTGACGGACGGGCCGCAGCTGACGCGGTATTTCGCGGTGCTCATGATGATCAACGGGCTCGCGCCGATTCTCGCGCCGGTCGCAGGCGGGCAGATTCTCGCCTTCACGGACTGGCGGGGCGTGTTTCTCGTGCTGGCCGGCATCGGCGCGGCGGCCGCGGCGGCGGTGCTCGGCTATTCGGAGACGCTGCCCGCGGGGCTCCGGAGCCGGAGATTTCTCGCGAGCTTCCGGAATTTTCCGGCGCTCCTCGCCCAGCCTTATTTCCGCGGGCACTGTCTCGTGCAGTGCTTTGCCTTCGGGGCGTTCTTCTCGTACATCGCCGGTTCGTCCTTTCTCTTTCAGAATGTGTACGGCCTTTCGCCGCAGGCGTACAGCTGCATTTTCGGCGGCATCGGCGTGGGGCTCCTGTGCACGGGATCGCTCCCGGCGCGTTTTTCCGGCGCGGTGCGGGAGTCGGTCATGCTGAAATATGCCGTGACGGTGCCGCTGGCGGGGAGCGTGCTGCTCCTCGGGGGCTTTCTCGCGGGCGCGCCGCTCTGGTATACGGTGCCGATCCTGTTTGTGACTATCACGCCGCTCTCCGTGATGAGCGCGGCCAGCACGGCGCTGGCGCTCTCCCGGGAAGGAGGCAGCGTCTCGGGCAGCGCGTCGGCCCTCCTGGGGTGCGCCTCCATGGCGCTCGGCGGTGTGTGCATGCCGCTCGCGGGCCTGGCGGGCGATCATACGGCGGTGCCCATGGGCTGCCTCATGGCGGCGGGGTATGCGCTCGCGGCGCTGGCTTTTTTCCGGTGCGTCGCGCCCTTTCACCGGGACGAGCTGTGACGGCGCGCCGCCCGTTTCCTTTTTCCGGACTTTGCCGTATAATAAAAAATGCAGGCCCTGCGCGGTCTGCGTTTTCTGATGGATACTGCCTGCGGGCAGTGTTTTCTTTTTCCTGAAAAGGAGGACGTATGGGAAATCTGTACCTGCTCGTATTTCTCGGATGGATATCCGCCATGTCGCCGCTCTCGACGGATATGTATCTGCCGGGGCTGCCGGAGCTCGCGGAAGATTTCGGCGTGACGCCGTCGCTGGCCCAGCTCACGCTCACCATGACCATGGCGGGCATGGCGGTGGGACAGGTGGCGGGCGGGCCGCTGTCGGACCGGTTCGGGCGAAAGGGGCCGCTTCTCCTCGGCATGGCAGGCTTCATGGCCATGTCCGCCGCGTGCTGGCAGGCGCAGAGCATCTACTGGTTTCTTCTGTACCGCTTCGCCCAGGGATTCTGCGGCGCGTTCGGCATCGTCATTTCCCGCGCCATCGCCCGGGATGTGAAGAGCGGGGCGGAGCTGCTGCGGTTCCTCTCCATCCTCATGATGGTGCACGGCCTGGCGCCGGTGCTCGCGCCGGTCATCGGCGGGCAGCTCCTGCTCTTTCTGCCCTGGCGGGGCGTCTTCGCCGTGCTGGTGGGCGTGGGGGCGGTCCTCACGGGGATGACGCTGCTCTTCTCCGAGACCCTTCCCCGGGAGAAGCGCATCCGGAGCCTGTCGGGGAGCTTCCGCAGCTTCGGCGAGCTCCTGCAGGACCGGTACTTCCTCGGGCACTGCCTCGTGCAGTGCTTCGTCTTCGGGGCGTTCTTCTCCTATCTCGCCGGCTCGTCGTTCCTCTTTCAGAATGTGTACGGCGTCTCCGCCCAGACGTTCAGCTTCATCTTCGGCGGCATCGGGCTCGGCCTCATGGCCATGGGGACGCTGTCCGCAAAGATGGCGGGCTCCGTGGAAGGGGTGGTCATGCTGCGGGCGTCTCTGCTGGTGCCGCTGGCGGGGAGCGTGCTCCTCACGGCGGGATTCCTGCTGGATGCGCCCATCTGGTACGCCGTGCCCGTGCTGTTCGTGACCATTACGCCGCTCTCCGTGATGGGCTCGTCCAGCATCGCCCTCGCGCTGACGAAGCAGGGCAGGAACGCGGGGAGCGCCTCCGCGCTTCTGGGATTTTTCTCCATGATTCTCGGCGGGGCGTGCATGCCTCTCGTGGGCATCGCCGGGGACCGCACCGCGCTCCCCATGGGGCTGCTCATGATCGCGGGCTACGCGCTCGCCCTGCTGTCGTTCCGGCGCTTCATCGCGCCGTACCACAGAAAGGAACTTTCCCGCCGCCGGCTGCTCCCGTTCTGACGGGGAGCGGCCCGGAAGACGGGCGGGATGCGCCGCAGGAAGGGGCTTCGCCTTTTCTTGACGGCGTTTTTTCTTTGAAATATACTGAAATGACAGGAGGAAATCATATGAAATGTACCATAGACGCACAGATTTTTGAGCGCTTCCCCGATTTCAATCTGGGGCTGGTGGCCATGAAAGGCATCGACAACCTCGTCCCCGACCGGGATATCGAAGCGTTCCTTCGCCATGCGAGCCTCGAGGCGGGGCTGCTGCTGAAGCTGAAGCCTCTCGCTGCGGACCGGGGCGTGCAGTCGTACCGCGAGGCGCTCGCCCGGGGCGGCATGGACGGCGTGCCTTCCATGGAGCGGACGCTCCGCGCGCTGGGAGAAGGCATTGTCCGGGAGGCGTCCGCGCCGGCCGCGCGGGGCCCGGGCAGCGTGACTGGCCTCATCGGGGACACGGCGCTGCCCCGGCTGAACGCGGCGAAAGACCTCGCCCGCGGGGCGGAGCTGCAGTTCCGCATTCCCGTCTTTGCCTTCGATATGGGAGACGAGAGCGCGGCCCTGGCGGTGCGCGCCGCCGGAGAGGGCGACCGCTTTCTCACGGCGGACGGTGCGGAGGAGACGCCGGCGGCAGGGGAAGTCCTCTTTGCCTTCGGGCGGGAAGCGGCGGTGCGCCGGTTCTTCTGCGACGAAGGGCGGACCGGGGCGGTCACGCCGGACACGCGGAATATTCTCTTTGCGCTGCCCTGCTTCGGGGCGACGCGGCGGAAGGCCATGTCCGTGCGGAATGAGCTCGCGCGGCGCATGAAGGACTCGTTCGGCCGGACGGCGGAGACGGCGTGGCTCGATGCGGAGACGCCGGACTTTGTGTCGCAGATCTGATGAAGTACGCGGCGATTGATTTTGAGACGGCCAATTACGAGCGGGCCAGCGCGTGCTCTCTCGGCATCGTCGTGTCCGACGGGACGAAGGTGACGGACGAGTGGTATCACCTCATCCGCCCGCCGAAGATGCTCTTTGATCCGAACTGCGTGCGCGTGAATCACATCCATCCGGAGATGGTGGAGAACGAGCCGGAATTTCCCGCTTTCTGGGAGGAGGTGGCCCGGCGGCTGGAAGGCAGCGTGGTCTTCGCGCACAACGCGCTCTTCGATATGGGCGTGCTCGCGGCCACGCTCGACTGGTACGATCTGCCGGACCTGCATTTCCGCTACGGCTGTACGGTGAAGCTTTCCCGCGCGCTCTGGCGGGAGATGGAGAATCACCGCCTCAATACGGTGGCGGGCCTTCTGGGATTTTCTTTCCAGCACCATCAGGCGCTGGCCGATGCGGAAGCCTGCGAATACATCGTGCGCCAGGCGCTTGTGAGAACGAAGGCGGACACGGTGGAGGACATGATGGAGGCGGCGGGGCAGAAGCTGTCCGCTTTCCATGTGAAGCGCACCCATCGGCCGGCGGCGCTGTTTGACGACTGAGGAGGCACCATGAATCACTGCGTCATTGAAACGCCCGCGGGGCGTCTCTGCATCTGGGAGATCCGGGAGTGCATCACGGAGTGCGCCTGGGTGAACGCGCCGCTCCGCGCGCCGGAGACGCCGCTCCTGACGGCGGCCGCGCGGGAAGTGGAAGAATATTTCAAGCGGCAGCGCCGGTCGTTCGACCTGCTGGTGGCCGCGCCGGGCACGGAGCTGGAGCGGGCCGTGTGGCAGGCGGTCCTTGCCGTGCCCTACGGACGGACCGTGACGGCGGCGGCGCTCGCAAAGAAGCTGGGCATGGTGAAGAAAATGCGCGCCGTGATCAGCGCGTGCAATAAAAACCCCGTGGCGCTCTTCGTGCCCTGTCACCGGGTGACGGCGGAAGACGGCGACGGAGGCTATGTGGGCGGCCTCGAGGTGAAGCGCGCTCTCTGGGCGGTGGAGGGCATCCGCCGCGGACCGGACGAAAAAACAGAATAGAAACGACCCGTCCGCCGGATGAGACGGGCATGAAAAAATCCCTGCGGGAAATTTCCTGCAGGGATTTTTCGTATCTCGTTACGGGAGAGGCGGGGACGGGGCGCGGCCTCCGCCGGCGTCGAGGAGGAGATCGATGTACCGGTCCAGCGTCTGCGGGTCCCCGCCGACCGCGGCGAACGCCGCGCCGCGGCTGAGCTCGAGCAGCACGGGAAATTCGAGGGCGGATACGAGCTGCAGGCTCCGCAGCTCGATGTCGTCCCGGTCGGTGAGGCCGTACGCTTCGGCCACGGCGGCGGTGAATTTCGGCCAGCACTGTTCGTAGAGGAACGTGAGGTAGAGGAAGTACGTGTCGTGCGCGAAGGCCCCCGGCGCGGAGAGCGAGCGGAAGAGGGCCGGATGCTCCTTCGCGAGGGGGATGTACGCCCGCATGTACCGGCGGAGCCGCTCCCGCGCGGGCAGGCGCGTGTCGTCCAGACAGGCGACGACCGTTTCCACATTGCCCATGAGGGAGTCCATGGCGAGCGCGATGAGGTGCTCTTTCGAGCCGAAGTAGTACCGCACGGAAGAAATGTTCACGTGGGCTTCGTCGGCGATGCGCCGCACGGTGGCGCTGCGGAATCCCTGCTCCCGGAGGATGCGCGCGGTGGTGTCGATCATGCGGCGGCGGATGCGCGATCCTTTGCGGGTGAGAACTTTTTCCATTATAATGCGCTCCCTTTCTTTGCGCTCATGGTCCGGCGCAGGATGGCCTGCGGCTCGGTGACGGGCGTTTTCTCCGTGAGGGCGCTCATCATGAGTTTGAGCCGGTTCAGCTGGTTCACGTGGCTCACGCTGGCGTCGCAGTCCAGCGAGAGGAAGACTGCCTCGGGATACATGGCGTGCAGTTTGTGCGCCATGCCCTCGCCGGTGATATGGTTCGGCAGGCAGGCGAAGGGCTGGAGGCAGACGATGCCCCGGCAGCCGTGGCCGAGGAGGTCCACCATGTCCGCCGTGAGGAACCACCCCTCGCCCGCGCGGTGGCCGAGGGAGAGGTACTGCCGGGCGCGTTTGGCCAGCGTCTCGATGGGCGTGACGGGATGGAATCGCCGGGAATGCTTCACCGCTTTTTCGTAGGGGCGGCGGTACCATTCGAGGAGCCACCGGAGGAAGGTGTCGCGCAGGTCGCGGGCCATGCTGCCGCCCAGGTATTTCCGCTGGAAGCGGCTGTCCAGGAAGCCGTAGAGGAAGAAATCGAGGATGCCGGAGGCTTCGGTCTCGCCGCCGTTGGCTTCGATGGCCCGGGCGATGTCGTTCGATGCGATGGGGCTGAATTTCACGTAGATTTCACCCACGACGCCGATGCGGGGCTTCCGCTCTTCCGTGAGGAGCGGAAGGTGATCAAAGTCGGAGATGATGCGGGCGAGCGTCCGGCCGTAGGCGTGGTAGCTCTGGCCGCGGAGGAGCGCTTCGCCGCAGCGCTTCTGCCATTCGGAGCAGAGCGCTTCCGCGCTGCCCGGCACTTTTTCGTAGGGCCGCGTGCGGTAGAGGCACTGCATGAGGGCGTCTCCGTAGACGACGGCCATGATGAGCCGCTCCGCGAGCTTCGGGGAAATCTGGAAGCCCGGCTGTGGGGAGAGTCCTTCCGTATTGGCGGAGACCACGGGCACGCTCGAGAGCCCCGCTTCCCGCAGCGCCCGCTGGAGGAACGCCAGGTAGTTTGACGCGCGGCACGCGCCGCCGGTCTGGGAGAGCATGACCGCCGTGCGGGAGAGGTCGTATTTCCCGGACTGGAGCGCCCGCACGAGAGAGCCGATGGTGATGATGGCGGGATAGCACGCGTCGTTGTTTACGTAGGAGAGGCCCGTGTCGATATCCTCCTTCGTGGGGGGCAGTACTTCCAGATGGTAGCCCGCGCCCCGGCCCGCCGCTTCGATGAGCGGGAAATGGATGGGGGACATTTCCGGCACGAGAATGGTGGAGGTCTCCTTCATGTCCTTCGTGAAGACCGCGTGCTCGTAGGGCAGGTCGGGCACGTCGTCCCGATCCTGCTGCATGCGTTCGCTGATGGCCGCCTTGAGCGAGCGGAGACGGATGCGCACCGCCCCGAGGTTCAGCCCTTCGTCGATCTTGAGCGACGTGTAGAGCCGGCCCCGGTAATTCATGATTTCCTGCACCTGGTCGGTCACCACGGCGTCGAGGCCGCAGCCGAAAGAGTTCAGCTCCACCAGCTCGAGCCCGGCGTGGCGGGTGACGTAGTCCGCCGCACGGTAAAGCCGGCCGTGCCAGGTCCACTGGTTCAGCACGCGCAGGTTGGGAAGGCGGCCCAGCATGGCCACGCCGTCTTCGGAGAGCACCGCCATGCCGAGCTGATTCACCAGGTCGGGGATGCCGTGGTTGGCGGCGGGGTCCGCGTGATAGGGCCGGCCCGCGAGGACGATGCCCACGAGATGCTTATCCTGCACTTCTTTCAGGACGCGCTTCGTCTCCGCGAGGAGATCGTCCCGGTAGCGGGCCATCTCTTCGTTGGCGGCGGTGATGGCGCTGTAAATGTCGCCGTAGGGGATGTGGAGCGGAGCCAGTTCTTCCGTGAGGCGCTTCTGCAGGGCCGCCGCGTCGTGGAGCGGCAGGAAGGGATGATAGAAGGGGATGCCCGACTGGCGGAGCATTTCGTCCATGTTGGCGGCGATGGTTTCCGGATAGGACGTGACCATGGGGCACATGAAGGTATTGTCGTTCTTTTCATCCGGCCCGTTGGAAATCGAGGGATACCAGATGAAGTCGGGCTTCCGCCGGATGAGGTCGGCGATATGGGCGTGGACGAGCTTTACCGGATAGCATTCCGAATAGGACGGAATGGTTTCCAGCGCTTCGATGGGAATCTGCCGGATATCCGCGCTGGAGAGCACCACCCGGAAGCCGAGCTTCGTGAAGAAGGTGAACCAGAAGGGGTAGTCTTCGTACATGTTCATCGCCCGGGGGATGCCCACGGTGCCGCGGGGCGCCTTGCCCGGCGAGAGCGGCCGGTAGGAGAAGAGGCGGCGGTATTTCCAGTCGTACATGTTGGGCAGGGACGAGCGGGGTGCCGCCTTGCCGGTGAGCGCGAGGGACGCGCCGCGTTCGCACCGGTTGCCCGATACGAAGGCCCGCCCGTCGGAGAAGGTGGTGACCGTCACGAGGCAGTGGTTGCCGCAGCCGGGGCAGCGGTGCACGTCGGTCTTCATGGTGATGCGCGCCAGCTCTTCCGGCGTGACGAGGGTGGAGCGGTGCGTTTCCGGGCAGCGGTCCCGCGTGATGAGGGCGATGCCGTACGCGCCCATGAGGCCCGCGATGTTCGGGCGCACCACGTCCCGTCCGAGAAGTTTTTCCAGCGCGCGGAGCACCGCGTCGTTGTAAAATGTGCCGCCCTGCACGACCACCTTGGCGCCCAGCTCGGATACGTCGCGGAGGCGCACCACTTTGTAGAGAGCGTTTTTGATGACCGAGTAGGAGAGGCCTGCGGAAATATCCGCCACGGACACGCCGTTTTTCTGCGCTTCCCGCACGCGGGAATTCATGAAGACCGTGCAGCGCGAGCCCAGGTCCACGGGATGTTTGGCCGTGAGGGCGATCTTCGAGAAGGTGCGGATATCCATGCCGAGCGACTGGGCGAAGGTGTCCAGGAAGGAGCCGCAGCCGGACGAGCACGCTTCATTCAGCAGGATGCTGTCCACCGCGCCGTCTTTCAGGCGGCAGCACTTCATGTCCTGCCCGCCGATGTCGAGCACGGTGGTCACGTCCGGGCAGAAATGGCGCGCCGCCCGGTAGTGGGCCATGGTCTCTACTTCGCCCGTGTCGGCGGAGAGCGCTTCCTTGATGAGGCTTTCGCCGTAGCCGGTCACGCCGGCGCCGCAGATGTACGCGCCCTTCGGCAGTTTGCCGTACAGATCGGAAATGATGCGCTTGGCCCCGGTGAGGGGATTGCCCTGGTTGTTCCCGTAGTATTCGTAGAGGATGCGTCCCTCCCGGTCGAGGAGTACGGTCTTGATGGTGGTGGAGCCCGCGTCGATGCCGAGCCAGCAGGGGCCCTCCGCCTCTTCGATGGGCGCGCGGTCCACGTGGAAGCGGGCGTGCCGCTCCTGGAAGGCCTGGTATTCTTCGTCCGATGCAAAGAGCGGGTCCAGGCATTTCACCGCGTCCAGATTGGACACGTCGGTCTGGCGGACGCGCTCCAGCCAGGGCTCGAAGTCAAAGGGCTTGTCGTGCATGGCGGTGAGCGCCGCGCCGATCGCCACGTAGAGTTCGCCGTGCTCGGGGACGATCATATCCTCTTCCTTCATGCCGAGCGTCTGGCGGAACCGTTCCCGCAGGACCGGCTGGAACGTGAGCGGCCCGCCGAGAAAGACGATCTTGCCCCGGAGCGGCCGGCCGCAGGTGAGGCCCGAGATGGTCTGATTGACCACGGACTGGAAAACCGACGCGGCGATGTCCTCCTTCGGCGCGCCTTCATTGAGGAGCGCCTGAATGTCCGTCTTGGCGAAGACGCCGCATCGGGACGCGATGGGGTAGATCTGCTTTGATTTCGCGGCGAGCGCGCCCAGCCCGGGCGCGTCCGTGGAGAGGAGAGACGCCATGCGGTCGATGAAGGCGCCCGTGCCGCCGGCGCACGCGCCGTTCATGCGCTGATCCACCCCGTTCCGGAGATAGGTGACCTTTTCGTCCTCGCCGCCAAGCTCAATGATGGCGTCCGCTTCGGGATGAAAGGCGCGCACGGCCTTCGTCTCCGCGAGAATTTCCTGATAGAAGGGCAGCTCCATAAAGCGGGAGAGCCCGAGCCCGCCGCTGCCGGAAATGGAAGCGGTGATGCGGCATCCCGGAAAAGCCGCCCGCATTTCATCGAGCAGATCCATGGTCGCCTTGCGGATATCCGACATATGGCGCACATACCGCCCGAAGAGCAGCTTCAGATAGGGCGAGAGCACGGCAATTTTCACCGTGGTGGACCCTACGTCGATGCCGACATGAAGTACAGGCTTCATACAAACCTCCTTACTGCGCGGAATGCGCAGGTTTACGTTCATTATGTGAATATTATACGTATAAATCGGGGAAATGGGAAATAACTTTCGTTTGAATTTCCGCATGTGGACACGGCTCTTTTCTGTAGCAGCCGACAGCGGGTATACAGTATAGTAGACAGGGAGAATCCGCAGAAAAAGGGGAAGTCCGGGGACAGTACGCCTGCGGAAAATCCCCGCGCCGCCGCGGTCCGCGCCGGGAGATTCTCCCTTTTACTGTTTGAATTTAAATGGCTTGGCCCGCGCAGAAAAGCAGAGGAAGTCTGTTTGAATTTTAGAATTACGCCCCGGATGATAGAAAAAATTTAGACGCAGGAAAGAGGCCCGGGAGGGTGGATGAGGCGCACGCCGGACGGAGAACGTGTGCGCCGGCGCGGCGGGCGCCGGGAAGGAGTGGATCAGCGGGTTCACTACATAATGTATAAATAAGCGAAAACAGCCCGGCGGGCGGAGGTATGCCGATTTGCCTCTATCCGCAGGGGGCGATAGGAAATTGGAATGGAAAGAGCCGGCAGAGGAAGCGGAACCGGCGGGAGGACAGCGGTGCAAACGGAGGAAAACGCGGAGAGGGAAGGGGCGGCAAAACCGAAAAAGAAACGCACGGAAACGTGGAAAAAGAAAAGCCCGTATTACCGCGAAAAATCCCCTCTTATTTTGTTGACAGGCGCGGCGGGGAATGGTATAGTATGTACGTTGCGACAGTCAGAATGCGCGTGAAGCAGGTGAAAGAATGACCTTAGATGAATTGAAAAGTTCCCGCTTTGTGGTGGGAATGAAGGAAACAGAGCGGGCGCTCGAAAAACAGGAAGCCGCCTGCGTGTTCATCGCAGCGGACTGCGATGAAAAGATTTCCGCTCCGCTGAAGGCCGCCTGCGACGCCGCCCATGTGCCGGTCACCGCCGATTTCACAAAGAAAGAACTCGGCCGGGCGTGCGGCATCAAGGTAAAGGCGGCTGCCGCGGCAGTGCTCATATCCCGGTAATATCTTCCGGGGCTCTGCTCCGGGAGATCAATTATAAATCCAACTTTTCGGAAGGAGGTGCCTATATTGCCGACAATCAATCAGCTGGTCCGCAAAGGAAGACAGACCCTGGTCTACAAAGCAAAGACCCCGGCTCTGAAACAGTGCCCGCAGAAACGCGGCGTCTGCACTCGTGTCTACACCGCGACCCCGAAGAAGCCGAACTCCGCTCTTCGTAAAGTTGCCCGTGTACGCCTGACGAACGGAATCGAAGTTTCCGCTTACATTCCGGGCGAAGGCCACAACCTGCAGGAACACAGCGTCGTCCTCATCAGAGGCGGCCGTGTCAAGGATCTTCCGGGCGTTCGTTATCACATCATCCGCGGTGCTCTCGATACCGTAGGTGTCAAGGACCGCAAACAGGGCCGTTCCAAATACGGCGCAAAGCGCGATAAGAAATAATTTCCGCACATGTGATTAATGAAAGCTATACTGAGGAGGAAACTTACATGCCGAGAAAAGGTGCAGTTCCGAAACGCGACGTGCTGCCGGATCCCGTGTACGGCTCCAAGGTGGTCACCCGTTTCATCAACAAGGTAATGCTCGACGGCAAGAAGGGCGTTGCTGAATCGATTGTCTATGGCGCATTCGATATTGCTCAGAGCAAGCTGGGCAAAGAACCGATCGAAATTTTCGAACAGGCTCTCAATAATGTCATGCCGGTCCTCGAAGTCCGTGCACGCCGCGTAGGCGGTGCGAACTACCAGGTCCCGGTGGAAGTCAGAGCGGACCGCCGCCTGACGCTGGGTATCCGCTGGATGGTCAACTACGCCCGCCAGCGCAGCGAACGTACGATGCAGGAACGCCTCGCAGGAGAACTGATGGACGCGTTCAACAACACCGGCGCCGCAGTGAAGAAGAAAGAAGATACCCATAAGATGGCTGAAGCCAACAAGGCTTTCGCACATTACCGCTGGTAATTTTTATAAGGAGAAAAAATCGTGGGCAGAGAATTTCCGCTTGCTAAAACAAGAAATATCGGCATCATGGCGCACATCGATGCCGGTAAGACGACGACCACGGAACGTATCCTGTTCTACACCGGTGTCAATCACAAGATCGGTGAAGTTCATGACGGCGCAGCCACCATGGACTGGATGGCGCAGGAACAGGAACGTGGGATTACCATTACATCTGCTGCTACGACCTGCCACTGGAAAGGATATCGCGTAAACATCATCGATACCCCCGGGCACGTTGATTTCACTGTAGAAGTTGAACGTTCTCTCCGCGTATTAGATGGCTCTGTAGCTGTATTCAGTGCAAAGGACGGCGTGCAGACCCAGTCCGAAACGGTCTGGAGACAGGCCAGCACCTATCACGTACCGCGCATCGCTTTCATCAACAAGATGGATACGGTGGGCGCGAACTTTGAACATGCAGTGCAGACCATGCGGGACCGCCTCCATGCGAACGCAGTGGCCATGCAGCTGCCGATCGGCAAGGAAAACACCTTCATCGGGATCGTTGACCTGCTGACCAGAAAAGCCGAGATCTACAAAGACGATCAGGGCAAGGAAATCGAAGTCACGGACGTCCCGGAAGACATGAAGGACGAAGTGGAAGATCTCCGCGAAAAAATCTGCGAAGTCGCGGCGGAAGCCAGCGACGAACTGATGGAAAAATACCTCGGCGGCGAAGAACTCACCATCGAGGAAATCAAAGCGGCGATCCGCAAACAGACCATCGACTGCAAGCTGTTCCCGGTCTTCTGCGGCTCCGCGTACAAGAACAAGGGCATCCAGATGCTGCTCGACGCGGTCAGCGATTACCTCCCGTCTCCGCTGGACGTACCGCCGGTCAAAGGCACCGACCCGAAGACGGAAGAAGAAATCGAACGTCCTGCAGACGACAAGGCTCCGCTCGCCGCTCTTGCGTTCAAGATCATGGCCGACCCCTTCGTGGGCAAGCTTGCTTACTTCCGCGTGTACTCCGGTGAAATGCATCAGGGCACTTACGTGCTGAATTCCACCAAAGGAAAGAAAGAACGCGTAGGCCGCATTCTCCAGATGCACGCCAACCACCGCAAGGAAATCGAAGTGGCTTACACCGGCGACATCGCTGCAGCCGTAGGCTTCAAGGATGTCACCACGGGCGATACGCTCTGTGATGAAAGCAACCCGATCATCCTCGAAAAGATGGTCTTCCCGGATCCGGTTATTTCCGTAGCCGTCGAACCGAAGACCAAAGCCGACCAGGAAAAGATGGGCGTCGCTCTCCAGCGCCTTGCTGAAGAAGATCCGACCTTCCGCGTTCACACCGATCCGGAATCGAACCAGACCATCATCTCCGGTATGGGCGAACTCCACCTGGACATTATCGTCGACCGCATGAAGCGCGAATTCGGCGTAGACGCTACGGTGGGCAAGCCGCAGGTCGCCTATCGCGAAACCATCCGCAAGGAAGTGGAAGCGGAAGGCAAATTCATCCGTCAGACCGGCGGCCACGGCCAGTACGGCCACTGCTGGCTCCGCCTCGAACCGCAGGAACCCGGCACGGGCTTCTCCTTCGAAAACAAGATCGTGGGCGGCGTCATCCCGAAAGAATTCATCGCTCCGGTCCAGGCCGGTGTCGAAGCTGCCATGGAAGACGGCGTAGTCGCTGGCTATCCGATGGTCGATATCAAGGTCACCGTATTCGACGGCTCCTATCATGATGTCGACTCCTCTGAAATGGCATTCAAGGTGGCGGGCTCCATGGCATTCAAGGCAGGCGCCAAGAAAGCCGATCCGGTCCTGCTCGAACCGTACATGAAAGTCGAAGTCGATGTACCGGAACAGTACATGGGCGACGTCATCGGCGGCCTGAATTCCCGCCGCGGACGCATCGACGGCATGGAAACCGAAAACGGCGATTCCAGAATCAGCGGCTTCGTACCGCTCTCTGAAATGTTCGGCTATGCGACCGATCTCCGCAGCACCACGCAGGGCCGCGGCACCTTCACGATGACCTTTGATCATTATGAAGAAGTACCGAAAGCCATTTCCCAGCAGATCACTGAAGAACGTCTGGGCAAATAATTTTTAGGAGGCAATGAAATGGCAAAAGCACATTACGAAAGAACCAAGCCGCATGTAAACATCGGCACCATCGGCCACGTCGACCACGGCAAGACCACGCTCACCG
>CATVYJ010000012.1 GCA_958348245.1 uncultured Veillonellaceae bacterium | reverse complement strand
TTATTTCGCGATCTTCGCGACGACGCCTGCGCCTACGGTGCGGCCGCCTTCACGGATAGCGAAACGCTGGCCTTCTTCCATGGCGATCGGGGTGATGAGTTTGACGCTCATTTCGATGTTGTCCCCGGGCATGCACATTTCAGTGCCTTCCGGCAGCTGGATGTCGCCCGTTACGTCGGTCGTACGGAAGAAGAACTGCGGACGGTAGCCGTTGAAGAACGGGGTGTGACGGCCGCCTTCGTCTTTCGTCAGGACGTATACCTGCGCCGTGAATTCCGTGTGCGGCTGTACGCTGCCCGGCTTCGCCAGGACCTGGCCTCTTTCGATTTCCTTACGGTCTACGCCGCGCAGCAGCGTGCCGATGTTGTCCCCTGCCATAGCCTGGTCGAGGATCTTGCGGAACATTTCCACGCCCGTGACGACGGTCTGCTTCGGTTCGTCCTGCAGGCCGACGATTTCCGCTGCGTCGCCTACTTTGACGGTGCCGCGTTCCACACGGCCCGTCGCTACGGTGCCGCGGCCGGTGATGGTGAATACGTCTTCGACCGGCATCAGGAACGGTTTATCCGTGTCGCGCACCGGGGTCGGGATGTATTTGTCTACTTCGTCCATCAGGTCTTTTACTGCCTGTACGTATTTCGGTTCGCCGTTCAGCGCGCCCAGCGCGGAGCCGACTACGATCGGGGTGTCGTCGCCCGGATAGCCGTATTCGGTCAGGAGATCGCGCACTTCCATTTCGACGAGGTCGATCAGTTCCGGATCGTCCACCTGGTCGGCTTTGTTCAGGAAGACCACGATAGCCGGTACGCCGACCTGCTTGGCGAGCAGGATGTGTTCGCGGGTCTGCGGCATCGGGCCGTCAGCGGCGGATACGACGAGGATAGCGCCGTCCATCTGCGCCGCGCCGGTGATCATGTTCTTGACATAGTCGGCGTGCCCGGGGCAGTCTACGTGCGCGTAGTGGCGGGTCGCGGTTTCGTATTCAACGGTCGCGGTGTTGATGGTGATGCCGCGCGCGCGTTCTTCCGGAGCCTTGTCGATGGATGCATAGTCCAGGAAGTTTGCGAGACCTTCATCGGAGAGGACCTTGGTGATCGCCGCGGTGAGCGTGGTCTTGCCGTGGTCGACGTGGCCGATGGTGCCGATGTTTACATGGGGTTTCGTTCTTTCATAATGTGCTTTTGCCATTTCAATTCCTCCATTTTTTGTGCAAAAACAATCTGCTCCCATTATTATACATAGAAAGTCAAGGGGATACAAGAAACGGCGGACGGCGCACGAAAAAAAGCCCCTGCGGGCTTTCTTCCTGATTTGTGGTGGCGGCTCAGAGATTTGAACTCCGGACACAGCGGGTATGAACCGCTTGCTCTAGCCAACTGAGCTAAGCCGCCATGGAGCTGATAACCAGGATTGAACTGGTGACCTTATCCTTACCAAGGATACGCTCTACCGACTGAGCTATATCAGCATTTATATAAATTGAATTATATAACATGGTTGCGGGGGCAGGACTTGAACCTGCGGCCTTCGGGTTATGAGCCCGACGAGCTACCAACTGCTCCACCCCGCGATAGTGGTGGACGGAGTAGGATTCGAACCTACGAAGCCAATGGCGGCAGATTTACAGTCTGCTCCCTTTAACCACTCGGGAATCCGTCCACATTTGGAGCTGGCAATAGGACTCGAACCTACGACCTGCTGATTACAAATCAGCTGCTCTACCAACTGAGCTATGCCAGCGGACAAGTGACGAAAATAATTATACCGGAAGAGGAATTCTCTGTCAAGCCTGTATTTCATTTTCGTGGGTCTTCATTCGGCCTATCACGTTTACTGATTATACCACCGGCCCCCGGGCTTGTCTACCCCTTTTTTGCAGATTGTAAAAACTTTTTTGACGAAACCGTTCCCTCTGCGGAAATACGCATTTTTCCTTCTTTTCCTTTTTCCCGGGCGGAGCGGATCCCCTGGCGGTGCGGGACATATCAGTGTATTCAGAGGCAGAGCCATATCGCGATGAAAAAGTTTTTGCTGCATCAGGAGCGGACCTCCATTGCAACACGGACGGATTCACTCATTCTATTGCGGACTCACACAGAGAGTCCGTACGTGTCCCAAACACACGAATTTATCCATTTCAGGAGCACGAGCTCCATGGTCTCGCATTCCAAAAACGGAAATATTCGTATATTTCGCACATGTACGGATTTGCGTTGTGAATCCGCAGAATTGTTGGAAAAATTTTTTCATCGCGATGCAGGCTCTCATCTGTATAAGGGGAAGGAAAAGCACCGCTATGCCTGCCGCGCCCGGGCGATGTGCGCAAACAGGCAAATGCCCGGACGATACGATTGCCCCATTTCCGCATAAAAAAAGAAACCGCAGTCACGCGGTTTTCTGATTTCATGCGAGCGGTCCTGTCCAGGGCCAGAGGGGCTCGGCGAGGGTTTCGGCGATGCGCTCCGCCGTAACGGGCTCGAAGTACACTTTGAGGAGGCAGAGGCCGCAGGCGGGCGCGGTCGCGCCGAGCTGCGTGCGGTCTTTCGCGGCGAGGATGCGCGAGAGGTCGTCCGCGCTGTATTTCCCCGTGCCCGCGTCGAGGAGCGCGCCGGCGATGTTGCGCACCATGTGGTAGAGGAAGCCCCCGCCGGTGACGTAGAGGCGGAAGAGCGGCCCTTCCTGCCGGACGGTGATGTCCCAGATCGTGCGCACGGGGCTGGCGGGGACGGAGTTGTTTCCCCGGAAGGAAGTGAAGTCGTGCGTGCCCGTGAGGACGCGCGCTGCAGCGCGCATGGCGTCCGCGTCGGGCCTGCGCCCCGCGGCCCACACGCAGCGCCGGAGGAAGGGGCTGACTTCTCTTTCCGTAGAGAAGAGATAGCCGTAGGTCTTGCCCGTGTTCCTTTTCCGCACGGAAAAGTCCTCCGGCACGTCCCGGCTCGCCCGCACGCGGATGGAGAGAGGCAGGTACGCGTTCATGGCGGCGCGGAAGCGGCCGCCGGGAATGGTGCTGTCCGTATAGAAGGTGCATTCCTGCCCGTAGGCGTGGACGCCCGCGTCGGTGCGCGCCACGAAGTATACGGTGGTTTTCCGGCCGGTGAGGCGCTCCAGCACCTGCTCGAGCACTTCCTGCACGGCGAGGCCGTTTTCCTGCCGCTGAAATCCCGCGAAGGCGGAGCCGTCGTACATGACGGTGATCCAGATATTTCTCATACATCCCCCGTTTCTGACTGGTTTGTCGTGCGAAAAAACCTGCGCCGCGCGCAGGTTCTGTCTTTCATGCCGCAAATATCCGCAGGCCCGCCAGCGCCGCCGTGACGAGGACGACCGCCGCGAAGGCCGCGCCGTCCCGCCAGGTGTAGACGAGCTGATGCATTTTTGTGCGCCCTTCGCCGCCGCGGTAGCACCGCGCCTCCATGGCCGTCGCCAGATCGTCCGCCCGGCGGAAGGCGGAGATGAAGAGCGGCACCAGGAGGGGCACCATGCTCTTTGCCCGCTGCCACAGGTTGCCCGTGGAGAAATCCGCGCCGCGGGAGGACTGGGCTTTCATGATGCGGTCCGTCTCTTCGAGGAGGGTCGGGATGAACCGGAGGGCGATGGTCATCATCATGGCCAGCTCGTGCGCCGGCACGCCGACGCGCTTGAACGGCGTGAGGAGCGCTTCGATGCCGTCGGTGAGGACGATGGGGCTGGTGGTGTACGTGAGGAGCGAGGAGAACGCGATGAGGTACACCAGGCGCAGCGTCATGAGAAGGCCGTTCCGCACACCTTCCTCGCTGACGGAAAACCACCCGAAGGATGCAAGGGGCGTCCCCGGCGTGGTGAGGACGTGGATGAGCAGGGTGAAGACGAGGATGAGCCACAGGGGCTTCACCGCTTTCGCCACCATGCGCACGGGCACGCCCGACACGGCGATGCTCCCGAGGATGAACGCCGTCACGAGCAGGTACGACCAGAGGCTGTTTGCCAGGAAAATGGCCACGATGAAAATCATGGTGCAGAGGATCTTTGCCCGCGGATCCATCCGGTGCAGGAAGGAATTGCCGGGATAGTACTGTCCCAGCGTGATATCGGTCAGCATGCGGCCCCCTCCTTTCCGAGCGTCCGGTAGAGCGCGTCCGCCGCCTCTTCGCAGGTGACGGCTTCTTCCGGCACGGGAATGCCCCGTTCTTTCAGCGCGAGGAGCGTCTTCGTGAGAGGCGGCACGTCCACGCCCGCTTCTTCCAGTTCTTTCCGGTGATGGAGGAAGAGGTCCATGGGCCGGCCGTCGAGGATGCACCGCCCATGGCTCATGACGAGAAGGCGCGTGGCGAGGCGCGCGATGTCGTCCATATTGTGCGACACGAGGATGACCGAGAAGGCCCCCTCTTCGTACCATTTCCTGATCTGCGAAAAAATTTCCCGCCGCCCCACCGGGTCGAGGCCGGCGGACGGTTCGTCCAGGATGAGGAAATCGGGCTTCATGGCGATGACCCCGGCGATGGCCACGCGGCGCATCTGCCCGCCGGAGAGGCGGAATGGGGAACGCCCGGCGTAGGTGTCGTAGTCGAGGCCCACGAAATCCATGGCTTCTTTCACGCGCTCCTTCACGGTCTCTTCGCTGCATCCCAGATTTTTCGGGCCGAAGGCGATGTCCTGCGCGACGGTCTCTTCAAAGAGTTGCTGCTCCGGGTACTGGAAGACCATGCCCACGGAGTGGCGCTTGGCCATGACTTCTTTTCCCTTGCCGGCGAGATCCACCCCGTCTACGAGGACGCGCCCTTCCGTAGGGTGGATGAGGCCGTTCAGGTGCTGGATGAGCGTGGATTTCCCGCTGCCCGTGTGGCCGATGATGCCCACGAATTCCCCCTGCTCGATGGTGAGGTCCACGCCGGAAAGCGCAGTCTTTTCATACGGCGTGCCCCGGCCGTAGGTGTACGTTATATTTTCGACGCGTATGGCCATAATGCATCTCCCAGTTCTTTGTCCGTCATACAATCTTCGCGGAGTTTCATGCCCTTCTGATGGAGCAGGTGCGCCAGATCGGCCGGCACGGGCACGTCGAGGCCGATTTTTTTCAGCTCGTCCGGCCGGGAGAAAACCTCCCGCGGCGTGCCGTCCATCACGAGGCGGCTTTTGTGCACGACGAGCACCCGGTCCGCCGTGACCGCTTCTTCCATGAAATGGGTGATGAGCACCACGGAGATGCCTTCGCTCCGGTTCAGCTCGTGCACCGTGTCCATCACTTCCCGCCGCCCCACCGGGTCCAGCATGGCCGTGGGCTCGTCGAGGATGATGCAGTCCGGCTTCATGGCGAGCACGCCCGCGATGGCGATGCGCTGTTTCTGCCCGCCGGAAAGCATGGCCGGCGAATGATGGCGGTACGCTTCCATATTGACCTTGCGGAGCGCCTCGTCCACCCGGGCGACGATCTCTTCCCGGGGCACGCCGATATTCTCCGGGCCGAAGGCCACTTCTTCTTCCACGACGGCCGCTACGAGCTGGTTATCCGGGTTCTGAAAAACCATGCCCACTTTCTGCCGGATGGGCCAGATGTTTTCCGGATCGTTCACGCTCATGCCTTCCACGAGGATGTCCCCCTCCGTGGGCAGGAGCAGCGCGTTCAGATGGCGCGCCAGCGTCGACTTGCCGCTGCCGTTCGTCCCGATGACGGCGGTAAATTCGCCTTTGCGGATGCGGCAGGTCACATCGTCCAGCGCCTTGAAGGACGCGCCGTCTTCCGTCTCGTAGGCGTGCGTCAGGTGCCGGATGTCAAACATTACAGATTCCATACGTTCCTTTCCAGGGATGTACCGGCTGCGCCTGGTGCTCCCCGCTGTCAAGCAGCTGAAACCGGGCCGCGCGCGGCGGCCAATCTTGCGCCTTATTATACCATGAAAGGCAACGGCGCGCCGCGTAAAAAAAGCAGCCCTTTCGGGCTGCCTGTCCGGCGCTTCAGAAAGAAAAATGATGCGGGTCCGCGGAGAGGCGGCGCCCCTCGTCGAGCCGGTTCATGGCTTCCATGTCTTTCTTCCGCAGTTTGAAATCGAAAATGGCCGCGTTCTCCCGGATGCGCTCCCCGTGCACGGACTTGGGGATGACGGAGAGCCCCCGCTGGAGCTCCCACCGGAGAACGATCTGCGCGGGGGTGCGGCCGTACTTGGCCGCCAGGCGGCGCACCGTGCCCTCTGCGAGGTCTTCCCCCCGGCCGAGCGGCGTGTACGCCACCGGGGCGATGCGCCGGCGGAGGCACGCGTCGAGCACCGCCTGATTGGCAAAGAGCGGATGCGACTCGAACTGATCCACGAGGGGCTTCATGTCGGACACGCCGCAGAGCGCGGCCAGGTGGTCTTCTTCAAAATTGGCGACGCCGATGGCGCGGCACCATCCTTCGTGATAGAGGTCGGTCATATCCTGCCACGCCTTCCGGTAGCCTTCCGCCGGCCAGTGGATGAGATACAGGTCCACATAGTCCATGCCGAGGCGCTTGAGGCTGTCCATGAGCGCTTCCCGCGCGCGGCCCCGTCGCACGTCCTCGGTCCAGAGCTTCGTGGTAATGAAAAATTCTTCCCGGGGAATGCCGCTCTCCCGCACGGCGCGGCCCACCGCCTCTTCATTGCCGTACATGGCGGCGGTGTCGATGTGCCGGTAGCCCGCCTCCGCGGCCAGGCGCACCGCCGCCTCCGTATCGCCGCCCGCGCGCCACACGCCGAGGCCCAGCCGGGGCATCTTCACTCCGTTTTCCAACTGTATCCATTCCATGGCTCACCCCTCCTTTTTTTCATTATATCGTTTTACCCCCGCCGTGTTCTTTCGTTTCCGTAAAGAAACGCGCACAAAAAAAGCAGGCTTCCCCCTGCTTTTCTTTCCATTCTTTCACGACTCCGGCGCAAGCGCCAGAAGATCCTCGAGATCGCCCGCGAGACGCCGGCGGATGAGCTTGTCCAGCTGCTCCACGGTTTTCGCATCGTACTGGTGGATGATGACCGGGATCTTTTCCGCGCTCATTTCCGCATAGTACTCGTCGCGGAACATATTGTAGAAAAAGACGATGCCCCGCTCTTTTTCCGCGCATTCGTACACGGCGAGGATGTACGAGCCGTTCAGCCCGAGGAGGGGCCGCGACGGGTCCACCATGCGCCGGTACGCGCCGATCGTCTCCGGCAGGGCGTCCTGCCAGTCCCACTTCGTGAACGCGTGTCCTTCCACGATCACGGAAATCTTCCGGTCGATGAGCTCGCGGCGCATGTTTTTCGCCAGCAGCGCTTCCACGGAGGCGCGGAACGCGGCGAAATCGCCCGTGATGAGCTCGATGTCGGTCATGACGAAGAGGCGGAAATCGGTCTTCACCATGTAGTCCATGGTCTCTTCGTCAAAAATGGCCTTCACTTCCCAGCCGGTGGAATCGCTCACGTAGGCGAACGCCGTGTACACGCGCCCGTTCTGCCGGTCCACCCGGCGCAGGCGGTAGTCGCCGATGGCCGCGGGGAGCCGGTGCTCCACGTCCCAGTCCAGAAATCCCTGCCGCCGCTTCTGCTGTGCTTCTGTCAGTTCCATAGCGTCCTTTCTTACGAGTTCTCTTCGTTCTGCCCTTTCATCCAGTCCCGGTTCTCGATGACGGAGCGCACAAATTCCCTCGTCTCCGGGAAGGGAATGCCGTCGATGTCCGCATAGTCCGCCGGCCAGCCCCGCTCCTCCATCCAAGAGTCCACGTTGCCCCGGCCCGCATTGTACGCCGCCAGCGCCAGCACCAGATTGCCGTCGTACTTGCCGATGAGGTACTCCAGATACCACGCGCCGAGAGGGATATTTTCCTCCGGGTTGTGCAGATTGTCCGCAGGGAGCCCGCTCTGCTCGGCGATCCACGCCGCCGTGTCGGGCATGAGCTGCATGATGCCCACCGCGCCCGTGCTGGATACGGCGTGATTGTCAAATTTGCTTTCCGTGAGGATCACCGACTGGAGCAGCTCCCGGCTGAGGGAGTACCGCTCCGCGCTCGCGTCGATGAGCCGCCGCACTTCCTTCGTGGGATGGTAAAAGACCGCCTCCGGCACGATGCGCTCCTCTTCGAAGAACGTCAGCGCCGCGAGGCACGCGAGAAGCGCCGTAAAGACGCGGACGCTCCGCCGCGTCCGGCGCGGCCGGTATTCGTTCCTTCTGCGCCGCCGGTCTCTCATGGCGCTTCCCCGCGGGACGGCGCTCCGGGCATCACAAAGCCGGGCACGCGGGCGAGCGCCTCCCGCACCTGCCGCTTCGTCGCGCCGAGGGACCGGCTGTTGTCGATGACCACGTCCGCATAGTTCAGTTTATTTTCCGTGGGCATCTGTTTGCGGATGCGCGCGAGAGCGTCTTCCCGGGACACGTGGTCCCGCCCGCACACCCGGCGGATCTGCTCCGCCAGAGGCACCTTCACCACCCACACGGCTTCGCTGCGGAGCTGCCAGCCGATCTCCAGAAGGAGCGGCATGTCCAGCACCACGACGGGGCTGCCCTCCCGCTGGGCGGCGATGAGGCCCGCCTCCGTGCGCTGCCACACGTAGGGATGGATGATGGCGTTCAGCGCCTGCCGCCTGTCTTCGTCGGAAAAAACGAGCTTCGCCATTTTCACCCGGTCGAGGCGCCCGTCCGGCAGGAACACCTCCGGCCCGAAGACCTGCCGGATGCGCTCCATGGCGGCGCTTCCCGGCGTGACCGCTTCCCGGGACAATTTGTCCCCGTCAATGACGGGCAGGCCCAGCCCGGCCATATAGGACGAGACGGTGCTCTTGCCGCAGCCCACGCCGCCGGTCAGTCCGATGCGATACATACTGCCTCCTACTTCGTTTCCGCCCAGTTCGCCCCCGTGTGCACGTCCGCCACGAGAGGCGCCGAGAGCTCCGCCGCGCCTTCCATCTCCCGGCGGAGCAGCGCCGACACGGCTTCCACTTCGTCCCGCACGGCCTCCACCACCAGTTCGTCGTGCACCTGGAGCAGAATGCGGCTCCGGAAGCGCCCTTCCCGGAGCGCCCGGTCCACGCGGATCATGGCGATCTTCATGATGTCCGCCGCCGTGCCCTGAATGGGCGTGTTCATGGCGGTGCGCTCCGCAAAGGACCGGCGGGCGAAATTCTTGCTCCGGATATCCGGCAGGTCCCGCACGCGCCCGAAGAGCGTCTCCGCCCGGCCCGTGTCGCGCGCCTTCTGCACCATTTCCTCCATGAAGGCGTGAATGCGGGGATAGCGCTCGAAATACGTCTGGATATAGTCCGCCGCGGCCCTGCGGGAAATGCCGAGCTGCCGCGCGAGGCCGAAATCGCTGATGCCGTAGATGATGCCGAAATTCACGGCCTTCGCGTGGGAGCGCTGCTCCGCCGTGACTTCCTCCATGGGGATACCCAGCACCTCCGCGGCGGTGCGGCGGTGAATGTCCTCTTTCTCCCGGAAGGCCCGGATGAGGCTCTCGTCGCCGGACATGTGGGCCAGCACGCGGAGCTCCACCTGGGAATAATCCGAGGAAATGAAGCAGTCGTACCCCGCGCCGGGCACGAAGAGCGAGCGGATCTTCCGGCCCTCCTCCGTGCGGACGGGAATATTCTGCAGATTCGGGTCCGAGCTGGAGAGCCGCCCCGTGGCCGTCACCGTCTGGTTGAACGACGTGTGGATGCGCCCCGTCTCGGGCCGGATGAGCTGCGGCAGCGCGTCCAGATAGGTGGACGTGAGCTTCGCCAGCGTGCGGTACGTGAGGATTTCCTTCACGAAAGGATAGTCCGCGGCGAGCGCCTCCAGCACGTCGGCCGCGGTGGACCAGCCGGTCTTTGTCTTCTTGCCCGCGGGCATGCCCATCTTCTCAAAGAGGATATGCCCGAGCTGCTTCGGCGAATTGACGTTGAAGCTCTCTCCCGCTTCCTCGTAAATGGTGCGGAGCAGGCGGCGCTCCCGCGTCTCCATCTCCTCCCGCACTTCCTCCCAGCGCGCCTGATCCGTGGCGATGCCCGCCCGCTCCATGGCGGCCAGCACGGGCACGAGCGGCATCTCCACCGTCTGGAAGAGCTTCGTGAGTCCCCGCTCCGCGAGCTTCCGCTCCGCCGCCTCGTATACGCCGGCGAGGAAATCCGCCGTGACCGCGCACCGCTCCGCCGCGGTCTCCGCTTCGTCCGGGTAGACCGGCTGCGCGCCGAACGCTTCCGCCAGATACGACAGCGGATAGGTGACGCGCGTGGGGTCGAGGAGGTACGCCGCCAGCGTCAGGTCAAAAAACGGGATGCCTTCGCAGGGAAAGCCGCTCTCCCGGAGAGACTTGCTGTCCGCCGCGGCCACGGCCTTCGCCTGCCGGAGCGCCGCCGCCGCGCTCTCCGCCTCGTCCTCCGCCACTTCCCACGCCTCGTCCCCGCAGAAAATCACCGCCGCGTCCCAGCCGTAAAACGGCGCGGTCCCCGTGAGCGAAAGCGACAGGGCGCACACCCGGCCCGTCAGGTCTTCCGTGCCGTCCCAGGGACGGAGCGTCCGCGCGGGCTTCGCTTCCTGCTTCGCCGCGGCGAGCGCCTGAAAGCGGGGCAGCGCCGCAAATTCCTCCGCGAGCTGCTCGAAGCCGAGGCGCTGGAAGAGTTCCCGCATTTCGTCAGCGTGCACCGGCTGATGCATCGCCTCGAGCGGCGCGTCCACCGGCACGTCCCGGCGGATGCGGGCGAGCGTCTGCGAGAGATACGCCGCGTCCTTCCCCGCGCGGAGCTTCTCGCCGAGCCTGCCTTTGATGGCGTCCGCCCCGGCGTAGAGATTGTCCAGCGTGCCGTACGTGCCGAGGAGCTTGACCGCCGTCTTCTCCCCGATGCCGGCCACGCCGGGGATGTGGTCCGACGCGTCGCCCATGAGGGCTTTCATGTCCACCACCTGCGCGGGGGTGATGCCGTACTTCGCCTGTACCGCGGCGGGCGTCATCTCCGCCATATCCGAGATGCCCCGCTGCGTGAGGAGCACCGTCGTGCGGTCCGTCACGAGCTGCAGCGCGTCCCGGTCCCCGGTGATGACCTTCACGGGAAACGTCCCCTCATAGCGCGCGGCGAGCGTCCCCAGGATGTCATCCCCCTCGAAGCCCGCCATCTCGTACTGGGCGATGCCCATCACGCGGAGCGCGTCCCGGATGAGCGCAAACTGCGGCACCAGCTCCGGCGGCGCGGGCTTCCGCGTGCCCTTGTATTCATCGTAGAGCTCCATGCGGAACGTGTGCTTGTCCTTGTCAAACGACACCGCCACATACTCCGGGTCCATGGAGCGGTACACCCCGAGGAGCATGCGCAGGAATCCGTACACCGCGTTCGTGTAGACCCCGTTTTTCGACAGGAGCGGCAGCGCGTAAAACGCGCGGTACAGCAGGCTGTTGCCGTCAATGATGACCAGTTCTTTCTCCACAGGCGCCTCCTCAAACAACGCAGTAAAATTTTTATCCGTATTATACCATACGCGGCATTTCCCCAGAAAATCTCCGGGTCTCTCCGCGCGCCGCGCCGCTTCCGCAGAGGAACGGAAAGGAAATCCGCCCGCCGCCCGCGGACGCAAAAAAGCCCCGGAACCCGTCCGGGACCGGAAGCTCACTCCGCGGCGGCGCAGCGGAGCGCGGCCCGCCGGCGACGCCAGAGCAGGAACGCCAGCGCGCACGCCGCCGCGCGGGACGCGGTGACGCTCCACCACACCATGTCCTGTCCGCCGAAAGGAGGCAGCACGAGCAGAAAGACGCCGAGAAAGAGCGGCTCCGCGTAGGACAGCCACTGGGCGGGCCGGCTCTCCCCCACGGCGTAAAACGCGGCGGCCCCCACGCGGGACAGCGCCGCAAAAGGAAGCGCCAGCAGAAAAATCGGATACACCGCGCCGGAGGCTTCCGCCACCGCCTGCGACACGCCCATGAAGCGGCTCACCGCCTCGCCGCAGCGCCAGAAAAAGAACGCGCTCGCCCCCGAGAGCAGGAGCGCCGTCCCCGCAGCCCACCGCAGCACCCGCGCAAGCCCGCTCCCATCGTGCCGGCCGCAGCAGAAGCTCATGAGCGGCTGGCTCCCCTCGCCCACGCCCTGCAGCGCGAGATACACGATGCACACCGCGTAGGCGATGACCGCGTACACCGCCACCGCGAAGTCGCCCCCGTAATGCGCGGAAAAGCCGTTCACCAGGACAAGCGACAGATTCGGCGTCATGGCCAGGCCGAACGACGCCGCCCCCACGGAAAAGACCGGCCCGTACAGCCCGCGCCCGCCGCCCCGCAGGCGGAAGGAAAACGCGCCGCGCCGCGCGAGCAGATACGCTCCGAGGAGCGCCGCCGCGCCCTGTCCCATCACCGTGGCGAGCGCCGCGCCGGTCATGCCCCAGTCCATGCGCCACACAAACAGATAATCCAGCGACACATTGAGCGCAAAGCCCGTCACCATCACCGCCGTCGCCGCCAGCGATCCCGCGCGGTTCCGCAGGAGAGGCACGAGCCCCACGCCGATCACCTGGCAGAAGCCTCCCGCGGTGATGACCGCATTGTACTCCGCGCCGAGCCGGAGCAGCCCGTCCCGCGCGCCCATGACGTACAGGAGCGGCTCCACCGTCGCCCACAGGACAAGCGACAGCGCCGCTCCCGCCAGAAAGAGCGCCCGCAGCGCCGCCGCGGCGTACGCCCCGGCCCGCGCGCCGTCGCCCCGCCCGGCGGACAGCGCGTAATGCACCGCCCCGCCCATGCCGATGCCCGCGCCCGCCGCTTCGAGCAGCGCCGACACGGGATAGGCAAAATTGATGGCCGACAGGCCGGGATCGCCGATGCGGTTTCCCACAAAAAATCCGTCCACGATCGCATACACCCCGGAGAGCGTCATGGCCAGCACGGCGGGCACGACGTACGACAGAAAGAGACGCGCCGTCATGCGTCCGCCTCCGCCAGCTCCTGTGCAAAGAGCGCGTTGAACCGGTCCGACGTCTCCTTCATTGCGGCGAGCCGCTCCGGCCCGACCGCGCGGCACACCCGCGCCTCCATCTCCTTCAGGGGCGTCACCACGCGCGCCGCCAGCGCCTCCCCTTCCGCCGTGAGCCGCAGCGCCTTCCGCCGCCGGTCCTCTCCGTCCGCCTCGAGCGCCGCGCAGCCTGCGGCGATGAGACGCTTCACCGCCGCGTGCACCGTCTGCTTCGTGAGCTCCATGGCCAGCGCGATATCCCGCTGCGTGCGCGCCCCGTCAGTCATGGCGTAGAGCACCATGAGCTCACTGTAGCTCACCCCGGCCCGCTCCGCATACCGCCCGTACAGCGCCGTCCCCTGCGCCCACGACAGATACAGCCCGCTGATCAACTCCCGCTCCGTCATCATGTCCTCCCGTTCGTCTATATTTTTACCATATAGTCAAATTATAGACCATTTGAAAAGAAAAGCAACTCTCCACGCTCCCGACGCGGAAAAGAACGTGCCCCCTCCTTGGAGGCGCGGGGAAACTTTTTTATAATAGATATAGGGAAGAATTTGTTTTATAAAGAAACGAGGTGTCTCTCATGGCTGCGATTGCCGGGTTCAGTCTGGCGCTCATCGTATTTCTGTTTCTGTTTGCGGCGGGGCTCGTGCTGCTCCTCGTGAAATTCATCGGCTGCGCCGTCGCGCCCTTCCTCGGAAATATCGTCGCGGGCGGCATGCTGTATTTCTTTCTCGACGCGTTCCACATCGTGCATATGGACTGGAGCCTTTTCGACGCGCTGGTGGTGGCGCTCTTCGGCGTGCCGGGGACGATTTTTCTCGCTGTGCTTGCGCTTTTCTGATGCGGCGGAAAATTGACAAAGCCCGGAACGGCCGGTATAATGTATACGCTGTCTATTGCCCAATCTATTTCGGACAGCGTAGTTTGCACAAGAGGTGATATCTAAATGGCAACAAACAGAAATCCCCGTTTTAAGGCATGCAGACGTTTCGGCGTAAACATTTACGGCCATGCGAAAGCGTTAAAACGGCAGCCCGCTGACGCGCGTCAGAAGAAACAGTCTGAATACGGCGTTCAGCTCGCAGAGAAACAGAAAGTCAAAGCGATGTACAACGTCCTTGAAAGACAGTTCTACCGCTATTACGATAAAGCGAACCGCATGGCGGGCGTTACCGGCGCCAACCTGCTGTTCCTGCTGGAAACCAGACTGGACAACCTGGTGTACCGTGCAGGCTTCGCGCGTTCCATCCGTCAGGCCCGTCAGATGGTCAACCACGGCCTCATCAACGTAGACGGCAAGCGTGTGGACATCCCGTCTTATCCGGTCCGTCCGGGACAGGTCATCTCCCTCCGGGAAGAATACCGTACGAACGACATGTTCAAGCAGTCTTTCCAGGAACTGAAGAGCTTCGACCTCCCGTATATTGAAAAGAGCTTCGACAACTGGACGGCTACGCTCACCCGCATGCCCATGCGCGACGAACTCCCCTACAAGGACGAAGTCAACGAAACGTACATCGTCGAACTCTACTCCAAGTAATTGGAACACAGACAAACGAAAACAGGATACCTTCGGGTACCCTGTTTTTTTGCGCTCATTTGTCCCACGGCGCGGCGCTCTTTCTTTCGTAGAGGATCATGTCCCGGAGGAGGCGGCCGTCTTCGTAGAGGGGACGGCTGTAGTTTTTCAGGAAGAAATCCGGGATGCGCCCGCATTCGGCAAAGCCGCAGGCGCGGTAGAAGGCCCGCGCGGGCGAGACGTCGCCCGTGCCGAGGCGGATGGTCCCGCAGCGGTTCCGATACCGCCCGCACACCCATCGGAGCAGGGCGCGGCCTATCCCCTGCCGCTGCCTTTCGGGCTCGACGGCGAGGTTTTTCACTTCGAGCGCGCCCTCCTCTTCCGTGACGACGCACACCGCGGCGTCTTCTCCCCCAATGGAAAGGACATAGAGCGTGCCGCGCGCCAGATACCGGTCAATCATCGCTTCTTCTTCGTCGCCGAGGAGCAGGAGCGGCAGATGCGCCTTTTTATGCGTTGTAACTTCCCGTATATCCGCACGGGGAATCTGCCGGATGTCTTTCACGGTTCCTCCTTCCACGCCCACCACCGGAGCTTCGCCGGGTCGGGGCGATCGGTCTCCGCGTAGTAGACGGCAAGGCGGTACACGTACAGTGCGCACCGGTCCACGGGCTCCCCGCGCAGGGTGCAGTCTCTCCGGTACAGTTCCTCCGGGTCCTGCCCCGCGAGGTCTTCCACGGCGTGGATGCCCAGGGCTTCCAGGTACGCTTTCATTTTCTTCCCCACGCCGGGGATTTCCATGAGGTCTCGCATGGCGTCCCCTCCTCTCCTTTTCTTTATTCTATCAAAAAAGCGGCGCGCCGCGCTCACGAAGCGAGGACATAGATGACGGGATAGACGACGAAGAGGAAGGCCAGCGTGGTGGTGAGGAAGGACGCCTCCGCCATGTCCACATTGAGCCGGTAGAGCTGGGCGGCGGCGACGGCGAAGATGGCCGTGGGCGCGGCGGCGGCGAGCACCACGCACCACAGGATCACCGCATCGTCCGTGACGAGGCGCGTCATGACTGCGAGGCACGCCGGGAGGTAGAGAAATTTCACGGGAAAGAGCGGCCACATGACCCGGGCGTATTTCCTGACGCCCGCCATATCGAGGCTGTAGCCCACGGGGATCATGCCCATCCAGGCGCTGGCGTGGATGAGCACGGTGAAGACCGTCTCCACCGCAGGAGGCCGATCCACGCCCGCCGCGCCGAGGGCGAGGCCCGCGAGGACGCACAGCGCGGGGAGCTGGTTCCACGTGAGGAGCATGTCCCGCAGACGGGCTTTCTTATGCGCCCCGTCCCCGCCGGCCCACCGGTCGTAATAGCGCTGCGCCGCGGGGAAACAGTAGAGGACGATCACGAGGATCTGGGGCACGGCGATGAGCTGGATGTACGCGAAGCCCGTCTCGCCGTAGAGGGTATACGCGCAGAGCCCGGCGAGGGTCCCCACATTGCCCAGCATGGTGGCGATGAGGCAGCTCCCCTGATCGCGCGGGTCGGAGAATCGTTTTTTCTCCCACAGGTAGAACACGGGCAGGGAAAGGAAGCAGATGGGCAGGACCGACAGGGGCAGCCACAGCAGCTCCGGCGCGACGCGCAGGCTCCAGAAGGAAATGACGGACAGGCCGGAGAAGGCGCCCACCACGTTCACCCGGATGAGGCGGCGCACCCATTCCTGCGAGAGGCCCCGCCGGCGGAGCCAGCGCCCCAGAAGAAGCGGCGCGAGGATATCGAGAAAGACGAGAAGAAACCGTTCCATGGCGTCACCCCTCGAGGGACAGCGTGTCCGGATGAATGAAAATCCGCCGGGTATGCAGCGCGTCGAGAGTGGACCGGTGGCCGATGCTCACCACGGTGACGCCCGGGAGCGCCGTGAGCCGCCGGTACAGCTTCATTTCCATATCTTCGTCCATGGCGGAGGTGGCTTCATCGAGAAAGATCCACTTCGGCCGGCGGAGGAAAATGCGCACGAAAGCGAGGCGCTGCTGCTCCCCGAGGGAGAGCACGTGGCTCCAGTCCCGCGCTTCGTCCAGATGGGGCAGAAGGCGGGAGAGGCCGCATTCCGCGAGGAGCGGCGCGAGCGCTTCGTCTCCCGCGGGCCGCCCCGGATAGGACGCCGCTTCCCGGAGCGTCCCCATGGGCATGTAGGGCCGCTGGGGAATGAAGAGGCTCTCCGCCGGCGCGGGCCGCGCCATCCGCCCCGACGCATAGGGCCAGAATCCGGCGAGCACCCGGAGGAGGGTGGATTTTCCCGCACCGGACGGTCCCTTGATGAGCACCTTTTCGCCCGCGCGGATCCGGCACGACGCCCCCTCGAGAAGAAGCCGCCCCGTGGGAAGCGCCACGTCCGCCCCGAGGAGCCCCGCCTCGTCCATGCGCTCTTCCGCGTGAAGCCGCGCCGCCGCTTCATCCGTATCTTTCCGGATCTCCCGGATATGATGGTCGAAGGAGAGGAGACGGGCCGCGCAGGACTGCCATTCTGCCAGGCTCGCGTACACGTCCACGAAGTAAGACATGGATTCCTGCACCTTGCCGAAACAGTTGGCGATCTGCATGAGGCCGCCCAGGGATATCTCCCGGCCGAGGTAGCGCGGCGCCGCTACGGCGAAGGGGAAAATGATGGCGATCTGCCCGTAGCAGTTCGTGAGCCACGAGAGCTGCTTCTGCTTTTTGATGATGTCCGCCATATTTCCGAGAACGAGGCGGAACCGCCGGAGGAGGTAGCCCTTCTCTTCTTCCGCGCCGTCGTAGAAGGCCACGCTTTCCGCCGTGTCGCGCAGGCGCGCCATGCTGTAGCGGAAGTCCGCCTCCCAGCGCTGCTGCGTAAAGTTCAGCCGCATGAGCCGCCGCCCCACGCAGTGCGTCACCCACGTGCCGAGGACGGAGTAGAGGAGCGCCGCCCACACGAGATAGCCGTACACGTGCCACTCCGTGCCGAAGGCCGTGAAGGCGAGCGGCTCCGAGAGCTGCCACAGGACGAAAATGAAGCTGAAAATGGTCACGAGCGCGCGGAGGACGCCCAGAAAGAACGCGGGCGTCTGCGCCGTAAAGAGGCGGATGTCCTCGGAAATTCGCTGGTCCGGATTGTCCGCCGCGCCTTCGGAAAACATTTCCATGCGGTAGTACATCTGATGCGCCGTCCACCGGTCGAGATACATGCGGGTCATCCAGTCCCGCCAGCGGAGCGACAGGCGCTGCTGGAGGTAGTACGCATATACGGAGAAAAAAATATGCGCGAAGGCCAGCCCCGTAAAGGTGAGAAACAGCCGGACCATGGCGTCCGCGTCATAATTCTGAAGCGCGCTGTAAAAATCGTTGTACCAGTCGTTCAGGAGCAGCGTCATATAGACCGCCGCCAGCGTGAGCCCCACCATCCCCGCCAGATAAAGCCACGCCCATTTCCTCTCTCCGCCCCGCCAGTATCCGGCGATGAGCGGAAAAAGCGCCGCCATCCACGCCCGGGCCGTCCGTTTCTGTTCCATAGCCATCCTCCCTGCAAAAAGAATATATCCATTATATCATCCCGCCCTTTTCCCGGCGGAATCATTGTATAATGAAGAAAAAGGATTTCCACAGGAGGCAGACATGAAAGAGCGCGGCTATATTCAGGTGTACACGGGCGACGGCAAGGGCAAGACCACCGCGGCCATCGGGCTGGCGGTGCGCGCCGCCGGCGCAGGCAAAAAAGTATGCATCATCCAGTTCATGAAATCGCTCGCCTACGCGGAGCAGAAGGTGCTCCAGACGATTCCCGGCATCACGCTCATCACCGTGGGCAAGCCCTACTTCATCGCCAAGGAAGGGATGCTCACGGAGGAGCAGCGCAAAGCGTGGGGCGACGCGGTGACGGTCTATCCCGCGGGCCATCCCCCGGCGGACTACCGGGCGCTCATCGAGAAAGGCGTGGACGAGGCGGTCTCCGCCCTGTCCGGCGGCTTCGACGTGGTCATCCTCGACGAGTACAATATGGCCTGCTGGTACGATCTCGCCACGGAGGAGGACACGGCGCGCATTCTCGCCGCGCGGCGGCCGGAGACGGAGCTCGTCGTGACGGGACGGAACGCGCCGCAGCAGCTGCTGGACGCGGCGGATCTCATCACGGAAATGAAAAAAATCCGCCACTACTACGACCGGGGCGTGGAAGCGCGGAAGGGCATCGAAGACTGAAACGAACGCACGAAAAAAGCACGGCGGCAAACCGTGCTTCTTTTTTTATTTACCACTTCCGGGGAATCTCCGGGAAATGGCCGATGATCATCATGGAAGCAAGGATGTTCGACATGAGCCGGCCGTCCTCGTCGCGGAGCTCCGCCGCGATGGACATGGTGGTGTGGCCGCAGTGGCGCACGTGGCTCGTGACGGACATTTTCTTCCCCGGCGTGATGTTCCGGATGTAGTCGAGAGTCATGCTCACGGTGACCACCATGCAGCCCATGCTCGCGCCGGTCACGCCCGTGACGGAATCCGCCAGCGCCGCCATGACGCCGCCGTGGATCACGCCCCGGTGGTTGCAGTGCTTCGCCGGGTCGGTGACGAGGCTCACGGTGACGCTCCCGCAGTGAATCTCGTCGATGGAAATCCCGAAGTAATCCATCATGAAATGATTCGGTCCGTAGATTTCGCGGATGCGCGCGACGATCTCTTCCGGGGTGCGCAGTTGTTCCATGGTCATGCCTCCCTCTGCCGTTCAGGCTTTCTGAAGGGGCGGGCAGCTCTCGCCGCCGCGGAGCCGGTCGATGGCTTCCTTCGCCGCGCGCTGCGCCGCTTCTTTTTTGCTCTTCCCCACGCCCCGGCCCATGAGCCGGCCGTTGATGGACAGCGCCATCCAGATGGTCTTGTCGTGGTCCGGGCCTTCGTCCTTCACCACTTCGTAGCGGATGTCCGCGTCGCCGTGGCGCTGTACGATCTCCTGCAGATCGGACTTGTAGTCCCGGTCATAGTCGCCCCGGTCGATGGCGTCGAGAAATTTTTTCATGTGCCCCAGGATGAACCGGGACGCCGTATCGTAATCGTTGTCCAGATAGATCGCGCCGATGACCGCCTCGAAGGCGTCGCCCAGGATGGAAATGCGCGTGCGTCCGCCGGACATTTCCTCTCCCCGGCCGAGGCGCATGTAGTCCCCGATGCGGAATTTCGCCGCGCACTCCGCGCAGGCGGGCTTGCACACGGCGCTCGCCTTCGCCCGGGTGAGCTCCCCTTCGGGCCACGTGGGGAACCGGAGGAAAAGGTATTCCCCCACCACGAGGTCGAGCACGGCGTCGCCGAGAAATTCCAGGCGCTCGTTGTCGTGGATGACTTCGTTCTTGTGCTCGTTCGCGTAGGACGTGTGGGTGAGCGCCGTATTCAGGAGCTGGATATTCTGGACGGGAATGTTATTGTCTTCTGCAAACTGACGGAGCCGGGCCAGACGGGCCTGCCGTCTGCTTTCCGCCGCGCTCATTCCGCCCAGCGCTTCAGTACGAGGACGGCGTTGTGGCCGCCGAAACCGAAGGAATTGGACATGGCCACGTCGATCTTCACGGCCCGCGGGCCTTCCGTGACGTAGTCGAGATCGCATTCCGGATCGCGTTCTTTCAGATTGATGGTGGGATGAATCATACCCTTTTCCATGGAGAGCACGCAGTCCACCGCTTCCACCGCGCCGGCCGCGCCGAGAAGATGGCCCGTCATGGACTTGATGGAGTTCATGGGGATTTCATAGGCATGGCTGCCGAGGAGCTCCTTCACCGCGGTGGTTTCGCACATGTCGTTCAGATGGGTGGACGTGCCGTGCGCGTTGATGTAGTCCACGTCTTCCGGCGCGATGCCCGCGTCGGCCAGCGCGTTCCGCATGCACCGGAGCTGGGTGGTGCCGTCCGGACGGGGCGCGGTGATGTGGTAGGCGTCGCCGTTCGTGCCGTAGCCCGCCACTTCCGCGTAGATGTGCGCGCCGCGGGCCTTCGCGTGTTCCAGCTCTTCCAGGACGAGCACGCCGCTGCCTTCGCCGAGGACGAAGCCGTCGCGCCGCGCGTCAAAGGGGCAGGACGCTTCTTCCGGCGGGCAGTCCCGGGAGGACAGGGCCTTCATGGCCGCGAATCCCGCCATGGGGCTCGGGCAGACCGCCGCTTCCGTACCGCCGGCAAACATGACGTCCGCGTCGCCGTACTGGATCATGCGCGCCGCCTGGCCGATGGCGTTCGTGCCGGACGCGCAGGCCGTGACGTCGGTCAGCACCGGCCCTTCGAGGCCGAAGTGGATGGATACGTGCGCGGAGGCCATGTTGGCGATCATCATGGGCACGGCGAAGGGGCTCACCTTGCCGGGACCGCGGCTTTCGATCTTGCGGACGGTTTCTTCCATCATGGCGATGCCGCCGATGCCGGTGCCGATGATCGTGCCCGCCCGGGAAGCGTCTTCCGCCGCCATGTCGAGCTTCGCGTCTTCCGCCGCCATGCGCGCCGCCGCGACGGCGAACTGCGCGTTCCGGTCCATGTGGCGGACGGTCTTCTTGTCGCCCACATACTTCACCGCGTCGAAGTCCTTCACTTCGCCCGCGATTTTCACGGGAAATTCCGACGCGTCAAACTGGGTGATGGGGCCGATGCCGGATTTGCCGGCGAGCAGATTGTTCCAGAATTCTTCCACGCCGATGCCCACGGGAGATACGACGCCGATGCCGGTGATTACGACTCTTCTTTTCATACGCTGCAACACCTCTCTGTGCACGGGGCTTCGGCGCGCGCCTCTTCCCCGTTTGCTTTCCTGACTCTAACTTCTAACTGATGATATATTCCTGATGAGGACTCGTTTGGACAATACCTCAAAAAAGCGGGCAGTCTCAGGACGTCCGCTTTTTTGAAGCATCCTCTTCCTTGAGGTATGGCCTGAGGGAAATGCCCTGCACTTCCCTCTGCCATTCCTGTTCTTATTTCTGAAGCTGCGTGTCGATGTAGTCGACTGCATCGCGTACAGTTTTGATTTTTTCTGCCGCGTCATCAGGAATCTCGATCTCGAATTCTTCTTCAAAAGCCATGATCAGTTCAACGATATCCAAAGAATCCGCGCCGAGGTCGTCAATGAACGTCGAATCGATCTGTACGTCAGCTTCGCTCACGCCCAGCTGATCGACGACGATTTTCTTGACTCTGTCGAAAGTGCTCATCTGTATTCACCACCTTTCGCTGATAATCATACATACTGATTATATTACATTACCATTCCACCGTCTACCTTCAAAACCTGTCCGGTGATGTACGATGCTTCATCCGATGCGAGGAAGCATACCGCTTTCGCGACATCTTCCGCCTGGCCCATACGGCCCAGCGGGATGGAATGGATCATGCCTTCCTTGATTTTCTCCGGGATGACGTCGGTCATGGACGTCTCGATGAAGCCCGGAGCGACGGCGTTTACGCGCACGCCCCGCGCAGCCAGTTCCCGCGCGGCGGTCTTCGTCATGCCGATGACGCCGGCCTTCGCCGCAGAGTAATTGATCTGGCCCACGTTGCCCATGATGCCCACCACGGAGGCGATATTGACGATGGCGCCCTTTTTCTGCTTCATCATGATCGGCGCCGCCGCTTTCATGGTGAGGAAGCCGCTCTTCAGGTCCGTGTCGATGACGGCGTCCCAGTTTTCTTCCTTGAGGCGGAGCATGAGGCTGTCCCGGGTGATGCCCGCGTTGTTGACGAGCACGTCGAGGCGGCCGAATTCTTTCTTGATCTCCGCAAAGACGCGGTCCACGTCTTCCGCTCTGGATACGTCGCCCTGGATGGTGACGGCGCGGCCGCCTTCCGCTTCGATGGCGGCTTTCACTTCTTCCGCCGCGGCCTGGCTGCCGGCGTAATTCACGGCCACCACATAGCCTTCTTTCGCCAGCCGGAGCGCAATGGCCCGGCCGATGCCGCGGGACGCGCCGGTGACGAGCGCCGCTTTTTCTACGTTTTCCATCAGTTGTCTCCCTTCATCTGTTTCACTACGTCTTCAATGGTGGGAATGTCTTCCGCGTGCATGGAGGTCTGCGCGCGGTCGATCTTGCGCATGAATCCGGAGAGCACCGTGCCCGGGCCGGCTTCCACGTAGGTGTCGTACCCTTCGGCGATCATGTGGCGCACCGAGTCTTCCCAGAGCACGGGATGCGCCGCCTGCATGATGAGGTTGTCCCGGATCTCGTCCGCTTTCGTTTCTTCTTTTGCGTTCACATTCGCGATGACCGGGATGGCCGCGTCGCGGATGTCGATCCGGTCCAGCACTTCCTTGAGGCGGAGCGCCGCCGGCTCCATGAGCGTGGAATGGAAGGGAGCGGAGACTTTCAGCATGAGCGCCCGCTTCGCGCCCGCTTCTTTCAGGGCCGCGCAGGCCGCTTCCACCGCTTTCGTCGCGCCGGCGATGACGGTCTGTCCGGGGCAGTTGAAATTCACGCCCTGCACCGGGCCGGCGGTCTGCGACACGTCATTGCAGATGTCGACGATCTTCTGCGGGTCGAGGCCGATGATGGCCGCCATGCCCCCTTCGCCGAGCGGCACCGCTTCCTGCATGAACTGGCCGCGGAGATGGACGGTGTGCACCGCGTCCGCAAAGGACATCGCCCCCGCCGCGACGAGCGCGGAGTATTCGCCCAGGCTGTGCCCCGCCGCCGCGTCCGGACGGACGCCGTATTCGCCGAGCACCTTCCAGCAGGCCACGCTGGCCGTGAGGATCGCCGGCTGGGTAAATTCGGTCTTCATGAGCTCCGTGTCGGGGCCTTCAAACATCATCTGCGAGATGGAGAAGCCCAGCGCCTCATCCGCTTCATGGATGAGCGCCTTGACGGAGTCAAACCGTTCGTACAGGTCCTTGACCATGCCCACTTTCTGCGAGCCCTGTCCCGGAAAAAGAAATACTGTCTTCAAGGATATCACCTCATTCATAATGACTGGACACCGCGCTCAGCACCACTTCAGCACGACCGAGCCCCAGGTGAGGCCTGCGCCGAAGCCGGTGAGCACCAGATAGTCGCCTTTTTTCAGCCGGCCTTCCGCCACCGCTTCGTCGAGGGCGATGCCCACGGACGCGGCGGACGTATTGCCGTATTTATTGACGTTTACGAAGACTTTCTCTTCGGGCACGCCCAGTTTTTTCGCCGTTGCATGGATGATGCGGTAGTTCGCCTGATGGGCGATGAAGAGCGCCACGTCGTCGATCGTGATGCCCGCCTTTTCCAGCACATTGCGCGTGGTATTTTCCATATGGCGCACGGCGTGCTTGAAGACTTCCGAGCCTTCCATGTGGATGTAGATCCGGCCGGAATCGATGGCGCGGTGCGTCACCGGTTCAGCGATGCCGCTGGCGGGGATATTGAGAATGCCGCCGAGGCTGCCGTCGGAACCGAGTTCGGACGTGATGTAGCCGTAGCCGTCTTCCACGGGGCCCATGACGGCCGCGCCCGCGCCGTCGCCGAAGAGGATGCACGTGGAGCGGTCCGCCCAGTTCACCAGGCGGGAGAGCACTTCCGCGCCGATGACAAGGACGTGCTTGTAGAGGCCGCTCCGGATGAACTGCGCCGCAAGCGTGATGCCGTAGATGTAGCCCGAGCAGCCCGCGGAGAAGTCCATCGCCCCCGCGCGGGTGCAGCCCAGCTTCGACTGCACGAGGCAAGCCGTGGACGGCACCACATAGTCCGGCGAGGCGGTGCCCACCATGATGAAGTCGATGTCGTCCGGGGTGAGGCCCGCTTTTTCCAGCGCCGCCTTCGCCGCGTGGACGCAGAGATCCGACGTGTCTTCGCTGTCGGAAGCGATGTGCCGCGTCTCGATGCCCGTGCGGGTGCGGATCCATTCGTCGGAGGTCTCCACCATCCGTTCCAGATCTTCGTTGGTCAGAATTTTCTTCGGCGCATAGTGGCCGGTCGCGATAATGCCTGCGGATACCATGTCTGTCATACTGTCATTCCTTTCTCCGTGAAACCTCTATCAGTCGTCTGTTTTCAGTCTTTCATTTCTTCCAGATCCGCCACGGCGAGAGACTCGCCCTTGAGCGCGTCCGCCACCAGCTCGGGGATGTGCCCGCTGGCGATCTGCTCCGCCTCGCGCACGGCGTTGCGGATGGCCCACGCCTTCGACGCGCCGTGGCAGATGACGAGACCGCCCCGGAGCCCCAGAAGCGGCGCGCCGCCGTATTCGGAGTAGTCGATGCGCTTCATCATGTACTGCTTCAGCGCCGGCTTCAGGAGGAGCGCCCCGAGCTTTGCCCGGAGGCCGCCCTTATGCACCGCGTCCTTCAGCAGCTCAAAGAAGAGGCCGCCTACGCCTTCGCCGAATTTCAGCACCACGTTGCCCGTGAATCCGTCCGTGACCACCACGTCGAAGTCGCCTGTGGGAATGTCGCGCCCTTCGCAGTTGCCCGCGAAGGTAAAGAGGCGCTGCTTTTCCAGCAGCTCGTACACTTCCGCCACGAGGGGGCTGCCCTTCGTGCTCTCCGTGCCGATATTGAGGAGGCCGATCTTCGGGTCCTCGATGTGCTGCACCCGTTTGGCGTACCAGTAGCCGAGCACCGCATTCTGTACGAGGTTGATCGCCTTGGCCTGAGCGCTCGCGCCGGAATCGATGAGATACGTATAGCCGCCCTTTTTATTGGGGATCGGCGTGAGAATCGCCGGCCGCTCGATGCCGCGGATGCGTCCGATGCCGAAAAGGCCCGCCGTCACCGCCGCGCCCGTCGAACCGGGAGCGACGAGAGCGCCGCATGCGCCGCTCCGCACCAGACGCGCCCCCACCGAGACAGAGGCGTCTTTCTTCTTGCGGTACGCCATGCCCGGATGTTCGTCCATATTGATGACCTCCGACGCATGATGCACCTCGATGAGCGGATCCCCGTCCGCGCCGTTCTTTTTCAAAATGGCGCGGATCTGCGCCTCGTCGCCTACGAGGACCACGGGAATATGAAAATCCCGCACCGCCTGTATAGCGCCGAGCACGATCTCCAGCGGGGCGAAATCCCCGCCCATGGCGTCAACCGCTATTTTTTCCATCTGTATCTCCTTCATCCTCCCCGAGGACATTCATGATAAACTTGGCGCGGAAAATTTCCGTGTCCTTTGTACTGATCTGTACGTAAATATACTGCTTGCGCCCGTGCATGTGGGCGACCTTCGCGCGCAGCACGAGCTGCACGCCGCTCCTGCAGGGCGTCTTGTACTTGATGTTGCCCACCTGCGTCGGCGAAAACGGCAGATCCACCACCGTCTGTGCCAGCTCCGCCGCCATACCGTACAGCTTCGAAGCGGGGACAATGCCCGCGGCGTCCGTCATCTCATCCGACGCGCGCACCAGCGCAAGGCCTTCCTTCCCCTTTTCCAGCGCGATGATATCCAGGTCGTGGAGCGAATCGTCCGCCGCATTCTGTACAGCCGCTTCGAGGCGGCTGCGCATCTGCGGGATGCCCAGCATCTTCCGGTCCAGGCGCACCGTAGCGACGGACACGCCAAAAGTCTCGGCCAGATCGCGGTCGGTCCTGCCGGGATCGTGATGCAGCATCGCTGCCATGCGCGCGCGGCGCGTGTCCTTGTCCAGACGGCGTTTCGTCTCCATAAATTATCACCTGCTGCTAATACTATATCACAATCTTTTTCCCCTGCCTACTGTCGGCCCCGGACGCATGGAAACCCGCCTCCCATCCTCTTTTATTTAATTTACTATTTTATTTATACCGTATCCGCTTCCTTCCATCCGTCCGGGCATAGGGGGCACGTTGATATCCGTCCAGTACCATTCTTTTTAGCTATGGGGGGAACGGGGCCAGGACAGGCAAAAAGCGGGCTTCCTCCCCGCCCCGCTCCTCCGGAAAGTATTGATATCTGTCATAATTTAGAGTAGACTATGAGATAAAGTTTTACCAACTTTGAAAAAACGAACATTTCGCAGCAATACATACGGCAGGACCCCCTGTCATAAAGGAGACTTGTATGAACCTTCCAGCACTCAAAATCGGCGACCTCACTGCACGCTATCCCATCGTTCAGGGCGGGATGGGCATCGGCATCAGCCTTTCCGGACTGGCGGGCGCTGTGGCGAAAGAAGGCGGCGTGGGTATCATTTCCGCCGCGCAGCCCGGCTTCAATGAACCGGATTTCCTGCACAACAGCTTCGGGGCCAACTGCCGCGCGCTCACGAGAGAGCTGAAAAAAGCCCGGGAAATCGCGCCCGAAGGCATCATCGGCGTAAACATCATGGCCCGCGGCTATTACTACGACGACTACGTAAAATGCGCCGTCGAAGGCGGCGCGGATCTCATCGTGTCCGGCGCGGGCCTTCCCATGGACCTGCCGGGCCTCGTGGAAGGGACGAACGTAAAGATCGCCCCCATCGTATCCTCCGCCAAAGCGGCGCGGGTGCTCCTCAACGTATGGGCGCGCCACCACAAACGCACCGCCGATATGGTCGTCATCGAAGGCCCCAAAGCGGGCGGCCACCTCGGCTATACCCGCGAACAGGTCGCAGAGCACGAAAACGACGGCTATGAAAAGGAAATCACGGAAATTCTCGCCGTGGTGAAAACCTTTGAAGAAAAATTCCAGCGGAAAATCCCCGTCATCTTCGGCGGCGGCGTGTTTGACCGCAGGGACATCGAACACTACCTCTCCCTCGGCCTCTCGGGCGTGCAGATGGCCACGCGCTTCGTCGCCACGGAAGAATGCGACGCCGCGCGGGAATTCAAGGAAATGTACGTGAAGGCGAAAAAAGAGGACATCACCCTCGTGAACAGCCCCGTCCACATGGTGGGCCGGGCCCTGCTCAATCCCTTCGTGAAGCACATTTCCCACGACCGGCTTCCGCCGGAAGTCTGCTTCCACTGCCTCAAGACCTGCGATCCCCGCACCACGCAGTACTGCATCAGCATGGCCCTCATCCGCGCCGCCCGGGGCGACGTAGACCACGCGCTCATCTTCTGCGGCGCCAACGCCTGGCGCGTGGACAAGATCGTCTCCGTGCACGACCTCATGCAGGAACTCGCCGGCCCGCAGGAATAAACGGTAAAAAAGAGACTCGAATCCTTTCGGTCTCTTTTTTTGCGCCCTTTTTCCTGCGGCGCAGAAAATCTGTCTCTTCCGCTCACCGCCTCCTTTCCCGGAACCAGCTGCCCAGGAGGAGCCTCTGCCCCGCAGGCATTGCCCCTCATCGCGGCGGGCATTGGCGCGGGTCGCCCCTCTTCCGGTAAGATAAAAGAAAACGTTGTTCAAAGAAGCGGGCACGGTCCGCAGGGAGGCTATCATGAAAGTACTGGCAATCAACGGCAGCGCGCGGCGCCATGGAAATACGGCGATTCTTCTGGAGGCGGCGCTCGCTCCCCTCCGGGAGGCGGGCATCGAGACAGAGACCGTCGCGCTCGCGGGAAAACGGATCGGCCCCTGCCGGGCGTGTTGGGGCTGCGCGGGCCGGAGAAACTGCGTACAGCCCGATGATTTTCAGGCCATTTTCGAAAAAATGACCGCCGCCGACGGCCTGCTCTTCGCTTCGCCGGTCTATCTGGCCAACCTTTCTTCGTCCATGCAGGCGCTCCTCGAACGCGCCGCCGTCGCGGCGGACGGCAATCCGGGGCTCTTCCGCCGCAAGGCGGGCGCGTCGCTCGCGGTGGCGCACCGGGCGGGCGCGCTCCACGCGGTGGACGCCATGAATCATTTCTTCCTGAACCGGGACTGCGTCATCGCCGGCAGTACCTACTGGACCGTCGCATACGGCACCGCTGCGGGCGAAGTGCGCCAGGACGGGGAAGGGCTCCGCACGGCGCGGCGCGCGGGCGAAAATCTGGCGTGGCTCCTCCGCCTCATGGAAAAGGAGGCGTGACCGTGGAGACCGTACGGCTCCTGTCCGGCGCGGCCATGCCCCTCGCGGGCTTCGGCACGTGGGCCCTCCGGGGCGCGGCCTGCGCGGACGCGGTGGCCGCGGCGCTCCGGTGCGGGTACCGCCTCATCGACACGGCACAGATGTACCGCAACGAGGACGCCGTGGGCGAGGGCATCCGCCGCTCCGGCATTCCGCGCGGGGACATTTTCCTCACCACGAAGGTCTGCTCGCCCCGGGACAGCTATGAAGGCACGAAGGCGCAGATCGACCGGGCGCTCTCCCTCCTCCGCACAGACTACATCGACCTCTTCCTCATCCACGAGCCGTACGGCCGCGCGGCGGAGATGTACCGCGCCATGCAGGAAGCGCGCGCCGCCGGCAAAATCCGCTCCCTCGGCATTTCCAATTTCAGCGCCGCCCGCATGGACGCGCTCATCCGCGAGACAGGCGAAATCCCCGCGGTGAACCAGTCGGAAGCGCACGTCTTCTACCCTCATAAGGATCTTCTCCGGGCCTGCCGGGACCGGGGCGTGATCATGCAGGCGTGGAGCCCGTTCGCGGAAGGGCAGCGCCGGATTTTCACCCATCCCACGCTCACCGCCGTGGGGCGGAAGTACGGCAAAACCGCCGCCCAGACCGCCCTCCGCTATCTCCTCCAGCTGGGCATCCCCGTCATCCCCAGGACAAGCCGGCCGGAACACATGCGGGAAAATCTCGCCGTCTTCGACTTCGCCCTCTCCGCCGAAGACATGGCGGCCATCGGCGCGCTCAACGGCGGCCGCAGCCTCTTCGGCTGGTATTGACGGGCAGACAAATAGAAATGATCTCACAAAAAAGACTCGCAGAGAGTCCTCTTTTTTTGCGCGCCGCACACAAAAAGCAGGCCCGTATTGGAGCCTGCTTGTATTTTTTCAGAAGCCGAAGAGGGAGAGCTGCTCTTCTTCGGGGAGGCCGGCGAGGATGCCCATGTCGTCCATGGCGTCCATGAGGGTGGTGCTGAGTTTGCCCCGCTTCCGGAGGTCTTCTTTGGAGGTGAAGGGGTTTTCCTCCCGGGCGCGGACGATCTGCTTCGCCGCGTTGTTGCCGAGAGCGGGAATGCAGTTGAACGGCGGCCGGATCTTCCCGTCTTCGATGAGAAATTCCGTGGCGCTGGACTTCATGAGGTCGATGGGGAGAAATTCGTAGCCCCGGAGGTACATCTCGGCGGCGACTTCGGTGACGACCGCCGCTTTCTTGTCCACGTCGCTCACGTTCTCTGCGGCGGCCACGCGGGCGATCTCCGCTTTCTGCGCGTCGAGCCCCCGGAGATTCACCTGGGCGTTGAATTTCCCTTCCGCGCGGATGGTGAAGTACGACGCGTAGAAGGCGAGCGGCTGGTACACCTTGAACCAGGCGATGCGGAAGGCCATCATGACGTAGGCCACGGCGTGCGCGCGGGGGAAGAGGTAGGAAATTTTCTTGCACGAGTCGATGAACCATTCGGGGACTTTCGCCGCGCGGATGGCGTCTTCGTTGTGGGAGAGGTTTCCCTTTTTGTCCGCTTTTTCGAGGCCTTTTCCCTTGCGCACGTTTTCCATGGTCTTGAAGGACACGAGCGGGTCCACGCCGTGCTCGATGAGATAGTTCATCACGTCGTCGCGGGTGGAGATGGCTTCTTCGAGCTTCACGGTGCCGCTCTTGATGAGGTCCTGCGCGTTGCCCACCCACACGTTTGTCCCGTGGGAAAAGCCGGAGATGCGCACCAGTTCGGAGAAATTCTTCGGTTTCGTATCTTCCAGCATTTTCCGCACGAAGAGCGTGCCGTACTCGGGGAGGCCGATGGAGCCCACGGTGTTGCCCTTATTGCCGATGACCTTCGCCAGGTCGTCCGGGGTGTAGCCGAGAGCGTCGGTGGAATTGAAAATGGACACGGTCTTCCGGTCGTCGAAGGGGATGTGCAGCGGGTCGATGCCCGTCAGGTCCTGCAGGGCGCGGATGACTTTCGGATCGTCGTGCCCGAGGATGTCCAGCTTCAGCATGCGGCCGGAGATGGAGTGGTAGTCGAAATGGGTGGTGATGGTGCCGGGCACGCGGTTGCCGTCTTCGTCTTTTTCGTATTTCTTGTCCGCGGAGTACTGGAGGGGCGTGAAGTTGTGGATGTCCATGTCGCGGGGGCAGACCATGATGCCCGCCGGATGCTGGCCCGTATTGGTCTTCACGCCGATGACGCCGCCGGCGATTTTTTCAAGGTAGATGTCGTTCACGTTGAGCCCGCGCACTTCCGCGTAGCGCCGGGCCACGCCGTAGGCGTTCTTTTCCTGCAGGCCGGAGATGGTGCCCGCGCGGAAGACGTTGTCCCGCCCGAAGAGTTCTTCCGTGTATTTGTGGGCCACGCTCTGGTCGTCCCCGGAAGAAAAGTTCAGGTCGATATCGGGAACTTTGTCGCCGTCGAAGCCGAGGAAGACCGCGAAGGGGATGTTGTGCCCGTTCTTCCCGAGGGGCGCGCCGCACTGCGGGCAGGCCTTGTCGGGCAGGTCGAAGCCGCCCCCCACGGAGCCGTCGGTGTAGAAGTGGGTCCAGTGGCACTTCGGGCACACATAGTGCGGCGGGAGGGGATTCACTTCGGTGATGCCCGCCATGGCCGCTACGAAAGAGGAGCCTACCGAGCCCCGGGAGCCCACCAGGTAGCCCCGGTCGTTGGAGTGCTTCACCAGTTTGTGCGCGATGTAGTAGAGCACGCCGTAGCCGTGCTTGATGATGGGCGTGAGCTCCTGCTTGAGCCGCGCTTCCACGAGCTCCGGCAGGGGATCGCCGTAGATGGCCTTCGCATTGTCGTAGCACATTTTCACGAGCGCTTCGTCCGCGCCGGAAATTTTCGGGTTGTACGATTTCCACTCTTCCGCAAGCGGTTCGAGCGGTTCGCACAGGGCGGCGATTTTCCTCGTGTTCGTCACCACGATTTCGTAGGCTTTCTCCGGCGGGAGGTAGTCAAATTCATCCAGCATTTCCTTCGTGGTTCGGATGAAGACCGCCGGATGGGATTCCTGCCGGCCGGGCTTGTCCCACTTGGCGAGGAGAATGTCCCGGTTAATCTGGTCTTCCCGGAAAAGGAAGTGCGCGTCGGAGGTGGCGCAGCAGGGAATGCCCGCCCGGTCCGCGATCTCCACGACTTTCCGGTTCAGGTCCTGCAGATCCTTCACGGTATTGATGTGCCCGTACTTGTCGTCGCTCATGAGGAATTCGTTGTTTCCGAGGGGCTGCACCTCGAGATAATCGTAGAATTTCGCTAGCTTAATGAGTTCGTCGTCGCTCTTTCCGTCGAGGACGGCCCGGAAAAATTCACCCATGACGCACGCCGAGCCGTAGATGAGGCCGTCGTGGAGCTCTTCAAGGAGCGGCTTCGGGATGAGGGGGCGCTTTTTGTAATACTTGAGGCAGGAGAAGGTCACGAGGCGGTACAGGTTGCGCAGGCCCGTGAGGTTCTTTGCGAGGATGATGATGTGGCTGTATTTCTGGCGGTCCGTGTCGATATCCCCGGGGATGTGCGGGATCATGTACCCTTCCATGCCGTAGAGGATTTTTTCGCCGTATTTCTTCGAGTAGTCCTGGATTTTCGGGAAGGCCTGAATGACGCCGTGGTCGGTGATGGCGATGGCCGGCGCGCCCCATTTCGCGGCGGTCTTGATGGCCTCTTCCGCGTCGATGAGGCCGTCGAGGCTCATCTTCGTATGGAGGTGGAGCTCCACGCGCACTTCTTCCGCGTCGTCCGTGTGGTCTTCCTTGCGGACCTCTCCCCGCTCCATCTGGCTGATGTTCATCACGAGGCCGCCGGAAAATTTGTCGAGGCGCACGTTGCCCCGGATACGGATGGGCATGCCCGGCTTGAGGTATTTGTCGAGCACCTCCGCCTCGTCCGCGCGGTCGAAGAATTTCTTGCAGTTCATGCCGTTCGTATCGTCCGCCACTTTGATGAGATAGAGCTTCCGGTTGTCCCGGAGTTCCCGGGCGTCCGCGGAGACGAGCGTCCCCTCCACGATGACGCCGTCCATTTCCTCCGTGATGGAGCCGATGGACGCGGCGCTGCCTTTGATGGGCTTTTTCCCGAGGAAAATGCCGTCAAATTCCTTTTTTTCTCCCGCGGGTTTCGCCGGACGGAGCGCCTCCGCGGGCAGCACGTCCGCGAGCTGCGGCAGCCCTTCGGGCAGGGAAAAGGCCCGGGCCGGCGCAGACGCCGGAGGCTCTTCGGGCGCGCTCTCCTGCCGCCGGGACGCGGCCTGGATATCCGCCAGCGTGGGCGGGCGATAGGCCGGTTCTTCCGGCGGGATGTATTCGTCGTCGTCCGGCAGGGGAATGTCCGCGCCGTATCCTTCGTCGGCGGGCATTTCTTCCTCGGGAAGCGGCGGCTCGTCTCCGCCCGCGAGGACCATGCCCGCGGGGCGCACCCGGCGGAACAGCTCTTCCGTCACGTCTTCCCCGTTGATGAGGATTTCCTCCACTCCGCACAGGGCCTCCCCCATCCCGGCGAGCACCGCGAGGGCCGCTTCCCGGTGCTCCGCCTGGATGTACCAGGCGCGGCTCTCCGTATCGATCTCCATGAGCGTGATGTCCGCTTCATTCTGTCTGCACCGCAGCCGATATTTTGCCATGGGGCCTCCTTTCCGTCATGCCGGGCGGCGCGGGGCGGGCGCGGGCTGCGCCGGTTCTTTTTTCTCCGCCGCGCCCGGCTTCCCGCTCTCCGCGGCCTTCTTCTCCGCGCCGGCCTTCTTCTCCGCGCCGGCCGCCTTCTCCGGCGCTTTGGCCTTTTCCGCCGCCTGTCTGTCTTTTTCCATCTGTTTCGGGTCTTTGTACGTGACGACCGTATCCACCGCGTCGTACACGGAGCGGAAGCTGTCCGTCCACGCCGAGCCGTCCCGGCGCGTCACCGTCCGCACGACCGTCACGTCGCAGCCGTCATTGCCCTCTTCGGTTTTCTTCGCCTCCGCCTGCGCGGGGTCGGCCCGGTACACCGTCTTGTGGGGGAGCGTCTTTCTCTCCGTCTCCGCGAGCGCCACGTACTGCGGCTCATCCTCGTGATTCCCCAGCACGTAGATCGTGACGGCGCCCGGCTCGTACACCGCGCAGAGATACACCGGATGGGCCAGATTGTTCACGAAGCGGAAATCCAGATAATTGTCCGCCACCGTGGCGTCCCGTCCGAGGGGCGCGTAGGCCACGGGCGCGAAATGGCACGTGCGCTCCGTCACTTCGAGACCCGCGAGGAGCACCGCATTGAAGAGGGTGGTGCTCACCTGGCACACGCCGCCCCCCGCGTCGGGGACGAGCTTGCCGTCCAGGAAGACCGGCGCGTCGAGATAGCCGTTCGCCCGGGTGCGCAGCCCCGTAGCTCCGTTGAAAGAAAACGTCTCCCCGGGCTGGAGGAGCCAGCCGTCGACGCTCCGCGCCGCCCGCTCGATGTTGCCGCTCCGGTTCGGGTCCATGGAGAAATACGTGGTGTACGCGCCGAGGACGCGGTCGATGCGGGCGCGCTGCTCCTCCGTAAATGAGGAAAATTTCTCTGCGGTCACGGGGATCTCCACCGCGCCGCTCCGCCCGGAGAGGAGCTGCGCGTCCGCGGCCTGCCGCAGCGCTTCCCCGTCGATCTCGAGGTGCGGCTTCGGCTCGGGAAACGTCACCGACCCGTCTCCGGCGATCTGCGGGCGCGCGGCTTCCGGCGGCGCGGCGTACCGCGCGGCCAGCGCCCGGATGCGTGCCTGCAGAGCCTCCGCGTCGTACGTGATGGCCAGATGGGCCTCCGCGCCGGTGAGCAGCGCCTTCCACTGGTCCGCCCAGTCGGAGAGGAGGTCTCCCCCGCGGCCTGCGGCCAGGAGGCGGGCCGTTTCCTTCTCCGCGTCCATGCGCACGCCCAGCTCCGCAAACGTCCAGGTCTCCTCGACGGCTCCCCGGCGCACCGTCAGCGTCCGGGATGCGAGCGCCTCATTCTTCGCCTCGACGAGCGCGGCGAGATCCGCCGCCGTCATGCCGCCCGCGTCCACGCCGTCCACCGTGAGGCCGTGAATGACCGCGCCGCCCCCGTTATAGAGAAAAGGCAGCGAAAAAGCGCCCGCAAGGACCGCCGCTGCCGCTGCCAGTACCAGTTTTTTCATTCCGACCTCCGAACCGGACGGGCACGCTTCCCGCCCATGCAGAAGCGGAGAAGCACGTCCGTGAGCTCCCCGCCGCCGCCCGACCGCTGGCCGTACTGCCACCGGAAGAGCGCCAGCAGGAAATCCTCCGCTTCCCGCTCCGACACCTGCCGCGCCATGGCGGCGAGGCGCTTCATCTGCCACGCCCCGCGCACCCCGAGGAGCGCCGCCTTCTCCGCCTGCGAGAGCGGCGCCCGATCCAGCTCGTGCACCATGCGGATGCGCCGGAACTGCGCCGCGAGAAATCCCGTATTTTTCAGCGTCGACGCCGGATCCGTAAAGACCCGGGACGCTCCTTCGAGCACGGCCGGCGCGTCCCGCGCGAGGAGCCGGTCAAAGAAAGCAAAGACGCCCTGATCCATATAGTCCGTGAGCGAGTCCTGGAGCAGCGCCTTCGTGACGACCGGCCCGTCCCCGCACACCAGTAGTATTTTATCACATTCCGTTTCCAGAAACGGCGCGGAGATCTCCGACCACGTGCCGAGCACCTCCTCCAGATACGCCCGCGCCTCCGGGTCGAGGCGCTTTCCGTGATGGTACAGATACTCCTCCATGCGCTCCGCCCCGTCGTCCGCCCGGAGAAAATCGCACTCCAGAAGCGACGCGAAGTCGAGAAGGCTCTTCACCGCCTTTGTCCGCCGGTCGGGCTTCCCGTCCACCGTCATCACGAGAAACACCTCCGGCGGGAGCGCGCGCAGCGTCTCCAGAAACGCCGCGTAAGGCTTCTCGTCGTCCTTCCGGAGCGCTTTCTTCAGGAAAAACGGATTCTGGATGACCACCGCCGTATCCGGCGAAAACAGAGACTGCCCCTCCAGGGCCGCGCGGTACTCGGGAAAACTCCCCGTGCCGTCGAAGACCGCCGCATCCGGAGGATTCCCCTTGAAATACCGGCGGATGAGCTCGTTCTTCTTTTCCGACACAAGCACCGCGTCGTCTCCGCACAGGAGCCACACATTCTTCTGTTTTGCCTTGACCGCCATCTGCCGCCTCATTTCAATGAAAAGAAATCTTCCGTCATGCCGCTCGGGCTGTACTTCTCCATCTCCCACGCGCCGTCCCTGCGGAGGACCGTCACCATCCCGTCCAGCGACGGATCGCCCAGCGGGATGCGCGACAGGAGAAACCAGTCCCGGTCCTCGCCGGACTGCGCGCCGCGGCCGCCTGCATAGACCGCCGCTTCGGGGAGAAACCATTCCATTGTATCATGATTCACCGCCGGACGAAACGGCTCCGCCCCGCCGATCCACACGCGGTGCGCCGCGGGGCGCACGTCCCGGAGCGGCGCGCCCCCGTCGATGAACCACGCGCACTCGCCCCATGCGAAGTACCAGCTCCGCCCGTCCGTCGCGGCGGACAATCCGCCGGAGAGCGCCATCCGTCCCCCGTCTGTCACGCGCACCGCGCTCTCAGGATGCGCCGCGAGGACAGGAGCCGCCTTCGCCGCCGAAGCGGAAGAGAGCCAGATTTCCTTCACGGGGAGCGCCAGCGTGAAGGCCGTCTCCCCCGGGCACGCCGTGAAATCCCCGATCAACACGTCCGGCGCGAAAATCCCCCGGTACTCCAGCACGGACCGGAGCTCCCGCTCCCCCATGTCGAGCGGCAGGCCCCCGTCCCGGTAGTACACCACCGTACGCCCGCCCGCCGAGAGCACCGCCGCCCGGCTCGTCCCGAGGTCCGGCACGAAGACCTCCGCTTCGGGCCGCCGCGCGTACGAGAGGCCGCACCCGCCGAGAAGCGCCGCCAGCGCCCCCGCGGCGAGGGCCCGCCGCCGCACTGACGCGCCCCACCATCCGCACGTCAGCGCCAGGACAATGGCCCCGTAGTACAGCGCCGTCTCCGCCGCGGCCATCCCGCCCGCCGGGAGCGACGCATGCGGCAGCGACGCGAGCCATCCGTTCAGCCGCAGCGCGCCCCAGAGCGCGTAGTCCGCGCCCTGCACGAGCCCGCCCGCAAGCGGCGTGAAAAACGGCGCGAAAAACGCGGCGGCGAGCCCCGCGATGATGCTCCCCTCGAGGAGCGGCGTCACAAACAGATTCGCCGGGAGGAAATAGAGCGGCAGCCGGTGAAAATCCCAGAGCACCACCGGCATCGTGAGAAGCTGCGCCGCAAGAGCCATGGCCGTCCCCTGCCGCGCCCATTCCGACAGCGGCAGCCTCCGCAGCGCCCGGAGAAGCGGGCGGTACAGGAGCACGATGCCCGCCGACGCCCCCACGGACAGCTGGAAGCTCACGTCGAAGAGATAGTACGGGTCCCAGAGGAGCATCGCTCCCGCCGCCGTGCCGAGCGCGATCCCCGCTTCCCGGTCGCGGTGAAAAAAGAGCGCCGCCACGGCGAGCACGCCCATGACGGCCGCCCGCACCACCGGCGGCACGAACCCCGCCAGCGCCGCGTAAGCCAGCATGGCCAGCGCCGCCAGCGGCAGCACCGCCCGTTCGGGCAGGCGGAGCCAGCGCCCGAGCAGGCAGAGAAAGCCGAAAAGGAGCGCCATATGCGATCCCGACACCGACAGGATATGCACGATGCCTGTGGCGGTGAATCCCTCCAGCACGCCTTCGGGCAGCTCGTCGTAATGGCCGCCGAAAAGCAGCGTCATGAGCACGGAGAGCCGCGCCCCATCCACATACGGCGCGAAAGACGCCCGCACACTCCCCCGGACGCGCGCCGCCAGCGCCTCCAGCGGAAATTCCCCCGCCGGTCCCGCCGCCTCGACTGCGCCGGGCGCTTCCGCATAGATCCGCCCGATGAGGCGGCGGCTCCGGTACCGGTGCTCCAGATCCATTTTCCCCGGATTTTTATAAAAGCGGAAAGGAGACAGCGTCCCCGTGACCGACACCGCCGTATCCGGAGCGAGCGGCTCCCCGCCCTCCCACGGGACGTACACATAGAGCGCGCCCCGCACAGGACGGACCGTGCCGTCGTCATAGCGCACGGACGACGCCTCCGCAGGATAGCGCACGTATCCCTCCGGGCCGGACACGCACAGCGCCTCCCCGGAAATCACCGCGGAAAACGTCCCCGACGCGCCGGCCAGCCGCAGCGACTGCGCCCGCCACGCCGTATCGGCGATGCCCATGCGCGCCATCCCCGCGGCGCACGCAAAAAGAAGGCAGCACACCCATGCCGCCCGCTTCCGTCCCAGCGCGCGCAGCCCCAGAGAGAGCGCCGCCAGAAAAAAGCCTCCCACGCCCGCCGGTACGGGAAAAATCTCCGCCGCGTCCGCCGCCCACACGCCCAGAGACAGCGCCGCCGCGCACCACACGATGAGATACGCCTCTCTCATAGCGTGACCCTGTCTTTGATTTTTTCGTACCGCCCCTCGCCGATGGACGGCACCTGCATGAGCTCTTCCTTCGAACGGAAAAGGCCGTGCTCCCCGCGGTAGTCCAGAATTTTCCGCGCCGTGGCCTCCCCGACGCCCGGCAGCGACTCCAGCTCCGCCATGCCCGCCGTATTGAGATTCACCGCAGGCTCCGCCGAAGACGCCGCCGTCCGCTCCGGCGCGAGCGGCACGTGCACCGTCTCCCCGTCGGCAAGCTCCGCCGACAGATTCACCGCGTCCACATCCGCATAGGGCACCACGTCCCCCGCGGCGCGCACCAGCTCATACACCCGGCTCCCCGCGGGCACGTCGTACACGCCGGGCTTCTTCACCGCCCCGGAAATATACACCGTCATGCGGCCCGCAGGCTCCGCCCGCGCCCCGAGCACCTCCGCGCCCTGCGCCTCCACCACGAGCGGCTCCTCCGCCTGCGGCCAGAGCGCATACGCCGCCCCGGCAAGGCACGCCGCGGCGCACACAAAAAAGAGAAGGTACCGCCGCCCCTCCGCATCCAGCTCAGGCATCCGCATGGCGTCCCCTCCCTTCTATGATTTTTTCTCCTGTTTTCATCATCTTAGCACATACGGGCACCCCCGTCGGCCCGCCCCGCCACATTTGCGCAAATCTTAATTTTCTTTCCCCAAAGCACAGGTTCATTCGGGAAAAGAAAGAAATGGCCCCGCAGAGGCCGGGTTCCGTTCCAATGGGCGGGGAGCTGCACCAATGCTTGTCCTCTTATTCTCATGCGGTGCAGATGCACATACCCCTCAAAATGTTTCTGCGCACTTCGCGCGGACGCAGATGCGATACCACTCTTCCTTCTCATTTGGCTGCAGATCTGCATGGAGATGCAAAAGTTTTTTCTTGTCATTCTGCGGACCCACAACGCTAATCCGTACGTGTCCGAAACACACGAATCATTCCGTTATTGGAATACGATTCCAGCGTCGCCGACATTCTTTCCGGCCGCCCGGAAAGAGTGTCGGCCAAGAAAGGGCCGCCGCCCGGTCACTGCGGCCTGAAATTCTGGCTGGTCACTACCCTCCGCGCAACTCGCTCGCTGCGCTCGCTCAAACAGGCGCTGCGGCTGACGCCACCAGCCAGAATTTCTCCCTGCGGGCACCGGCCTCCGTTCCAATGGGCGGGGAGCTGCACCAGTACTCGCCTGTTTGTTTGCAGGCGGTGCGGCGCAGACACATTTCAAAATGTTTCTGTGCACTTCGCGCGATGTCAAATGCGATGTTTGCTGTGAAGTATGCTGGAGCGGACCCACATCCTTCGCGAGGCTTCCCCGCATGCCCGTGGAAGATTTGTGTCGCCGCTTCGCGTCTCCCTTGTTTGTAACGTTTGTACGCAGACGGTGCGAATACAGACGAGTGCTTTCCTTCTTGCTCATTCAGTTGGAAGTTTTGCGTCGCACGCTTCGCGTGCGTCCCTTATGCTGTCGTTTCTCTTCATGACGAAGCGGGCCCACATACGTCGAAAACCCTTCTCGACGTATGTGGGCCCGCATTTTTTGTTAGAGCCACATCAGCAAAGGGGAGCCGCTGTCAGGCGCGACGCAAAACCGTGCGGGAATACCGGTACTCACCTCGCACGCGCCCGGCGTTCGTCGCCGGGCAGTTCGTGCGGGCCGCTCTTTATTTGTGCGGCCTTCTTCTCAC
>CATVYJ010000011.1 GCA_958348245.1 uncultured Veillonellaceae bacterium | reverse complement strand
CAAAAGAAAAGGCAGCCGCCCGGTCATTCCGCCCTGAGATTTGGCGGCCCTCCGCGGACGGAATGAAACTCGCTCGCTGCGCTCGCTCAGACAGTCATCCCGTCCGGGCGCTCCGGACCGTCAAATCTCGCCCCTGCGGGGCCGGGCTCCGTTCCAATGGGCGGGGAGCTGCACCAGTGCTTACTTGTGTCGTGCATTTTTCAAATGCACATCCCCTCTGCCTGCCTTTCTTTGTCAGGTGGTGCAGACACAAGCTCATTACAAAAACGTTCTGCGCATTTTGCGTGGGCGCAAATGCGACGCATATGTACAAGGGATGCTGGAGCGGACCCACATCTTTCGCGCACCTTTCCCGCATGCCCGTGGAAGTTTTGCGTCGCCGCTTCGCGCCTCCCTTGTTTGTGACGATTATACTCACGTGGTGCGAAGACAGGCGGGGGATTTACTTTCCGGCTTATATTGAAATGGATCTGATTGGCTCCTCTTTTCCTGCGTTTTTTTGTCTGCCTGCGCCGCTCTATTCGTACAGGTTATGTTCATCTGGCGCGGAATGCGCGTGAGATTTCGGCGATTGGCCTTTTGTAAAATAAGGTAACAGCTAAACTGTAAACTCATCTTTACTTCATGTTTCCGTAAGCTTTTTGACGGCGCCGTTAGAAACTCCGGGTGGATTTTAGAAAAGTATTTCGAGTTTTATCTATCTTTTCCTATCCAAATTTGTTATAATTAACACATAGAGAAATCATCACATTTGTTTATGGAGGTGACGACATGAAAAAGTTCATGAAATGGTCTGCCGGTGCGGCGGTGGTTCTTGGCGTTTCTCTTCTCGGCGGCGCGGCGGCGCAGGCTGCGATGTCTGCGGAACAGGCGAGATCGATTGCCCTGGAGCACGCGGGCGTCTCTGCTTCCGATGTGAATTATATCCGCACCAAGGAAGACTGGGACTGGGGCCGCACGGTATACGAGATTGAATTTTATGCCGGCACAACGGAATATGATTACGATATCGACAAGGATTCCGGCGAAATTCTGAAAGCGGACTATGAGGAGCATTACCGCGGCCACGGCTACGGACGCGGATTGGGGCATCGCAATGCCGGCGATTATGCGCTGTCGTATGACGAGGCCGCCCAGAAGGCGCTCGCCCGGGTGCCCGGCGCGACGCAGCAGAATCTGCGCATGAAGCGCGATCACGACAAGGGCCGCCCCACGTACGAAGGAGAGATCCGGTACGGCGGCTACGAATATGAATTTGAAATGGATGCGTCTACGGGCGATTTCATCGAATGGAAGAGCGAACGGGACGACTGGTTCTGAGCATGAAAAAAGGAGAGGCGAAAGCCTCTCTTTTCGTTTGCGTCTTTCCGTTACGGAGCGGGTCAGGAAAGAAGCGCCTCCAGTTCGTCCGCGCTGTCCGCCAGCAGGCGCGCTCCGCGGGCAAGGAGAAACGTCCGCGGGCGGAACCCCCATGTGACGGAGATGCACGGCAGCCCCGCATTCTCCGCGGTTTCCATATCCACTTCGGAGTCGCCCACGTAGACGGCTTCTTCTTTCGGGACGCCGAGCGCGGAAAGGACGGACAGCACGCCGTCCGGCGCGGGCTTTCGCCGCACGGAGGCCGATTCCCCCGCGGCGCAGTCGAAAAGGCCCGGGAAATACCGCGCGACGAGCGCCTGCACGGCGTAGTCCGCTTTGTTGGACACAACGGCGGTACGCACGCCCCGGCCGCGGAGGCGGCGGAGCAGCGCGGGGATGCCGTCGTAGACGCGGGTGCGGTCGGCGCAGTGCGCGCGGTAATGCCGGTGAAACGCACGGAATACGCGCTCCACTGCTTCGCCGTCCATTCCGGCGGGTACGGCCCGTTCGGCCAGTTTATGATTGCCGTTTCCCACGAAGCGCCGCACTTCGTCTACGGTGCGCGGCGGGAAGCCTTCTTCCGCGAGCGCGGCATTGATGCTGGCCGCCATGTCGTCCAGCGTATCCAGAATGGTGCCGTCCATATCAAAGATCACCGCTTGGTATATCATCAGGTTCTCCCTCTCTTTCCTGTCATGAAGCGCGCCCGCCGAAACAGGCGCAGAAGCCGGCCGCCGGCGGGCCCGCTTTTCTTTTTATTGTACCCCGCGCCGCGCGCGGCGGGAACAGCGGCGCAAACGCGCATGAAAAAACTCCATCTCGAAAGATGGAGTCCTGGTGCGGCTGGTGAGACTTGAACTCACACGACCTAACGGTCACTACCCCCTCAAAGTAGCGCGTCTGCCATTCCGCCACAGCCGCATGGAACGATTGTATTATACTCCGCAGGACACGCTTTGGCAATGGCTGCCTTTTCCCCTGCGTCCGGCCGCCGGAGGAAGAGGAACGTGTCCTGTCCAATGGCATAAAAAAAGACATTCAAGGAATGCCTGAGTTGTTAAGTGGTGCGGTCGGAGAGATTTGAACTCTCACGGGTAACCCCACTACCGCCTGAAGATAGCGCGTCTGCCAGTTCCGCCACGACCGCATATGTAATTGTATTGCACCACTGTTGGTAAAAAAGTTGGTGCGGCTGGTGAGACTTGAACTCACACGACCTAACGGTCACTACCCCCTCAAAGTAGCGCGTCTGCCATTCCGCCACAGCCGCATATATGGTGCCTCAGCACGGAATCGAACCGTGGACACAAGGATTTTCAGTCCTTTGCTCTACCAACTGAGCTACCGAGGCATATAAAATTGGCGACCCGGATCAGATTTGAACTGACGATCTCCGCCGTGACAGGGCGGCATGTTAGACCACTACACCACCGGGCCATTGGGTTGGTGGGCGATAACAGGATCGAACTGCTGACATCCTGCTTGTAAGGCAGGCGCTCTCCCAGCTGAGCTAATCGCCCATAAAAAAATGGTGACCTGTGGGGGATTCGAACCCCCGAACCCGCCGTGAAAGGGCGGTGTCTTAACCACTTGACGAACAGGCCATGCATGGTGATCCATCCGCGACTCGAACGCGGGACACCTTGATTAAAAGTCAAGTGCTCTACCGACTGAGCTAATGGATCATGGCAGGGGTAGTAGGATTCGAACCTACGCATGACGGAGTCAGAGTCCGTTGCCTTACCGCTTGGCGATACCCCTATGGCTCCTGAAGTAGGACTCGAACCTACGACCGATCGGTTAACAGCCGATTGCTCTACCAACTGAGCTATTCAGGAATATATGTAAAGCCGCAAGGGCTTTATCATTAAATGGAGCGGAAAACGGGACTCGAACCCGCGACCCCCACCTTGGCAAGGTGGTGCTCTACCACTGAGCTACTTCCGCAAGCAGCAACGATATCATTATATCATCGTGTCTGGATTTGTCAAGCAGATTTTTTGAAGTTTTTTCATCTGCCGGACCGGTCCAGCGGCCACGTTGGTTAGTTTACCACAGGGCCTTTGCTGTGTCAAGAACGCATTTCAAATTTTTCAGCGTTCTGTCAATCCATCTGGCTCTCAGCACATTGACGTGCTTTATTATACCGGAAGACGGCGCGCCGCGCAAGCAAAAAAGCCGGACCATGCCGGCTTCCGTGCGTCAGTCTTCAAAGAGCGCGCGGTCCGCGCCGAAGACTTTCATCTGCCGCGGGAAAAGGGAATCCCGCCGCGGCGTAAAATACCCCAGATACAGGGCGGTCGTATTGTCCCCGTCAGGCGACTCGCTGCTCGCGCTGCCGTAGGCGGTGCTGTCCAGCAGGAACCGTCCGTCCATGGGGGTAAAGTCCGACGACAGCCCTTCCAGCATGGCCGCCGCGGAGGGCGTGATGCCGTCGGCGGGAATGGGCAGCCCCGCCGTAGAGCCCGCGCGGACGAGGATGGATTCCGTGAGCCTGCCGCCCGCGTCGGTGCCGCCGCCCAGCTCGAAGGGGCAGGTGTAGACCGCTTCCGCCTCGAGGTACTCCGCGCCCGCGAGGAAGCAGTAGAGGCTCCGCGCGTCGGAAGCGCGCACGCGGAGGGCTTCCAGATCGCCGCTGCCTCCCCTGGCAAGGAGCGCGAGCACGCGCCGCCCCGCCTCGTCAAAGGACGCGCCCGCCGCCGCGCACAGCCGGTCCCATTCGGCGAGAAGGTCCGCCGCGGTGACGGGCCCGCTGCCGGGCATGCGAAAATAATGCGCGCCGAACTGCGCCTGATCGTTCGCTTTCTCGATAAAATCCGCCGCCGCGCCCGCTTCCTTCAGCCGGGCCGCGAGATAGGCCGGGGGCACCCCCATGTCGATGAGGCCGCCCGTGAGCATGTCCGGCGTGAGCACGCCGTAGCAGCGGATAAAGAGCGCTTTCATTTATTTCACATCCTCTCTCTGCCGGCCTTTGCCCGGGCCGTCTTCCGCCACGTCCACGCCGCCCGTGCCGAAAGTCGCCATGAGATTCAGCATGCAGAGCGACGCGTCGAGAAGGGACAGGCCGAGGGCGGAGCCGAATCCTTCGCCTTCGGTGAAATGATAATGGAGGTAGCCCTCGAGGCCGAGTTTCCGGAGCTGCATCTGATGGACGGGCTCGTCGTAGACGGCGGAGGGGAAAATGTAGTCCCGGATCTCCGGATAGACCGTGACGGCCCCGAGGACCGCCGCGCCGGTGACGGCGTCGTCGAAGACCACCGCCATGCCTTCCCGCGCGGCCTGCACGGTGAAGCCGAAGAGCGCGGCGATCTCCGCGGAGCCCACCTGCGCGAGCACGGCGCAGGGATCGGCGGCGAAATCGCCGAGGGAGGCCAGATGGAGGCGGAGCCCCTGCCGCTCTGACGCAGCGGTGAGATCTTCTTTCAGGATCGCCGCCGTGACGGCGAGCGCGGAGAGCATGGCCCGCTCCCCGATATGGCCGAGGCCGGCGGCGCGCACGCCCTGCGCGGCGAGCGTCCGGGCGACGCTCATCCCCACCTGGACGGCCTGCGCCGCGGCGTCTTCCGTCATGGCCGGGCTGCCCCGGTGGGTGCCGCGCACCGCTTTCTGTACGAGCACGCCGGGAATGGCCGCGGTCTCTTTCTCGAGGCCCACGTCGATGACGTACACCGCGGCCCCCATCTGCCGGGCGGCGGCGTTTACCGGGCCGTAGCCCTGCGCGACGAGCGCCGTCTCGTTATAGCTTTTGAATCCCTTCGTCTCGTTCTGTTCTCCGTCCACGGCGGTGTCTCCGCAGAAAATGACCACCGCCTTGGGAAGCGTCTTCGGCTTCACCTCGCCGAAAATCCCCGAAAGGCGCACGGCCATGTCTTCCATGCGGCCGAGCGAGCCGAGCGGTTTCGTCATATTGTCCACATAGAGACGGCACGCCTCCATGATCTCCTGATGCAGCGGCGCGATGGTTTTCATGCCTTCACCCCCTCGATTTCTTCTGCTGTAGCGCATTCCATATACGTGAGAAGCGCCGTGTCGAGCATCTTCATCTGAATGGCCGCGCCCGACGCTTCGCCCAGGCGGAATCCCAGGTCCACATATTCCGTGAGCCCCAGCGCTTCGAGCGCCTTCTTGTGCGCCTGCTCCCGCGACCGGTGGGACGCCATCACATAGTGAATGGACTCCGGCGCGAGGGCCCGCGCGATGAACGCGCACGCCGTGGTGTTGAATCCGTCGATCACGGTGAGCGCGCGCCCCGCCGCCGCGCCGAGGATGACCCCCACGAGGCAGCCGAACTCGAAGCCCCCCACCTTGGCAAGCACATCGAGGCCGTCCGCCGGGTTCGGCTGATTCACGTCCAGCGCCTGCTGCACCAGCTCGATCTTGCGGCGGAGGCGCTCGTCGGAAATATTCGTGCCGCGGCCGGTCACTTCCAGCGCATTCCAGTGATTGAACGCGCCGATGATGCACGCCGCCGACGCCGTATTGGAAATGCCCATCTCGCCCACGAGGAATACCCGGTACCCTTCGCGGATCTTCTCATCGGCGATCTCGATGCCGGTCTCCACCGCGCGCACCGCGTCTTCCCGGCTCATGGCCGGCCCTTCGGTGAAATCGTCCGTCCCCCAGGCGATCTTCCGGTGGAGGAGCCCCGGCACGTCCGACATGTCGTGAGCGATGCCCATGTCCACCACCACCATATCCGCATTGCAGTACGCCGCCATGGCGTTGGCCCCCGCGCCCTTCGACACGAGGTAATTCCGCGTCATGCCCACCGTCGTGGACACGGGATAGGCGGAAATATTATGCCGCGCCACGCCGTGATCCGCGCTGGCGATGACCATGCACCGCTTCGGCAGCTCCACCTCTTCGCTCCCGGTGACGCCCGCGTACTGCGCCACCATATCTTCCATGCTGCCCAGCCGGCCCATGCCGAGGTACAGCTTTGCCCACCGCGCGCGGGCGCGCTCCATGGCTTCCGCATCGAGCGGCCCCACGGCGGCAACTGTCTCATCAAGCAGTCCCATATATCCTCGCTTCCTGCCCGCTCCGCGGGCCTGTATTTCTTTTCCGCCGGAAGCTCCCGGCTCCCTTCATTATAGCAGACGACGAAACCGCAGGCGGCGCGGAAAATTTCCCGCCGGCGGCGCGCTTGTTTCTCCGGGAAAATCTTCTTACAATAAAGGCAGAACCTGAAAAAGGAGGGATACTCAATGGATTTTGAAAGGCTGTACATCAACGGACAATGGGTCCCGGGCTCGACGGGAGAGTTCATCGACGTGGAAGATCCCGCCCGGCGGGTCTTCTTCGCCCGCGTGCCCCGCGGCGCACCCGCCGACGTGGACCGGGCGGCGAAAGCCGCGAAGGCCGCCTTCCCCGCCTGGGCGGAGACGCCCCTTTCCGGACGCATCGCTCTCATGGAAAAATTCCTCGCCATTTTCCGCTCCTTCGAAGACGAAATCATCGATCTGGAAATCAAGGAGCTGGGCGCTCCCTGGTCCTTTGCGAAGTCCTCCCACTGCGAATACCAGTACACGCGGGTGCGGTCGTACATCGACCTCGCCCCGCAGGTGCCCCTCGTGGAGAAAATGCCTCTCTCCACCACGTACCGCCGTCCCGTGGGCGTCGTGGGCTGCATCACCCCGTGGAACTATCCCCTCGGCCAGGTGGTGCAGAAAGTCGTCCCCGCGCTCCTCATGGGCAATACGGTGGTGCTCAAGCCGTCCCAGCACACGCCGCTTTCGTGCTATCTCCTGGCGGACGCCTTCCACCGGGCGGGCTTCCCCGCGGGCGTCTTCAACATGGTCACCGGCCGGGGCAGCGAAGTAGGCGACGCCATGGCCGCCCATCCGGACATCGACATGATCTCCTTCACGGGCTCCACACAGGGCGGCATCCAGGTCGCGCGCAGCGCCCTCGGACAGGTGAAGCGCATCACCCTCGAGCTGGGCGGCAAATCGCCGGACATCTTCCTCCCCATGGCCGATTACGACACCGCCGTGCGGTGCTGCTTCAACTCCATTTTCCTCAATTCCGGGCAGACCTGCACCGCCCTCTCCCGCCTCATCATTCCGAAGTCGGACGAGGCAAAAATCGAAGAAGCCCTCGTGCGCATCGCCGCGGAATACACCGTGGGCGACCCCCGCGACCACACCGTGAAAGTGGGGCCCCTCGCGAGCCTTGCCCAGTATGAAAAAGTGCGCGGCTACATCGAGCGGGGCATCAAGGACGGGGCGCGCGTCCTCGTGGGCGGCGTGCCCGACGGGCCGGATCACGGCTACTACGTGCGCCCCACCATCTTCACCGGCGTCTCTCCGGACAGCGTCATCGCCAGAGAAGAAATCTTCGGCCCCGTGCTCTGCGTCTTCCCCTATGATACGATAGAAGAAGCGCTGGCCCTCGCCAACGACACCCCCTACGGCCTGAACGCCGCCGTGTACGGGCCGAAAGACGAAGCCATCGCTCTCGCCCGGCGCATCCACGCGGGCAACGTGTACATCAACGACAGCCCCCGCGACACCGCCGCCCCCTTCGGCGGATGGAAAATGTCCGGCATCGGCCGCGAAGGCGGCGTGTACGGCATGCTGGAATTCACCCAGCAGACCGCTCTCTTTGATACCTGTAAGGAATAAGCGGGACTCTCTCCCCGGAAAGGAATGCTCATGGCTCATCTGTCCCCGATTCAGAAAATTGTCTTCACCGCCGCCGCGGCCGTCGGCATCGGCGCCGGCGGGTACCTCTCCTTCTGGATGCGCACCCCTGAGTACGCCGCGGGCGAAATCTATCAGGCGGTGCAGCAGAAAGATTTCCAGCGCTTCCGCGAACGGGTCGATCTGGAAAAAGTGTACGGCGCGGCCATCGACGATCTCGCCGCGGAGGCGGAGCAGTCGGACACGCGGGACCACCAGATCGCCGCGGGCCTCATGAAAAGCCTCAAGCACCCCCTCGTGAACGCCATGATCCGCGAGACCGAGGCGGAATTCCGTCCCGGCCCGGACGAAAACGGCGACTCGCTCCTCACGCCGCTGGTCAGCGCGGCAAAATCCTACGTGGGCGGCGCCGCCCTCTCCATGACAGACATCGTGGACGTCGTACAGGACGGCGACACCGCCACGGCCCGCGTGAAGCTCCACGACAAAGAGCTGGGGAAAGACTTCACCTGGGACATCCTCCTCGAGAAAGACGCGAACGACCAGTGGGCCGCCACGAAAGTGCTGAACCTCACGGACTACCTCGCCGCGCGGAAAGCCGCCCTCGAAGCCAAATCATAACGCCATGCCAAAAGCCCGGCCTCCTCATGAGACCGGGCTTTCTTTTTGTAGTTACACCACCTGGAACAGGAAAAATTTCAGATACTCCGTCTCCGGCACCGTGAGCACGATGGGATGATCCGGCGCCTGCTGCCGCCGTTCGATCTGCCGGAGCGCGACCCCCGCGTCATGGGCCGCTCCCTTCAGCATTTTCACAAAGAGTTCCTCGCTCATGAAATGGGAACACGAGCACGTGGCGAGATAGCCCCCGCGGGGGAGAATCTTCATGGCGCGGTAATTGATTTCCTTATATCCGCGGAACGCCGCGTACCGGGTGTCGCTCGACTTGGTGAACGCCGGCGGGTCGAGGATGACGTAATCGTAGTCCCGGCGCTTCGTCCGGTCCAGCTCCGTGAGGAAATCAAACACGTCCGCCTGCACCGTCTCGACGGCAAGGCCGTTCCGCTCCGCATTATGCGCCGCCATGGCCGCCGCCTCGGCGGAAATGTCGAGCGCCGTCACGGATGCCGCGCCCGCTTTCGCCGCGTTCAGCGCAAACGCCCCCGTGTGCGTGAAGCAGTCCAGCACATGCCGGCCCCGGGCGATGGCCCCCGCGGCGAGCCGGTTGAATTTCTGATCGAGGAAAAAACCCGTCTTCTGGCCGTGCTCCACGTCCACATCGTAGACGATGCCGTTCTCGCAGATGGAGACCACCGTCTTCTCCGCCGCCGGGTCGAGGAGCGGCGACCGGTAGAAGCCTTTCCCCTCCTCCATGCCTTCCAGCGCGCGAATCTTCACATCGTTCCGCTCGTATACGCACGACACGGGCATCCCCCGCTCCCGGAGCACGGTAATGAGGCCGTCCAGCACCTCCCGCTTCCGCCGCTCCATGCCGAGCGACAGGATCTGCACGGACAGCACGTCTCCGAAACGGTCCACCGTGAGCCCCGGCATCTGGTCCGCCTCGCCGAAAACGAGGCGGCAGCAGTCATAATCCTCCGGGCGCATCACCTGCAGCCGGTAATCCACCGCATACGCCGCGCGGCGCTTCCAGAAGGCCCCGTCAAACGTATCGTTTGCGTTCGTCGACACGAGGCGCACCGTGATCTTCGAGTGCGGATTGTAGAAGCCGCTCCCCACGAATTTCCCCTTCTTCGACAGCACGCGCACCATATCCCCCGGCGCGATCCCCTCTTCCGCCTCTTCAATTTCCGTCCCGTAAATCCACGGATGCCCGCCCCGCGCGGCCAGCTCCGCCCGCTTGCTGATGATGACCTGTTTCAGCGCTTCCATACGCCCTCCTTCAAAGAAAAACTTGTCCTGATTGTAACACAGCCGCCGCAAAAGAAAAAAGCCCCGCAGGGAAAGCGGGAGAAGTCAAAGGAGCGCAGCAGAAAATCAGATATGGTACAGCTCCGGGCGGCGGTCGCGGAAGACGTTGATGCCGCTGCGGATGCCGGCGATGACGTCCGTGTCGATGACGCCGCTCCGGATTTCCTCGTCTTCGCCGAGATGACAGAGTTCTTCGCCCCACGGGGAGAGGAGGAGCGAATGGCCGGCGTACTTCATGTCCCCCGCCAGGCCGCATTCGTTCACCGCGCAGACGTACATCTGGTTTTCGATGGCCCGGGCTTTCGCGAGGGTCACCCAGTGGTCTTTCCGCGCGAGGGGCCACGCCGCGGGGAGGAAGAAGAGGTCCACGCCCTGGAGCGCTTCCGTGCGGATGAGTTCGGGGAAGCGGACATCGTAGCACACGGCGAGAGAGCAGGGGATGCCGTCCAGCGCGAAATGCACCGTGTGGTCTCCCCCTTCGAAGTATTCCGGCTCGCCGGAGGGGCTGAATCCGTGGATCTTGTCGTACGACGCGGCGACGTTTCCTTCGCGGTCGAAAACGTATGCCCGGTTGTAAATTTTTCCATTCTCTTTCACCGCGGACGACCCGGCGGCGAGGTTCACCCCGTGCGCTTTCGCAAACGCGCCGAACACTTCCCGGGTGCGCGCGCCGTCCTCGTCGGCGAGGGCCGCGAGCCGTTCCGCCGGCGTGGGGAAAAAGCCTACGTTCACCGTCTCGGGCAGCACGAGGATATCCGGCCCGTCTTTCACGGCCTCCTCGAGGAGAGCGAGGGCGTGCGCAAAGTTTGTCTCCGGCTCGCCGAGCTTCACATCCATCTGAATGAGGCTGATTTTCTTCTTCATAGGCTCTCCTTTCCGTAAAAAAGAGGAGCAGCAGAAAAGTCTGACTTCCCTGCCGCTCCTCAGCATCCTCTGTAATTGATTTCAGTATAGCACAAAACAAAGCCCGAAAGAAAGCCCGCCGCGCCATGCGCCTGAACGCCCCTTCTCCCCTGACGCCGGAGAGAAGAGCGCTCCGGGAGGACGCGCCGCCTCCGCACCGTTTTCTCCGCCGGTTTGTATCCGGCCAGTGCAGGCAATAAAAAAGCCCGCTCTCACAAGCGGACTTGTCGTTTCTGGCGGAGAGAGGGGGATTCGAACCCCCGTGACGGTATTCGCCGTCAACATGATTTCCAATCATGCACCTTCAACCACTCGGACACCTCTCCAGATGGATGAATCGCCTGAGCCTTGCGGCCCGTGTATTCAGTTCTGTATGAATGATACTTTGACAGTATACCGGGAAAAGCCGGTTCTGTCAAGCGTCCGGTCAAAATCTTTTCAGTCCCGGAAAAGGGCGCGCAGGGCGTCCCGGGAGAGGCCCGCGCCGAGGGCGGCCATGAGGAGGAGCCGCGCTTTCTGCCCGGAGAGGCTGCCCCCGAGGATGACCCCCGCCTCTTCGAGGGAGGCCGCGCCTCCGTCATATGCGTATTCCCGGACGACGCTCCCCGCGGCGGTGCGGGAAACGAGCACTGCCGCAAGGCCAGCGGCGGCCGCTTCGCGAATGGCGGCCGCGGCGTCTTCCGGGATATTTCCGCAGCCGAAGCCTTCCACGACGACGCCGGCGATCTTCGCGCGGGCGGCAGCGCGGATGAGACCGCCCCCTTCCCCTGCGGCGCATTTCACAATCCACACGGGCCCGGCGAGCGTCTCCGGATGGATGCGCGCCCGGCGGAGGGGCCGGCGGCCCCACACGACGCCCGTCCCGTAGACGGCGCCCACAGGCCCCCACTGGGGCGAGGCAAAGGCATCGGGCCGGGTGGCGTGCATTTTTTCCACGTCCCGCGCGGCGTGGACGGCGTCGCCCATGACGACGAGCACGCCCATACCCGCCGCGCCGTCCGAGGCGGCGGTCTTCACGGCGGCGAGGAGATTGGCCGGACCGTCGGCGGAGAGCTCGGATGCGCCCCGCATGGCGCCGGTAAGGACCACGGGCTTTTCCGTATGGAGCACCGTGTCCAGCAGGAAAGCGGTCTCTTCCATGGTGTCGGTGCCGTGGGTGACGACAAAGCCGTCGAAAGCGTCCGCGCGCCTGTCGATGCGCCGGGCGATGTCCATCATGCGCGCGGGCGTCATCCATTCGCTGGGGATATTGGACACCTCTTCCACAGCGATGTCCGCCCAGTCCGCAAGGCCGGGCGTGGAAGCGGCGAGGTCCGCGCCGGAGACGGCGGGCACGAGGCCCCCCGCGGCGGGGTCTTCCCGCATGGCGATGGTGCCGCCGGTGGTGAGGATGCAGATGCGTTTCATGGCAGACTCCTTTCAGAGAATGGTTTTCACAGAAGCTTCCGGCGCGTTGTCCCCCACGAGGCGGCGGTACATGCGGAGGAAGTCTTCCTTGTACATGCTTCCCGATTTCCACAGGAAGGTAAAGCGGTACTGCGGCTCGAAGCGGCGGATGCGCACCTGCCGGAGCTGGCCCGTGGCGAGTTCTTCCGCGACGGAGCTTTCATAGAGGAAGGAAATGCCGCAGTTCCGCCGGGCAAAGGCTTTCATGGCATAGGGCGTGCCCACGATGACGTGGCTTTCAAAGGATTCCACGGAGCGGTTGATCGTGGCAAGCGCCCGATCCAGCAGCTCCCGCACGCCCGCGCCGGGTTCGCGGGTGATGATGCGGTGGTGAAACAGCTCTTCCGCGTCGATTTCCTTCGGGATATCGTAGTCCGCACCGCACACGCAGAGAAGATACTCCGTGGAGAAGGGCAGCGTCTCGTAGCGGGCGTGGTCGAAGAACCCTTCCACGATGGCAAAGTCGATCTGCCCCTCGTCGATGTCTTTCAGCAGTTTCTCCGTGTCGTCAATGCAGATGTTCACGTTGCAGTCCGGATTGTCCCGGAGAAATTCCGAGAGGCGGTCCGCGATGAGATAGTCCCCGATGGTGTGGGTCGCGCCGAAGCAGTACATCTGCCGGTTCTGCTGCATGGCGTCGATGCGCTGGCGCAGGATGTGCTCGTCGTTGTTCATGGTCTGCACCGCGGCGAGCACGAGCTGCCCCGCCCCGGTGAGGCGGAGCTTCTTCCCCTCGTACTGGAAGAGCTTCACCCCGTAGTCTTCCTCGAGCCGCCGGATGTGCTGGGACACCGCGGGCTGGGAAATGCCGAGCTCCGCCGCGGCGGCGGTGAAATTCATATGCTTGCACGCGCAGAGAAATGTTTTCGCGCGGAAATTCAGCATGGCGCGCCTCCTTTCTGCTCTGCCTTCTTTCGTATATTTCATATTGTAATGGACGCGCGGATTTTTCTCAATTTTCCTTATGATGAAATCCGGATTTTTCCACGGAAAAACAGCCCCCGGAGGAGCTGTTTCCCTTTTGTCACGCCTTTGCGGCCTGTTTCTTTTTGCGGAAATACTGAATCACGCCTACGGCGAGGAGGATCGCCGTGCCGGCCACGTCGGTGAACGCCGCCGGGTCGATGAGCATGAGGCCGCCCGCCAGGAGCAGGATCCGCTCGAGCCAGTTCGTCTTTGTCACGAAGTAGCCGATCATGGCGGCGCTCACGCCGACCATGCCCACCAGAGCGGTGAAGGTGGTGTGGCACACTTCGAGGAAGGTCGCGTCAATGCCCAGCATGGACGGCGACATGACGAACATGTACGGAATGATGAAGGCCGCAATGCCGAGCTTCGACGCATTGATGCCGGTCTTGATGGGGTTGCCCCCGGAAATGGCCGCACCGGCAAAGGCGGCGAGCGCCACCGGCGGGGTGATGTCGGCGATGATGCCGAAGTAGAAGACGAACATGTGCGCCGCCATGATCGGCACGCCGAGGGAGATGAGCGCCGGCGCGGCGATGGTGGAGGTGATGACGTAGTTGGCCGTGGTGGGCACGCCCATGCCGAGGATGAGCGAGGTGATCATCGTGCAGAAGAGAAGCAGCAGGAAGGAGCCGTTCGACAGATCGACGAGGGCCGAGGCGAGCTTGAGGCCGATGCCGGTCTTCGTGACCACGCCGATGATGATGCCCGCGGCGGCGCAGGCGATGAGCACGCCGAGCGCGCCCCGCGCGCCTTTAATGAGGCCGTCCACGATATCCGCGAAGGACATGCGCGTATTGGAGCGGAGCATGGCCGCCGCGATGGAGATGACGATGCCCGCCAGCGCCGCGCGCATGGGGGTGTAGCCCGAAGAAAGCAGGCCGATGATGGCGATGAGCGGAATGACCAGATGGCCTTCCTCCTTCAGGATGCGTCCGAAGGGAGGCAGCAGGCTCCGCGGGGTGCCTTTCAGATTTTCCCGCTTCGCTTCAAAGTGCACGCCCAGGAAGACGCCGAGGAAGTACAGGATGGCCGGAATGACCGCCGCCTTGACCACTTCCATGTAGGGCACGCCGATGAATTCCGCCATGAGGAAGGCCGCCGCGCCCATGATCGGCGGCATGATCTGGCCGCCCGTGGAAGCCGCCGCTTCGACCGCGCCGGCGAAGTCCTTGCTGTAGCCCAGCTTCTTCATCATCGGGATAGTGAAGGAGCCGGAGCCCACGACGTTCGCCACGGAGGATCCGGAGATGGTCCCTTCGAGGGCGCTGGAGATGACGGCCACTTTCGCGGGGCCGCCGGATGCCCAGCCGGCGATGGCGTTGGAGATGTCAATGAAGAATTTCCCGAGGCCTGTCTTTTCCAGATACGCCCCGAAGAGGATGAAGAGGAAAATGAAGGTGGAGGACACGCCCATGGGAATGCCGAACACGCCTTCCGTCGTGAAGAAGAGATGCCCCACCATCTGGTTCAGCGTGAGCCCGCGGTGCGCGATGGCCCCCGGCATGTACGGGCCGAAGAAGCCGTAGGCGATGAAGCACAGCACCACGATCACGATGGGCAGCCCCACGATGCGGCGGGCCGCTTCGATGACCATGATGATGCCGAGCGTCCCGATGGCCACGTCGGCGGGCGTCACCGTGCCCGCGCGGAGGATGAGATTCTGATAGTTCAGAAGGATATACACCGGCGGGATGATGGAAATGAGGGCGAGAGTCAGGTCAAGAGGATGGACGCTGCCTCCCTTCACCCAGGACCGTTTGGTCGGGCAGAGGAGGTAGACGAGAGAGATGCCGAAGGAGAGGTGGACGGCGCGCTGCAGCATCGCGTCCATGACGCCGAAGAACCCGGTATACACCTGGAAGAGAGAGAAGCAGATGCAGATGGCCGCGATGATCTTCCCCCAGATCCCCGTATACTCCATGGTATTCGATTCTTTATCCAGTTCCTTGAGCTTCTGTTTCAGTTCTTCGCTGAGCTCTTCTGCCGGCGCGTCCGGCCCGGCAGGGGCTCCGCTTTTTTTCAGTTCTTCCACTGGTATCAGCTCCTACAGATTAATGAATGTCTTTCTGTTTCCAGTACCCCTCGTAGAGCGGCGCGATGTACAGATGCAGCTCCGTACCGAGGGGCATCAGATCGGGAAGGTGGTAGGCCGTCCGGCCCACCGTGAGCGTGCCGTTGTTGATGACGCCGTTCCGGATGGAAATATCCGGAAACCGCCGGTTCATGTCATCCATGATGAACCAGCCGTCCTCCTGGCGGAAGTGCCCTTCTTCCGCCGAATACGGCAGCCCCGCGCCGAATGTCCTGTACCGGAGGCTCTTCAGGATGAAGCCGCGTGCGTTCTCATCCACATAGAGCGTCTCCACGATGGGCGTGCGCATGGCGGAGTGCATGTACTCCATCACCACGGGCATGCCCGGCTCCGCCCGCTCGGCGAAGAAGATGCCGTCCTTCGTCTGGCCGAAGAGGAACGGCCTCGTGGCGTACCACAGCGCGCCCGCCGCGAGGAGGAGCAGCGCCGTGCACAGCACAAACCGGTATCGTCTCAGGAATTTCATACAGACGGGAACGGACTCCGGGGCATGGCCTATCCGGAGTCCGCTCACTCTCCTTTCCTACTCTGGAAAAGTGCAGATGTCGCGCATCCGATCAGGATTTCAGGTATTTCTCCGCGCCGGCGTTCATCTTGATGGACATGCCTTCGAGAGCCGTATCCTTCGTGATGAGCTTGCCCACGGAGTGCGCCGCGGTCATGCGGTCCAGATTGGTGTAGAGAATCTTCGCGATCTCGCCGCCCATATCGTCGCTGATCTTGTCCGTACCGATGAGGAGGCACTTCACGCAGATGGTGTTCACGTCCGCTTCCTGTCCGGGATAGGTGCCCGCCGGGATGGTGATGGCGTTGTAGTACGGATACTGTTCCTTCAGCTTCGCCGCGGTCTCCGGATCAATATTGAGGACGACGGCGGATTTGCTCGCCCCGAGGTCCTGAATCGCCGCGGTCGGGAAGCCCGCTACGACCACGCCCGCATCGACGTTGCCGTCCTTCAGCGCGTCGACCGCTTCGCCGAAGGAGAGGTACTGCGGTTCAATGTCGTCATAGGTGATGCCGTATGCGCCGAGAATCTGGCGGGCGTTCGCTTCCGAGCCGGAGCCGGACGCGCCCACTGCCACACGTTTCCCTTTCAGCTGGGAGACGGAGGTGATGCCCGTGTCGGCGGTGGTGACGAACTGGATCGTTTCCGGATAGAGCGCCGCGATGCCGCGGAGGCTGTCGATCTTGTTGTCCTTGAACATTTCCGTGCCGTTCTCCGCGTAGTAGGCGATATCGTTCTGCACGAAAGCCAGGTCCACGGAGCCGTCCTTCAGCATGTTGATGTTGGCCACGGCCGCGCCGGTGGCCTGCGCGCTGGCGTTCATGCCCTGGATATTCTTGTTCAGCAGTTCGGAGAGCGCGCCGCCCAGCGGATAGTACGTGCCGGACGTGCCGCCCGTGGCGATGTTGAGGAACTGTTTTTCCCCGCCGGAGGACGCGCCGCCGCAGCCCGTGAGAATCGCCGCGCCGGCTACGCACGCAAGACCTGCCAGCATGATCCGTTTCATCATCTTTTTCATGAAAATACCCCCTTTTTTGTTCTACAGGATGTTCTCCCCATCATCCGCGCTCCTGCATGCAGAAACAAAAAAAGCAACAGGGCGCACAACCGGGGGGGTCATACTCTTCTGCTGCACTTCTTTGCGCGAAATGATTTATGAAGTTAAATTTATAATACTATTTTTCGAAGTCTTTGTAAAGCAGACTCGGCTGGATGCCCACGTTGTTCTGGTACTTTCCGTGGGTGTAGCGGTCCGCTTCTCCGAGCACCGTATGGAAATAAATCTGACAGATTTCCACCCCCGCGTAGATGCGGATGGGCTGCACGCAGAACATCTCGAGCGTCCAGTATCCGGCGAAGCCCACATCGCCGAAACCTGCGGTAACATGGATGAAAAGTCCCAGTCGGCCGATGGAGGAGCGCCCCTCCAGCATGGGGACGAAACACTCCGTTTTCGTATACTCCCGGGTGCGTCCCAGGTACAGCGTGTTGGGCTGGAGCAGGTACCCTTCCGCTGGTATTTTCAGAATATGGCCGGTATTCCTTTTTTTCATATCCAGCGTGTGCTCGTCGTACACCATCAGCTCGTCCGCGAGCGTCAGATTGTAGCTGTTCGGGTTCACCTGTTTCGGATTGTACGGTTCGATGATGATTTCATGGCCCATGTGCCGGGCGATTTCTCTTCCCGATAAAATCATTTGTCCTCTTTCCTCCATGCGTTAAAGATGCGGCGGTGGACCGCCATGCGCCGTCCGCTGAACGGATTCTGCGCCGCCATGCCTTCCCGGAGCCCCAGCGCCTCCCGGTCGCCCGCGGAAAGCGAATCGGAAATGAGGAGCGCCCCTTTCGGACTGAACGAAATGAGATGCGCCGCGAAGAGCGCCCCGTGGGTGGGACAGAAGAGGAGGCCCCGGTGCTTCCGGCCTCCGTCCCCGTAGGGCACCGCCTGCAGGAGCGGCATGCGCGAGAGGCCGCACACCGTGCAGCACCGCCCTTTTTCAAAGGCGCGCCGCCGGAAGAGCCTTTCCTCATCGAGCAGCCCGCGGATGCGCTCCACCGTCTCGTGCGGCGCTTCCGCAAAGAGGCTCCCCTCCCGGCCGAAAGACGACGCGTCTTCCGCCAGGATCGCCCGGAGCTCGCCCCGCCCGGGCACGTCCGCCGCTTCCAGCTCGCGCCACGCGAGGGCTGCGGACGGCTTCAGAATCCACAGATACGTGCCGTCCTCTTCCTCCGCGCCGTCGAAAACGTACTCCCAGGGCGCGCGGACCGTCTCCGCTTCTTCCGGATGCTCCGCTTCCCACCGGGCGCGGATTTTCGTCCCCGCCCAGCCCACGGCCGCGTTGAGCGCGCGGTATTCCACCTCCATGGCGGAGGCGATATGCTTCGCGCTGTCCATGTGCTGCGGCGCGCGGTAGAGCGCGTCGAAAATCCGCATCACCAGATCCGTCATGACCTCCGGGTCCGCAAACAGCGAAAGCCACGCCTCCCGGCTGAGGCCGTCCCACAGTTTTCTCCCCTTCCGTCTGGCCATGGCTCCGCTCCTTTCTCCTGAAAAAGTTTATTCTTAAATTATAACATAAAATACACGAAAGAGACGCGCGGAAGCTGTCCGTGCGGAGCGCGCCCGCGCAAAGTGCGCGGAAAGTTCCGCCCCATCGTATGGGGCCGCCCCGCAGAGAAAAAAACTTGTATCGCCATGTGTTTCGTGCCCGCGCAAAAAAATCCCACAAAAATACGGCTCCCCCGTTTTCAGAGGAGCCGCAGAGGTTTCTTTCAGCCGCACATGGTGAGCGCCATGACCGCTTTCTGCGTGTGGAGCCGGTTTTCCGCTTCGTCGAAGATGACGTGGGCGTAGCCTTCGAGCACGTCTTCGGTGATTTCCTTGCCGCGGTACGCCGGGAGGCAGTGAAGGACGATGGCGTCCTTGTCGGCGAGCGCCAGCAGGTCCCTGTTGATCTGGTAGCCCTGGAAAACTTTTTCCCGCACGGCTTTTTCCGCTTCTTCGCCCATGCTGGTCCACGTGTCGGTGGCGAGCACGTCCGCGTCTTTCGCCGCTTCGGCGGGGTCTTCCACGATTTTGAGCTCCGCGCCGGTGGCCTCGGCGTCTTTGAGGGCGTTCGCATAGACCTGCGCGTTCGGCGCGTAGCCTTTCGGGCAGGCGATGGTGCAGTGGATGCCCGCTTTCGCGCAGCCGTAGAGGTAGGAGTTGGCCATATTGTTGCCGTCGCCGATGTACGCGAAATGCAGCCCTTTCAGCTGTTTCCCTTTGTATTCCTGCATGGTGAGGAGATCGGTGAGCACCTGGCACGGATGGAGCAGATCGGTGAGCGCGTTGATGACGGGCACGTCCGCGTATTCCGCAAATTCTTCCACTTCGCTCTGGGCGAAGGTGCGGATCATGATGCCGTCCACATAGCGGGCGAGCACGCGCGCCGTGTCTTTCACCGGTTCGCCCCGGCCGAGCTGGATGTCTCTCGTGGAGAGGAAGATGCCCTGTCCGCCGAGCTGGAAGATGCCCGTCTCGAAGGAGACGCGCGTGCGGGTGGACGATTTTTCAAAAATCATGGCGAGGGTCTTTCCCTTGAGCAGGGGATGGGGCACGCCCGCTTTCTGTTCCTGTTTGAGCCGCGCGGCGGTTTCGAGAATCTCCTGCAGCTCATCCTGCGATAAGTCGTGAATGCTGAGTAAATCTTTTCCTTTGAGCATATGTCCTCCTGTCCGGCGGGGCCGGCGTTTGAAATGATGTTGTAATTATACGCTAATAGGAATATTTATTCAACAGCATTTATACAGTTTTTCTATGGCGCGCGCATATTCCGCCCTGTTTCCCGCATTTTCCGGAAAAGGCCGCGGGACGTCCATGCGGAAAACTGCATACGGCACGCAAAAACGCCCCTCCGGAGAGGAGCATTCTGACTGGGCGGGGACTCACGCGAGGCGGGAGAGAGCGCCGTCCAGCGCCGCGATGACCGTATCCACGTCGGATTCGGTGATGATGAGGGGCGGCGCGAAGCGGAGCACATTCCCCATGGTGCAGTTGATGATGACGCCGTGGGCGATGCAGTCCATGACTACGCCGCTGCCGGGCTGCGTGAGCTCCATGCCGAGGAGGAGCCCCTGGCCGCGCACTTCTTTCACGAGCGCGGGATATTTCGCGGCGAGCGCGTCCAGTCTGCCCCGGAAATACGCGCTGATTTCCTTCACGTGGGCGAGGAAGTCCGGCTGGGACACGGTGTCGATGACCACGTTCGCCGCGGCGCACGCGAGGGGATTGCCCCCGAAGGTGGTGCCGTGGTCGCCGGGCTTGAAGGCTTTCGCCACTTCGTCCGTACAGAGCATGGCCCCGATGGGCACGCCGCCCGCGAGACCTTTCGCCATGGTGACGATGTCCGGTTTCACGCCGTAGGTCTCATAGGCGTAGAAGGTGCCGCTCCGGCCCATGCCGGCCTGCACTTCGTCGAGGATGAGGAGCGCGCCGTATCGGTCGCAGAGGGCGCGCACTTTTTTCAGGTAGTCATTCTTCGGCGGATAGACGCCGCCTTCGCCCTGGATGGTCTCGAGCATGACCGCGCAGGTCTTGTCGGACATTTTGCTTTCCAGTTCTTCGATGTCGTTGTAGTGCACGTAGTCGAAGCCCGCCGGGAGCGGCCCGCAGCCTTCCTGATAGTGGGGCTGTCCCGTGGCGGTGAGGGTGGCGAGGGTCCGCCCGTGGAAAGAGTTCCACGCGGTGAGGATCTGCGATTTGTCCGGATCGGTCATGTGGGCGTATTTCCGGGCCGCCTTGATGGCGCCTTCGTTCGCTTCCGCGCCGGAATTGGCGAAGAACGCCTTGCCGAGGCCGGAGAGCGCCACGAGTTTTTCCGCCGCGTCGGCCTGGGCCTGGGTATAAAAGAGATTGGAGCAGTGGATCATCTTCGCCGCCTGCCCGGATACGGCTTGCACGAGGGCGGGATACCCGTGGCCGAGGACGTTTACGGCGATGCCGCCGAGGAAGTCCACGTAGGCGTTGCCCTCCGTGTCGTACACTTTGACCCCTTCGCCGTGGTCGAGGGCGACGCCGTAGCGGCCGCCGTACACGGGGAGATAATCTTTCTGATCTTTCGCGAGGATTTCCTCTCTGCTTTCTTTCATGGGAGCCTCCTTTTCCGCGTTCAGCGGATGACCTGCGTGCCCACCCCTTCGGCGGTGAACATTTCCAGAATGAGGGAATGGGGCAGACGCCCGTCGATGATGTGGGCTTTCACGACGCCTTCGTCCATCGCTTCGAGGCACGCTTCGATCTTGGGGATCATGCCGCCCTTGATGGTGCCGTCCCGGATCATGTCCCGCGCCTTCGATGCGGGAAGGATGGAAATGAAGGAGTCTTTGTCGTCGAAATCAGCGTACACCCCTTCCACGTCGGTGAGGAGGATGAGCCGTTCCGCCTTGAGCGCGCCCGCCACCTTCGCCGCCACGTAGTCCGCGTTGATGTTGTAATTTTCGCCGTCCACGCCGACGCCCATGGGCGCGATGACCGGCACGTAGTCGTTTTTGATGAGCGTCTCGAGGATGTCCGTATTGATGGCGGACACTTCGCCCACATAGCCGATGTCCACTTCTTTCGGCGCGGCATCCGGGTCGTCGTAGACTTTGGCGAGCTTCTTCCGGGCGCGGATGAGATTCGCGTCTTCCCCGGAGAGGCCCACCGCCCGCACGCCCCGGCGGTTCATGCGCTTCACGATCTCCGAATTGATCTTGCCGTCGAGCACCATTTCCGCCACTTCCGCGGTCTCCGCGTCGGTCACGCGCAGGCCGGAGACGAAGGCGCTCTCCTTGCCGATTTTTTTCAGGAACCACGTGATTTCCGGGCCGCCCCCGTGGACGATGACCGGATGGATGCCCACAAACCGCATGAGGGCGATGTCTTCCATGACCTTTTCTTTCAGCTTGTCGTTGATCATGGCGTTGCCGCCGTACTTCACCACGACGATCTTCCCGTAGAAGTCTTCAATGTACGGGAGCGCTTCCATGAGGATGTCCGCCGTGACGGACTCCATGGTTCTTTTCTTTTCCGGTTTCTTCTCTTCCATCAGGTGTGATACTCCCCGTTGATTTTCACATAGTCATAGGAGAAATCGCAGGTCCAGACGGTGGCTTCCTCCCCGCCCAGCCCCATGTCGATGTCGATGACGATATCGTGCGCTTTCATGACTTTCTTCATGGCTTCTTCGTCGAACGGCACGGGCAGCCCCTTTTCGTAGACGGGAATGCCCCCGAAGGCGACGCTCGTCTTCTCCGGCACCATGGGCGCTTCGGAGTAGCCCACCGCCGCCACCACGCGGCCCCAGTTCGGGTCTTCCCCGAAGAAGGCGGTCTTCGCCAGGGGCGAGCGCGCCACGCTCATGCCCACGGTCTTTGCATCCGCGAAGGTCTTCGTCCCTTTCACGTGGATGGTGAGGAATTTCGTGGCCCCTTCGCCGTCGGCGGCGATTTTCTTCGCCATTTCCTGGCAGAGGTAGAGAAGCGCTTCGTAAAACGCGTCGTAGTCCGCGCCTTTTTCCGTGATTTCTTCGTTGCCCGCCAGGCCGTTTGCCAGGCATACGCACATGTCGTTCGTGCTCATGTCCCCGTCGACGGAAATCATATTGAACGAATAGGCGACCGCGTCGTGGAGAGCCTCGTTCAGCAGCGCCGGCGCGATAGCCGCGTCCGTGGTGAGGAAACAGAGCATGGTGGCCATGTTCGGGCGGATCATGCCGGAGCCCTTCGCCATGACGCCGAAGCGCGCCGTCTTCCCGCCGATGACGGTCTCCACCGCGGCGGTCTTCGTCACGGTGTCCGTGGTGAGGATGGCCCGGCTCGCCGCCTCCGCTCCGTCGTAATAGAGCGCCTGCCGGCACATCTCGATGCCGTTCCGGATTTTTTCCATGTCCAGCAGCGCGCCGATGACGCCCGTGGACGCCACCACCACGTCGCCCGCGGCGCACCCCGTCTTCTCCGCCGTGACGGCCGCCATCTCCCGGGCGTCGTTCATGCCCTGCCCGCCGGTGCAGGCGTTGGCGCAGCCCGAATTGACGATGGCCGCCTGCGCGTGCCCGTCGGCGAGGATCTCCTTCGACACCCACACCGGCGCCGCCGCCACCGCGTTCTGCGTGAACGTCCCCGCGGCGGCACACCGCACGTCGGAGTAAATGAGGGCCATGTCGAGCTTGCCGCTCTTTTTCAGCCCGGCGCGCACGCCGCACGCCTGAAATCCTTTCGGAAAGGTCACGCCTTTCGCGGCGTCCTGCACAGTAAACATTGCGATTCCCCCTTTATCACGGATACATCGGAGCGGCCTCGAGGCCCAGCGTCTCGTCGAAACCGCAGGCGATGTTGAAATTCTGAACGGCCTGGCCGGCCGCGCCCTTCACCAGATTATCGATGGCGGAGAGCACGATCACCCGATGCGTGCGTTCGTCGATGTGCCAGCCGATGTCGCAGAAATTGGAGCCCCGCACGTACTTCGTCTCCGGGTACGCTCCGCGGCCGAGGAGCCGGATGAAGTGCTCGCCCCCGTAGCGCGCTTCAAAGGCCGCGTCCACGTCGTCCGCCGTCACGCCGTCGGCGAGATTCGCATAGCACGTGGACAGGATGCCCCGCGCCATGGGCACGAGGTGCGGCGTGAAATTGATCGTCACCGCTTCCCCGGAAAGATCCGACAAAGCCTGCTCGATCTCCGGCGTATGCCGGTGGTGCGCCACATTGTAGGCTTTGAAATTGTCGTAGAGCTCCGGGAAATGGTTGCCGATTTTCGGCGAGCGCCCCGCGCCGGACACGCCGGACGCGGCGTCGCAGATGATGCTCGAGAGGTCGATGAGATGCCGCTCCGCGAGCGGCGCAAGCGCCAGGATGCCCGCCGTGGTGAAGCATCCCGCGTTCCCGATAATCTTCGCCGTGCGGATCTCGTCCCGATAAAGCTCGGCCAGTCCGTACACGCGCGCCGCGTCCCTGTGGGTGTGCGGCAGATGGTACCACGCCTCGTACACCGCCGTATCGCGGAAGCGGTAATCCGCGCCGAGGTCGATGATGCGCACCGGCGTATCGGCGAGCGCGCGGCCGATGTCCATGGCGTGGCCCGCGGGCATGCCGATGAACACGAAATCGCTGTCTTCCGCGATGGCCGGAAGATCGGACAGGCTCTCCAGCGTCAGATCATAAAAGCCGCGCAGCTGCGGGAAGAATTCCTGAATCTTTTCTCCCCGGTGGTTTTCCGACGTGACGTGCGTTACCTCTGCCTGCGGATGCCCCGCGAGAATCCGGAGCAGCTCCGAGCCGGTGTAGCCCGTCGCGCCGAGAATACTGACCTTCACATGCATTCCCCCTTACTCTGCAATCGCATCCCCTCTCGGGATGATTTTGCAATTATACAGTTTTGTGCATATTTTTGCAATAGACCATCCGCAGGAAAACAAAAACACACAGCGTCATCGAAGGGGCGTCCGGCCCGGCAGCCGCCGGCGGAAAAACAGTCCGGAAGCGCCTCCTCCCGGCTGTGTACAGGTTTCCGCTCCCCGAAGGAGCGCCGTAAAGCGCAGGTACGGCCCGCGCCGTTCTTCGACAAAATTCTGTGTGTCTCTGGATAGTCTATGCGGTTTTGGTTGAAAAAATTATAACACATTCTCCCCCTCGCGCAAGACGTCCGCGGCATTTTTACGAAAATTTTGCCCGCTCTTTTCGCAGCAAAAAAGAGAATCCCGGAGGATTCCCTTTTTCTTGATCAATAGCGGTAGTTGAGCGAGAGCGTCCACGTGTCGTGCGGGTCCTGCGTCGTGCCGTCCGCCGCGAAAGCGTATTCGCCGTGGATGAAGACGTTCTCCGCGACGGCCACGTTGCCGTTCAGCAGCCAGAAGGAAACGTTCTTCTGCTGGCCGATGGCATTGCCGCTGTAATTGGTGAGCGTCTCGAGGATGTCCGTCTCGTAGGTGGTGCCGCCCAGATAGGTGCCGTAGTCCACGTCGTTGTACGAGAGGTCGAGGTTCCACGTGCCGGGCTTCGTGTAGTCCATCGCGCCGTAGCCGATGCCCGCGTTCCACGCCGTATCGTAGCCGTCGGGCGCGGTGGTGTTCTTCATGTATTCGCCGAAGACGCGGAAGTCCCCCGCGGGGATGGTGAGCTGCACGTCCACCAGTTCCGGATCGTAGGCGGCGCCGCCCATGGATTCCACGCTGTCCTGATAGGACAGGTAGCCCAGGCCGAGAGTGGCGAAGCCCAGGTCGCCCGTGGCCACGGCGAAGAACAGGTCTTTCGACGCATGGTCCTGATAAGAATCATTATCCGTGTCATTAACGAACGAGCTCACATTCGTCTGGCCGTAGCCGGCGGTGAGGGTGACCCGGTCTCCCAGGCGGAAGTCCGCCTTCGCGCCGTCAAAGCCCCAGCCGTTGCCGTAGGACCAGCCGCTCTGGTTGCCCCAGAGGAAATCGTAGCGCCCGAGGGTGACCGCCGCGTTCGGGCCGAATTCGTGGCGCACGTTCATGGACTCGAAGCCCACGTCCGCGTCGTCATCACCCTTGAGCTGCACGTTGTCCGTGGAGAGGCGGGCGTTCACCGTGGTGGATTCGTTGACCTGCCCCTTCATCATGATGTGGATGCGCCCGTTCCAGCTTTCGCCGGTCCTGGTGTTGTCCCAGCTCTGATAGCGCATGCGGGCATCGCCGCTCCAGGAGATGTTCCCCACTTTCTTTTCCAGGTTCGTCACGCGCACGCCGAGCGTGTCCAGCTCATCTGCGTATTCCGCGGCGAGGCGGTCGATGACCGCGCGCTGTTCCGCGCTGTACTGGTCTTCCTTCGCCATGAGGCGCGCCGTGATCTGCGCCATTTCATAGCGCGTGATGGACGCCTGTCCCCGGAAGGTGCCGTCCGGATAGCCTTCGACGACGCCCTGATCGGACAGATCGGACACGGCCTGGTACGCCCAGTCGGACGCGGACACGTCGGAGAACGGATTGGCCGCGGAGGCGGAAGCGCCTGCGGCGAGAGCAGCGATCGCTGCCATTGCGAGAAGTTTCTTCATATTCCCGCTCCTTTCCTGATTCCCTGTCGGCGGAAACCGGACGGAAAGCGCCTGCGCGAGTGGCCATGTTTCCTCTGCGTCTTCTTTTCGCCGTTTTACGCCCGCCCCGGGACGGAATCGGGCCCCGCGGGTTGCGTTTATTATATCATAAAACTACTTTTACGCAATACAGAGACAAAGGATTTTTCGCCGCCTCCGCCGTCTTTATTTTGTGCTGTCTAAATGCGCCGGCGCACAGAAAAAAACGGCCCGCAGGCCGCTTCCCTCAGTGTTTGCGTTTTTTCATGAAACCGCCCTGCACCTCCCGCACGTCGAAGATAGAGAGAAATGCCTGCGGATCGATGTCGTGGGTCACGTATTTGAGGCGCGTCACTTCCAGCCGGGAGATGACGCAGTAGAGAATGTCCTTGTCGTTCTTGAGGAAGCCCCCCGCCCCGTGAAGGCGCGTCACCGCGCGGTGCATCTGGTTCATCACCGCGTCCGCCACCTCGTCGGATTTCTCCGTGACGATAAAGACCCCCTTCGATTCGTCGAGGCCGTTGGACACCATGTCGATCATCTTCGAGCAGATGAAGTACGCCACGAGGGAATACATGGCGCTGTTCCAGCTGAATACGAAGCCCGCGCTCCCCAGGATGAAAATATTGAAAAACATGACGATCTCCCCCACGGAAAAGGACGTCTTCCGGTCGAGCCAGATGGCCATGATTTCCGTGCCGTCGAGGGACCCGCCGCTCCGGATGACGATGCCCACGCCGATGCCGATGATCATGCCACCGAAGATGGTCGCGAGGAAGGGATCCCGCGTGACCGGGTCCATGGCTTCAAAGAGCGGGCTCCAGAAGGACAGGATGAGGACCGCCACCGACGCGTACGCCGCCAGGCTCGCCCCCACCTTTTTATAGCCGAGGAAAAAGAACGGGATATTCAGGAGCACCACCCAGAAGCTGAAAGGGATCTCCGAAAGGGCCGCCGCGATGAGGCCCACGCCCACCACGCCGCCGTCGATGATCTCGTTCGGCACGAGGAACAGATTCAGCCCGGCGGAATAAATCATGGAGCCCACGACGAGCCCCAGCACATGCTCTGCGATATGTCTGAACGGCGGCAGCCGTTTCCCTGCGATGACCATACTTCACCTCCGAAAAAGGAAAAGCGCTGCGGAAAAGCAGCGCCGGCGGAGCGCCTGCGCCCCGTCTCTGTGGCGGAAGGGATGGGATTCGAACCCATGAACCTCTTGCGAAGTTAACGGTTTTCAAGACCGCCTCCTTCAACCGCTCGGACACCCTTCCATAGTAATAGCGTATTAATTGTAACGAACTCCCCCCGCTTTGTCAATGAACGGCGCCCGCAAAAAAGCGGGGCCGCCCGGCCGTCCCTGTGCTACAATGGAAGAAATCAGGAAAAAGGAGTCTCTCATGAACTGGAAACCGCTGCTTTGCGCGGCGCTCTGCGCCGCGCCGCTCTCCGCTTCGGCCTACGTGGACGCGGTGCCGCTTCCCGCGGCCTTTTCCGACGTCTCCCCCGCGGCGGGCGAGGCGCGCATCCGAAGCGGCTCGTACCGCCTGTACCGCGTCCTCGGCGCGGACGAAGGCTACTTGGCCAGAGACCATTCCATCTTTTTTGCGGCGGGCACGGCGGAAGACGCGCTGCCGCCCTATACGCTGGGCCGGCGCGTCCTCCGCATCGTCCTCTTCCTCGGGAAAGGGACGGCGCTCCCCGGCGGTCCTGCCGTGGGCGGCCCCGCGTCGTCTGTCATCAACGCCTTCGGGCCGGTCTATCCCGTGAGCCGCTCCGACATTTATGAGAACGAGCCCCGCACGGGCATGTACACGGAAAATACCCACGCCTTCCCCCGCGGCTCGGGCCGCGAAGACTACCGCTACTACACCCTGACCTACGCGGACAAGGCGGGCCGGCACGTGCAGTTCCTCGTGGGCCGGGAGGACCGGACCATCCTCTGCGCCGCCTACTGGGAGGGCCCGTCCCTGGCGCCGTCCGACGCCGCGGCGGCAGACGCCCTCACCCGCTGGGGCCTGTGGCGCCGGCTCTTCCCGCCGGACCCCAAAGACGACCGGCTCCAGTTCTGACCGCCCTTCCCATCCGTTTCCCGCCCCTCCGGAGGCGGGACTTTTCATGATTTTCCCCGCGCTCCATTGCGGAAGCGGCGACCTCTGTATATACTGGATAGATAATCAACGGGCCGCTCAGGCGGCGGAAAGGACCTCTCATGGACATCCTGCAGATTCTCTGCTACGATATCCTGCCCCTGCTCTTCTTCATGGGCGCAGGCTATCTGCTGGACAAGCATTTCACGCTCGACCTCAATACGTACAACAAGCTGGTCATCTGCGTCATCCTGCCGTGCTTCATCTTCTACAGCATGGTGCAGTACACGCCGGACCTGTCTTCGCTCTTCCTGCTGCCCGCGTTCGTCGTGCTCCTCGCTCTCCTGTGGCTCCTCTCGCGGGCGGCCGCGGCGCTTCTGGGCATCACGGGCCCGCGGCGCTCCGTCTATCAGGCGGTCTCCACCTATTCCAACGCGGGCAGCATCGGCATCGTGCTCATCGTCTTCATCTACAGCCACGCGCCTTACCTGGTGGACGGCGAGACCCCCTGGCTGGACGAAGCGCGGGGCAGCGTGGTGCTCCTCCTCATCCTCATGAACATCGCCGTCAACATTTTCGGCGCGTGCCAGATCCGCGCGGCGGAAGTCTCCGTGGGCCGTGTCGTCTCCTACGCGCTGCATCTCCCCTCGCTCTACGCGGTGCTCGCGGGCCTCGTCGTGCAGTATACGAAACTCCCCGTGGAAGAAACCTTCCTCTGGCCCGTGCTCCATCATTTCTCCGGCGCCTTCATCGTCATGATCACCGTCATCGTGGGCGCGCACCTCCACCGGTCGCGCCTGCACCGCCCCAGCCCGGCCATCCTCGCCGCGGCGGCGCAGAAACTCCTCGCCGCGCCCCTCCTCGCGTGGGGCATCATCGAAGCCGCGGGGTGCTTCTCCCCGGTGGAAGCGCAGGTCTTCCTCATCACCGCATCCATTCCGCCGAGCTTCACCATCGTCATGTACGCAGCGGAATACAGAAATCATTCCTGGTTTGCCGCGCAGTCCGTGCTGGCCTCGACCTTCCTGGGCATCCTCACCATGACCCTCGTCATCTACGCGGCGCGCCTGCTCTATCCCGCGGGCGTCTAAGGAGGCAGACATGGCATTTCTTCACATCATCACCGACAACATCCTGCCGCTCATCCTCTTCGTGGTCATCGGCTACCTCATGGACCGCCGCTTCCAGCTGAACGTGGCGTCCCTCACGAAGCTCACCTTCTACCTCGTGCTGCCGTGCTTCATCTTCTACAGCATCTACTCCGCCGAGCTCGACATGAATCTGGTGAACGTCTTCCTCTTCTGCTGCTTCCAGATGTTCCTGCTGGGCGCGGCGGGCGTCCTCATCGGGAAACTGCGGGGCTTCACCCCCGGCAAGACCGAAGCCTTCAAGAACGGCACCATGTTTTCCAACAACGGCAACATCGGCGTCGCCCTCATCGCGCTCATCTTCACAAACGCGCCCTACGGTACCGACACGAACGCCCCCTATCTGGCGGAAGCGCTGGCCGTCTCCACCATGACCCTCGTGCAGATGAACATGACCCTCAATACCATCGGCCTCTACCAGGCGGGCAAGGGAAAACTCACCCCCATGGACAGCATCCGGGTCATTCTCCACATGCCGGTCCTCTACACCCTCTTCGCGGTCTTCACCATCAAGTACATCGGCTTCGACATGACCGCCACACCCCTCTGGCCCGTCTTCCAGAACTGCGCGAACGCCCTCGTGGCCATTGTCATGATGGCGCTCGGCATGCAGATCCACCGGAGCCGCATCTCCTTCGGCGACGTGGACGCCTGGATCGGCTGCGTCCTCCGCCTCGCGGGCGCGCCCCTCCTCGCCGCCGCGCTCATCTTCCTGTGGAACGCCTTCGGCACGGGCTTCTCCAACGTCACCAGCCAGGTCATTCTCATCATGTCCAGCGTTCCCTCGGCGGTCAACTCCGTGCTCTACGCCGTGGAATTTAAAAACTGCGAAGACTTCGCCACAGAACTCGTCATGATGAGCACCTTCGTCTCGTGCGTCACCATGACCCTCGTCATCTACGCGGCGCGCCTCCTCTTCCCCCTCCCCATGCTTGGATGAGAAATACAAAAACGCTCTCCCGACATCCCGCCGGGAGAGTTTTTGCATGGAAGAAACCGGCCTGCGGCGGCGCGCGGACCGGCATTGCGATGAAATTGTTTTTTCTCACAATATGGCGGAGCCACAATGCAAATCCGTACATGTCCGAAACATACGATTTTTTCCATTTTTGGAATACGATTCCAGCGTCGCCGACATTCTTTCCGGCCGCCCGGAAAGAGTGTCGGCCAAGAAAGGACCGCCGCCCGGTCATTCCGCCCTGAGATTTGGCGGCCCTCCGCTGACGGAATGAAACTCGCTCCCTTCGGTCGCTCAGACAGTCATTCCGTCCGGGCGCTCCGGGCCGTCAAATCTCACCCCTTCGGGGCCGGGCTCCATTCCAATGGGCGGGGAGCTGCACCAGTGCTCGACTGTTGGTTTTCAGGCAGTGCGGATTCACACACCATGCAAAATGGTTCTGCTCATTTCGCGCAGACTCAAATGCGGTGCTTACTGTGAAGTATGCGGGAGCGGACCCACATCCTTCACGAGGCTTTCCCGCATGCCCGTGGAAGATTTGTGTCGCCGCTTCGCGTCTCCCTTGTTTGTGACGTTTGTGCGCAGGCGGTGCGGACACAGGCGGGAAATTTTCCTTGCAGCGCATGACGATAGAATTTTGGTGTCGCACGCTCTCGCGTGCGTCCCTCGTGCTGTCGTTTCTCTTCATGAAGAAGCGGATCCACATGCGATGAACGTCTTTCTCGTCGTATGTGGGTCTGCTTCTGTGTTTGCGATACATAAGCAAAGGGGAGCCGCCGTAAGGCGCGACGCAAAAAGGGTACGGGAATATAAGCAGGCGTATCGTATGGGCCCGGCGTTCGTCGCCGGCAGTTCGTGCGGGCCGCTCTTTCTTCTCGTTGGCTGCGCGCAGGGAATGACAAACTGAGCGGCAGCCCGCCCCGGCGACAGGCTCTTTTTCTACCGGCCGGCAGCTTCTTCCTTTGTTACTTTCCATTCTTCTCTGGAGAAGAAGGAAAGTAACGACCATGGCCTCGCATGCCATAAATGGAAAAATTCGTAAATTTCGGACACGTACGGACTTGATTTGTGGGTCCGCCCCCGAATGCGCCGATGCATTCTCCCCTGCTTCCCCCGGTCAAAAAAGACAAAGGAAAAAGACACAGCGCGCGCTGTGCCTTTCTTTTATTTTTTGACCGCCGTCGTCACGGACACGCGGATTTTCTCCACCGCCATGCCGGTGGTAAATTCGATTTCTTTCTGCACGAGGCGGCGCGCCTTGTGGATGGTGTCCCGCACGGCCTGCGGGCTCCCTCCCGGGATCGACACGTCCATCTCGAGGCTGATGCCGTTCGTCATGCCCTCCGACTTCCGGCTCGACACGGAATGCACGGCGAGCTCTCCCTTCATCTCCCGCAGGGCGTAATGGACGAGGTCGGACACGACGCGGTTTGCAAAGGTGAGCCGCCCGTAGAAGCTGAATACGGGGCGCACGACGGATTTTTCCATGCGCTCGGTCCCCTTGCCGTGGCCCCGGTGGAAGAGGGTGCGCAGGGGGTCGATGAGGTAGCCCTTGAATTCCGGCCGCAGTTCCATGGTGGGCACGGGGATGACATGCTTGCCTTCTTTGTGGCGCGCGTCGTGGGCCCGCTGGATGTCTTCGGGGCGGGCGATGTCCTCGATGCGGATGTACCGCTTCGGCGCGGGGATCTGCAGGGCTTTCGTGATGAGATTGACCATTTTCACGGAGGTGCCGAGGATGAGGATGCGGTTCGGGCAGATGTTGCCCAGCACGCGCCGCACGTCCGCCGCCTGCCCCTCGTCTTCAAAAATGGCCCGGCGCGTGGCGGCGATGGGATTGGCTTCTTTTTTGGCCGAGCGCCCCGCCACGATGCGGTTCCGGAAAATGAGGATGCCGTCGTCGATGATGCAGGCGCATTTGTTTTCGTAGGCCACCACGAGGGCGCGGTCGCTCTTGCCGGTGCCCGCCGGCCCGATGAAGGCAATGACTTCCATGGCTGTCCCTCCCGTTTTTCTTTATTATAGCAAAAAGCACTGCACGGGGCAGTGCTCTTTTTTAATAGGTGCGCTTCCTTTCCCAGTGATACGCGTCGGTGAGGATGGTCTCGAGATTGCTCTTCGCCGGGTTCCATCCGAGAAGCTTCCGCGCCTTTTCATTGCCCGCCACGAGCACCGCCGGATCGCCCGGCCGACGTTCTCCCAGCGTGTAGGGCACGGGGATGCCCGTCACTTTTTCGAAGGCTTTGATGATTTCCAGCACGGTGAAGCCGGTCTCGCTCCCCAGATTGAACTGTTCGGATACGTTGTGCTCCATGATGTACCGGAGGCCGAGGTAGTGCGCGTCCGCCAGGTCTTCCACGTGGACGTAGTCGCGGATGCAGCTCCCGTCCCGCGTGCCGTAGTCTGTGCCGAAGACGGTGAGCGGCGGGCGTTTGCCGAGGGCCGCCTGGATGACGAGGGGAATGAGGTGCGTCTCGGGATGGTGGGACTCGCCGATGGAGGAGTCCGCCGAATCGCCCGCGGCGTTGAAATAGCGGAAGCTGCACGAGTGGAGGCCGTAGGCGCGCTCGTAGTCCGCGAGCATGCGTTCGCCGATCATTTTCGTCTCGCCGTAGGGATTGATGGGCATCTGCACGTGGTCTTCCGCGATGGGCAGGGATACGGGCTCGCCGAATACCGCCGCCGAGGACGAGAAGACGAAGTAGCCCACGCCGTGATCCACCGCGGCGTTCATGAGGGTGAGCATGTTTTCCACGTTGTTGCGGAAATATTTCCGCGGCTCCGCTACGGATTCGCCCACGGAGGTGAACGCGGCGAAGTGCACCACCGCGTCGTACTTCGTTTCCGTAAACAGTGTATCCAGAAGCGCGCCGTCGCCGCAGTCGCCCACGACGAGGCGTCCTCCCCGCACCGCTTCCCGGTGCCCTTCGGAGAGATTGTCCAGAATGGTCACGTCCGCGCCTTTTTCGAGGAAAAGGCGGCTGCAGTGGCTGCCGATGTATCCGGCTCCGCCGGTGATGAGTACGTTCATACGCTCTCCTTTTCTTCGCCGATGATCTGCACTTCCGGCTCGAGGTCCACGCCGTAGCGCGCTTTCACCTGCGACTGAATTTCACGGATGAGGGCGAGCATGTCCGCGCAGGTGGCCCGCCCCTTATTGATGAGAAATCCCGCGTGCTTGCTGCTCACCGCGGCGTCGCCCACGGAGAAGCCCTTCAGGCCGAGGGACTCGATCATGGCCCCGGCGAAGTGGCCTTCGGGCCGCTTGAAGGTGCTCCCCGCGCTGCGCGCTTCGAGAGGCTGCTTCTCCCGGCGGCGGCGGCTGTATTCGTCCATGCGCACCCGGATGTCCGCCGGGTCGCCCGCCGTGAGGGACAGGGTGAGCTCCAGCAGCACTTCCTGCGGCCGGTCCATGAAGAGGCTGTGCCGGTAGGCGTAGCCGATCTCTTCCCGGCCGTAGCGGTGGAGCTCGCCGTCCGCGCCGCAGGTCACGGCGGAGTCCACGATGTGCGCCATGTCGCCGCCGTACGCGCCGGCGTTCATGAAGGCCGCGCCGCCGAGCGTCCCCGGAATGCCCCCGGCAAATTCCATGCCCGAAAGCCCTTCCTCCATGGCAAAGCGCGCCGCCCGCGCGGTGGACACGCCCGCGTCGGCGATGAGCCGCGTCCCTTCCCGGCGCAGGCTCTGGAGCCGGCCCGTGCAGATCACCGCGCCGCGGATGCCCCCGTCGCGCACGAGCAGATTCGCCCCGCCGCCCACGATGAAGAAGGGGACGCCCGCTTCCCGCGCGGCGGCGCACACCCGGCGGAGCTCCTCCTTGTCCGCAGGCAGAAGAAAACAATCCGCCGGCCCCCCGATGCCAAACGTGGTATGCCGCGCCATCGGCTCGTGCAGGCGGATCTGTTCTTTTTTCAGTATGGATGAAAATCTGTCAAAATTCATACACGCATTCATTCCGTTCGTCAAAATAACCACATTTATTATATGTGCTCCCCCTGCCGCCGTCAATGGAACGGACCGGGCGGCCGGGGACGGGGAGCACGGCGGAAAAGCGCGCAGAAAAATACCCGGAGACGCCTTGTCCCCGGGTGCCGGCCTGCAGGCCGTTCAATCACCCAGCGTGGATTCTTCCGTGCGGGCCATGACGGCCGGCCGCTCGTGCTCCGCGTCGCGGTTCAGCACCTTCTTCGTCCCTTTCAGAAATTTCGGACGGGGAATGAGGACGATGCGCCCGCAGCCGCAGCATTTCACGCGCATGTCGCTCCCGAGCTGGATCACTTCCCACCGGTCGGAGCCGCAGGGATGCTTCTTTTTCATCTGCACGATGTCGCCGATCTGGTACTGGATAAATTTCATGCTCTCCTCCTGTCAGACCGTCTCCGGCACGAAGAGGAAACGCACCGGGAGGTACGTCGCGCCGGCGGCGAGAAATTCGATGGTCACGGGCTTCCCCGGCTCCCACGTCCCCGCGTCGATATAGTCGCGGAGCGTCTCGTAGCCGAGGAAATGGCCGCGGTACTTCATGTCGTCCGTGCGGTAATAATGCGGCAGGAATCCCTGGGTGATCTTGAAGGCCCCCATGTAGATGCCGCCCTGGGGATTGAAATAGATGCGGTAGGGCTTCGTCCCTTCCGTGCGCACGGTGATGCGGAAGGTGATGCCGTAGTCCCCCGTATTTTCCCGCACGACCCCGTCGAGCTCGTCCATGCCCTTATAGAAAGGCACCGCGCCCATGCCGCCCAGCACGAGGGCCTGCGGCATGTCCGTGTCCGTATTCCACACGTGTACGTTTTCCCGGTAGACCGTCATGGGAAAGGTCCCCCTGAGCTCATGGGAATCGACGGGCACGGGCCGGGCCGCGTCAAGCGCGCTCTGGAGATCGCCCTCCATGGGAAGCATGGCCATGCCGAAACGCACGGGCTCTTTCGTCTCCACTTCGATGATGCCGCTGTAGAGATAGTCCGGAAGGAGGCCCGACGCATTTTCCTGCGCGATCACCGTGCGCTTTCCCGGCTCGAGCGTCACCGCCGAAGGATGCGGGCGGATATTGACCATCTCATTGAAAGACAGGGTCTCTCCGGAGGTGATGTAGTCCCGGCTGGGCGCGGCCTGGATGAAGCGCGTCACGTCGAAGGTGACCGCCGTATCACTCACGGCGTAGGCGACGAGGCGGGCGCGCTCCCCCGTGTCGTTCACGTGATAGTAATAGATGCGTCCTTTCCCGTCGACGGTCCCTTCCGCAAGGATTCCCGTCTGCTGTACAAATTCCGGACAGTCGGAAAAGACGAGCGTCCCCCGGGTCTTCACGTCGCGCATCTCCATGGGCTGATAAGCGAGATCCATGACGGATGCCGCGGAGGCGGAAACGCCGCAGAGGGCCGCCGCAAGGGCCGCCGCCGCAAAGGTGGCAAATGGTTTCATGGCTTCCTTTCTTCCCCGCCGAGGCGGTCGGCGAGGGCTGTAATTTTCTGAAATCGATGGGCGAGGCCCGATTTGCTCACGCCGCACAGCTCAGAGAGCTCCGCCAGCGTGGCGTTCGGATGAGCCATGCGCAGATCCATGGTCTCCGCCAGTTTCTTCGGCAGGCTCTGCCGGTCGCAGCGCGCGAGGATGAGGCGGATCTGGTGCATCTGGCGCACCGCGGCGTTGACGGACTTCTGGAGATTGGCGGTCTCGCAGTTCACCTGCCGGTTCACCTGGTTGCGCATGTCCTTCATGACCCGCACGTTTTCAAACTCCAGGTAGCTCTGGGCCGCGCCGGTGATCTGCAGAAAGCTCGACGCCTCGTCCCCGTCTTTGATGTAGACGATATAATCGTTTTTCCGGTCGGTGAGGCGGGGGGTCATGCGGAAAGCGTGCATCACCTCCCGGATGGCCTCGGCGAAGCGGTACGACTGGGTGACCAGCTCCAGATGGTAGTCGCTCTGGGGCCGGTTGATGGAGCCGCCCCCGAGGAAGGCCCCCGCGAGATACGCCCGCTTCTCTTCTGCCGTGACGCACCGGGCCGCGTCGTCCGCGCCGGTCATGGGAAGGAACCCCACGGACGTGAGGAAGCGGCTCCCCGCTTCGGACGGCGGCACCGCGAGGGTGTATACGTTTTTCTTCCGGAGCCGCCGCCCCTGCCGCACCATGACGGAGGGCACGAGGGAAAAATCCTTCTTGAGCGACACGAGCACCCGCCGGGCCACGGCGCTGCTGCTGGTGGAAAATTCCACGCCCCACGCCCCGCTCCGGCCCGTCACGGCGGAGCCGGACATGCGCAGGAGCGCCAGCAGCTCCGCCCGCCGTTCCTCGAGGGACGGGCGGCCGAGGCGGGCCAGCTCGTTCTTGACGTTTTCCGTGAATGACATCAGCGGTTCCTCCGGAGGTATTCGTCCAGCAGATCCGGCGCGATGTGCGCGTGGAGAAGGCTCTTCAGTCGCACCAGCTCGTCCGCGAGAACCTGCGCGTCGTGCACGGCCCCCCGCGCTTCCCCGAGGAGGTCTTCCTGGATGAGCGTCACGCCGAGCTTCTTCACTTCGTCTTCGTCGATGACCACCGGCACGGCCCCCGCCGCGGCGTAGCGCTCCGCCACGCTGTCCGCGGGGCGGCCGCTGTTCGCAAGGACGAAGTCGATGACGCCCGGGCCGATATGCTGGATGAGCGCTTTCAGATGATCCGCCACGGTGAATCCGTCCGTCTCCCCCGGCTGGGTCATGACGTTGCACACGTAGAGGCAGGGCGCTTCGCTCGTCTGGATGGCGCGGAGGATGTCCGGCACGAGAAGATTGGGCAGAATGCTCGTGTAGAGGCTCCCCGGCCCGAGGACGATGAGATCGCTCGAGAGGATGGCGTCTGCCGCGGCGGGCACGGCGTGCAGATCCTTCGGGATGGTGGAAAGGCGCACGATGCGCGAGGGATACCCGGCGATTTCCGTTTCGCCCACCACGGTGGCCCCGTCGGCCATCACTGCGGAAAGGCGCACCGTGTCCGTCGTGGCGGGAATGACCTGCCCGCGCACATTCAGGATGCGGCTCGCCGCTTTGAGCGCGTTTTCCGCATTGCCGAATTCCTCAATGAGCGCCGCGAGGAACAGATTGCCCAGGCTGTGCCCGGCGAGCTCGCCCGTGCCGCCGAAGCGGTACTGGAAAGATTCTTCCAGGAGCGACTCCTTGTCCGCCATGGCCACGAGGCAGTTTCGGAGATCGCCCGGGGCGATGATGCCCATTTCCTCCCGGAGGCGGCCCGAAGAGCCCCCGTCGTCGGCGACCGTCACGATGGCCGTGAGATTCGACGTTTTCGTCTTGAGCCCCCGGAGCAGCATGGACAGGCCGTGCCCGCCGCCGATGGCCGTCACCCGCGGCCCCCGGGCGAGGAGCACCCGGTTCACCATCTGCTCGGACACGCGGGACTCCTGCGGCACGAGGAGCGCGATGAAGCGCTTCACCAGCTTGCGGATGGACACCACCATGCACGCCCCGCCGCAGAGGGCGAGCACGATCCCCCAGAGGGCGATCACCGCGTAATTGTACTGCCCCGTCACCTGATAGACGAAGCGGAAAATCATTTCCTCCACGATGGACAGGAACTGGTAATTCATCACGAGGGTCACGCCGAAGATGAGCACCACCAGGCCGAGGGAGAAAAGGAACATCCACCGCTTGATGCCGAAGCCCGGATAGAGCCACCGCACGAGGCGCTTCATGATTCGTCCTCCGCCGCGTCATGGTCCACCCGGTTGCGGTGCAGGTCCCGGTGCTCCACGTTCACATGGGCGCGGCGCTCGCGGAAATGCTTCCCCAGCCGCTCCGTGACGTACACCGAGCGGTGCATGCCCCCGGTGCAGCCCACGGCGACGGTAAACTGCGCCTTGCCCGACTGCTCGAACCGGTCCGCCACGAAGTCCATGAAATCGTAGAGGCGGGTGAGGAATTCCCCCGTCACGGGCGACGCCTCGATGTACGCCGCCACTTCTTTCACGCGCCCCGTGGAATAGCGGTACTGCGGCACATAGTACGGATTCGGCAGAAACCGCACGTCGATGACCATATCCGCGTCGATGGGGATGCCGTACTTGAAGCCGAAGGAAAACACGGTGATCTCCATGTCCTTCTCCCCGCCGGAGAGGCCGAAACGGTGCGTAAAGAGCTGGAGCATGTCCGTCACCTTGAGCGTGGTCGTGTCGATGATGAGATCCGCCAGCGCGCGGATGGGCGCGAGCATGCGCCGCTCCTCCTCGATGCTCTCCTGCAGGCGGCGCGTCCCCGAGAGCGGGTGCCGCCGCCGGGTCTCCATGTACCGCCGCACGAGCGCTTCGTCCGACGCTTCGAGAAAGACCACTTCGTGCGGCACGCCCCGCCGGTCGAGTTCCTCGAGCGCCTGGGGCAGCGCGTCGAAGAACGATCCGCCCCGGATGTCCGACACCACCGCCACGCGGCGCATGCGGGAGCTGGACTGCCAGCACAGGTCGGCGAAGCGGGAAATCAGCACCGGCGGCAGATTGTCCACACAGTAGTACCCCACCTCTTCCAGTTTCTGCATGAGGCTCGTCTTTCCCGCGCCGGACATGCCGGTGATGATGACGAACCGGAAATTCTCTTCATTTTTCTCCGAGCACATACTCTGCCACCGCCTTTGCTACGCCGTCTTCATTATTGGAGGCCGTCTCATGCCGGGCCGCCGCCTTCGCTTCCGGCGCGGCGTTCGCCACCGCGAAAGACCAGGTTGTAAGAGACAGCATGGACACGTCGTTTTCCGAATTGCCGAAGGTCATCACCCGCGAGAGGGGCACGCCCCACTCCGCGCAGAGCTTCGCGAGCGCCCGCCCTTTCGACGCGCCCTTCCGGTTCCATTCGAGGAAATGGGAGCTGGAGCGCACGTGCCCCGCCTTTTCTTCAAAGAGGGGAATGGTCGCGCGCTCCGCCTCGGCCATGACCTGCGGATCGTCCTCGTAGATGAGGATCTTGAGCGGCGGCGCCGTGAGCGTCCAGAAGTCCTCCCCCAGCACCCTGGCCGTGACGCCGCACGCTTTCTCATAGGCCCGGGTGCGCTCATTCCGTTCGGGCACGCAGAGCACGTCGTCGATATACGTCTGCATGTACCACCCGCGGGCGCGCCCCACGTCGAGGATGGCCTGCGCCGTCCCCAGGTCCATGGGCTCGGTGGAGAGCACCTCCCCGGAGGCGCACCGCGCCACCATGGAGCCCGTGTAGACGATCATGGGCACGTCCCCCAGGCCGATGGCCAGCCCCCAGGGCCGCGCCGCCTGAAACATGCGCCCCGTGGCGATGACCACGCGCACCCCCGCCGCCTGCGCCCGCCGCAGCACGGCCTTCGTATACTCGGAAATGGAAATGTCGTCCCGGAGCAGCGTGTCGTCCAGGTCGATGGCGATGAGGTCGATGGGTCCCATGGGTGCCTCCTTTCAAAAACTGCCGTCTTGATGTCCCATTATAGCAGAAAAAGGCCGCCCCATGGGCAGCCCTTCCATTTTATTCTTCCGTTTCCGGCGCGTCTTCTTCGGATGCCTCCGCAGCCGCTTCGCTGCCGGTCTTTTCCGGCTTCATAAGCGGGAAGAGGAGCACGTCGCGGATGTTCGTCTCGCCGGTCATGATCATCACGAGGCGGTCGATGCCGATGCCGAGGCCGCCCGTCGGGGGCAGGCCGTACTCCAGCGCCTGGATGAAGTCTTCGTCCATCTGGTGCGCTTCGTCGTCGCCGTGCGCCCGTTCTTCCAGCTGGAGCTCGAAGCGCTTCCGCTGGTCGATGGGGTCGTTCAGTTCGGAGAAGCCGTTCGCCAGCTCGCGGCCGAAGATGTACCCTTCGAAGCGCGCGGTGAACTGGTCGTTGTCGTCGCAGAGTTTCGCAAGCGGCGACACTTCGATGGGATAGCGCGTGATGATGGTGGGCTGGATGAGGTGCTCTTCCACGTACGCGTCGAAGCAGTTCGCGAGGATCTTGCCCGCGCCGTCGTATTCGCCGTACTCCACGTTCAGCCGGTCCGCGATGGCCCGCGCGTCCTGGATCGTCTCGCAGGCGTCGAAGTCTTCGCCGGTGTATTTCTTCACCGCTTCCGCCATGGTCATGCGGTTCCACGGGGGCGTGAGGTCGATCTCCTCGCCGCCGTAGGTGATTTTGAGGCTCCCGCACACCGCCTGCGCGCAGGCCGCCACGATGTCTTCCGTCTCCTTGATGACGTCTTCCAGATCGCCGTAGGCCTGGTACGTCTCGAGGGCGGTGAATTCCGGATTGTGCCGGTTGTCCATGCCTTCGTTGCGGAAATTCCGGTTCAGCTCGTACACCCGCTCAAAGCCGCCCACTACGAGGCGCTTCAGATAGAGCTCCGGCGCGATGCGCAGGTAGAGCGGCATGTCGAGCGCGTTCAGATGCGTGATGAAAGGCCGGGCGTTCGCGCCGCCGTAGAGCGCCTGCAGCATGGGGGTCTCCACTTCGAGGAAGCCCCGGTCGTTCAGCCACTGGCGCACGGTCTGGATGACCTTCGCCCGCTTTTCAAAAGTTTTGCGCACGTCGGGATTGACGATGAAATCCACGTAGCGCTGGCGGTAGCGCTGCTCCTTGTCCGTGAGGCCGTGCCATTTTTCCGGGAGCGGCCGGAGGGACTTGGAAAGGATGGTGAAGCTGTGCACGCGCACGGTCACTTCGCCGGTGTGGGTGGTGAAGACCGGCCCTTCGAGGCCGATGATGTCGCCGATGTCGAGGAGCTTGAAGAGCTTCCACTCCGTCTCCGTGAGCTGGTCTTTGCGGAAATAGAGCTGGATGTCGCCCGTCTTGTCGCGGAGCACGCAGAAAGCGGTCTTGCCGTGATTGCGGATGATCATGATGCGGCCCGCCATGCGCACGTGCGCCTCGCCCGCCTCGAGCGCTTCCGCTTCGGCGCGGATGTCCGCGGCGTGGTGGTCCCACTGGAACCGCTGCCCGAACGGCGCGTAGCCCAGCTCCCGGATCTGCTGGAGCTTTTCCCGGCGGATGAGCATCTGGTCGTTCAGATTTTCCGCGGGTCTATTCTGATTGTTCTTCTGATTGTCTGCCATTTACTGTGCTTCCCTCTTTATTATTTGATTTCCAGCACCTGATACTTCAGGATGCCCGCCGGAGCGTTCACTTCCACGATGTCCCCCGCCTTGGCGCCGATGAGCGCGCGGCCCACGGGCGATTCGTTGGAAATCTTGCCTTCGAAGGGGTCCGCTTCGGAGCTGCCCACGATGGTCACTTCCTCTTCCTCATTCGCGGCGAGGTCCTTGATGCGCACGCTGGACGCCATGCTCACATGGTCGCTCTTGCCCGCCTCGATGACCACCGCCGTGCGGATCTTCGCTTCCAGCTCGAGGATCTTCCCTTCGGTGAACGCCTGCTCGTTCTTCGCGTCTACATATTCCGAGTTTTCAGAAAGGTCGCCCAGCGCGATGGCTTCCTTCAGGCGCTGCGCTACTTCCAGACGTTTCGTGGACTTCAGGTACTCCAGTTCTTTCTTCATCTTTTCCAGGAATTCCTGGGTCACGTAGGTTTGCTGCATTTCCGCCATGCTGATTCTGCTCCTTCTTCCTGTGGTTCATAGTAAAAATACTACCCGTCCCCTGCGGATAGCGATACAGCTATATTATATGAAAAAGGGAAATCCCTGTCAATTTCCGCTCCGGCCCGCCCGCGGCGGCGCGCATTTTTTCCTTTCCCTCGGGCCGTTTCTTTTTTATAATGGGAAAAAGAACTGTCCCATCCGTTTCCCGCTGCCCCGGCAGCAGAAAGGAGAGTGCCATGGCCCTCAAAATCGCCACTACGCCCGCCGCCGCGCGGTACTTCGCGACGAAGCGCAAGACCGTCTCCCCCGACGCGACGGACTTCACCGACGTGGCCGCCGCGGTCATCACCAGCGAAGACGCGCCCCTCATCCGCCGCATCGACGCCACGTGCTTCAAGATTCCCGTGTTCCTCATCAAGACCGACGACGAAGACATGGGCGACGTGGAAATCGGCTCGGTGTACCGCATCATGGACACGGACCACTTCGACAAGAAGCTCTACAGCCGCCAGATCGAAGCGGCGGCCGTGCAGTACGAGGCCAATCTCCTCCCGCCCTTCTTCGGCGCGCTCAAAGCGTACGTGGAAGAAGGAAACTCCGAATTTGACTGCCCCGGCCATCAGGGCGGCCAGTACTTCCGCCGCCATCCCGTGGGCCGCCTCTTCTACGAATTTTTCGGAGAAAACCTCTTCCGCGCGGACATCTGCAACGCGGACGTCAAGCTGGGCGACCTCCTCATCCACGAAGGCTACCCCTACGCAGCGCAGCAGCACGCGGCGCACGTATTCAACGCGGACAAGACCTACTTCGTGCTGAACGGCACCTCCACGGCGAACAAAGTCGTCACGGGCGCGCTCCTCACGCCGGGAGACCTGGTGCTCTTCGACCGGAACAACCACAAGTCCGTCCATCAGGGCGCGCTCACCATGGCCGGCGCAAAGCCCGTGTACCTCGAGACCGCGCGCAATCCCTTCGGCTTCATCGGCGGCATTGACGACCACTGCTTCGACGAAGCGTACCTGCGGCGGCTCGCCGCGGAAGCGGACCCGGAGAAAGCGCGCGCCCCCCGCCCCTTCCGCCTCGCGGTGATCCAGCTCGGCACCTACGACGGCACCATCTACAACGCGCGGCAGGTGGTGGACCGCATCGGCCGCCTCTGCGACTACATCTTCTTCGACTCCGCCTGGGTGGGATACGAACAGTTCATCCCCATGATGAAAGACTGCAGCCCCCTCCTTCTCGACCTCGGGCCGGACGACCCGGGCATCATCGTCACCCAGTCCGTGCACAAACAGATGGCGGGCTTCTCCCAGGCGTCCCAGATCCACAAGAAAGACAGCCACATCAAAGGGCAGATGCGCTACTGCGACCACAAACACTTCAACAACGCCTACATGATGTACGCCTCCACGAGCCCCCTCTACCCGCTCTTCGCCTCCCTCGACGTGAACGCCCGCATGCAGGAAGGCGACGCGGGCAAGCGCCTCTGGATGGACTGCGTGAAAATCACCATCGAAGCGCGCAAGTCCATCCTGCGGAACTGCCGCCTCATCCGCCCCTTCATCCCCGAGACCGTGTACGGCCGGAAATGGGAAACCTTCCCCACGGATAAAATCGCGCAGGACCTCGCCTTCTTCCGCTTCCATCCCGGCGAACGCTGGCACCACTTCGAAGGCTACGGAGAAAACCAGTACTTCGTGGACCCGTGCAAACTCCTCCTCACCACCCCCGGCATCGACCGCGCCGCAGGCGCGTACGAACCCTTCGGCATCCCCGCCACCATCCTCGCGAACTACCTCCGGGAAAACGGCATCATCCCGGAGAAATGCGACCTGAACTCCATCCTCTTCCTCATGACGCCCGCGGAGACGCGCACGAAACTGGAAAACCTCGTGTCCCACCTCGTGCGCTTCGAGCGCGCCGTGAAAGAAGACCGGCCCCTGTCGGAAGTGCTGCCCTCCATCTACAACGCCTACCGCGACCGCTACCAGAACTACACCATCTCCATGCTCTGCCAGGAAATGCACGACTTCTACAAAGAGCGCGACGTGAAGACCCTGCAGAAAGAACTCTTCCGCCGGGACCACTTCCCGCAGGCCGTCATGACCCCGCAGGAAGCGCACCACGCCTACGTCAGGAATGAAGCGGAGCTCGTGCCCCTCTCGGAAATCAAAGGGCGCGTCGCCCTCGAAGGCGCGCTCCCCTACCCGCCGGGCATCATCTGCGTCGTCCCCGGCGAAGTGTGGAACGACACCGCCCAGAGCTACTTCCTCACCCTCGAAGCGGGCATCAACCGCTTCCCCGGCTTCTCCCCGGAAATCCAGGGCGTCTACCTGGAAGAACACAACGGCCGCATCATCGGCCTCGGCAACGTGCTGAAAAACTCCTGACAGAAAAACGCTGTGAGCCATACCACTCACAGCGTTTTCCCTTGCCCGGACACACCCGCTGAAACCCGTGCCGCGCTTCCCTGACAAAAAAGACCCCGAAGGGTCTTCTTTTTGTTTAGAACGTGTACGCGAGCTGCACCATCCCGCTCACGCCTTCCCGTTCGCCCGCGTAGCCTTTGAGGTTGATGTTCGCCTGCCACGGGCTGTCGTCGGGCTGCCACACGGTGCCTATTTCCGCGACGCCCGTGCTGCCGCCGAGGCTCTGTTCCGGCGCGTTCATGCCCGCCGCACGCATGTGGCTGTCTCCGGTAAATTCGTATTCCCACGCGAG
>CATVYJ010000010.1 GCA_958348245.1 uncultured Veillonellaceae bacterium | reverse complement strand
GCGCGTGGACGTCATCGCCGCGCTCATCGCAAAGGGCGGCACCCTCGAAGACCTGGCCGACGTGGACCTCTGCTACGCCCCGCCCTTCGCCACCGCCAAAGACGCGGTGCATCTCGCGGCCCTCGTGGGGCTGAACCTCCTCCACGGCGCGTTCCGGCAGATTCCCGTCTCCGCCGTGCGCGGCCTCGTGGAAAAAGGCGCATACTTCCTCGACGTGCGCGAACGCCCCGAATACGAAGCGGGCCACATCCGGGGCGCGGTGAACATTCCCCTCTCGGAGCTCCGGGACCGTCTGGAGGAAATCCCGAAAGACCGCCCCCTCTACGTGCACTGCCGCTCGGGCCAGCGGAGCTACTACGCCTGCCGCGTCCTCGCCGCGCACGGCTTCTCCAACGTGTACAACATCGCCGGCTCCTACCTCGCGCTCTCCCTCTACGAATACGCGGAAGACCGCCTCATCGGCCGCACGCCCATCGTGACGGCGTATAATTTCAATTAAATAGTGTAAAAGAAGAAGGCTTCTCATGTGAGAGGCCTTCTTTTCGTCATTATATTACAGGAGATGATATTTTCTCAGAAAATCAGCGGGGTGAAAAATATAATCCAGTTGAGGCTTTTTCTCACACAGATATGCCACCCCCAATGGAATGAGGACTGCTACCACAGTGGATATAAAAATCAGAAGCGGCAGATTTTCAATTCCCAACTTAGCGAGCACTCTACGTGATGGACCAACAAAATCCATATGAAGCAAATAAATCTGCAAACTTTTTTCACCGCACAATTTACAGAATCCGTTTCCTATCCAGTTTCTTTTATCCCAATACGCAGAAAAAACATACCAGATAACATAGCAGGCCGCCAGCGCCACAATCCCTTCATGCGCAGTATTGCTCCATATACCTTTCCCAAAATGCAGATACATACATGAATTTCCCACACAAATGAGCAGAGCGACAGGCAAAGCCCACGCTTTGATATTCATGCCGACAATTTCAAAGTGCTTTGACCGAAGATAACTGCCCAGAACGAAGTAAAAACCGCCGTAAAAGAATTGCGATATAGTTCCTGACACACCCCCCCCATAATGTAAATTCATGCCATGGAATAAGATATCCAGCCGTGTATAAACTAAGGATCCATTTCTTTTCCCAGCCTATTTTTTCTAAGCAAGGAACTGTTAAAAACAGAAATGCCAACACCCATAAAAACCAAAAGTGGACAAATGGACGAACTGGAATTAACAGAAGCTCCTCAAATGTAACCAATCCTGCCGGAGCTACCTTATATGACAACAATGGGGCACAAAATTTTATCAGCCAAAACGATACCGCAAAAAGCAAATACAAAATTGCAATATCATAAAATTTGTTTTTAATTTTCTTCCATGAAACAGACCCACGCTCATTCCAGGTCATTTCATATAAATAACCGCTGAGCAGAAAAAACAGCGGCATACGAAAAGAGTGGCCAAAATCCCAAATCATTTGCCATAGAATTTCATATTCAGGGAAAAAGCCACATGCTCTATATGAATCTTCTACATGACCAAATACCACGCCAATCATGGCAAACCCTTTCATGGCGTCAATCCATGTCAACCGCATATACTCACTCCTTAAATGACCAACGGTATGTAATTTGTTAAATCATAACATACTTTTATCACTTATGCCGCATAAAACAGGCTTCTCATTCGAGAGGCCTTCTTTTCGTCTCCGGAGAAGACGCGCTCCGCTTCCCAAGGGGCGGCGCGCCTGCTGTGATGGAAAGAAATAAAAGAAACACGAGGGAGGACAGTATGGCAGAGGACATTTGATTCACCATCGCCGGCGAGACGCTTTCCTACCCGGCGGACATGGCGCCGTATATGGCGTGCTGGGAAGCGGGGCTGCTCGCGTCCATGGAGGCGTCGCTCCAGTTCATCCGGCAGTACCGCGGGCTGGGGAACCTGCGGCGGTTCTGCGAAGACGGCTACGACGCGGGGCGGCTCCTCATCGCCCGGGCCGTGAAGGACGCGGTGCAGCGCGCGGTGGACGCGGGCCATTACGACATCAACGAGACCGCCTTCACCGCGCTGGACGGAGAGGGACGGCTCATCCGCCCCTGGCAGGAAGCGTTCCAGCAGGTGTACGACCAGTTCGTCGATCTGGAGACGGAGAAGCTCGGCGAAGAAGAGCGGCGGCGCATCCGGAAAGACATGCGGGGCCGCTTCACCGGCGGCGGGTTCGGCCTCGACGCGGCCATCTGGGCGAGCCTCGAAGCAGGCGCGGTGAATCTCGTCACCGGCGCGGCCCATTCCGTCTTCAACGCGCTGGGCAATCTGGTCACCTCCGTGCGCATCAGCGGAAAAAAAGCGGACATCTATAACAACCCCGACACGCTCCGCGCGCTCGTGAAGGCCCTCGACCGGTGCGTGCGGGAGGCCTTTGTGCGCATCCTGCCACAGCGGGTGCTCGGCCTCTCCCCGTCGGGCGTCAGCCGGGAAGACCTGCAGCGCGCGGCGGGCATCATGGACAACATTCTCCACGGCCGCATCCCGCAGGACAAGGAGCCCCGCCTCCTTCTCGAGGTGCTCCGCGCCATGCCCGTGGACCGGCGGGCCTACGCCGCGCTCGCGCCGCATCTCACGGCCTTTGCGGACCGGATGGCGCTGGAAGAGATGAAGCGGTTCTTCCTCATCCCCGGGGAAACGCTCGCCCGGGAAGCCGTCTCTTCCGCGCTGGACGGCGGCAGCCCGGCGGACACGGAATTTTTCCGGCGCGCCGCGCACGGCGACTGGAACGCCGCCGCTCTCTGCGGAACGGAACTCGCCGTGGACGGCGGCCGGGCGGACGAGGGCATGGGCCTGCTCTGGGCGGCGTATGCCGCGGGCAGCGCGGACGCTTTCGCCGCCTTTCTCGCCCTGCGGAAACAGGGGCGGGACGTGCCGTTCTTCCCGGAGCTTCTGCAGCGCCGCGCGGACGAGGGCGACCCGCAGGCCCTCCTCGCGCTGGGCCGGATGTACGCCGCCGGAAAAGACGGCCTCCCGCAGGACCCGGAAAAAGCGAAGGACTATTTCCTCCGGTGCTTCCGCGGCAATGACGCGCTCCGCCGGGCCGACGCGGCGTGCGGCCTCGCCCGTCTCGCCGCCACGCCCGAAGAGGCGGAACAGTACCTCGAAGCCGCCGCCGAAGGGGGACGGAAGGACGCCGCGGCGGCGCTGGCCGCGCGCTATACCGACAAGGGCGGCGACCTGCGGGCGTTCCATTTCCTCGCGCTCTTTCTCAGCCTCCCGAAGGAGGAATCCTTCGCCCCCGACGGAGAGGGACACATCGCCTTCACGGGACAGGCTCCGGACGACGCGTCCGCCGCGCTCTCCCTCGGCCTCGTCTTCGACCGCGGCGCGGAAGCCATCGCGGACGCGCTGGACGGCCTCTATGACGCGCCGGTGCTGAAGCCGGACAAACGGCGGGCCGCCGCCTGCTATACCCGCGCCACCCGAAGCGGATGCCCCGCGGCCGCCCGTCTCCTCGCCGCGCTCCTCGAAGAAGATGGACAGCCGGAGGACGCGCGCTGCGCGCTCGAAGAAGCGGCCCGCGCGGGAGACGGGGACGCAGCGCACCGGCTGGGCGCGCTGTACAGTGCGGACGGCCCGGACCGCGACGCAGAAAAGGCCATTGGTGCGTACCGTGCGTCTCTCGCGGCGGGCCACGGGGAAGACGCGCTGCCCCTCGCCCGGCTCTATGAAGAAACCGGGCGGGCGGACGAAGCGGCGGAGCTGTACCGCCGGGACGCGGACGGAGGCGACGCGGAAGCGGCGCTCTGGTGCGCCCGCCGGCTCGACCGGGACGGCGCGGATTTCGACACACTCCGGGAGGCCCTCGGGTACTACATGCTCGCCGCCGCCCACCATCCCGAAGCGGCGCTCCGCGCGGGCGTCATGTACGACGAGGGCCTCGGCACCCCGCCGAACGCATCGCGGGCCTTTCTTTTCTACAACGCCGCCGCCGTGCAGGGCAGCGCGGAGGGAGCCCTCCGCCTCGCCCGGAAATACCGCACGGGCGACGGCACGCCCAGAGACGGCGAAGCCGCCATCCGCGCTTACGAAGAGGCCCGCCGGCTCGGCAGCGAAGATGCCGCCTGGGAGCTGGCCGCGCTCTTTGTGGAAAAGCGCCAGCCCGCCCGCGCCCGCGCAGTCTACCGCGCCCTCGCAGAGCAGGGCAGCGAAAAGGCCGCCCGCCTCCTGGCGGACCTCACGCCGCCCGAGCCGGAAACGCCTCCCGAGCCGGAGAAAAAAGACAAACCCTCCGGCGGCTTCTTCCGGAAATGGTTCCGCTGACGGACACGGCCCACGGCCCGCTTCCCTCCCCGCATAAGGAACATAGAAAAATTTCCATAGAAAAAAGACTTCCCGTCACGAGAAGTCTTTCTTTTTTGCCGTATCACGCCGCGCGGCGGCGAAGGAGCATCCACAGGGCCGCGAGAAGCAGGATGACGCCGCCCTCGAAGAACGCCGCGGAGAGGCCGAAGGCGTCCGCCGTGACGCCCCCGAGGAGAGGCCCCGCGAAATTGCCCAGATTCATGCCCGTGGCCATGAGGCCGAAGGCGCTCCCCCGCATGCCCGCGTCGGTGCATTCGTTCACGCCGGCGGTGATGGAAATGGTGCCGCCCACCACGAAAATGCCGAAGAGGAACTGCGCCGCCGCAAACGTCCAGATGTCCGGCGCGAGCCACTGGGCGAAGAACGTGGCCGCCCCGCCCGCAAAGGACCAGAGGATCGCCGTATTCACGCCCCGGCGGGTGCAGAGCCGGCCCCAGAACGGCGCGGCGATGACCCCGGCGATGCCCACCACGCCCACGATGATCCCCGAGTAGAGATCAGCGTCCGCCGTGTCGTGGGTGAGCTCCGCCACGTAGAGGGCGAAGATGGGATTGATGAGGATGATCGCCGCCTGATTGACGATCATGAGGCCCATGAGCCGGAGGAACGCGCCGTTCTTCGACAGGATGCGGAACGATTCGGCCATGCCCGCCCGTTTCTGCACGTCCCGCTTCGGCTCGCGCACAAAGAAAAGAATGAGCAGGAAACAGATGACGTACCCCGCGCCGCCCACGAGGAAGGACGTGCGCATGCCGAGGAAATGGGCGAGGCTCCCGCCGAGGAAGGGGCCGATGACGCTCCCCGCGCTCCGCCCCGCCATGAGGAAGCTGATGGCCTCCGCGGAATGGTTCCCGGCGATGGCCGACAGGAGCGACTGGCAGATGGGGAAGTACCCGAAGGAAAATCCCTGGAACATGCGCACCCCGATGAACTGGAGGGGCGTGGTCACGATGGACGCAATGAAGAAGGCGAGCGCCAGGCTCCCCGCGGCGCGGAGAATCATCTTCTTGCAGCCCATGCGGTCGGAGAGCGCGCCCCAGATGGGCAGCACGATGGCCCCCATGAGGAAGGTGCTCGACGCGGCGAGCGACGTCCAGAGCTCCACATCGTCCGGCGCCGCCCCCAGGTCGAGCAGGTAGAACGACAGGAAGGGAAAGACCATGGTCCCTCCGCCGGAGACGCAGATGCCCCCGAGGGCGCAGATCCACACGGTGCGCTTCACGTACGAGTTGTCCATTTGTCCTGCCTTTCTCCGCGCCGGCGCGGCCCGCCGCGTGTCCCGCGGCATTTCTCTTCATTTTGCTTATGGGCAGATAAGCAATTTTTCTTCGATTATACGCCGCCCCCCGCCCCTGTCAATGGAGAGCTGCACGAAAAAACGCATCCCGGAGGATGCGCGTTTTCTTTATTCCGCGGATACGGTGAGGCGGATGGTGCTGGTCACCTGCGGGTGCACCCACACTTCCACTTCGTATTCGCCGGGCTGCTTGATCGGTTCCTTCAGCCGGATATTCTTCTTGTCCAGCTTGAATCCGTAGGACTTCTCGAGGGTCTCGCTGATGTCCTTGGCGGTGACGCTGCCGAAGATGCGGCCGTCTTCGCCCACCTTCACTTTGATCTCCGCGTGGACTTTTTTCAGCTGGGACGCCATGATGACCGCTTCGTCCGCAGCCACTTTGGACTTGAATTCCTTCGATTCCTTCCGCTGCGCCGCGGTGTTGAGATTCGCCTTCGTCCCTTCCTGCCCGAGGCCGCGCTTGATGAGCACGTTGCGGCCGTAGCCGTCGGAGACTTCCACCACGTCGCCCCGCTTGCCCAGTTTCTTTACGTCCTGTAAAAGTACGACTTTCATTTATGATTCCTCCTTCATCTGCGCCCGGATGGCCGCAATGATTTTCTTTTCCGCGTCGTCCCGGTCCTGCTCCCTGATCTGCGCGCCCGAGACGGTCATGTGGCCCCCGCCGCCGACGGCCTCCATGACGAGCTGTACATTGATTGTACCATCACTGCGGGCGGAGACGCCAATTTTTTTATCGAGGGGATAGAAGAGGATGCTGCACCGGATGCCCTCCACGTTGACGAGGAAATCCGCCACCTGCGCGGCGATGACCTGCGCCTGCGCCACCCCCGCGGGGCATTCCGCCACGGCGATGCATTTGTCCACGATCTTCATGTTCGCCATGATGGCCGATTTGATCCTCGTGGTCTCGATGTCCACCGCGAAGAGCTCCCGCACGAGCTTCGTGTCCGCCCCGCTCCGGCGGAGGAAGCTCGCCGCGTCGAAGGTGCGGATGCCCGTCTGCACGGCGAAATTCTTCGTGTCCACCACGATGCCCGCATAGAGGCAGGACGCGGTGAGCTGGGGCATATCCTCGTCCGCCCCGTAGTACTGCACGAGCTCCGCCACCAGTTCCGACGTGGACGAAGCGGACGGCTCCATGTAGGTGAGGAGCGTATTCGGGATGATGGTGCTGGACCGGCGGTGATGGTCGATGATGACCCGCCGGGAAGAGCGCTTCAGGACTTCCGGCGCGGCGGCCATCTCCGGCACGTGCGTGTCCACCACGAAGACCAGCGTCCGGTCCGTCACGAGGTCCTTCGCGTCCCCTTCGTCGATGAGGAGATCGGACAGCTCGTCATCCTCCTCGATGGCCCGGCGCATCTTCTTCGTGGTCTCCGCGTAGCGGGACACCACCACGTGCACCTCTTTGCCCGACGCCCGGGCGAGATGCGCCACGCCCACCGCGCCGCCGAGGGCGTCGTAGTCTTCGTTCGCGTGGCCCATGACGAGCACCCGGTCCGAATCGTCGATGATTTCCCGGAGCGCCTGCGCCACCACGCGCACCCGCACGCGGGTCATGCTCCCCGTAGCGGGGGTCTTGCCGCCGAAGACCTTCACGTCCTCGCCGACGCGCACCACCGCCTGGTCGCCGCCCCGGCCGAGGGCCAGATCAAGCGACATCTGCGCTTCCTCCGCCTGCCGGGCGAAGGTGTCCTCGCTCTGCACGATGCCGATGGAGAGCGTCACGGGGATGCGGTTCACCGTCTTGATCTCCCGCACCTTGTCGAGGATCTCGAAATGATTGTCCATGAGCGCGGCGAGCGACGCCCGGGAAATGCACGCCACGAAGTCCGCCGTGGCGTACTGCTTGATGAATCCGTCCAGCTGGGAAAATTCCCCGAGGATGCATTCGTCCACCTCGGAGAGGAGATTGGACTTCTCCACGTCCGTCATGTCCGCGGACACTTCGGAAATATTGTCGATGCGGATGAGGCAGAAGACCGGCATGGCCTCTTCGCAGGCCTGGACGGCTTTTTCCATGTCCGTGCGGTCCATGAGGTAGAAGAGGAGGTACGCGCTCTCCCCGTTTTCCCCGGCTTCCACAAATTTATGGAACACCCGGAAATACGAGCCCTTCACGCAGCAGTCAAACCACCCCGACTTGCCCCAGAGGCGCGCCGCGTGCGTCCCCGGCAGCAGACGGTCGATCTCCGTCTCGCCGCCGCCTTCGTCCTTCACCCACGTGCGGAAGACGTCGTTCGCCCACACGAGGCGGCGCTGCTCATTCACCATGGCCATGCCGAGCGGAAGATTCTTCACGGCGTACACCGTGCCCGCCTCCACCCCCGCGGAGAGATCGTCCAGGTACTGCATGAGGATCTGCTCCTGCTCGATGTCCCGTTTCTTGATGAAGAGGAAGCACGCCATATCCACGATGGCCAGCAGCACCCCCAGCACCCAGTTCTGGCTGAGAAGCGCCAGGAGCGTCACCGCCACGAGCGCGCAGAAGAGCTTTTCATTGCGCTTCTGCACCCACACTTTTTCCAGCATACGGCCTCCTTGCCCGCGGATTCCCGCAGGTCGTTCAATGCCCTTATTATACTAAATATTTTCACAAATAGAAAACGCATGCAAAAACGGCGCCGGAGCGCCGTCCTTTACTGGTAATTCCGTTTCTGCCGGTAGTGGAAAAGCAGGTCGAAGAGCCCCATCACCACCATGACGGACTGCATGAAAGGCAGGAAGAACGACCCCGCGATGAGAAACCACCGGAGCGTGCGGAAAATCTCAAACCGCGCGGGCAGCCACCACGCGAAGGCCAGCCCCTGCAGCCAGAAAATGAAGCTGCACACGAGCTGCAGATTGTAGATGAGCGTGGCGATCCAGTCCTCCTCCGTATAGAGCAGGCCGAGGCCGATCACCACGAGGTATGCGTACACGCTCGCCGTGGGAAGCTCCCACCGGGAGAGAGGCGGCAGCGCCGGGATATCCCGCAGGCCGAGCCGCCCGAAAATATACGCCGAGAGCGCCATGGCCGCCCAGGAATAGATGACGCACACCGTGACCCCGATGAAGAGCACCGATTTCTTCAGCACGTCGTAGGTCACGTTCAGGCTCTCCTGCGCCGCGGCGAGCGTTTCCCCGCTGTAAAACTGGGGGAGCAGCTCCTCCGTGGACTGGCGGATGCCCTCGAGGAAACTCCCGTCGAGGAGCGACGTGTCCACGCCGAGCACGAAAACGCCGAAGAGGATCTGGAGCGCGAAGGCGATGAGCACCGCCAGCGCCCCCGCGAAGAGCGTCGCCGCCGGGCGGACCTTCCGCTGGTAGCACCATCCCAGCACCGTGCCGAGGCAGGCGAAGATGGCGCACACGAACGCCCCGGAGAAGACCCCGAAAAACACCGAGTCGAGGATGAGCGTCCCCGCCGTGACGATCGCCGACCACCGCGTGCCGTGCGTCACGCCGATATACGCGATGGGGAGAGGGATCAGCAGAAAAATGACCGTGGAAAAAACGGGCACATACAGCCCCAGCATGGACAGCACCACCGCCACGGCGGTCCCCATGCCGGCGGCCACCACCGCATTCGTCTGCCCCGGATGAAACGTTCGCATCGCTTGTCCTTCCTTTTCAGAGAATTTTCTCTCACTATAGCAGAAACAGGGGGAAAAAGAAACAGACGCCCCGGAAAGAAGCGTCTGTATGGATTCAGCGGATTTCCTGAATGATGGGCAGGATCATGGGACGCCGTTTCGTCTTGTCGTAGAAATATTTGCCCAGCGTGTCGCGCACCTGCGTCTTGATGGCGTTCCACTCCGTCACGTCTCCCGCCTCGCACCGGTCGAGCACATTCTCCACGCGCGCCCGCGCTCCGGCGATGAGCTCCTCGCTGTCCCGAACGTACACGAAGCCCCGGGACACGATGTCCGGCCCGGCCGCCACATGGTTCGAGCCCTTCTCGAGCGCGATCACCACGATCACCACGCCGTCGTTGGACAGCTGCTGCCGGTCGCGGATGACGATATTGCCCACGTCGCCCACGCCGAGGCCGTCCACATAGACCGGCCCCGCGTTCACCCGGCCCGCCACGCGGCCCGAACGGGACGTGAACTCGAAGACCATGCCGTTTTCGCCAACGAAGATATTCTGCTTCTTCACGCCCATGCTCTCCGCGAGCTCCGCGTGGCGGCAGAGCATGCGGTACTCCCCGTGCACGGGGATGAAGAACTTCGGCTGGATGAGCGCGTGCATCGTCTTCAGCTCCTCCTGCGAGCCGTGGCCCGACACGTGCACCCGCATGGACGTGGTGGAAATCACGTGCGCGCCGAGGCGCATGAGCTTGTCGATGGTGCGGCCCACGCTCGTCTCGTTCCCCGGGATGGGGGACGCGGAGATGATGACCGTGTCGCCCGCGTGCACCTGCACCTGCCGGTGGTTGCCCTCCGCCATGCGCGAGAGCCCCGCCATCGGTTCGCCCTGGCTCCCCGTGGTGAGAATGCACAGCTGGTCGTCCCGGTACCGGTTCATTTCCTCCGGCTCGATGAACGTCCCCGCCGGCGCTTTCAGATAGCCCATCTCCCGGGCGATCTCCGACACATTCACCATGGAGCGGCCGAAGACGCACACCTTGCGCTTGAACGCCACCGCCGCGTCCACCGCCATCTGGATGCGGGACACATTCGACGCGAACGTGGCGAGGATGATGCGGCCCCGCGCGCCGGAGTACGCCTTCATGAGCGTGTCCGACACCACCGCCTCCGACGGCGTGTAGCCCGGCCGCTCGGCGTTCGTCGAGTCCGCCATGAGCACCAGCACGCCCCGGTGCCCCAGCTCCGCCAGCTTGTGCACATCCATGAGATGGCCGTCCACCGGCGTGTGGTCAAACTTGAAATCCCCCGTGTGGACCACGACGCCCACGGGCGTGCGGAAATAAATGCCGCACGAATCGGGAATGGAGTGGCACACATGGAAGAAGCCGAACTTGAAGCACCCCGCCTTGTATTCCTTCCCCGTCTCGATGATATTCAGCTCGTAGCGGCCGATGCGCGCCTCGCGGAACTTGCCCTCGATGAGGCCGCCCGTCAGGCGGGACGCGTAAATCGGCGCGTTCACTTCTTTCATGAGGTACGCCAGAGAGCCGATGTGGTCCTCGTGGCCGTGGGTAATGACGATGGCCCGCACCTTGTCCTTATTTTCAATGACATAACTGAAATCGGGAATGACGATGTCGATGCCCAGCATGTTTTCCTCCGGGAACGCCATGCCCGAGTCGAGGATGATGATATCCTCCCCGTAACGGATCACCGTCATATTCTTGCCGATTTCGCCGAGGCCCCCGAGGGGGATAATCTGTAATTTTTCCTTTGCCAAAATAAACCTCCCTTGCGCCCGGCCCGCACTCCCTCACGTTCCGAATCCGAGGAAGCCGCGCCGGACAGAAAATAAAATCCGCACAATGGTTGCTACCGCTAATTATACCATACCCCGCCAAACCGCCGCGGAAAAAAGAGGCGGCCGCGCACAAAAAAAGGCCGGCGTTTCCGTCGGTCTTTCTCTTTTGCTGCTTTTATTCGTCCCAGTGGAGCGCGTAGCGCGCGCCCGCTGCCCGCACGCCGTCCATCACGGGGTCGAGGCCCTTGCGGAGCTTTTCGTTGCGGCAGCGGAGGAAGAGGCCCCGCTCGCGGTCGGCCACGGCGTCGAAGGTCTCGCCCGTCTCCGTATCTTCCACGCGGCACGGGGCGAAGCGCTCGTCCGTCACCTGCACGATGCGGTGCAGGCCGTAGCGGAAAGGCTCGCCCCCGTCGCGGCACTGGTTGTACAGATTCTCCCCGTCCGCCCAGCCGGTATAGCCGCGGCACACGGGCGACGTGAGAGGATTCCATCCGCGGGCGGGCACGGAGAGGTGGTGCGCCGCGTCCCAGCCGTATTCCTGCCGGGCGTTTTCCTGGAAAATGCAGCGGATCCAGCGCGCGTCCATCTTATTCGCCCCGGAGCGCCGCGAGGAGCTCGCCCACGTGCGTCGCGGCTTTCACGCTGCGGTACGCCGCGGCGAGGTTTCCTTCTTCGTCGATGACGAAGGTGGAGCGCTCGATGCCCATGTACTTCCGTCCGTACATGCTCTTTTCCTTCATCACGCCGTACAGGTTGCACACCGTTTCGTCCGTGTCCGCGAGGAGCGGGAAATTCAGCTCATTCTTGTCGCGGAAATTGCAGTGCCGGCGCACGCTGTCCCGGGATACGCCGAGGATGGCGTATCCGAGAGCGGCAAAGTCGTCCCGGTGGTCCCGGAAGTCCTGCGCTTCCTTCGTGCAGCCCGAGGTGCTGTCCTTCGGATAGAAATAGAGAATCACTTTCCGCCCGCGGTAATCCGAGAGCGACACGTCCTTCCCGCCGTCGGAGGGAAGGGTAAAGTCCGGCGCAGGCGCGCCGATGATGAGTTCGTCCATGATGGTCTTCCTTTCTTTTTATCGAAATCTGTCTATATTTGCAGTGTACAGGATGGCCCCGCATTTTGCAAGAAAAAAGCTCCCCGAAAGGGAAGCCCTGTGTCACGAGAGGAAAATGAGGCGGAGCGCCACGAGCATGAGCGCGCCTGCGAGAAGGAAAAGGATGGAGCGGCCTTTGACCTTTTTTGAAATTTTCGCCCCTTCCTGCGCGCCGAAGATGGCGCCGATGCCGAAGCAGATGGCGTAGCCCCAGAGGATGTGCTGCTCCCACTGGTGGCTCGCCACGCCGATGAGGGAGGAGATGGCCAGCACGAACTGGCTGGTGGCGGTGGCGATGTGCGGCGGGAAGCCGAGGAAGCCGATCATGGCGGGGACCTGGATAACGCCGCCGCCGATGCCGAAGGTGGAGGAGATGAAGCCGATGCCGAAGCTGATGCAGAGGCCGAGAGGCATATTCACCTTCACGTCTTTCGGGTCCACGTCCACGTCGTACTTCGCCGCGGCGGATTTGCGCGTATTCTTCCAGATGATGACGAGGGAGATGAAGAGGAGCAGCAGGCCGAAGGCGGTGCGGAAGGAGCTGCCCGTGAACCAGTTCGACCACATGGCCCCGAGGATGGAGCCGGGGATGGTGGCCGCCGCGAAGGGGATGGCCGCGTCGAATTTGATTTTCTTCTGTTTCTTGAACGCCAGGCTCGCGGAGATGGCGTTGAAGAGGACGATGGCGAGCGACGTGCCCGCGATGGCCGTAGGCGGCCAGTCGAACATCCACAGGAAGAGGGGCACGAAGATGATGCCGCCGCCCGCGCCGATGAGCGTGCCGAAAACCGCCACCGCAAAGCCGATGACCACATATAAGAGTGCGGAGAGAAGCGTAATGCCGCTGAAAAATTCCATACTGTTCGCCTCACAGACGCGGCCTTTGCGGCCGCCATATTTTTTGAATTTGGATACCCCTTATTATAACAAAGGCAAAAAAGTTTGCCACTGCGGCGGGATAAGGCGCACGGAAACCCGCGCACAGCCGCGGCTCCGCCGCCGTCTGTCTGCCGTATGCATGCGCCGGGCGGATGCTCCGCCGCGCATCCCATGCTAAAAAAGCAACCGTCTCTGCCGCACGAAACGGCGGGGCCCGCTTTCCCGGGATTTTTCCGTCGGTTTTTCGTAGGATTTTTTTCCGTTTTCCTTTATAATGAAAATAAAATTATCGACATTTCTCGAAAAGGAGGAGACATGCACAGCTATCATTTACTGGAAATCCTGGCCATCGGATTCGGCGTGGCGCTGGTGTTCGGCTACCTGGCGCAGCGGGTGCGCCTCTCCCCCATCGTGGGCTATCTCGCGGCGGGTTTTCTCATCGGGCCGCTCACGCCGGGCTTTGTGGCGGACGCGGATCTGGCGAACAATCTCGCCGAGGCGGGCATCATCCTGCTCATGTTTGGCGTGGGGCTGCATTTCAATACGGACGACCTCATGGAGGTGAAGGGCATCGCCATCCCCGGCGCGGTGACACAGTCCATGGCGGCCACGCTCTTCGGCATCGGCACGGCGGTGCTTCTCGGCTATTCGCTGGCGGAGGGCTTTTTCCTCGGCCTCGGCCTCTCCGTGGCGAGCACGGTGGTGCTTCTCCGGGTGCTCACGGACAACGGCCATCTGGAGAGCCACGCCGGCACGGTGGCCGTGGGCTGGCTCGTGGTGGAGGATATTTTCACCGTGCTCATGCTGGTGCTCCTCCCCGCCATCGGGCCCGCGCTCGCATCCGGGGAAAGTTTCTCCGCGGCGTCGCTCCTGTGGGCGCTCTGCATCGCCGGGCTGAAGCTGGTGGTGCTGTGGGTGCTCGTCATGACCGTGGGCGGACGGGTCATGCCCTGGGCGCTGAAGCGCATCGTCCGCACGAAATCGCACGAGCTCTTCACGCTCACTGTGCTCTCCATCGCGTTCCTCACGGCGCTCGTCGCGGCGTATGTGTTTGACGCGTCCTTCGCGCTCGGCGCGTTCCTCGGCGGCATGGTGGTGGGCAAGAGCAAGGTGAGCCATCAGGCCGGGGCGGAGCTCATCCCCCTGCGGGACGCGTTCTCCGTGCTGTTTTTCCTCTCGGTGGGCATGCTCTTCCAGCCGTCGTTCCTCGTGGAACAGCCCGCCATCGTCCTCCTGTCCCTCTTCATCGTCCTCGTGGTGAAGGCCGCGGCGACCATCGGCATTGTGACGCTCCTCGGCGGCACGGCGGAGACCTCCTTCACCGTGGCGGCGGGCCTCTCGCAGGTGGGGGAATTTTCCTTCATCCTCGCCCAGACGGGCCTCGCCCTCGGCCTCATCTCGCAGGACATCTACAGCGTGCTCATCGTGTGCGCCCTCGTGTCCATCGCGCTGAACCCGCTTCTCATGAAAAGCGTGCCCGCCATGCTCGCCCGAGCGAAGCGCCACCCCGGGCTGTGGCGTCTCCTCAACGCCCGCGCCGAGCATGACAACGCGCTCCGGCAGGCGGAGACCGTCCATCTCGCGCAGGAGCTCGCCGCGGGACAGCACACGGCGCTCATCGCGGGCTACGGCCCCACGGGCAAAGCCGTGGCGGATGTGGTGGCCGCGCATGGCCTCACCCCGGTCATCCTCGAAATGAATATGGACACGGTGACCCGCCTCGAGCAGCAGGGCGTCGCCGCCATTTACGGCAACATCACCAGCAGCGAAGTGCTCCGGGCCGCGGGCATCGAGCGCGTCTCCCGGTACATCATCACCGTCCCCTCCGCGGCAGCCGCGGCGGAATCGGCCATCGCCGCGAAAAATTTGAATCCGGACGTGGTCATCTACGCGCGCACGCGCTTCCTGCAGGATCAGGCGCTCCTGAAAGACGCAGGCGTGGACTGCATCCTCTTCGAAGAAAGCGCCATCGCGGAAAAACTGGTGGAGACCCTCGAAGACAGCCTCGATGCAGACCGCCCCGCCAAAATGCCCGCACCCGCACTTTAATAAAACCCAACACAAAACGGCACCCATCACGGATGCCGTTTTGGATTGCGCAGCAAAAAAGAGCAGACTTTGTATCTGCTCTTCTTTTTTATTTTTCGTATATCTTTCCATCGAGGCCCATGAGGGTGCGGATTGCTTCGGTCACGGCGCGGAGGACGTCTGCTTCGCTGCCCCGATTCATCACAGTGCGGTCCGCCGCGGCGCGGTAGAGGGCGATGCGTTCCTCGTAGAGGGCGAAGACTTTCTGCGGGCCTTCCGCGAGGAGGGGGCGGCCGGCGACGGCCACGTCCCCCGCGATGGCTTCGGGCGCGCGGTCGAGGAAGAGGATGGCGCTGGACGGGCGGAGGAGCGCCACGTTTTCCGCGCGCTTCACGAAGCCGCCGCCCGCGGCGATGACCGCCCCTTCCCGGCGGGCGAGGAGGCGGGCGGCGCGGGTCTCGGCGTCGCGGAAGCACGCTTCGCTCACGGCGAAGAGTTCGGGGATGGTGCATCCCTCCATCTCTTCGATGAAGTCGTCGCAGTCAATGAAGGGCCGGGAGAGAAGACGGGCGGCGGCGCGGCCGAAGGTGCTCTTCCCGCTGCCCGGCATGCCGATGAGGACCACGTTCTTCACAGGAGCGCCTCCAGTTCCCGCACCACGCCGTCGACGCAGTCCTTCGGGAGCGCGCGGCCCAGCCAGATTTCTTCCGCGGCGGCGCCCTGCGCGGCGAGCATGACGAGGCCGTTCGCCGTATCCGCGCCCCCTTCCCGGGCGCAGCGCAGGAGCTCGGTCTCGCGGGGATTGTAGATGAGGTCGATCACTTTGGGAAATGTCCGCGCTGTCTCCGCCGTCACGGGGGAAACGCCGGCCCGGGGAAACATGCCGCACGGCGTGGCGTTCACGAGAAGGAATCCCCCCGGCCCCGCTTCGAGCGCTTCGTAGGATATGAGCTCCGCGTCCCGCGCGGCGGCGAAGGCGCGGAAGTCCCCGTCCACGGCGTCCAGACGGCGGGACACGGCGAGGAGGCGCGCCGCGCCCCGGTCGCGGAGGCACTGAATCACTGCCCGGGACGCGCCGCCCGTGCCGAGCACGACCGCCGTCCGTCCCGCCGGGTCCGCGCCGATGGCGTCCACCGTGCGGGAGAAGCCCGTGTAGTCCGTGTTGTATCCGTATCCCTTCCCGTCCCGCACGGCCACAGTGTTCACCGCGCCGATGGCGGCCGCTTCGTCCGAGAGGCCCGCGAGATGCGGGATGACCGCCGTCTTGTAGGGAATGGTCACGTTGAAGCCGTCCATGTCCGCGAGGAGCTCTCGCACGCGCCGGGCGAGATCCTCCCGGGGGATTTCCACGAGATCGTACGTCCCGGAGAGGCCGAGCGCGCGGAATATATGACGGTGGATGGCGGGGGAGAGGCTGTGGCCGAGCGTTTCCCCGATGAGTCCCAGTTTCATGAGCGTCCTCCTTTGTCCGATGCGTAATTGCCGAGAATGCGGAAGTCCGCGCACATGGAGGCGAGCCCTTCGAGGGTGTGCGCGTTGGACGGGTTGTCGAGGCGGCCCATGACGTCGATGTGGAAATAGTATTCGAAGGGATGCCCCTCCATGGGGCGCGATTCGAGGTGGGTCATGTTCATGCCGCCGTAGAAGAAGTACCCCAGCACGTGGTAGAGCGCGCCCGGCTCGTGGCGCACGGCGATGACGAGGGTGATTTTGTCCGCGTCAGGGCCGGTTTCCATATGGGGCGCGATGATGAAAAAACGTGTGAAATTCGCGCGGCTCGTCTGGATGGACGGGGCGAGCACAGTGAGGCCGTAGAGCTCCGCCGCGAGCCGCCCCGCCACGGCCGCTTCCGCGGGGTCGCCGTCCTCCGCCACTTTCTCCGCGCTCTTCGACGTGCTGAAATAGGGGATTTTCTCCCACGAGGGATGGGCGCTGAAGAAATCCCGGCTCTGGGCGAAGCCCTGCGGATGGGAGTACACCCGGCGGATATCCTCGAGCTTCGCCCCGGGAAGGCCCAGCAGGTGATGCTCGATGGGGATGCATTTCTCCCCCGCCACGGCGCAGCGGCTGCGCCGGATGAGGTCGTACACTTCGGTGATGCCCCCGGTGGAGGAATTTTCGATGGGCACCACGCCGTATCGGGCGCGCCCCTCCGCCACGGCGGACACCACGTCTTCGAAATGATCGCAGTAGGACGCGGAAAGCGCCCGCCCGGCGAACCAGCTCTGCATGGCCTGGTCGCTGTACGAGCCGGGCTGGCCGAAGCACGCCACGGCAAGAGTTTCGCTCATGGACGGCCTCCTTTCCGGACGCGGCTCTCGAGGAGGAGGTCCAGCAGCACCCACGCCGCGGCGGCTTCGATGACGGGCACCGCCCGGGGCACGATGCACGGGTCGTGCCGGCCGCGGATGGCGAGCGCCGTATTTTCTCCCGTGTCGAGGTCCACCGTCTGCTGGACCTTCGCGATGGAGGGCGTGGGCTTCACCACCACGCGGAAGAGGACCGGCGCGCCGTCCGTGAGGCCGCCCGTGACGCCCCCGTTGTGATTCGCCGCGGGGCGCACCGCGCCGTCTTCCATGCGGAGGGGGTCGTTCGCCTCGCTGCCCCGCATGGCCGCAAGGGCGAAGCCGTCGCCAAATTCCACGCCTTTCACGGCGGGCACGGCGAAGAGCATCTGCGAGAGGCGGCTCTCCACCGCGTCAAAGAACGGGTCGCCCGCGCCGGCGGGCATCCCTTCGGCCATGCATTCGATGACGCCGCCCACGGAGTCCCCGTCATTTTTCGCGGCGAGGACGGCCTCCCGCATGGGCGCTTCCTTCGTCCGGTCGAGAAGGGGCAGCTCCGCACGGGAGAGCGCTTCAAGCGCGGCCGCCCCGAGCCCGAGCGGCGGGAAGGACGCGTCCCGCACGGAGGCGATCTGCTGCACATGCGCGCCGATGACGACGCCCTCCTTCCGCAGGAGCTGTTTCGCCACCGCCCCGGCAAAAACGAGCGGCGCGGTGAGGCGGCCCGAGAAATGCCCGCCCCCGCGGTAGTCGTTCCACCCGCCGTAGCGCACATGCCCCGCGTAGTCCCCGTGGCCCGGACGCATGACGTGCCGCAGGAGGTCGTAGTCCTTCGAGTGCTGATCGCCGTTGGCGATGCGCACGGCGAGCGGCGTCCCCGTAGTGTACCCCGCGAAATACCCGCTCTCCACGTTGAAAGCGTCCGCCTCTTTCCGCGCCGTAGCGAGAGCGCTCCGCCCGGGGGCGCGCCGCGCCATTTCCCGGCGCACTTCGTCCCAGTCGATCACCGCCCCCGCGGGCAGGCCGTCCAGCACCGCCCCGATGGACGGGCCGTGGGATTCGCCGTAAATAGTGAGCGTGCAGAATGTGCCGATGCTGTTCATGTCAGTTCCTTTCTTCCGCGAGGCCGCCGAGGCTCCGGAAATCCCGCCAGAACGCGGGGTACGATTTCGCCACGCATTCCGCGCCCGTGATCGTGAGCGGCTCCGCGCAGCGGGCGGACACGGCGGCGAGCGCCATGGCCACGCGGTGGTCGTTCCATCCGTCCACCACGCCGCCGGAAAGTGTCTCCACGCCGTCGACGACGAGGCCGTCCGGCTTTTCTTCGATGCGCGCGCCGAGCTTCGCGAGCTCCGAGGCCATGGCGTGCAGGCGGTCGCATTCCTTGAGGCGCACCCGCGCGGCGTGCACGATCTCCGTGCGGCCCCGGGACACTGCGGCGAGCGCGGTCAGCACGGGCACGAGGTCCGGGCAGTCTTCCGCGTCGATCACCGTGCCGCGCGTCTCCGAAGCGGCGGCGCAAAGCGCGCCCTCCCGCGCCTCCAGCGCGCCGCCCATGCGCCGCAGGATATCCGCGACGACCCGGTCGCCCTGCGGGGACGCGGCGGGCAGGCCGGTCACGGCGATGTCCTCTCCCAGAAGGCCCGCGGCGAGCCAGAAGGCCCCCTGCGACCAGTCGCCTTCCACGGCGAAGCGCCCCGGGCGGTAGCGCTGCCCGCCGGGGATGCGCCATCCCGTCTCCGTGCGGTCCACGCGCACGCCGTGCCGCGCCATGGCGTCCACCGTCATCCCGATGTAGCTCTCCGACTCGACGGGCGTCGCCGCACAAAGCTCCGAGTCGCCCGGAAGGAGGGGCAGCACGAAGAGAAGCCCCGAGAAGAACTGGGAGCTCACGCCCCCGGGCAGGACGTACCGCCCCGGCGTGAACGTTCCCTCTGCGGTAAGAGGCAGGCCGTCCGCCGCGGCGTAGCCGATGCCCTTCTCGTCGAAAAGGCGGAAATACGGCGCGAGGGGCCGCTCCCCGAGCCGTCCTTCTCCGGTGAAGACGCAGCAGTTTCCCGAATAGAGCCCGATGGGGATGAGAAAGCGCAGGGTCGAGCCCGACTCCCCGCAGGCGCAGGTCACGGGGCCTTCCTGCTTCGCGAGGCCCCCCGCCGTGCGGTACGCCCGCCGCCCGGGATAAGCGGAGGCCGTCTCTTCGATGCGCGCGCCCAGCGCGGTCATGCAGCGGATCGTCGCCTCGATGTCCTTCGAGGGGCTCACGTTGTCCACCACGCTCTCCCCCGCGGCGAGGGCCGCGCAGATGAGCTCCCGGTGGGTCATGCTCTTCGACGACGGGGCCTGCACCGTGCCGGCGAGGGCCCGCGGAATGATGCGGATATCCATATTATGCTCCTGTGCTGACGAAATCGGAAATGCGCGCCCCTTCCACGGGAAGAAGGAAACTCTCCCCGATGCGCCGGAGCGCCACGAATGTGATGGTCTGCCCGCGCTTTTTCTTGTCGTGGGCGATGTGCGGGAGGAGCGCCGCGGCGGGCGCGTCCACCGAGACGGGGAGCCGGAGCGCGCGGAGCACCCGCTCGATGCGGTCCGCCGTGCCCGCTTCGGTGAGGCCCATGGCCTCCGTGCGCCGCGTGAGGAGCGCCATCCCCGCCGCCACCGCTTCCCCGTGGGTGTACGTCTCGTAGCGATACTCGCGCTCGACGGCGTGCCCGATGGTGTGGCCGAAATTGAGGAGCATACGCGCCCCGTTGTCCCGCTCGTCCTCCTCCACGAGCTCCGCCTTGATGCGGCAGCATTCCCGGATGATGTCCGGCAGCGCCTCGAAAATATCCTCGTCCGTGCGGAGCGTTTCGTAGAGCGAAAAGAGGGAGGCGCTCCGGATGCAGCCGTACTTCACCGCCTCCGCCATGCCGTCGTGCACGTACCGCGCGTCGAGCGTCCGCACCAGATCCGGGTCGATGAGGACCGCCTTCGGCTGGTAGAAATTGCCCGCGAGATTTTTCCCGCTGGGGAGGTCCACCGCCACCTTGCCGCCCACGCTGCTGTCGATCTGGGCGAGGATGGTGGTGGGCACCTGCACGAAGGGGATGCCCCGGAGGTACACCGCCGCGGCGAATCCCCCCAGATCCCCCGGCACGCCCCCGGAGAGGGTCGCCACCGCGTCGCTCCGCGTCATGCCGAAGGCGCTCATCGCCTCGAGCACGTCCCCCAGGACGGCGAGGGTCTTGCTCCGCTCCCCGTGAGGCACGGCGATGCGCCGCACGTCGTACCCCGCGCCGCGGAGCGCCGCTTCAAAGCGCGCCCCGTAGAGCCCGTCCACCACGTCATCCGTGACGACCGCGATCTTTTCCGCGCCGGGCAGGGCCTGCCGCACCAGCGGCCCCATGCGGCCGAGCAGCCCCCGCTCCACCGTAATGTCGTACGAATCCTTTCCCAGATTCACATGCAGTTTATCCATGGATGAGTCTCCTTTTCCGTTCTCCCGCCAGTGTGAGGAAATCCTGCAGCGCCGCCGCGTCCCTGTCGTCGAGCGCCCGGCGGAGCCGCTCCAGCGCCGCCATGTACCGGTCCAGCTCGCGGAGCATGTTCGCCCGGTTTTCCAGAAACAGCCCCGTCCAGAGCGCCGCATTGATATCGGCGATGCGCGTCACGTCCCGGAATCCTCCCGCGGCAAAATGCCCTGCGTCCTCCCGCCAGGAATCGCTCGCCATGACCGCCGCGGCCGCCGCGTGGGGGAGCCCGCTCGTGTAGGCGAGGATCGCGTCGTGCGCCTCCGGCGCGGCCTCCTCGATGCGCGCCGCGCCGAGCGCCGCCGCCAGAGCCCGCACGAGGGCAAGGGCGCCGGGCCGGTTCCGCGCGGACGGCACGAGGATATAACTGCACCCCTGAAAAATCTCCGGGGACGACCGGCCGTAGCCCGCGCCTTCCCGCCCCGCCATGGGATGGGCCGATACGAAGTCCAGATCTTCCCGGAGGAGCGCTTCGATGCGCGCCGCCCCGCCGTCCTTCACGCCCGCCGCGTCGGTGAGCACCGCGCCCGGACGGAACGCGTCCCGGTGCGCCTGTATAAATGTTTCCGTGACGCGCTCGGGCGTCGCGAAAATGACAAGCGCCGCTTCCCCGAGATGCGCCTTCCCCGCCGCGGCGATGGCCCCGTCCGCGAGGGCCTGCGCCTCCACCGCTTTCGTGCGGTCGATGCCGACGACGCGCATCCCCAGCGCGGTGAGGCGCTTTGCGTACGAGCCGCCCATGAGGCCCAGACCCACCACGGCGGCCGTAAGATTGGTAAAATTGTCTTCCATGCTTCCCTGCTCCTTTGGTTTGTCCGCCGCGCGCTTCTCTTCTGCTCTGCTTCTCTGCGCGGCGCGTTTCTCACAGCTCCCGGCCTACGATGGGCGCGAGAGTTTTCAATTTCTTCATGAGGTCCTCGAACATGGCGGGCGTGATGGACTGCGCCCCGTCGCACCAGGCGTGCTCGGGATCGTTGTGCACCTCCACCATGATGCCGTCCGCGCCGGCCGCCACCGCCGCCATGGCCATGGACTCCACCATCCACCGCTTGCCTGTGGCGTGGCTCGGGTCCACGATGATGGGCAGGTGGCTCATGCGCTTGATGGCGGGAATGGCGGAGAGGTCCAGCGTATTCCGCGTGGCCGTCTCGAAGGTGCGGATGCCCCGCTCGCAGAGGATGACGTTGTGATTGCCCTCGGACATGATGTACTCCGCGCTCATGAGCCATTCCTCCAGCGTGGCGGACATGCCCCGCTTCAGGAGCACGGGGACATTGAGCCGGCCCACCGCTTTGAGCAGATCGAAATTCTGCATGTTCCGCGCGCCGATCTGGATGAGGTCCACGCCCTTTTCGAGGAAGACCGGGATCTTGTCCATGCTCATGAGCTCCGTCACCACGGGAAGGCGCGCCGCCTCCGCCGCGTCGCACAGGAGGTCCAGCCCTTTCTCGCCGAGCCCCTGGAAGGAGTAGGGCGAAGTGCGCGGCTTGAACGCGCCGCCCCGGAGGATGTCCGCCCCCGCCTCGGCCACGGCTTTCGCCACGCCGGTGATCTGCAAGGGCGTCTCGATGGAGCACGGCCCGGCGATGACCGCGAGTTTTTTCCCGCCGATTTTCACGCCGCCCACGTCGATCACGCTGTCCTCGGGATGGAAGGCGCGGCTCGCCCGCTTGTACGGCTCCTGCACGCGCATGACCTTCTCGATGCAGTCATAGCTCTGGAGCAGCTCCTCGTCCACGGCGGCCGTGTCGCCCACGAGGCCCAGTACGGTCTTCTGCGTGCCTACAATTTCATCGATCTGGAGTCCCCGCGCCTTCAGGCACTGGATGACGCGCTCCACGCTTTCCTTCGATGCGGTCGGTTTCATGACGATAATCATTGGATGGTCCCCCTCTGCTGGTAAATAAAAAAAGCAGACCCGCGATGGAGTCTGCTTCAATCCCCGGAAAACATTCAGACCGGGACGGGCGATGCGCCTCGATGAAGTGCGTCCACTGCGGCGGTGTCACATTTTGCGTAGCCAAAAAAGCCGGCGTAGAAATAGCCCCGGCTAAAGAAGTAAGCAAAATATGCGCTTGTCATCCGCAGAGTGTCGGACCGCTTCATGATACAATGCCTCGTTTCGATCAATTCCCGCCCTTCGTCCGGCGGGTTGGTTTATTTTAGGCGCGCCCCCGCCGATTTGTCAAACCTCTTGCAAAATCAAGATGAAATCTTTCATGCATTATTTTTTCTCATGAAAGAATCTCTCCGGGCGCGCCGCGCCGGCGGGCGGCTTCACGGCCGGAAGTACCGGCGGAGCGTCTCGTTCCGCAGGAGCAGCCGGAAGAGCGCCGTGCCGAAGACCGTGACGGACAGGACTTCCCCCGCGGCGATGTAGAGCGCGGCGGGCAGGAAGGCCGCCATCGTCCGGGGAATCTCCGCGAGATACAGGAGCTCCGCCCCGATGAGGACGCCGTTGGCGAGCGCCGGGCAGAGCGACGCCGCCCACACGTTCGGGCAGCGCCCCATGGCCCACACGGCGAGAAACGTCGCCGCCGTGCCGAAACAGACGTCCGCCGCGCCGAAGGGGCTCGCCAGGTTCGCGAGGAAGCACCCCGCGGTGAGGCCGGGCACCCATTTCCGGTTGTAAAAGGCGAGGAGCGTCATGCACTCCGAGAGGCGCGCCTGCACGGGCCCGTAGGAGAGGGGCGCGAAGGCGAGCGTAAGCGCCGCGTAAAGCGCGGCCGCGGCGGCGTTGAAGAGTGCGTCCCGGACGTTCACGGCGCGCCCTTCCGCACGTACGTGACGAACCGGTGGGGGATCTCCCCTTCGCCCGCCTCTTCTTCCGTCACGGTCCATCCGCTCCTGTCGAAAGCGGGGAAGACTGCGTCGCCTTCGTAGTCCCGGTCGATCTCCGTGAGCATCAGTTTGTCCGCATGCGGCAGGAGTTCCGCGTAGAGCGCGGCGCCGCCGATGACGAAATTCTCTCCCTCGGGGAGCGCCGCCAGCAGCGCCTCCACGGAGTGAAAAACCGCCACGCCCGCGGGCGCTTCGTAGTCCCGCTGCCCGGTGAGCACGTAGTGCGCGCGCCCCGGCAGGACCTTGGGCAGGCTCTCGAAGGTCTTCCGCCCCATGACGATGGCGCGGCCCATGGTGAGCGCCTTGAACCGCTTCAGATCGTCCGGCAGATGCCAGATGAGCCGGTTGTCCCGGCCGATGACGCCGTTTCGCGCGACGGCGGCGATGACGGTGAGGCTCATACGGACACCTCCATGGGGAGCTTCCCGAAGTGCCGGTAATTGTCGAGCTGAATGTCTTCGGGCTGGAAAGCGTAGAAATCGGTCACGTCCGGATTGATGACGAGCCGCGGCGCGGGATACGCCTCCGGCAGGCGCGCGAGCTGCGTGCGGAGCGCCGCCGCGTGGTTTTCGTAGATGTGGGCGTTGTTGATGACGTGCGTGAAGAGTCCCGGACGCAGCCCCGACGCCTGCGCGATGAGATGGACCAGCACGGCGTACTGGGTGAAATTGAAAGGCACGCCGAGGCCCATGTCGCCCGAGCGCTGGACGAGCATGCAGTTCAGCCGGCCGTCCTGCGACACGTCCCACATGGTGAGAAACGCGCAGGGCTGGAGCGCCATGTCCGGCAGGTCTTCCATATTCCACAGGGAGACCACCATGCGCCGGCTCTCCGGGTCCTCCTTGAGCGTCTTGAGGAGCGTGTCCACCTGATGATACTTCGCGAGCTGGTAGCCGTACGCTTTGCCGATGGTGCCGTCCGGACGCATCCATTCGTCCCAGATGTGGCAGCCCCATTCCTGGAGGACGCGCACGTCGTTGGACTGCTTCTGCCAGATCCAGAGGATCTCCTTCACCGCCGTCTTGAAGGCGACAAATTTCGTGGTGAGGATGGGAAATTCCCGCTCCAGATCAAACTGCATGATCTGGTGGGGCAGCTTGTACGCGGGCATGCCCGTGCGGTTCTGTCCAAGGGCCCCTTCGTCGAGGATGCGCCGGACGATCTGTAAATATTGGGTATCTGCACTGCTCATGGGAGCTTCCTCCTTGGGAAATCAGAATAATTTGCGGTATACGTCCGCCGCGGCGAGAAGCGCCGGGCCGTAGAGAATGCGCTGCTCCGCGCTCATGCCGCCGGGGGCGCGGCTGCCCTGCGCGATGGCCGCGAGGGTCTCCCGGGGACAGATGGCCTCCGGCGGGAGGTCCGCCTGCCGGGCGAGGCGCTGGCGCACCTTTTCCATGTAGAGGAGAAACGCCTCCGCCGCGACGGCGCCGCCCTCCGAGGGCAAATGCCGCGCCGCAGGCTTCGCAGATGCTTTGGACATGTCTACGGCCTTCACCTGTTTTTCCGATGCAGTGGAAAGGGGTTCGCCGTTTTCCTGTTTCTCCGCCGCGTTCTTCGGCCGGCGCGGCGGCTCCGCGGTCAGGCAGGACGGCACTTCCCCGTCCCCGCCGTGCAGGAGCGGCAGCAGCCAGCGTCCCACGTGCTCCCACCGGGAGCGGCCCACGCCGGGGATGGCGAGCATCTCCGCCTCCCCGGCGGGCCGCCGGACCGCGATGGCCCGGAGCGTCTCTTCCCGGAAGCAGTGGCACCGCCGGGCTCTGCCCGCCTTCACGAGCGCCTGCTGGCGCAGGGCGAGCAGCCGCACGAGCTCTTTCACGCGCGCTTCGTCCGCCGCGCTGTCCGCCTGGCCGAGGAAGCGCGCCCCCCGCGCGGGGACGGCCGTCCCGGCGGGGCGCGCCTCCGGCGTCGGCGGCTCCGGCGCTTCCTCCCGGACGCCGCTCACCGCTTCGAGGAAGCGCGGCCCGTATTTCCGCAGCTTGAACGCCCCCACGCCGCGCACTTCGCCCATTTCCGCCAGCGACCGGGGCTTCCGCGCCGCCATGTCTTCGAGGGTCGCGTCGGAAAAGACCACGAAGGGCGGCACCTGCTCCTCCGCGGCGATGGCCTTCCGGAGCGCCCGCAGCGCGTCGAAGAGGCCGCCCCGGGCCTCCGCCTGCGGTTTCCGCCCCGACCGGGCCGCCTCTTTCAGGAACGACGCCGCGCCCACGGGCAGGCCGTACACCTCCCGCCGTCCGTCCAGCACGTCCCGCGCCGCGTCGGTGAGCTTCAGCACGGGGTACTGGCCGCCCTCCCGGCGGAGCCACCCGTCGGCGGCGCAGCGCTCGACCGCGGCCCGGATATCGCCCGTCTTCCGCCCGGAAAGTTTGCCGTACGTGGGGCACCCCTCCAGACGGCGGCTCCGGATGATTTCGCTGCGGCTCCCCTTCAGGATGTGCGCGATGACCGACGCGCCGAACGCTTCCCCCGTGGCGGCAATCGTACGGAAAAAGAGCGCCGCCTCGTCCGTGATGCGCACCCGGCTCCGGGCGGCCTCGCAGTTGCCGCAGTGCCCGCAGGGCTCCTCCGCCGCTTCGCCGAAATAGCGGAGGATCGTATTGCGCAGGCAGTCCGTGGTGCGGCAGTAGTCCTCCATGCGGGCGAGCCGCTCGTAGTCGAGGGGGGTCTTCTCCTCGTCCCGGGCGCTCCGCTCGATGAGATAGCGCTGGATGGCCGCGTCCTGCCCGCTGTAGAGGAGAATGCACTCCGCCGCCGCGCCGTCCCGCCCCGCGCGGCCCGCTTCCTGATAATACGCCTCGAGGCTCTTCGGCATCTGGTAGTGGATGACGTAGCGCACGTTGCTCTTGTCGATGCCCATGCCGAACGCGTTCGTCGCCGCCATGACGAGCGTCCGGTCGTAGGAGAAATCCTCCTGCGCCTGCCGCCGCTCTTCGTCGGTCATGCCCGCGTGGTAGCGCCCCGCGCGGAATCCCGCCGCGGCGAGAAATTCGTACACCTCGTCCGCGGCCTTCCTCGTGGCGCAGTACACGATGCCGCTCTCCTCGCGGTGCGCCGCCGCGTACTCCCGGATAAATTCCTTCTTATCCGCGCCCCGCACCACGCGGAACGACAGGTTCGGCCGGTCGAGCCCCGTGCGGAAGACCCGCGCCCCTTCGAGGCGGAGGCTCCGCTTCATGTCCTCCTCCACGACGGGCGTGGCGGTCGCCGTAAAGGCCGCCACCACGGGCCGCTTCGGGAGCGTGTCGAGGAAGGCGTCGATGCGGCGGTAGCTCGGGCGGAAATCGTGCCCCCACTGGGAGACGCAGTGCGCCTCGTCCACCACGAAGAGCGAGAGCGGCACCTGCCGCAGGCATTCCGTGAAATAGGAAGGCTCGAGCTTTTCCGGCGCCATGTAGAGGAGCTTCAGCCGCCCCGTGTAGAGGTCGCGCAGGCGCTGGATGGATTCGCCCGCGGGCACCGTGCTGTTCACGTACGACGCGGGCACGCCCTCCGCGGCGAGCGCTTCCACCTGATCCTTCATGAGGGAAATGAGGGGCGAAATGACCACCGTCCCCGCGGGAAGCGCCAGCGCCGGCACCTGGAAGCACAGGGACTTCCCCGCGCCGGTGGGCATGATGGCCAGCACGTCCTCTCCGGCGAGGATGGCGCGGATCACGTCCTCCTGCACGGGGCGGAAGCTGTCGTACCCGAAAAAGCGCTTCAATATTTCCGGCGGCGTCACGGCGTGCCCTCCTCTCCTGGTCATAAAAATTCAATTTACATTATATCTCATCCGCCTGCGTGCGGGAATGCCCGGCCGCCCGCCGCCGCGGGGAAAAATCCGCGCAAAAAAGCACGGGCGCGCCGTGCCTTTTCCGATTTATTTTTTCTTTTTGTCCGCGTCCTGCTTCGGCGCTTCGTCCACCACTTCGTACTCGTCGTCGGCCACTTCTTCCGGAGAGATGACATGGCCTTCCTCGTCCACGTAGACGATTTCCTCCTCGCCTTCTTCTTTCCGGCGGAGCACTTCGCCCATGTGCTTATACGCGTGGCCCAGCACTTCCGCCTGGGGCACGCAGATCTGGTCCGGGAGGATCGCCTTGAACGCCTCCCAGAATTCGTCCGACGCCTTCATGAGGATGCGTCCCGCCTTCTTCGTGTCGTCGTTGTAATTGTACAGGAGCACCCAGATGGGCCGCTTGTCCAGACGGGAATAGGCGTAGTACGCCGCGGCGGTCTCGATGGCCTTGCGGTTTTCCTTCTTCAGACTGTACACGCCGAAGATGTCGTGGTAGGCGAGGCGGATCTCCTTCACGCCCTTGAAGCGCCGCTTGATGACGATCACCAGCTTGTCCTCTTCGAGGCGGTACTCCGCGCGCGCGGTGTACGTGTTCACCATGTACCACAGAAGGAGCGCCTGAATGGCCCCGAGGAAGCCCAGCATCTGATACTCGCCCGCGGTGTAGTTCGCGTACCAGCTCGCGCCCACGTACAGGACGAACACCGCGAACAGCAGCAGCATCACGATCCGATACGGCGTGTAGAGGACGGTGCGATCCGTCACGACGCCGGTCCAGTGTTTTTTGCTCATACGATCTCCTTACTGACGGCGCGCGTCTTCGTGTTCTTTCTTCTTCGCCGCCTTCTGCTTCTGCGCGGCCTTCCGCGCGCGGCGGCGGGCCCGGCGCTCCGCTTCCTTCGACCGCGCGGACGCCGCTTCCTCCGCGGCGCGCTTCCGCTTGAAATAGAAGCTCACCCCGAAGACCGCAATGAGCATCACGCCGATGAGCGTGTTGCCGATCTGCAGGCCCTGGTCGTGGATATTCATGCCCACCATGCCCAGCGCCACCACAAAGAGCACTGTGCGAAACCGTTCTTTCATGTTGTTCCTCCGCTGCGGATTGACCGACTTGATTCAGACAATACTGATTTATTGTATAACAGGGCCGCGGAGAAATGCAACCGCGCCGCGCGCAGAAAAAAAACATCCCCGGAGGGATGCTCTTTCATTTCGTCCGGCCCGCGCCGCTCCGTTCGGAGAGGAAGAGGCCGCCCAGCACGAGGACGACGCCCGCCCAGCCGGAGAGGGGGAGCGACTCCCCGAGGACAAGCGACGCGGAGAGGACCGTGATGACCGGCACGGCGTAAATGTAGGCGCTGGTCTTCACCGCCCCGAGGAGGCGCACCGCCTGATTCCACGTGACGAAGCACAGCGCCGACGCCCCCGCGCCGAGATAGAGGAGATGCGCCGCCGCGGCGGGGTCCGCGAGCCGCTCCGGAGAAAACGTCGCGCCGGAGAGCCACGCCGCCGGGGCCATGAAGCAGAGGCCGTAGAAAAAGGTGCGCCGCACTGCGGGGATGGCGGGACAGCCGAAGCGGCTGATGCGCCGCGTGAGGAGCGAGTACGCCGCCCACACCAGCGCCGCCGCGGCGGCGAGCAGATCGCCCGCGAGCGCCTCCCCTTCCTCCGCGCCGCCGCCCATGAGGAGTACCACCCCGGTCAGCGCCGCGGCAAATCCCGCGTAGAAGCCCGCGCCGGCCCGTTCGTCCGCTCCGGCGAAGCGCCGCGCGAGGAGCGCCGTGAAGAACGGCGCGAGCGAAATAATAACCCCCACGTGGGACGCGCTCGTATGGACCAGCGCCACATTTTCCAGCAGGTAGTAGAGGCAGATGCCGCAGAGCCCCGCCGCGGCGAAGGTGAGCTCCTCCCGCCGGCCCGCAGCGAGACGGCGCGGCGCGGCCGCCCAGAGGAGGACATACCCCAGGAGGAAGCGCAGCACGAGGATTTCCACGGGCGCAAAATCCGCGAGCAGGATCTTGGTGGAAATGAACGTGGTGCCCCAGATGAGGATGGTCAGCGCCGCGAGGCCGTGACCCGCCGCGCTACCCACGGCGCGCCCCTTCGCGGAACAGCGCCCCGTACAGCCCGGGCGCGAGCCCCGTGAGGCGGGTGAAATACTTCGTGAAGTGGCTCTGGTCCGCAAAGCCCGTGCGGGCCGCCGCTTCCGCGGGAGACGCGCCCGCCGCGAGCAGGCGCCGCGCCCGTTCGATGCGGAGCGCCTCCAGCGCGGTACGGCGTGAGCCCCTTTTCGCGCACGAACGCCCGGAGCAGGGCGGACCGACTGAGCCCCGCCGCGCGGCACAGGTCCTCCGTGCGCACGGATTCCGCCAGATGGTCCGCCATGTACGCGAGAGCCCGCGCCACTTCCGCCCGGCCCGGAGCCTCCTCCGCGTCCCTCCGGTGCGGCAGGAGCCGCGCCAGAAAAGCGAGCCGCGCTTCTTCCCGCGCGGCTTCGGGGGCGCGCGCCATCATCCGCCGGTGCAGCGCCGCAAACGCCTCCGCCAGCGCCTTCTCCGCAAAGCCGTTGTCCGCAAAGCGGGGCGGCCTGGCGTCCCCCGTCCACCGGGCCAAAGTCTCCGCCGGCAGGAAGAGCCCCCGGTAATCGAGCGCGCCCTCCCCGCGGCAGCTGTGGCTCTCGCCGGGATGAAAGACGAGCACCGTCCCCGGCCCGGCCTCCAGCGTCCGCCCGCCGCAGGACACCGTCCGCAGGCCCCGCTCGACGAGGCCGAACACGTAGCCCTCGTGAAAATGCGCCGGAAACGGCCTCGCCATCCCGGTGAACCGGAACGCTTCCGCCCCGAGCCCTTCGTCATACACCGCGCTCCGCATGCCGCGCCTCCTTTCCATTTCTTTATTATCCCCCGGAAGCCCGCGCCCGTCTTGTCAAATACGCGCGTTTTCCGGAAATCCGCGCAGAAAAAAACATCCCCGGAGGGATGCTTCCTTTATTTCTGTTTCCGCGCCCGCACGAGCTCGATGGCTTCCTTGCCCGTCATGTGCGCGATGTCCATGGCGAGGACCGCCGCGCCCGGCCAGTCCCTGCGGATGGCCGCGTCCAGCCCCGCCGGCGTATCGCGGGGCGCGTACTTTCTCCCGAGCGCTTCCAGCGCGGCGCGCTTCTCTTCGTCGCTCTCGAGAATACGCACCGTGCCGAAGCAGATGACGCTCCGGAAATACGCCGTGTATTCCTCCGGCACCACCCGGTCCTCGTCCACCACGCAGAACGACGCCCGGGGCTCTCCCCGCACCGCGTCGATTTTATGCCCCGCTTTCGCGGAGTGGAAATAGATCCGCGTCCCGTCGTACACATAGCTCAGGGGCACCGCGTAGGGCCAGCCCCCGTCGCCCGTCAGAGCGAGCACGCCGTGCGTCCCCCGGCGCAGCACCGCCTCACAGTCCTCCCGCGAAAGCTGCTGCCGCTTCCGCCGCATGGCGCGAAACGTAGATTCTTCCATCGTCGTTCTCCTTTCTTTTTCCTGTCCGCCGTCTTGCTCCGCGGACCGCTTCGTGATATAGTGAAACCATTCCAATTCCATATGCATGTCCGCCTTCTCCCCCGGGGGAAGGCACGAAGGACGCCGCAACCGGTTTCGTCAGGGCTGCTTCGGCAGAGAGACCGGTGCGGCGTCTGTTTTTTTCAGGAGGTTTCCATGCACACCATCCGCACGTATCACACGCTTCCCGCTGAAGCGGCGTTTCTCCGCCGGCGCATTTTCATGGAGGAGCAGGGCTTCCGCGACGAATTTGACGAGACAGACCGCACCGCGGTGCACCTCGTCCTCTTCGGCGCGGACGGCGCGCCGCTCGCGGTGTGCCGGTATTTCCCCGGCGGGGGATCCTCGTACCTCGTGGGCCGTCTCGCCGTGCGGAAGGACTGCCGCGGCCGGGGCCTCGGGGCGGAGCTCCTACGCGAAGCGGAGCGGCAGATCGCCGCCTGCGGCGGCACGGAGGTCCGCCTCGCCGCGCAGACCCACGCCCGCTCTTTTTACGAGCAGTTCGGCTACGCCGCGGAGGGCGGTGAATTTCCCGAGGAGCACTGCCCTCACATCTGGATGCGGAAAACGCTCCGCCCGTAATCACGGCGTGGTGAGCTTGAGCCCCACGATGCCGCAGAGGAGCAGCCCCGCGAAGAAGCACCGCGCGGGCGTCGCCGGCTCGCCGAAGAGCGCGATGCCCGCGAGGAAAGCGCCCGCTGCGCCGATACCCGTCCACACCACGTAGGACGTGCCGAGGGGGATCGTCTTCACCGCCTGCGCGAGAAACCAGAAGCTCGCCAGCATCCCCAGAAGGGTCGCCGCCGTCCAGGGCAGGCGGGCAAAGCCGTGCGATTCCTTGAGACAGACGGACCACGCCACTTCGAGCAGCCCCGCCACAAGCAGATCCAACCATGCAGAACCCATATCCATTCTCCTTTCCAGACAAAAAAGCGCCCGCCCGCGTATCTTCTATGGCCTGACGATACGCGGCGAAGCGCTTCTCTTCATTGACCCGGCGGCCAATGTTGATGTCCGTTTTATTGTAGCACACCCGCTGCGGCGGGGCAAGGTCACGGGCGGTGCCGGTCCCCCCATTCGCACATGCCGTCCAGGATGGGCATGAGGGAGCGGCCCGTCTCGGTGAGGCTGTACTCCACCTTCGGCGGGATCTGGGGGTACTCCTCGCGGTGCACGAGCCCGTCCGCCTCGAGCTCCTTCAGCGCCGCGGAGAGCGTCTTGTACGAGATGCCCCCGATGTAGCGCTTCATTTCGTTGAACCGCACCACGCCGAACTCCATGAGCGTGTAGAGAATGGTCATTTTGTATTTCCCCTGAATGAGGGACAGGGTGTAGCTGAATCCCGTCTGATTCAGCGCCTCGTCCGCAATGCGCCGCTCCGCCATGCTGCCTCCTTTACGCTTTCCTTTTCGTAAGTACCGCACTTTATTGTGCGTACTTGCCGGATATTCTCTTTCCTGCGATTATAGAGGAAAGAGGACGTCCCGTCAATTTCCACATCGGTCACACAAGGAGGCAGAATCATGAGAGCATCTATTGCAGAATACGAAGCGGTCGAACAGGCGGCCATGAAATTTGTACGGTCCGTCGCCGAAGGAAACAGCGCGTACGCGAAGGAACTCTTCACGGACGACGCGGTGCTGTTCGGATTTCTCGACGGCCGGCTGGAGCGCGGCTCCATCGAGCAGTTCTATCACAATGTGGACACCGTCTCCGGGGGCGCGCACTTCAAAGGGCGCGTGGACGTGCTCTTCGTAGAGGAGACGCTCGCCGCGGCGCGGGTCCTCGAAGAAGGCTGGAGCGGACGCATTGACTTCACGGACGTGCTGCTGCTCCTGAAAATCGACGGCGAATGGAAGTGCGTGGCGAAAGCGTACAACCAGAATTCCAATACCATCCAGAAAGCGTGAGCGCCATGCCTTTCATCGACCCGAAAGAATACGACGCGGCGCTCACGGCGCTGGACACGTACTGCCGCGAAGGCTGCGCGGCAAACATTCCCGCAGTGAAGACGGTGTTTCATGAGAAAGCAGTCATGAACGGCTGCGGCGGCGGCGAGCCTCCGGTGTTCGGCCCTGTCGAGGCACTGTACGAGCTGTTCCGGCAGGTGGGCCCCACGGAGGGGACGTACCGCGTGGACGTGCTGGACATAACGGAAGCGACCGCTTTGGGCCGCTGTGTCATTCAGGGCTGGCACGGTAAAGATTTCGTGGATTATCATGAAATGATGAAGGTGGACGGCCGGTGGCTCATCGTGGCGAAGGTGTACTGTCAGCTGGACGGCGCGTATCCGTTCCTCACGGCGGACTACGGCGGCGTGAGGGACGTGCTCGAGACGTACGCCCGGGAAAGCCTCGCCGCGGACGAAGCGGCCGTGCGCCCTCTCTTTCACGAGAAAGCCGTCATGAACGGCACGGGACTGGGCGCGCCGGTCTTCGGCTCCATCGAAGCGCTGTACGAGCTCTTCCGCCAGTACGGCCCGGCGCAGGGTGGATCTTATCACGCGGACGTGCTGGACATCGCGGGCGACACCGCCGTGGGGCGCGTGGTCATGAAGAACTGCCACGGCGTAGACTACGTGGACTACCACGAACTCATGCGCGTGGACGGCCGGTGGAAAATCCTCGCCAAACTCTATCAGGCGCTGTAAGGAGGCATCCATGAAGAAGCGCATTCTCATTCTGAACGGCTCGCCCCGGAAGGCGGGCAATACGTCCTGCCTCGTGCAGGCTTTCGCGAAAGGCGCGGAGAGCGCGGGACACGAAGTGACGGAGGTGTTTCTCGCGGGCATGCATATCCGCCCGTGCCGCGGCTGCTGGGGCGGCGGAAAAGACCCGGCCCATCCGTGCGTGCAGCGGGACGACATGGAAACAATCTATCCCGCGTACCGCGCGGCGGACGTGGTGGTCCTCGCGTCGCCCGTGTACTACTGGTCCGTGAGCGGTCTCCTGAAGCTCGCCTTCGACCGCCTCTTCGCCGTTGCGGAATGCAATGAAGACTACGCGAACCCCGTAAAGGAGACGGTGCTCCTCATGGCGGCGGAAGGGCACGGCTTCGACGAGGCGGAATACTGGTACAACCATCTGGAGCGCCACATGGGCTGGACGAGCCGCGGCAAAATTCTCTGCGGCGGCGTGACCCAGCCCGGCGACATCGCGGGCCGGCAGGAGCTCGCCGCTGCCCGGGCCCTGGGCGCGTCCCTCTGATGTTCTGAAAACTGGATACAAAAAAGACCGGTCGTCCCGCGAAGGGAGCCGGTCTTTTTGCGCGTGTTTATTTGCTTTCAAAGAACGCTTTGTACGCTTTGTACGTCTCGTACGCGTCCGCCTTGGAGAGGAGGTCGTACGGCGCGTGCATGGAGAGCATGGCCGTGCCGCAGTCCACCACTTCCGCGCCCCAGTTCGCCATCATGAAGGCGATGGTGCCGCCGCCGCCCTGATCGACCTTGCCGAGCTCGCCGATCTGCCAGGCCACGCCCGCGTCGTTGAAAATGGTGCGCACCTTCTGCAGGAATTCCGCGTTCGCGTCGTTGCTGCCCGCCTTGCCCCGGGCGCCGCCGTACTTCGTGAGGGAGATGCCGTAGCCGAGAAGGGCCGAGTTATCCTTTTCCGACACTTCCGGGAACATGGGGTCGAGGCAGCTGTTCACATCGGCGGAGAGCATTTCGCTCGCTTCCATCGTTTCGTAGAAATCGAGGAGGGAGCCCCGGCCCTGCAGGGCGAGGAGCTTCATCACGAATTTCACGAAGTAGGAAGACTCCATGCCCGTGTTGCCGTACGAGCCGATTTCCTCCTTGTCCGTGAGGAGCGCCGCCTGGGTCTTCGCGCCCGGCGCGGCGTGGAGGATGGCTTCCAGATTCGCGTAGGAGCACACCCGGTCGTCCTGGCCGTAGGCCGCGATGAGCGAACGGTCGAAGCCCACGTCGCGGCTCTTCATGGCCGGCACGAGCTCCAGCTCCGCCGCGGCGAAGTCTTCCTCTTCGATGCCGTACGTGTCTTTGAGGAACTGCATGATCGCTTCCTTCGGCGTCTGGTCTTCGTCGGCGTTCGTACCGATCACCGCCTGGAGCTGCTCGCCCGTGACGCCGTCGGCGAGGGTCTTCTTCATCTGGTCCTGCGCCATGTGGATGAGAAGGTCCGTGATGTAGAAAATGGGATCGTCGTCTTTCATGCCGATGTTGATGTCCACTTTCTTTCCGTCCTTCGTGTACACCACGCCGCACAGCGCCAGCGGCACGCAGGTCCACTGGTATTTCTTGATGCCCCCGTAGTAATGGGTGCGGAAATAGACGATGCCGTCCGCTTCGTGCACGGGGTTCGCCTTCAGGTCGAGGCGCGGCGCGTCGATGTGGGAGCCCACGATCTTGATGCCGCTGTGCACGGGCTCCGTGCCGATCACCGCGAGGATCACCGATTTGCCCTTCTGGTTCCAGTACACCTTGTCGCCGGGCTTGAGCTCCGTCATGTCGTACACGGGGCGGAATCCCGCCGCTTCCGCGCGGGCGATGGCTTCCGATGCGGCGAGGCGCTCCGTGCGCGCCCTGTCGAGGAACGCCTTGTATCCTTCGCAGTAGGCGAGCGCTTCTTTCCGCTCTTCCGCGGAGAGCCGCTGCCATACCGACTTCGTTCTGCTGTATGTTTCCATAGAAAAAACCTCCTTACTGCCGCCGGAGAAGCGGCGCTGTCTGTATTATATCACGGCGGCCATTTTGAGAAAATTTCTTAAAATACAGTCTCTTTCCCCGGACGCGCCGCCCCGGTATAATGGAGAAAACGGAAAGGAGGCGCGTGCCGTGCCGGTGGAGCTGCTGCCCCTCGTGGGCTTTCTCGCGGGATTTCTGGTCATTTCCTTCGGCGGCGGAGGAGGCGGCATCTATGTGGGCGTGCTCACCGGGCTCTGCGGCGTCTCCCCGGAGCTCGCCGCGTCCACGTCGCTCGCCACAGTCATCCCCACCACCCTCGTGGGCGCGCTGGGCCACATCCGCGCGGGCAACGTGGACTTCCGCCTGGCGGGCATCCTGCTCGCGAGCGCCCTTGCCGGCACCGTCCTCGGCACGTACGCCTCCACGCTCCTTCCCGAGTCGGCGTACCTTCTCATCTCCGGCGGGCTCCTCGTGGCGCTCTCCACACAGATGCTCTACACGTACGTCCGCCAGCGGGGCCGCGCCTTCCGCGATCCCGCCACGCCCCTTTCGCCGAAGGAGCGCCTCACCGCGTGGGCGTGGGGACTCCTGTCGGGCCTCATGACCGGCGCGGTGGGCCTCTCCGGGGGCGGACCCGTCACGGCGGCGCTCTTCCAGCTCCACTGCCCGGCGCTCCGCACGGTGGGCACGTCGGTCATGGTCATCTCCGTCATGTCCGTGGCGGGCTTTCTGGCGCATCTCTCCGTAGGCCGCTTCGACTGGACCCTCGTCCTCTATCTCACGGCGGGCACCATCGCCGGAGCCGCCGCCGCGCCGTACGCCCTCGCCCGCCTCGGCAAAGAGCGCGCGGAGACAGTCATCCGCCCCGCCATCATCGCCGTGAATTACACCCTCGGCATCCTCATCCTCATGAAATAAAAAAGCGCCCCATTCCTTTCCGCGGGCGCAGCGATTATAATACAATACATATTTCCAACCCATGCACAAGGAGGCTCCCATGGCTGATCCGATTCCCTTCCTCAAAAATGAAAAAACCAGACGGCTCGACGCATACTTCGCGCAGGAAAAGCTGAATTTCTTCCACAAGCGCGCCCTCGGCAACGACACGGACACGGTGATCTACATCACCGCCATCCCCGCGGGCGACTACCGGCTCCTCGCGGCGGTCATCACGGACAACAGCATCTACACCATCGTGCGGTGCCATCTGGGCGACCGCACGCCCGGCGCGGCGGACGAGGCGGATTTCCTCGAATTTCTCCGCAGCCTGAACGCGCGGCACGCTTTCTTCAAGTACGCCATGAACGCCGACGGCGGCCTCTACCTCGACGTGTGCCTCGCCGCGCGGGACGACCACTTCGACCCCGCCATGATCCGCATGACGCTGAATCTTCTCGTGTACCACATGCAGGAGACCTACCCGGAGATCGTGAAGTGGCTCGCAAAGCCCGGCGACGCGGAAAAAGAACTGAACGGCGCTTTCTGACGGCATGAAAAAAGGCAGCCCCGAAAAGGGAGCTGTCTTTTTTTTGTGCGGATCGTTCAGGCGCGCGTCACGGCGAGCACCGCCGCGATGATGCACGCCGCGCCGAAGAGTTCCGCCCCGCCGAAAGTCATGCCGAGGAAAAGCACGGAAAACGCGATGGACGAGAGCGGCTCCAGCGAATTGAGCAGGCTCGCCTCGGAGGGCTCGATGTAGGCCACGCTGGAAATGTAAAGAGCGAACGCCGCCGCCGTGCCGAAGACGATCACGAAGGCGAGCGCCGCGAAGGCCGCCCCGTCCCACAGGCCCGGCGGAGAGAAGAGCGACGCCATGGGCGAGAGAAAGAGGCCGCCCACGAGCATGCCCCAGCCCACCACGAGCGTCGACCGCCACCGGCGGATGAGCCCCCGGGGCTGCACCGTATAGAACGCCGCGCCCGCCGCGGAGAGGAGCCCCCAGAAGAGCGCCGCCTCCGAGACGGCGAGCGACCCCCACGCGCCGCGCGTCACCAGGAGCGCCACCCCGCCCACGGCGAGGACGAGCGCAGCCAGCACGCGGGCCGCCGGCCGTCGTCTCTCCGTCCACGCCGTCCAGAGGATGACCAGGATGGGCATGGTGTACTGCAGGATGGTCGCCGTGGCGGCGTTGCTGAGCGCAATGGCCGCGAAATACGTGTACTGCACGCCCACCATGCCGAGCACCCCGAAGAGGAGGAGCCGCACCGCTTCCCGCCGGTCTTTCCAGACGGAAAAAATATCGCCTTCATGGAGCGCCCCGTCCAGCAGGAGGAGCAGCACCCCCGCGCCGATCATGCGCGCCGCGGACAGCCACTCCGGCGTCACCGCCCGGTCCTGCAGGAGAAACTGCCCGGCGATGCCCGACGCGCCCCACAGGACCGACCCCGCCGCGGCGAGGAAGACGCCCCGCCCGCGCCCGCGCGTCACGACGCCCTCCGGAGATGGGGCAGCCACTGGGAAATGAAGAGCCCCGCCATGGTGAGCACGATGCCCGCCCCCGCCGCGGGCGTGATGGTCTCCCCGAGGATCAGCACGGCGCACGCCACCGTGATGACCGGGCTCGCGTAGAGATACACCGCCGTGGGCACCGCGCCGAGCGCTTTCACGCTGTACGTCCACGTGACGAAGCACAGCGCCGACGCGAGCACCCCGAGAAAGAGAAGATTCGCCAGATTCACCGGGTCCGCGAGGCGCTCGAGACCGGGACAGAAATCAAAGGCATACATGGGGGCCAGCATGAACAGCAGCCCGTAGAAAAAGATGTGCCGCGTGGCCTCCGCCGCCGTCTCGCCGAACGCGCCGATTTTCCTCGTGAGGATGGAATACGCCGCCCAGGACAGCGCGCCGCACACGGAGAGGAAATCCCCCAGCGGATTCAGATGCAGCTCCTCCGCCCCGCTGAACGAAATGAGGCCGATGCCCGTCATGGCGCAGAGGAAGCCCGCCGCAAACGAGAGCCCCATGCGCTCCCCCTTCAGAAAGAGCCGCGCCGCGATCGCCGTGAGCATCGGCGCGGACGCCATGATGAGCGCCACGTTCGACGCGTACGTATAGGTGAGCGCGATATTTTCAAAAAGAAAATACAGCGTCACCCCCGTGAGCCCCGCCCCCATGTACAGCCGCTCCTCCCGCCACGGGCGGAACCGGATGCGCGCCCGCACCACGAGAGACAGCACGCAGAAGCCGATGAAAAACCGCGTGAACAGAATATCGATGGGCGCGTACGCCTCGAGCAGCACCTTCGTGGAGACAAACGTCGTCCCCCACACCAGCACGGTCGCCGCCGCCGCGAGATGCCCCGCCGCCAGATGTCCTCCCATAGTATGAACCTCCTGTGAATGTCTCTCCCATTATAACAGACCCGGCCCCGCCCGTTTTTCCCGGAAAAACCCGGCCCGCCGCGATTTTTCCGTATTTTTTCCGCAAATCTTTCTTGCATAACAGTAAGTGATTGTTTATAATTGCAAGTGTTAATTTCCGCAAAGGAGCGTAGTCCATTGATCGACGCCATCTATAAACGCAGAAGCATCCGTCATTTCATCAAGAAAAACATTCCCGCCGGCGTGCTGGAAGAAATCCTCACCGCGGGCACGAAAGCCCCCTCTGAAAAGAACCAGCAGCCCTGGCGCTTCGTGGTCGTGCAGGGCCCGGAACGGCGCGGCGTCATCCGCTGCATGAAAGAAGGCATCCGGAAGAACCGCGCGGGCGAAGGGATCTTTTCCAAATATCCCCAGTTCATCCCCAGCGCCGTGTACACCACCCGCGTGCTCGAGCAGGCGCCGTGCCTCATCTTCGCCATGAACGCCCTCGGCTACGCGCTGGACTACGAAAAAGACACCGCCGAAGCCCTGAAAGAATCGAGCGACATCCAGTCCGTCGCCGCGGCCATGCAGAATATCGCCCTCGCCGCCACGGACAACGGCATCGGCAGCGTTTGGACCTGCGACATCTACTTCGCCTATCACGAGCTGAAAGAATTCCTCGGCGTGGAAGGCGAGCCGGTGGCCGCCATGGCCCTCGGCTACACCGACAAAGACGTGCCGCCCACCCCGCGGAAGCCCCTCTCCGACGTGGTCTTCTACAAGGGCGCGCCCGAAGAAGAATAAAAAGGAAAACAGCCTCCCCTGCGGACGCTGTTTTTTTGTGCGCTGCGGAAAGCAGCGCTTTTTTATGTTGTGAAACCGCCGAAGACTTCGCGGAACGCCTCCAGATTGTACCGGCCGGCCTCGTCCTCCGCGTACACCGCGAAAGTCACGCGCCGGAAGAGCGACTGCCACCTTTCCTCCACGAGCACCGTATGGAAATCCGCCGCCATATCCGCCGCGTCGTGGCCGAATACCCCGCAGCCCCACGCGCCGAGCGTGATCGAAGCGCACCCCATGCGGCGCGCCGCCGCGAGGAAAGCCCGCATGCGCCGCCGCACCGTCTCCCGCACCGCCGCCGGCGGCAGGCCCCGGGACGACGACGACAGGTCCGGCGCGGCGCACGTGACGACCGCGCAGACCCGCGGCGCGGGGAGGAGCGCATACCCCGCCTCCATGGGCGCGCGGAAAATCTCCACCCACGGAGAAATCAGAAATCCGTCCGACTCCGGCCCCCGCCGCGCCCGGTTCGCCGCGTACATCGGGGCCGCCGCCTCCGACGCGAGCGACGCGTAGAGCGTGCTCTCCCGGCAGAGACACTCCTCCTGCGCCGCCGAGCCCGCGAGATACGCCCCGCCCGGCGTGTACGCGTCCGCAAAATTCAGCACCGCCTCCTCGGCATGCGCCATCGAGTCCCCGGCCGCCACGCGCATCTCCGCCCGCGCGTCCGTGCGCAGCGCCCCTTCCTCCGCGATGAGCGCCGCCTGCGTCTCCTCGGGAAACCACACCGCCTCCCGGATGCGCGGCGAAAACGCGTGGAATACGCCGCCCGCCTCATAGCCGCCGCGGGCGATCCACGCCTCATTCTCCGCCGCGACCGCCCGCAGCCACATCGTCCTCTTCCGCCGCTCCATGGCGCGCCTCCCTTCCTTCTTACAAAGCGCTTTTCTCCATTATACAAAAACGCGCGTACCGTAAAAACGATTCCTTTTCCGCCGCGGCGAAAACTTTTTTCCATAAAAGGGCGGGCCCGCATGGAGATGATATCGTTTTTCCTGCAATTCTGCGGCCCCATAGCTCAAATCCGTACGTGTCCGAAACATACGAATCTATCCGTTTCAGGAGCATGAGCTCCATAGTCATTACTTTCCTTCTTCTCCAGAGAAGAATGGAAAGTAACAAAGGAAGAAGCTGCCGGCCGGTAGAAAAAGAGCCTGTCGCCGGGGCGGGCCGCCGCTCAGTTTGTAATTCCCTGCGCGGAAGCAACGAGAAGGAAAGCGACAGAGCGACATGCCGCCGTAACAGTACAAACTGCGGGACGCGTCAGCCCGCCCCGCCTCCTGCGGTTCTGCGGGAACCGCACCGTCTCTTTTTCTAATGGCCGGACGACATCCCGGCGCGGGGCCGGGGAGCGGATACGAAGAAGGCCGCACAAATAAAGAGCGGCCCGCATGAACTGCCCGGCGATAAGCGCCGGGCCCATGCGCTACGCTTGCCGGTATTCCCGCACGGTTTTGCGTCGCGCCTTACGGCGGCTCCCCTTTGCTCACGTAGCGCAAACACAGAAGCGGACCCACATACGACGAGAAAATTTTTCGTCCCATGCGGGGCCGCTTCATTTTGAAATAAGAGTACAGCACAAGGGATGCACGCAGAGCGTGCGGCACAAAACTTCCAACGAAATGAGATAAATGGAAAATCTCCCGCCTGTCTTCTCACCGCCTGCGCACAAACAAAACAAACAAGGGAGCCGCGAAGCGGCGACACAAAAATTCCACGGGCATGCGTTGAATCCTCGCGAAGGATATGGACCCGCACCAGCATACTTCACGCGTACGCGCCGCATTTGAGTCCGCGCGAAATGAGTAGAACCATTTTGCATTGTGTGTGAATCCGCACCGCCTGAAAACCAATAGTCGAGCATTGGTGCAGCTCCCCGCCCATTGGAACGGAGGCCGGTGCCCGAAGGGAGAAATTCTGGCTGGTGGCGTCAGCCGGAGCGCCTGTTTGAGCGACCGCAGGGAGCGAGTTGCGCGGAGGGTAGTGACCAGCCAGAATTTCAGGCCGCAGTGACTGGGCGGCGGCCCTTTCTTGGCCGACACTCTTTCCGGGCGGCCGGAAAGAATGTCGGCGACGCTGGAATCGTATTCCAAAGACGGGATCAGTCGTATGTTTCGGACACGTACAGCCAGGCAATATGCCTCCACAGCATGAGAAAAACCATTCCGCGCCGCCTCTGTTCCACGTGGAACACCGCCGCAAAAAAAGCCCGGCGCGGAGCCGGACTTTTTCGGAATTTATTTCAATACGCTCGGAAGCCAGGTGGCGATTTCCGGGAAGAAGCAGAGGATGAGGATTTCGAGAGCCATCATGCATCCGAAGGGCACGACGCCGCGGATGATATCGGTCATCTTGCTGTCGGGGCTGACGCCCTGCAGAACGAAGAGGTTCATGCCTACCGGCGGCGTGATGAGGGCAAGCTCCAGATTGAGCAGCATCACCACGTTGAACCAGATGGGGTCGAAGCCCAGCCGCATGATGAGCGGGAAGAGGATCGGCAGGGTGATGAAGATGATGGAGATGGACTCGAGGATGCACCCCAGGAAGAGGAGCAGGATATTGATGGCCACGAAGACCGCCCACTTGCCCAGATCGAGACCGGCCACCCAGTTCGTGAGAGCCTGCGGCGCGTCGAGGATGGTGAGGACGAAGCCGAAGAGGCTCGCGCCGATCATGATGGCGAAGATCATGCAGCTCGTCTGCACCGTGTCGTTCAGGATGGCCGGCAGGTCTTTCGGCTTCAGCGTCTTGTACACGAAGAAGGTGATGAAGAGACTGTACACGGTGCCCACGCCCGCCGCTTCGGTGGGGGTGAAGACGCCGGTGTAGATGCCGCCCACGACGATGATCGGGAGCAGCAGGCCCCAGATGGACTGACGGAGCGCGGAGAGGCGCTCGTGCCACGGCGCGGCTTCGTGCCGTTCCAGATTCCGCGAGGAGTAGACCACGACGCAGATGAAGAGGAACATGAGGAGCACGCCCGGGACGACGCCGGACATGAAGAGCTTGCCCACCGATTCGTCCGTGATGGCCCCGTAGAGGATCATCGGGATGGACGGCGGGATGAGGATGCCCAGCGTCCCGCCGGCGGCGACGGTGCCGAGGACGACGCGGCGGTCATAGCCGCGGGCGAGCATTTCCGGGATAGCGATGGATCCGATGGTGACGGCGCACGCCACGGAAGAGCCGGTGATGGCCGCGAAGATGGCGCAGGCGATGACCGTGGCAATGCCGAGGCCGCCCGGCAGATGGCAGAGCCATTTATTGGCCAGCTCGAAGAGGTCGTTGCCCACCTTGCCCGTGAGCAGGATCTGGCTCATGAGGATGTACAGCGGGATGGAGACGAGGACGAAATCGTCGAGAGATTTGTATCCGATGATGGGGAGCTGCGCCAGCGCACCGTCGCCTCCGAGGAAGAGCACCATGCCGGCCACACCGCCCAGGCCGAGCGAGAAGGCCACCGGCAGGCCGGAGAAGAGCAGCACCAGAAGGAGTATGGTAAATCCTGCGAGCATTCAGTTCCCCTCCTTCTCTTCATACTGCCCGTCGGCGATTTTCTGCGCGTCGTGGAGAATGGTGCCGAAAATCTGGAGCCCCAGAATGGCGAGGCCGATAGGCATGGAAATCTGCGGAATCCACAGCGGCGTGGAGAGCGTCGTGGGCGCGCGGTTGTCAAAGGCGATGGAGAGCATGGTCATGGCCCACCCTTCGACGACGAAGATGTAGCTGTAGTAGAGCGCCAGCACGCACGTCACGAGCTCGATCCAGCAGCGCACTTTCGGAGAGAGGTGCGAAATGAGGATGTCCACCTGGATGTGTTTCTTCCCCGCGTAGGTGACGCCCATGCCGAGGAAGCCCGCGATGATGACGCAGTACGTGGAGATTTCCGTGACCCACTCCGTGGGGGAATTGAACACGCCGCGGGCGATGATTTCATAGACGATCATGAAGCCCACCGCGAGCACCAGCGCCCCTGCGAAGACGCCGGCGATTTTCGTCGCGAGCCCCACGATCTGGTCGTAGATGCGGATAAAGGATTTCAAAGGATCACTCTTTCTTGGAAATTCAGGAGATTACTGCTTCGTGCAGATGTCCACCAGTTCTCTGCCCAGGTCGCCCGTCTCTTCGATGAACTGATCCCATACGGGACGGGTCGCGGCCTGCCAGGCGGGGAGTTCGCTCTCGGGCACGACGTAGATTTCCATGCCCTTCTCTTTCAGGTCGTCCAGCGCTTTCAGGTCTTCCGCCTTGGCGTTCGCCCGGATGCTGTCCTGCACTTCCTTGCACGCTTCGTTCAGCGCTTTCTTCTGGTTGTCGGAGAGCTGGTTGTAGGATTTGTCGCTCATGGCCACGATGAATTCCGGCGACGCGTGGTTCGTGATGGTCATGTATTTCAGCACTTCGTACATCTTGCGGTCGCGCATGGCCGTGGTGCCCGAAGTCTGGCCGTCGATGGTGCCGCGCTGGATGCCCATGTACACTTCGCTCGCCCCCATGGTGACGGAGGACGCGCCGAGGGCCTTGATGGTCTCCGAGGAGAATTTGCTGTATCCGCGGATCTTCATGCCTTCAAAATCTTCCGGCTTCGTGATGAGCTTGCCGTTGTTGGCAAACTGGACGAATCCGTAGTCCGCCCAGATGAGGGGGCGCACGCCCTTCTTTTCCAGCTCCGCGCCGAGCTTTTCGCCCAGGCCGTTGTCGATGGCCTGATCGACCTTTTCATAGCCCGGGAAGAGGAACGGCACGTCGAACACGTCCATGGCCGGGACGATGGACGCCCAGCGGCCCACCGTATTCAGCCCCATGTCGATGCCGCCGGAGATGAGGGCGTCATTCATGTTCTTATCGTTGAAGAGCTGGCCCGCGGGATAAATATTGATGGTGATGGTGCCGCCGGATTTTTCCGCCGCTTTCGTTTTCAGCTGCTCCATGGCCTGTACCAGCGGATGGCTCGTGGGGAGCGCCGCCGCCAGCTTCAGCGTCACCGCCTGATCGCCCCCGGCCTTCGCCGCCGGAGCCTTGTCGCCGCTGCCGCCGCAGCCCGCCATCGCCAGGACCACCGCCGCTGCCAGCGCGGCCGCCGTCATCTTTTTCATCGTCTTCATGGGAATCATCCTTTCTTGCTTCCGCGGGTCCGCCCCGCGTTTATTTGTACTTCTTATCCAGCTCGTTGTACGCGTCGAGCCCGATGAAATGATTGAACTCGCTGAAATGCATCATCCGGTCTTCCACATTCCGCGTATTGCCGTCCGTCCGGAGCGCGTGCATGATCTCCGAGAACGCCTTCGTGATGGAGTACACCGCCGTGCACGGCCAGAACACGATGTCGAAGCCCATGTCCTGCAGATCTTTCGCCGTGAGGTTCGGCGTGCGGCCTCCTTCGATCATGTTCGCCACGAGGATCGTGTCCGGGAAGGCTTTGCCGATGGTCTCCAGCTCTTCCACGCTCTGGGGCGCTTCGATGAAGAGCGCGTCCGCCCCGCTGTCGAGGTAGAGCTTGCCCCGCTCGATGGCCGCGTCGAGGCCATACACCGCCCGGCTGTCCGTGCGGGCGATGAGGATGGTCGAATCGTGGAGCTTGTCATCCGCCACGGCGCGGAGCTTCTTCGCGTGGAGCTCCGCGTCCACCACCTGCTTGCCCGCCATGTGGCCGCAGCGCTTCGGCCAGACCTGATCCTCGAGGAGCACCGCCGCCGCGCCGGCCCATTCAAATTCGCGGAACGTGCGCCGCGCGCAGAGCGCATTGCCGTAGCCCGTATCGCCGTCAGCCACCACCGGCACGTCCACCGCGCGGGTGATGGTGCGCAGCGCGTCGCGCATCTCGGTCATGGAGAGATACCCCACGTCAGGCTGGCCCAGACGGGACGCCGCTACGGCATAGCCCCCCATGACCAGTCCGTCGAACCCCTGCGCCACCGCGATCTTCGCCGTGAGCGCGTCGTAAATGCCCGGCAGGACGAGGATATCCTCCTGCGATAGTCGTTCTCTCAGTTTTTCTCCCGCTTCCATGCTGCTTGCCTCCTTCTGGATGTATGACAGGCCTCGGCCCCATGCTCTCCAACAGATTGAAAATGAAATAAAAAAACGCCCTGCCGGTTTTTACTTCCGGCAGGGGCGTCATACGCGGTACCACCCTGCATTGTACTCAAAGCCCATAACGCAGGCCTGCGCTTTCCCTACTCCGTTCAGGAAAAGAACTCCCGGGCGAGTACATACAAGCGCGTCCCTATCGCTTTTCACCGCCCAGCGACTCTCTGCAATGCGCCCTTGCATGGCTCCCGTTCCTCATTGGATACAGGTGTTTTTTTGAGATATCATCCAGTATAACAACATCATTTCCCGCTGTCAATCCTCTTTTTGCAGATTCCGCATGGACCCATGCCAAATTCTTCCGCCCGGCCCGTCCATCAGATTTCCTTATGGATTGCCGCAGAAATCCAGATTGATTCCCCCGTTCCGCTTCTTCTACAATACAGACAACAGGAAATCCCAACGAATGGACAGAAAGGAGCCGCTCATGAAAAAACGTATTCTTCTCCTCGGGCTGGCCGCCGCGCTCGCCCTCTCGCCGCTTGCCGCCCGCGCCGCGGACACGCTGCCCGGCGTCATCCCCAGCGAAGCCGTCACGGTCACCCCCGTCCCGCAGGACACGGGCGTCACCGTGCGCAAAGTCACTTTCCTCCGGAGCAATCACATCGTCCTCGCGGGCAATCTCTTCCTCCCGCCGGACTTCGACGCCAGCAGAAAATACCCCGCCATCCTCGCCGTCCATCCCGCGGGGAGCGTGAAGGAGCAGTCCTCCGGGCTCTACGCCTTCCTCCTCGCGCAGCGGGGCTTCGTGACGCTCGCTTTCGACTCCGCCTACGCCGGGGAAAGCGGGGGCGAGCCCTACTACTCGGAAATGCCTTACGAACGCATCGAAGACATCCGCTACGCCATCGACTATCTGGACACGCTCTCCTTCGTAGACCCCGGGCGTATCGGCGCGCTCGGCCTCTGCGCGGGCGGCGGCTACGTCATCGGCGCGGCCCCCACGGAACGGCGCATCCGGGCCGCAGCGGGCGTCTCCGCCGCGGACATCGGCGCGGCGAACCGCGAGAGCTGGCTCGGCGGACGCACCGTGGAAGAGCAGATCCGCATCCTCGAAGACGTGGCGGCCCAGCGGACGAAAGAAGCGCAGGGCGCGCCTCTCAAGACGCTCTACATGTGCCCCGAGCCGGACGAAAATACGGCCCCTTCTTTCCGTGAAGGGTACGAATACTACCGCACCGCCCGGGCGTACCATCCCCGCGCGGACAACCGATTCCTCTACCGCAGTCAGGCCACGAAAATGGCCTACTCCGCCATCGAAAACAGCCGTCTCCTCACCCAGCCCGTCCTTCTCATCGCGGGAAGCCGTGCAGACTCGAAATGGCAGACCGACCGCTTCTACGCGGCGCTCCCCGAGGGGCACAAGGAAGTGTACGTCATCCCCGGCGCGTCCCACATCGACATGTACGACAAGATGGAGTACGTCCGCCCCGCAGTGGACAAGCTGGCGGACTTCTTCACGAAATCTCTCGCCGCGGAATGAACGGCAATGGCCCGAACCGATTCCGGGCTTTTTCGTGTATCCGCTGCGGAAAAAGAAAACGCGCGGTATGACGCAAATCCGGCACGCAAAAAAGACTCCCCGAAGGAAGTCTTTTTCTCTGTGAAATCTTAGAATACGTAGTTCAGCGCGATTTCCCAGGTGTCGCCCAGATCTTCTTCCGAGCTGTTGTCGCGGTCGTAAGCGAATGCCCATTCCCCGTGGATGTACATGTTCTTCATGACAGCCACATCAGCGGTTGCGAGCCAGAAGTTGCCGTCCTGGAGGAAAATGGCATCGTCGATGTCGAGGCCGGTCATGCCATAGTGATAGAGGCCTTCTTCCACATCGTAGTACGCCACGTCGATGCCGAAGGAGCCCGGTTTATTGAGATCCATCGCGCCGTAGCCGAGGCCTGCCGCCCAGATCTGCGGATCGCCCTGCGCGTCCGTATCCTTGTAGTAGTCGCCGAAGACGCGGAAGTCGCTGACCGGTACGAGGAGGTTCACGCCCCAGACAGAGGAATCGCCGGTGTACTTGGTATCATCCGAATAGTACCCCGTGAAGCTGGAAGTGGTGTAGTAGTCTACGCCCAGTTTGGCAAAGCCGAAGTTCGCTTTCGCCTGTGCGTAGAATGCTTCCGCATTGCCGAATTCATCTCCGGAAATGGAAGCCAGACCCTCATCTTCATAGCCCTTGGCGTCTTTGAAGCGGCCGAAACCGAATTTCAGGTTGTAGTTGTCGTTGAAGTTGATCTGAGCTTCTGCGCCGTCAAAGCCATTGCCATAGAGCCAGGTGCCCTGCGTGCCCATATCGACTTCATAGCGACCGAGAGTCAGGCCCACTTTGTCGCCGAATTCATGGTGCACGTAGATGCGGTCCATGGAAACGTTGCCGCTGTCGTCATCTTTGAAGTCCACGTTGCCGGAAGTGAAGCGGCCTACGACGGTGGTGCTGTCGTTGACCTGGCCCTTCGCAGTGATGCGGACACGGCCGTTCCAGGAATCATCGCCATTGGTGAATTTCTGGTAACGCATACGGGCATCGCCGCTCCAGGAGATGTTGCCCACTTTCTTTTCGAGGTTGCTTACGCGTACGCCGAGGCTGTCCAGTTCGTCTGCGTATTCAGCAGCCAGTTTGTCGATGGTGGCGCGCTGTTCCGCATTGTACTGGTCTTCTTTCGCCATCAGGCGGGCTACGATCTGCGCCATTTCGTAGCGGGTGATGTTCGTCTGGCCCTTGAAGGTGCCGTCCGGATAGCCTTCTACGATGCCCTGATCGGAGAGATCGGACACTGCCTGATACGCCCAGTCGGAGGTGGACACATCGGAGAAGGGGTTTGCCGCGTAGGCGGATGCGCCTGCGGCGAGAGCAGCGACTGCTGCCATTGCGAGAATTTTTTTCATGCTTTCTTCGCTCCTTTGGAAATGTCGTCCTTCTTTCGAGGGAGCGTCCGCCGAAGCATCCGGCAAGAGTGGCCTTGTTTCCTCTGCGCCGCTGCGGCATCTTTTCCCCGGCTCTTACAGGAAGAACATCGCTTCACCGCTGTGAAACATCTGTAAAAGCTTACGCCTATCCTACCAGTCCCCATGCATTCCGTCAAGATGTTTTCTGCATAGTTATGCATATATCTCATGCATATTGGCCATATATCCCGCCTATGTCCGCGCCGCCGCGCGGTACAGGTTCACGAAAAGCGGCGCCGCCCCCGTCAGGGACAGGGGACCGCACCACGCCGGCCCGCCGATGACCCGCCCCTCCCGGTCGTACACCTCGCGGAGCTTTTTCTCCACGCGGTACGTGCGCGCCGTCAAATCGCCGTAAATCCGCGCGTCGTAGCGCTGGACATTCGCCGCCAGCGTCCCCCGCGCATAGTCCGCCGCACCGTGTCCATGTCCGCGTACACCGCCTCCGTCTCGTCCGCATAGAGCACCCGATACCGCGCGGGATGCCCCAGCAGCGTGGCAGAATCCATCGCCTGCGCCGTCAGAGGCAGCGCCCACAGCGCCGCGCACCACAAAAGCCGCCGCATCGCTCCCACTCCTTTCGTGTCTTCTGTCCTCATTCTATCATGCGCGGCGGAAATCGCCCGCACGCAAAAAAGCGGCGCGGAAGCCGCTTCATGCCGCCGGAGGCTCAACGCTTCGGCGTGATGGCGAAGACCCGGGCGGGCAGGCCGGTCGCCCCTTCGATGCGGGGCCATGCGGCGAAGAGGAGCGCGCCGGCGGGGGCCACCCGGTCCAGATGACACAGCACTTCGATCTGCACTTTGCCTTTGGCGAGAACATAGCGCTCGCATGCCAGGTCTCCCGCCTTCGCCGCTTCGGCGGAAGCGTCCGTGTCGAAGGTCTCGTGGCCGTTTGCGGCGGCGTTCCGCGTTTCGTAAATGTAGCGCAGGGCCGGGAGCGACCAGCCGGGGAAATTTTCGCTCCCGTCTTCCGCGATGCCGGACATGGCGTCCATATCGGGCCAGTGCCGGCTCCAGTCCGTGCGGAGCGCCACGAACGCGCCGTCCGGGATGGGGCCGTACTGCGCTTCGTACGCCCGGATGTCGTCCACGGTGACGGCGTAATGCATATCCTCTTTCACCTTGGCCGTCACGTCGATGACACACAGCGGATACGCCATGTGCTCCGTGCCGAACGCGTCGGACGGGGCCGCGCCCTTGATGAAATGGGCGGGAAAATCAATGTGCGTACCGAACTGTCCGGGGAACTGGAACGTCTGGATGAGGCATTCCAGCATGGGATTGCCCCAGTCGAAAACCGTCCTGCCAAGGGCGACAGAGCCGTCGGGAATGCCGGACCAGTACGGCGTATCGTTATTGAGAGAATGAGAAAGCTCCACCCATTCGTAATCGTCCCGCAGGGTGCGGAGCGTCTCCCAGAGTGCGTATGACATAGTGATAACCTCCTTGCAGCGCGGACACGGAGTCCGCGGACTTTTTTCTACTCTAACGGAAAAAAGGACCTCCCGTCCATAGCGGATTTTCTATGGCGGAGATACCCTTTTTCTCTTTGCAGAAGTCCTCGAACTGGCGGCGCATATGGCAGACGCGTGAAAAATTCGCAAAGTGTGCGGGTCCGCTCTTTATTTGTGCGGCCTTCTTCCCACCCGCTCCCCGGCCCCGCGCCGGGATATCGTCCGGCCATGAGAAAAAGAGCCGCTTCGGTACCCGCAGAACCGAACGGGGCAGGCTAAGGTAAGCATGAGGGATGTGCATTTGAAAATGCACGACACAAATAAGCACTGGTGCAGCTCCCCGCCCATTGGAATGGAGCCCGGCCCCGCAGGGGTGAGATTTGACGTCCCGGAGCGCCCGGACGGAATGACTGTCTGAACGAGCGCAGCGAGCGAGTTTCATTCCGTCCGCGGAGGGCCGCCAATTCTCAGGGCGGAATGACCGGGCGGCGGCCCTTTCCTGGGCGACACCCCCATAGAGGGGCGGCCGGAAAGAATGTCGGCGACGCTAGAATCGCATTCCAAAAACGGAAATATTCGTATGTTTCGGACACATACGGATAAATAATGTAGGGCCGCATTCGCATGAAAAAAAGAGAAGCACCGCGCCCGCTTCCCCGCGCGGAGCGCGCAAAAAAAGCAGGCCCTCTTTCGAGCCTGCTTTGCCGCACGGATTATTTCTTCAGCGCCGGGATGACGCTGCCGCCGTGGGGCAGGATATTCACCGTGGGCGCGTCCACGCCGCGCTCTCTGAGCTGCGCCTCCGCCATGGCCCACGCCTCTTCCACCGTCTCCGCGGGGATCTGCCCCGTCTTCCGCACGAGGTCGAAATTCTCCCGGCGCGTCACCATGTAGATGGTGTACTTGTGCGCGAGGCAGAAGAGATTGAACGCCGCGAAGAAGGGAATGGAGAAATCTTCCCGGAGCGCGCGCTCCATATCCGCCTCCGTGTCGAAGCGGAAGCTCCCCATGAACGCCGGCGGGTCCATGATGTCCGGCGACTCCACGATGGCGATGATCACGCCGCCCGGCTTCGTGGTCTCCGCCGCCGCGTCGTAAAATTTACATCCCTGATACAGGTTGATGTCCTTCGGGTAGCCCCCCGCGCAGCCGAAGGTCACGTCCGCCCGCTCGCGGTAGGTCACCTTCTGGATGCGCGCCACTTCGCGCACCCCTTCCATCCACGCTTCGTGCGGATCGCCCGCCACGAGTTTACAGATCTCTCCCTCGTCGTTTACCACGGAATGCACGAGGAAGCACGGCTTCACCATGTCGCACGCCTCCTGCATGTCGTCGCTCACCGGATTGTGCTCCAGCACCGCCGCCCGCGTGGCGGGATTCACCCCGCCGCCGAAATGGTCCGCCAGCGCATGGCAGTGGTTCTTCTGGATGGCCTCCCAGCTCGCCACCCCGGGGAGAATCATCTTGCGCCCCGCGCTGTACCCGGCGAAGAGATGCGTGGTGATGCCGTCCACGAGGATCACCTTGTCCGCCTCCACCACGCGGCGGTTCAGCTCCACCGGTGTGCCCCGGGACGTGACGCCCACCCGCACCAGATTCGCCCGGTCGCGGCAGTCGTGCTGGTACATCCGGATGCGCCGCGCCGTTTCCTCCCCGACGACCGCGATATTCTCCTCCTCCGTGTGCGCACGGTGCGTCCCCTGCGCGAAGAGGATGCACATATCCCCGTCGGGGACGCCCGCCCGGTTCAGCTCGTTCACAATGTGAATCACAAACTGGTCCGACCGGTTCCACACGCGGGTCACGTCCGCGCAGACGATGCACACCTTGTCCCCGGGCTTCACCAGCTCCACCAGCGGCGCCGTGCCCGTGGGATGGCGGAGGCACTGGAGCGCCGCCGCCGCCACGTCCGCCGCGGGCGCGGGATTGCCCTCGATGATATCGAGAATCTGCGCCTCCGGAAGGCGCACCGTCTGCACGCCTTTCCCGTAACCGAAAGAAATGGTCTTCATCGCTATGTGAGCCTCCTGTGGGAAATCTGGAAAATTTCCCTCATTATAACAGAAAAAGGCCCCTCCCCGGAGCCTCTCTGCGGAAAAATTATTTCTCCTCCGAAAGCGTCGGCACGATGGACGCGCAGTGCGGCATGATATTGATGGTGTAGTCCGTCCTGCCCTCCGCGGCGAGCTGCTTCTGCGCCAGCTCCCACGCTTCCTCCACCGTCGCCACGGGAATCTGTCCCGTCTTCTTCGTGATTTCCAGATTTTCCTTCTTCGTCACGAGATAGATGGTGTACTTGTGCGCCATGCAGAACAGATTGAACGCCACAAAGAACGGGATGGTGAAATTCTCCCGGAGCGCCTTCTCCATGGCCTCCTCCGTATCGAAGCGGAAGCTCCCCATGTATTCCGGCGGCTCCATCACGTCCGACGCCTCCATGATGGCGATGATGATGCCGCCCTCCTTCGTGGCCGACTCCGCCGGGTCGTAGCATTTGCACCCCTGATAGAGCGACACGTCCTTCGGATAGCCCCCCGCGCAGGCAAAACTCACGTCCGCCTTCTGTTTGAACGGCACCTTCTGGATGCGGTACACCTCTTTCGTGCCCTCCAGCCACGCTTCGTAGGGGTCGCCGCCCACCATGCGGCCGATCTTCCCGTCCGCATTCACGATGGAATGCACGAGGAAGCACGGCTTAATCATATCGCACGCTTCCTGCATGTCGTCGCTCACCGGATTGTGGTCCAGCTTCGTGGAGCGCGTCAGCGGATTGATGCCGTCGCCGAAATGATCCGCGAGAGCATGGCAGTGATTGATCTGGATGGAATCCCACCCCGCTACCCCGGGAAGGATCAGCTTGCGGCCGCCGCCGTAGCCCGCAAACAGGTGCGTCGTGATGCCGTCCACGATGATCACCTTGTCCGCCTCCACCACGTGCTTATTGATGAAGACCGGCGTGCCGATTTTCGTCGTCCCCACCAGCACCAGATTGTCCTTATCCCGGCTGTCGTGCTGATACAGTCTGATCCGGCGGGCCACTTCCCCGCCCACCACGCGGATATCCTCCTCCGGCGTCTGCGCGCGGTGCGTCCCCTGGGCGAAGACGATGCATATATCCCCGTCCGGAATGCCGCCCCGGTTCAGCTCGTTCACAATGTGAATCACAAACTGATCCGAATGATTCCACGTGCGCGTCACATCCGCGCACACGATGCACACCTTGTCCCCCGGCTTCACCACGTCCACCAGCGGCGCGGACCCGATGGGATGGCGCATGCACTCCAGCGTCGCCTGCTCCACATCCACATCCGGCGTAGGATTCCCCTCAATGACATCCGAAATATGCTCCTCCGGAAGCATCACCGACTGATACCCCGTACCGAAACCAAACTTAAACTCTTTCAATGCCATATACAGGACCTCCTTTGCGCGGCGCCGCCGCTTTCTCTTATTCGTATTTCCTATTATATCACGCCCGCGCCCGCCGCCTCACGACCTGCATACAAACGCAAATCTTCCACAGGCATGTGAGAAAGGCTCCCGAAGAATGCGGGCCCGCTCCGGCATACCTTACCATTTGCGTCTGCGCACAACGCGCAGAAACAAATGGAAACGGGCCCGTCTCCGCGCTTTCATAAAAGGCGTATACAGATGCCCGCACGCCAGAGTCGTGATACAATGCAGAAAAATCACATTTTTCTCCTGAAAAAGAAGAAAGGAACGCTCCCATGCCTCTCATCCTCGTCAGCGCCTGCCTCCTCGGGCAGCGCTGCAAATACGACGGCGGCCACAACCGCAGCGCCGCCGTCCTCCGCTTCCTCGACGGGAAAGACTGCCTCCCCGTCTGCCCCGAATCCGCCGTCCTCCCCGCGCCCCGTCCGCCCGTGGAAATCCGCGCGAGCCGCGTCGTCACCGCCGACGGGCGCGACCTCTCCGCCCTCTACCGCGAAGGCGTACGCCGGACCCTCCGCGACCTCGAAGGGCGGCCCATCGCCTGCGCCGTCCTCAAAGCCCGCAGCCCCACCTGCGGCGCGGGCCGCATCTACGACGGCACCTTCACCCACACCGCCGTCCCCGGCGACGGCCTCCTCGCCCGCGCCCTCAAAGCCCGTGGCATCCCCGTGTACACCGAAGAAGACATCGAACGGAACCCGCCCCGTCTCCCCTGACCGCCTCCGCCCTCCCGTCCGACGAAAGTTCCGCCGGAAAAATGGCATTCATGCCACTTTTACCGACGAAAAAATGGCATCCGACATTCAAAATGCATTTTCCATGCAGAAAAGAGCGACACACCGCCGCTCTTTTTCTGTTGGATGCCACTTCAGGAAATCTTCCCTTCTGACCGAATACAGTATGGCCAATGCCGCAGGATTCTCTCCTTTCCACTCATTTTGCGTGGGGACTGCGCGTCTCTTTCTTCGCAGGATGCAGAGGGCTCACATCACGATGAAAAAGTTTTTCTCACAATTCTGCGGACGCACAACTCCCATCCGTACGTATCCGAAACACACGAATGGTTCCGTCTTTGGAATACGATTCCAACGTCGCCGACATTCTTTCCGGCCGCCCGGAAAGAGTGTCGGCCAAGAAAGGACCGCCGCCCGGTCATTCCGCCCTAAGATTTGACGGCCCTCCACTGACGGAATGAAACTCGCTCGCTGCGCTCGCTCAGACAGTCATTCCGTCCGGGCGCTCCGGGCCGTCAAATCTTGCCCCTGCGGGGCCGGGCTCCATTCCAATGGGCGGGGAGCTGCACCAGTGATTTCTTATTTGTCTTCAGACGAAGCAGACCCGCATACGTTGAAACACTTTCTCGCCGTATGTGGGCCTGCATTTTTTGTTGGGGCAACATCAGCAAAAGGGCGCCGCTGTAAGGCGCGGCGCAAAACCGCGCGGGCATACCGGTAAACGCATCGCACGGGCCCGTCGGTCGTCGCCGGGCAGTTCGTGCGGGCCGCTTCCCATGCGGGAGAACGGTTTCCCGACGACAGAGGCCCGTTTTCCGGCCCGCGCCGCCGGAGCCGAAAAAAAGGGCATGCAAAAAGCAGGGGCCTGCGCCTCTGCTTTTTGGTTCCTGACAGGGTAAAAGGATGGATGGATTATTCGGCTTCGGCCGCTTCCGCGCCTTCGCCGCCTTCGAGGGCCGCGACTTTTTCGGAGAGCTGCTGGTTCTCTGCTTCGAGGGCTGCGATCTTGTCGTTCATCGCATTGAGCTGAGCGAGCACTTCGTCATTGCTGACGCGCTTACCGGAGCTGCCCTGACCGACGCGGAAAGAGAGGCCCACGTTGAAGGCGCTCTTGTTGTCGCCGCCGAAGGAGGTCGCGCCGCCTACGGACATCATGATATCTTCGTTGAAGTGATAGAATCCGCCGATGGCTGCGGCCTGCGTGCCGTCATAGCTGCCCATGGCTGCGGCGAGCTGGAATTTGGAGCCCGTGCCGTCGTAGTCGAGCGGATGAAGGCCGGCGAGAGCGGAGGAAATCGCGCCCACGTTATCAATTTCCCCACCGAGGTCGGAGACTTTGCGGTCGAGCGCATTGATGCGGCTGGAGTTATTCGCAATGGCAGTGGTGTTCTGCGCAATCTTGTCCGCATTGTCCGCGATGCTGCCCATGACGTCCGTACCGTCTACGGTGAGTCCGCCATTGATGGATGCGCCGCCGTTTACGGCCAGACCACCGTTAATATTTGCGCCCTGCGCTACGGACAGTGCACCGTCGGTAGTAATGCTGCCCGTATCACGGTCTACTGCAAACTGACCATTTGCTGCGGTCAGCTGCCCTTCCGCTTTTACATTGCCACTATTAATAGTCACACCGCCGATGACGCCGCCCGTCTGGGACTGAATCATGCCGGATTCGGATACGGTGAAATCGCCGCCTGCCGCGCTGATGGAACCCGCGCTGAGCTGACCACCCACCGTTGCGTCATTGGTGACGTTGAGGTCATTTGTGTCCACTTTATTGGAGAATACGTTTTCGATGTCGCCTTCTGTTGCATTAATTGTACCTGCGGTCAGTGTACCGCCGACGGTAGCATCCCCGGACACTTCCAGAGAACCAAACTGACCTTCCGCGCCGGACACGGTATTGGCATCCACGCTGTCTGCGGTCACTTTTTCAAAGTTACCTTCGGTCCCCATGAGCGGACTATCTACGGTGATGGCTCCTCCCGTTGCACTCTGAATAACATCCGTGCTAACGGTGCCCTGTACAGTGAGATCTTTATTGATGGTCATTCCGTTTTCATCGAAGTATGCGCTGGAGTCGCCCTTATTAATCTGTACTCCATTCTCCGTCACATAGAGATGGCTACTTCCAGAACCGACATCCAGATCACCCGCTACATTGGTCGTTCCCAGATTGGTCTGTCCCTTCACTGTCAGGTTATTATTCACCGTAGCATCGCCTTCTACGGTTGTGCCGTTATCGCTGACAAACAGGCTGTTTGCGCCGGAGTTTAACTGAATGTTTCCATCCGTCACATAAAGATGGCTCGAACCGTTATCGACAAACGCATTGCCATTTACCTGTGCACTACCGGCAGTCAGATTTCCACCAACCGATGCATCACCTGTTACATTCGCATCACCTGTTACATTCGCATTGCCATTCACCTTCGTTTCATCGGCTGTGATTTCCAAGCTACCGTTCGGTGCAGTAATTTTGTCAGCCTTTAAATCAACTGCCTGCGCGGAAAAGCTTGCGCCGACGGTGAGAATAAAGGCTGCGGCGAGGGCCGCTTTACTCATTTTTTTCATATGGTTTCCTCCTTTTTTCCGTTGTCCAGCGTATGGACAATCATTTGAAAAAAGTATAGGAGTTTCCATAATTCTTTTTCACGTCCCCCCCGACAGGATTATCCAGAGTGACAGTATATTTTTCTCATAAAAAAAAGCAGGACGATGTCCTGCCTGAAGGCGCGCCCGTATCCATAGAGAGTGATTACACCCCCCCCGGTGCGTTTTTTCCGTTCTGCCAGAATAATGAGCTGGGCCCGGTTCGCCGCGCCGAGGCGGTGTTCCAGTTCGGATACGTAGTAGCGGACGGTGCGGGGGGTGATGCCGAGGATGTCGGAGATTTCTTTGTAGGAGAGGCCCCGGGTGAGGAAGTAGAGGACTTTCTGCTGGCGGCGGGTGAGTTCGGGGAAGAGGCCTTCCCACTGGCGGACGGCGAGTTCGCCCATGTATTCGAAGCTGCTTTCCCGTTCCTGAAAGACGTAGGGCCGGCGGCGGCGGATGCCGGAGGGCGTGGAGACGTGGAGGTGGATGAGGCGCACGTCGTCTCCGTCGGCGGCGACGAGAAGGGTGGCGCGCTGCATTTCGCTGAGGATGAGGCCGCTGTCGGGGGCGGTGCGGAGGCGGTAGCGCCCGTAGACGAGGGCGAGGCCGCTGTCGAGCAGGGTGAAGTGCCAGCCGTCTTCTTCCACGATGAGGGCGGGGAGGTCGTCCTGCCGGTGCTGGAGGTCGGAGGGTTCCGGGAGGGAGAGGGGCTGGTCGAAGTATTCGTCGGCTGCGGCGCCGATCCATGTGAGGCGGGCGGGGTCGGCGAGGCATGCGAGGGCGTCGGCAGGCTGTGTTTTTTCGTACCACCCGCGGATGAGGGCGCGGGCGAGGGCTTTGGCTCTGCGGCAGAACTGGATGGGTTTCATGGCTGTTCCTCTCTTTCTCCGCGCGGCATTTCAGCTTCGAGGCGTTCGCTCGCGGCGATGAGCTGGGCGCGGTTTTCCACGCGGAAACGGTGGATGAGTTCGTTCACGTAGTAGCGGACGGTGCGGGGACTGAGGGAGAGCAGCTCGCCGGTTTCTTCGTAGGTCATGCCGTCCCGGAGGCAGCGCAGGACGCGGAGCTGGCGGGCAGGCACGCGGGGCAGGGGCGTATTTTCCTCGTCTTCGAGAGTCCCGGTGACATATTCGTAGTTCATGCGGCCCACGGTGACGGGGAAGTTTTCCCGGCCCCAGAGGATTTCCCAGGGCTGGGAGATGTGGAGGTGCACGAGGCGGAGGCGGCCGAAGGGGGCTGTCCAGAGGAAGGTGGCGCGCTGGCGGCGCATGACGGCCCCTTCGGCGTACTGCCACCGGGCGAGGACGAGCGCGGCGTCTTTCAGCGGCACGGCGGAGCTGGTCAGACCGGTCAGGCAGCGGGAGGGGCGCTGGTCCATGTGTTCCCGCGTCCACCATTTGCGCACGCTTTCAAGGGAGTCGAAGAACATGCGGCTTCCTTCGCCGATGGCACTGAATTCCACGGGATCGGCGTCGGCCAGCACGGTTTCAAAGGGCGCGCTTTCTTCGTACCATCCGCGAAGAAAGGCTTCGGTTTTCTGCAATGCCAGTTCTGTATCCATGGGAGTGTCCTTTCGTGAATGTCTGTATGATTTGCCTCTCAGTATACAGGAAGGCCGTCCCTTTTCGTCACGGCTTTTTTGACAGGGCAGACTTTTTATTTTTTGTCTCCCTGCGCGGGAAGGCGGGGCGCATAAAAAAGCCGGAACCTTCCCTCTCTCTGGGCAAATAAAAAAGGACATCCATTTCTGAATGTCCTTTCTCTCTTTATCAGCAGCTTCCTATC
>CATVYJ010000009.1 GCA_958348245.1 uncultured Veillonellaceae bacterium | reverse complement strand
CCGGGGAGGGGCGTCAAGGAGTTTTTCCTGTTTTCTTCATAAGACTGTCTCATGAAGAAAATAGGGTATGCTGGTTGTTTCTTTTCCTTTTTCCGGCGTGTCATTTATTCTGTCTATCTGGATGAATGATAAGGGGGATGTCATAAGACGTTTTTCCTTTTTTCTCAATGCGGTGCGGGGCAACATTGTGAGGATCTATGTAATGTCTCATTGGACTGTGGATCTGCATCACGATGAAAACGTTTTTCTCCCCATTCTGCGGACCCACAACTCAAATTCGTACGTGTCCGAGATTTACGGCTGTTTCCATTTTTGGAATGCGATTCCATGGTCGCCGACATTCTTTCCGACCGCTCGGAAAGAGTGTCGGCCAAGAAAGGGCCGCCGCCCGGTCATTCCGCCCTGAGATTTGGCGGCCCTCCGCTGACGGAATGAAACTCGCTCGCTGCGCTCGCTCAGACAGTCATTCCGTCCGGGCGCTCCGGGCCGTCAAATCTCACCCCTTCGGGGCCGGGCTCCATTCCAATGGGCGGGGAGCTGCACCAGTGCTTTCCTGTTGGGTTTCAGGCGGGGCGATGGCAGACACATTTCAAAACGTTTCTGTGCACTTCGCGCGGTGTCAAATGCGGTGCTTACTGTAAAGTATGCTGGTGCGGCCCCACATCCTTCGCACACCTTTCCCGCATGCCCGTGGAAGATTTGTGTCGCCGCTTCGCGGCTCCCTTGTTTGTGACGGTTGGGCTCACGCAGTGCAGAGGTAGGCATATACATTTGGCAAAATGTTCTACACGGATGACGTAGATTGTATTCGGTGTCTCTTCCTGCAAAAGGACTGCGCATCATTGGGCCGGGCGTGACATCCCCTTCCACTCGATCCTACTGACCGTAAGCAGCCCGCATCTTCGCGAGGTAAATCTATCATGCCGCGGATTTTTCTCTGCGTAAGAAAATTTTTCTCATCAGGCGGGACGCGCCATCCCGCCTGCCCCGCTTCCCGGCCCCGTTTTTTCCCCGCCCTTGCAGGGGTTCCGCTTTCTTGCCCTGCGTCTTCCTGGCCGCCGCATTCTTTTTTCATTTCGTTTCTTTCCCCCGCAAAGTTTTGTATAATGAGGACAGGTACATAAAAATAAGCACAAAGGAGGGATTTCCATGAAGAGACGTGTTCTGGCTCTGGGGCTGTGCGCGCTGCTGGCGCTGCCGCTTTCGGCGCGGGCGGACTGGACGGAGGGCGCGGAGAACCGCTTTTATTCGGAGGGCGCGGGCACGATGGCCGCGCGGGTGTCGCTCACGTCGCAGCAGTATCTGCGTGTGGCGGTGACGCCGTCGGAGGCGTCGGCGGAGTTTTATTTCCTTTACGGGGACAAAGCGGACGAGGACGCGTTTGCCCTGCAGCTCCCCTGCCTCACGCAGGCGGGCGATCTGGGAGAGAGCGCTCTTGTGTCGGTGCTTCCCGTGGTGAACACGGGGAACGGCCAGCGTTTTTACGTGATCGATACGGGCGCGCCGGCGGGCTGCCTCATCGTGTCGTACAGCGGCGGCAAATACAAGACGGCGTTTGACGCGTCGTCGGTGGAGGGCGGCTGGACGTCGGCGGAGATCGAGGTGCAGAAGAAGAATCTGGTGCTGCATCTCGCAGACGACGCGGGCGCCACGCAGGATTATCTCCTCACATACGATAAGAAATCCGGCACGTTCAGCGCGGAAGGCGCGGCTTCGGTCTCGACGGTGACGGTCGAGGAATGACCGCGCAAAAAAGACGCTTCCCGGGAAAGGGGAGCGCCTTTTTTACTGGCTTTCTTTTTACAGATTTTTCACAAAGAGCGCGCGGATGGCGTTCATCACGGCGAGGATCATCACGCCCACGTCGGCGAAGATGGCGAGCCACATATTGGCGAGCCCCGCCGCGCCGAGAAGGAGGCAGAGGAGCTTTATGCCGATGGCGACGACGATATTCTGGTAGACGATGCCCAGGCATTTCCGGGAAATCCGGATGGCTTTGGCAATTTTCAGGGGATCGTCGTCCATGAGCACCACGTCGGCCGCTTCGATGGCGGCGTCGGAGCCCATGGCTCCCATGGCGATGCCCACGTCGGCCCGGCCCAGCACGGGGGCGTCGTTGATGCCGTCGCCCACGAAGGCCAGTTTTTCCTTCGGCCTGCGGCTCTCGAGGAGGCGCTCCACTTCGGTCACTTTATCCGCCGGCAGGAGTTCGCTGTGCACTTCGTCCACGCCCAGCCGGCGCGCCACGTCGTCGGCCACTTGTTTCGAGTCGCCCGTGAGCATGACCGTGCGCGCCACGCCGGCCTGATGGAGCCGGCGGATGGCTTCTTCCGCGTGGGGCTTGATGACATCGGAAATGACGATGTGTCCCGCGTACTGGCCGTCGATGGCCATGTGGACGATGGTGCCCACGCTGTGGCATCGGATGAAAGGAATGCCGAAGCGGTTCATGAGCTTGCGGTTGCCCGCGATGACCCGGTGCCCGTCCACGGTGGCGAGGATGCCTTCCCCGCTGATTTCCTTCACGTCGCACACGCGGTCGAAGTCCGGCTTTTTCCCGTACTCTTTGCGCAGGCTGCGGCTGATGGGATGGGAGGAGAAACTTTCCGCCAGGGCCGCGTATTCGATGAGCTTCTCTCTTGCCAGAGGGCTGTGGTGGACGGCGTTCACTTCAAAGACGCCCTGCGTGAGGGTGCCCGTCTTGTCGAACGCCACGATTTTCACTTTCGAGAGCGCCTCCAGATAGTTGGAGCCTTTCACGAGCACCCCTTCCTTGCTCGCGCCGCCGATGCCGGCGAAGAAGGAGAGCGGAATGCTGATGACGAGCGCGCAGGGGCAGCTGATGACGAGGAAAGTGAGCGCCCGGTAGATCCACACGTCCCACTCCGGCGGAAGGCCCAGCGCGCCCATGCGCACAAGCGGCGGCAGGAGGGCGAGCACGAGCGCCGCGCCGCACACCGCGGGGGTATACACCCGGGCGAAGCGGGAAATGAAATCTTCCGACCGGGACTTGCGGGAGCTCGCGTTCTCCACCAGGTCGAGAATCTTCGACGCGGTGGACTCGCCGAACTCTTTCTCCGTCTTCACTTTCAGCACGCCCGTCATATTGATGCAGCCGCTGACGACCTCGTCGCCCGCCTGGACGTCCCGGGGCAGGCTCTCCCCGGTGAGCGCGCTCGTATTGAGCGCCGACGCGCCTTCCACGACGACGCCGTCGATGGGGATTTTTTCGCCGGGCTGCACCACGATGACCGTGCCCACTTCCACTTCGTCGGGATCCACCTTTTCGAGGACCCCGTCCTTTTCAATATTCGCGTAGTCCGGGCGGATGTCCATGAGTTCGCTGATGTTCCGTCGGCTCTTGCCCACGGCGTAGCTCTGGAACAGTTCGCCGATCTGGTAGAAGAGCATGACCGCCACCGCCTCGGTGTAGTCCCCGCTCTGGTCGTAGAGCGCGAGCGCGATGGCCCCCACCGTCGCCACGGTCATGAGGAAATTCTCGTCGAAGATCTGGCCGTTCAGGATGCCCCGCACGGCTTTCTTCAGGATGTCATACCCGATGATGAAGTACGGCACGAGATAGAGCGCAAAGCGCAGCGCGCCGTCCACGGACGAGAAGCCCAGCCCGATCATGAGCGCCGCCGCGGCGAGGATGCGCGCCAGCATGATTTTCTGTTTCCTGTTCATCCTCTTTCCCTTTCTCATATACCTATAGGGGTATATGTATCAATGACTCTACCGAAATTATACGCCTTTCTGTCAAAAAGAGAAAATTTGCTTTTATTTTAATTGATTGCTTAATCGTTATATCGTCGCTGATAAATAAAACGCCGCCCGCAGACGGCGTCCTGCCTCAGCAGTAGATCTCGCAGTCGGACTCCACTTTCTTACAGTTCTTCTTTACTTCCTGCATGACCGCCTTCGGGTCCGCGCCCTCTTCGAACTCCACGTTCATCTTCAGCATCATGAAGTTCACCACCGCGTTCTTCACGCCGGGCGTCTTCTGCGCCGCCGCTTCCATCTTGTTCGCGCAGTTCGCGCAGTCCACGTCGATTTTGTACGATTTTTTCATCTGGAAATCCCCTTTCCGGTTTTCTTTAACAATTAAGTAAATGTTTACTTGTCGTCCTTATCATACCACATCCGGCGCAGGCGTCAAGCCTTTTTGCAAAAATTTTCTGTATGGCTAAATATTTTTTCAGGCATCTTGAATCGCGTTGCTTCTTCATCTATGATAAACGCAGAGAAGAGGCGCGGCCCGCCTGCCCGCTTCTTCTGAAACATTCCTTCTCCCCGCTTCCTTCACAAACGGCGGAGAGCGGTGTATATTGAAAGCAGACACACCCCCTGGGGGTATGTCGGAAAGGAGATTTTCCATGAAGGAAACCTACAACGTGACCGGCATGAGCTGCGCGGCGTGCTCCGCCCGCGTGGAAAAGAGCGTCTCCGCCCTGCCCGGCGCGCAGGAGGTGACGGTGAATCTGCTGAAAAACAGCATGACCGTCTCGTACGACCCGGCGCAGCTCACGAGCGCGCGCATCATACAGGCTGTCGCGGACGCGGGATACGGCGCGTCCCTCCGCGGGGCGAAGACGGCGGGCCCTTCTCCGGCGGACGCGGCGCGCGCGGCGTACCTCGCCATGCGGAAGCGCGCCGTCGGCTCGTTTCTTTTCGCCGTACCGCTCTTTTACCTCGCCATGGGGCGCATGCTCGGCTGGCCGCTGCCCGATGCGTTTCTCGGCCCGTCCCACGCCATGGCCTACGCGTTCACCCAGTTCCTGCTGCTCCTGCCCATTCTCTTCCTGAACCGGACGTATTTCCATCAGGGTCTGAAGACGCTCGTCCACGGCGCGCCCAATATGGACTCCCTCGTGGTGCTCGGCGCGGGCGCGTCCGTCCTGTACAGCGTGTACGCCCTCTACCGCATCGCCTTCGCGCTCGGCGCGGGCGACCTCTCCGCGGCGGAGGCCTTCTCGCGGGAGCTCTACTTCGACGGCGCGGGCACCATCCTCACGCTCATCACGCTGGGCAAATTCCTCGAAGCCCGCGCGAAAGGGCGCACGTCGGAAGCGGTGAACGCCCTGCTCGACCTCGCGCCGAAAACGGCCCGCGTCATCCGGGACGGGCAGGAAACGGTCATCCCCGCAGAAGAGCTCGCCGCGGGAGACATCGCGGTGGTGCGCTCCGGCGAGACCATCCCCGCGGACGGCGTCGTCCTCGAGGGCAGCGCCTCCGTAGACGAATCCGCCGTGACCGGCGAGAGCGTGCCCGCGGCAAAGCGCCCCGGCGATGCGGTGACCGGCGCGACGGTGAGCACCGCGGGCTGGTTCAAGATGCGCGCGGACAAAGTGGGGAGCGACACCGCGCTTGCCCAGATCATCCGCCTCGTGGACGAAGCGACCAGCTCGAAAGCGCCCATCGCGAAGCTCGCGGACCGCGTGGCGGGCGTCTTCGTCCCGGCGGTCATCGCCGTCGCCGTCCTCTCCGCCGCGGTGTGGCTCGCCCTCGGCGCGGACTTTGAATTCGCCCTCACCACGGCGGTGTCCGTGCTCGTCGTGTCCTGCCCGTGCGCGCTCGGCCTGGCCACGCCCACGGCCATCATGGTGGGCACCGGCCTCGGCGCGCGGCACGGCATCCTCGTGAAATCCGCGGAAGCCCTCGAAGCGGCGCACGACGTGCGGACCGTGGTGCTCGACAAGACCGGCACCGTCACGCAGGGCCGCCCCGCCGTGACGGACATCCGCTGCGAGCCCGGCGTCCCCCCCGAGGCGCTCCTCCGCACGGCGGCCTCTCTGGAAGCGCTCTCGTCCCATCCCCTCGCGTCGGCGGTGCAGGCTGAAGCCGGGCGGCAGGGCGTCCACCCCCTTCCGGCAGCGCAGTTTGAAGAAATCCCCGGACAGGGCCTCCGCGCCCTCGTCGAAGGCCGCCCCGCCCTCGGCGGAAACCGCGCCCTCATGGACGCCCACGGCATCCCCTGCGAAGACGCCGCCGAAGCCGCGGAAGCGCTCGCCCGGCAAGGCCGGACGCCTCTCTTCTTCGCGCTGGACGGCCGCCTCCTCGGGCTCATCGCCTGCGCGGACGAAGTGAAGCCCACGAGCCGCCGCGCGGTGGACGCGTTCCATGCGCTCGGCATGGACGTGGTGCTCCTCACGGGCGACAAAAAGCAGACCGCCGAAGCCATCGGGCGCGAAGTGGGCGTGGACCGGGTCATCGCAGATGTGCGCCCCCAGGACAAGGAAGCGGAGATCCGCCGCCTCCAGGCCGAAGGAAAGAAAACCGCCATGGTGGGCGACGGCATCAACGACGCCCCCGCCCTCGCCCGGGCCGACGTGGGCATCGCCATCGGCGCGGGAACGGACGTGGCCATGGAGTCCGCGGACATCGTCCTCATGCGGAGCGACCTCCTCGACGCGGCGGGCGCGGTGGAGCTCTCCCGGGCGGTCATCCGCAATATCCGGCAGAACCTCTTCTGGGCCTTCTTCTACAACGCCCTCGGCATCCCCGTCGCGGCGGGCTGCTTCTACGCCGCCTTCGGCCTGCGGCTCAATCCCATGATCGCCGCCCTCGCCATGAGCTTCAGCTCCGTCTTCGTCGTGACAAACGCCCTCCGCCTGCGCCGCTTCCGCCCCTCCTGCGCGGCGGCCTCCGCATCGGAAAGCGCCCCCGCCCCGGCAGAGACGGCCCCCTCTATTTCCACCTCTTCCCTTTCAGAAACCAAAGGAGGACATCCCATGAAAAAAATCATCACCATCGAAGGCATGATGTGCCAGCACTGCGTCATGCACGTCACCAAAGCCCTCTCCGCCGTCCCCGGCGTGTCCGGCGTCTCCGTCAGCCTCGAGGCGGGCGAAGCGGCCGTCACCTGCGAAAGCGCCGTCACCGACGAAGCCCTCGTGCAGGCCGTGACCGGCGCGGGCTACGAAGTCAAAGCGGTCCGCGCCGCATGAAAGCGGACAAAGAGCGCATCGCCCGCTCCGTGCGCATCGCCCGGGGCCAGCTGGACGGCGTGCTCCGCATGATCGACGAAGACCGGTACTGCGTGGACATTTCCAACCAGCTCATGGCGGCGGAAGCCATCATCCGCCGGGCCAATCAGGAGATCCTCCGCGCCCACATCCGGGGCTGCGTCGCCGAAGGGCTCCACACGGACGAGCCCAATCCCCGCTTGGAAGAAGCGCTGCGCCTCCTCGAGCGCCTGGCCGACCTGAACGCGTGAGCCGCTTTTCCCCCTCCCCGCCCCTGTGATAAAATAGGGAAATAGAAAAAGGAGGGACCCCTATGGCGGATATCCAGCTGCCGCACGACCACGGCCAGCCCATCGAACACGAATTGCAGCGCATGCCCAGTCCGGACAACTTCCAGACCGTGGCGGACATCTTCCGGCAGCTCGGAGACGGGAGCCGCCTCCGCATCTTCTGGCTCCTCTGCCACGGCGAAGAATGCGTGATCAATCTGTCCTCCATGATGGACATGTCGAGCCCCGCCGTCTCCCACCACCTGCGCCAGCTCAAGGCGGGCGGCCTCATCGTGAGCCGCCGCGAAGGCAAAGAAGTATACTACCGCGCCGCCGGCAGCGAGACCGCGCAGGCCCTCCATCACATGATCGAGCACATGATGCGCATCGCCTGCCCGGGCGCATGAAAAAACGGACCCTCCGGTCCGCTTTTTTCATGCCTTCGTCGGGGACAGGCCCGGCGCCGCCGGAACTCCCGCACAGAAACAGAAAAGGCTCCCCGCAGGGAGCCCTTTTTCATGCCGTCAGGCTTTGTAATTTTTGATCGCTTCGCCCAGACGCTTGATGCCTTCTTCGATGACATCCACGTCGTTGTAGGAGAAGTTCAGACGGAAATAATTCTTCTTCTTGGACGCCGGGAAGAAGCTGTCGCCCGGTACGTACGCCACGTTGTTCGCGATGCACGCCGCGAAGAGCTTGCGCGCGTCGATATCCTCCGGCAGTTCCACCCAGAGGAAGAGGCCGCCGTGCGGATAGGTGCACTTCACGTTTTCCGGGAAATACTTCTTGATCGCTTCGCACATGGCGTCGCGGCGCTTCGCGTAGAGTTTGCAGTTGTCCTTGATGTGTTCTTCAAACGGATAATGGGTCATGTACATGGCGCATTCCCGCTGGGTGACGCACGGCGTGGACAGGTCGGTGGAGCCCTTCACGAGGTCGAGCTTCGCCATGATTTCGTCGTTCGCCACGATCCATGCGAGGCGCATGCCCGGAGCGAGCGTCTTGGAGAACGTACCGGAATACATCACGAGATGCTTCGGGTCCATGGACACGAGCGGCGGGATTTCCTCGCCCTCGAAGCGGAGATCGCCGTACGGATTGTCTTCAAATACGGGGATTTCATACTTCGTTGCCAGTTCCATCAGCGCTTTGCGCCGTTCCAGCGACCAGCAGATGCCCGTCGGGTTCTGGTAGTTCGGGATGGCGTAGATGAATTTGATCCGGTCCGTGGTCTGGATGATCTTTTCCAGTTCCTCCGGAATCATGCCCTGATCGTCCGTGGGCACTTCCACGAATTTCGGCTGGTTCAGTTCAAACGCGCCGATCGCGCCCAGATAGGACGGACTTTCGATGAGCACCACGTCGTCCTTGTCCAGGAAGACCCGGCCCACCATATCGAGGCCCTGCTGGGAGCCCGTGGTAATCATGATGTGCTGCGGGTCCACCTTGTCCATGCCCATCGGACCGTACATGCGGTTCATGCGGTCGGCGATGGCCTGGCGGAGACCCATGAAGCCCATGGAGGGGCCGTACTGCATGGCGCCCGCGCCGTCTTCTTCACGGACTTTGATGGCGCATTCGGTCAGTTCCTTCAGCGGGAACGTGGCCGGAGCGGGAAGCCCGCCTGCAAAGGAAATGACCTCCGGCTTTGCGGTGAGCGCGAGCAGCGGACCGAGGTCCGAGCCCTTGATTGCTTCCAGTGTGCTGGAAAAACGAATTGCCATAACACATCTCTCCTTTATGTCAAGTTTTTCGGGAAAACCTGAGCACCTGCCATCGTGCCGGACGCCGCCCGCGGCAGTCCGCCTCCGGGAATGCCGCCCGGGCCGATCCACGCGCCGGGATTTCCTTAATGCTATTATTGTATGACGCACCCCCGCCCGTGTCAATTCTCCCCCGCGGGAAATCCTCCGGGCCTCCGCGCACGCCGCCGGGCGCGCCCCACGGAAAAAGACCGGTCTCCCGGTCTCTTTCTCTCCGTCAGAACGCGCGGTTCAGCCCGATATTGATCTGGTACGTGTCGTCGTTGTCGTTCCCGAAGCTGTGCTCCACGTCGAGGAAAACGTAGCTGTCTTTCCCCATCTTGTGCGCGAAGCCGAAGCCCACGTCGTACCACGTGCCTTCGTTCTCGTACGTCGTGGAGAGCGTCCCCGTCGCGTCCATGGCGCGGATGCTCTGGTCTCCCAGGAATTCGTGCAGGATGTCCGCCTTGAAGTACACCGTGTTCCCTTCGCTCGTGTCGCGCCCGAGCCGGAAGCCCGCGCGGCCGATGAGGCTGTCGATGGAGTCGAGGTTCACTTTCGTTCCCTGGCTCGTGGTGTAGTCCGCGCTCGTCACATAAGCGTACTGCGCCTGCACCTGCGGTTCGAAGTACCAGTCGTTTCCGATGTCTTTCTTCCGCCCGTATTCCGCGCTCACGCTCCATACGTCGTTGTCGTAGTCTCCGCTGATCTTTTCGCCCAGTTCGCTGTAGATGTCGAAATCATTGGAGAGACGGCCGTACTTCACCACGTAGTCCGAGTAGTGGCCCTTGTCGCCGAGCCACGTATCATAGAGCCACACGCCCGCGCGGCGCACGTCCCCGTCGCCGGCCACGTTCTTGTAGTCCGCGGTGCCCCGCATATAGTCGAAGGCCACGCCCTGCCGGTGCTCGCCGTCTTTCTGGCCTTTCGCGTGCCAGTCGTACCCGAGTTCAAACATGGTGTTCATGCTGCGGAAGGCGTCGTCTTTGCCGATGCGGTCATGACGGAGACGCACCCACAGGCCGTCGTCCCCCTCGATGTACCGCGCCTCGCCCATGCGCTTGTTCAGCCGGTCCATGTACACCGCGTTGGAGTAGTTCACCTTCGACATGGAGAGGATGGTCTGTCCCGCGCCTGATAATTCATCTGCGGCGCTGTCTTTCGTAAGGAACCAGTTCAGACTGTTGTCTTCATTGTAATTTTCTTCAATCAGTTCATTTCCCGGCTTTGTATCTCCCAGTTCTGTTCCATTATAACTTTCATTTTCTTCCTTTTTGTCGTCCGAATAATCCACGCTCTCATTACTGATGGTAAATGCCATATTTCTGACACCGCGGCCTCGCAAATAGGCCAGGCTCGTAGCACTTCCGCTCTTAAAAGAAAGTTCAGAGGTATCCGCATTAACCGTTGCAAAACGCAGTGTCTCTCCGTTTTCCATATTCTCCCATCCGGCAATATTGGCAAACTCCACCGTCTGGATACCACTGCTGCCTGCTGTATCCGCAATATATAACATATCGCTTAAAGCGTGCTCATCATGATTCAAATTCAGAATGAAATGATTATTTCCTTCCAGTTTTCCCACATGAAGCGCATAACCGCCCGTCTCATTGCCGCGCAAATCAATGATACTATTCTCACCGGTAAGACTGGTAGCCCAGCTCTGTCCGGTTACATTCCAATAAGAACCCGTTCCAAGATTCACATTCACTTGTCCTGCCACATTGACCTGATTGCTGAACTGCGGATTATAAAATGTGATGCCCTTTTTTTCATCCGCTTCCTGATAATCGTCCGCACGGCCTTGCCATCGGCCGCCATTGCCGAGTTCTACATTCAGGATGCCGCCGTTCCCGGCAAGAGCGTTGCCAGTCAAAAATAATGAATGAGACGTTTGTTCCTCCCCGTTATCCAAAGAGCTGACTGGATTCATGGAGATATTGACCGCTCCGCCGTATCCTGCCACAAGATCGCCGGTCACAGCGCTTGCGCCATTGTAGGTAATATTCACATGGCTGCGCTGGTCATCTGCCATATCATAATCCGGTTCTCCGCTTCCCCAATTTTCCGTTCCCGCTACGACAGCGATGCCTTTGCTGTTTCCATCTCCGCTATCCGCATTGCCTGCGGTGATGGAAGTCTGCCCGGAAATGTTCACCGTACCGCCGTTTTGAGCCCATATGGTGCGTTCCCCATTCTTATCTCCCATATTTTCATAAGACGAACTGATGACATTCGAAGCGCCTGACAGTTCAACGGTACCATTATCCGCATACAATGCGGAAACAACATTTTTCCGATTCAAGACACTGCCGCTTGTATAAACTACATTGGAAGAAGTAATCCAGTTGTCATATGTACTTGTTAAAACCGTCCGTCCACCATTGGCCGCCATTGCCGCGCCGTTCAAATAGAAGGAAACCTTTTCATCCGGATTCGCTTCATCTGGCATTGCATTATTCATGGACAAAACAATTGCCCCGGAATCCTCTGCCGCAATATTTCCCTTTGCCCAAAGATAACCAATTCCATTCTCACCGGATTTTACCGTATTGCTGTTTCCATTTTTGTCTGTACCTTTAGCATAAATGGCCTGACTATTTTCACCTTTCATCGTAATAACATTATTAGCCCCATACAACGTTACGGTACTTTCACATACTGTCGGAGATAAATCAACTCCCCAATTAAGACTTTCCCCACTGGCCCGAATACCTACAGAATTATCTTTCTCCGCTATTATCGTAAAATTATTCACATTGATATTACCATTACGTCCAGCGAAAATACCATAATTATGTTCCCCATTGAGATAAATTTCCGAAGAACCTTTTAAATCAACAATAGCTGTTCCTTTCCCCTTGCGCCAATAATCTGTTCCAGCAAACACAGCCGTAGGTGTAGATATATCACTATTTCTATTGCTATTGATTGTAATTTTTGCATGATTATTAACAACAATACGATTAACATTATTATCATCTGCGGGTGAGTGATTACTATTTGCAGTATTTGCGCGAATCCCATGTCCGCGTTCAACCGTAACATCTAAATCATTAATTTCTGCATAGAGATTTGTCGAATCCCGTGATAAATTCAAGGCATCAGAAATAGGTGCATCAATATGTGCCACATATTTATTAGCAATAAAAGTTGATCCCCAGTTTCGTAAACTCACTCCATCCCTATTTTCATGCGAACTATCCCCTGTAACATTGATATATATATCTGTAGTAGGCAAATTAAATTGCCCGCTATAAGTATTTAACCCATAATCATTATTTGTTGTGATATGAATTTCTTTAAAATCCCCTAAATATTTTCCTTCAATTGTTTCATTACGATATGCATCCAAATTTTGATCTACATGTAGAGTCTCTCCATCGACAAAATATCCTGCCCACGCCTGTCCCATGGGGAATAAACCGGCCATGGCGAGGGCCAGTACGATTTGTTTTGTCAAAATTTTCTTTTTCATGATGGATTCCTTTCTGTGTTCCCGGATTAAACTGTTTATTCCCATTCGCCTTTCCCGCGGCGTTTTGTTTTCTGCCAAACGAGGCGGCAGGCGTCGCTGCAGAAGGCGCGGCGGCGCGAGCGGGGATCGGTGACGGTCACGGTTTTGCCGCACTGCCGGCACTGGAACGTGCGGCAGACTTCTTTCTCCGCTTTCTCCTTCGAATGCTTCCAGTAGAGGCGCTCGCAGTGGGAGGAGCAGAATTTCCGCCGCTGGTCGCGTTCGTCGGTCACGCGGACGAGGCGGCCGCACCGCGCGCAGGGGAAGGTGCGGAGCGCCGGCCCCTCGCCGTCTCCTTCTTTCGGATGTTTCCGGTAGGCGAGGCGGCGGCACGCTTTCGAGCAGAAGCGCTGGGTCTTCCGGTGCGCCGTGAAGAGCCGGCCGCAGAGATCGCAGGTTCTCGCTATGTCCATAGGGTCACGCGCTCCGCGTCGAAGGCACGCAAAAAAGGCCGCTCGAAAAGCAGCCTTCGTATGGAACATCCGGGATATGCAGAAGTCCCCTCACAGGTCATTGCCGGCGAGGGAGCGGAATCAGAAATTCGTACCATACCCCCCCCGTCTGCGGCTTATGCGGAGAATGGGTTTCCCGATGCGGCCTGCTTCATAACGGACGGAGCTCATGACGTTCACCTCCTTTGTGTCAATGGTTTCTTTTATTGTAAAGATTTCCCTGCCCGCATGTCAATAGCCATCATCTCATTTCCCTGCCAAGAGGCACCGGCAGCGGACGCGGCCCGCCGAGGCAGGCAAAAGCGGGCGCAAAAAAGACCCCGGAGGGTCTTCTTTCACAGGCGCGCCGGACGGGCGCCGCCCGCGCACACAAAAGCCCCGGCGGGATGACCGGGGCTTTCCGCTTTCGCGGCGATTCAAGTTGTCTATGGGATATTCGGGCGATTACTGTTTTTCCACGAGTTTGAGATCGACGGCGATGTTCTTGTCCACCTGTTCGCCTTTGACGATCTTCTGGGCGGTCTCGACGGCGATTTCGCCCATCTTGTCGGGCTGCTGGGCGATGGTGGCGGCCATGTCGCCGTCCTGAACGGCTTTCACGCCGTCTTCGGTGCCGTCGAAGCCGATGACGAGGATGTCTTTGGAGGCGCTCTTCGCCGCGCCGATGGCGCCGAGAGCCATTTCGTCATTCTGCGCGAAGATGGCTTTCACGTCGGGGTTCGCCTGGAGGATATTTTCCGCTACGGTGAGGCCCTTGGTGCGGTCGAAGTCGGCGGACTGCTTCGCGAGGACTTTCAGTTTCTGGTCGGCGATGTTGTGGAAGCCTTCGCCGCGTTCACGGGTGGCGGACGCGCCGGGGATGCCTTCCAGTTCCGCTACGGCAGCCTGTTCGCCCAGTTTCTGCACGATGTATTCCGCCGCCATTTCACCGCCTTTCACGTTGTTGGAGGCGATGTGGGTGACGACGTCGCCTTTATCGGCGGAGCGGTCGATGGTGATGACGGGGATTTTCGCCTTGTTCGCGGCGATGACGGAGTTGGAGATGGCCGCGGAGTCCACGGGGTTGATGATGAGGACGTCCACTTTGGATTCGATCAGGTCGGTGACGTCGTTGGACTGTTTGGCCGGATCGTTCTGGGCGTCTACGATTTTCACATCCACGTTGGCTTTGGCCGCCGCGTCTTCCACGCTCTTCGCCATGGTGACGAAGAAGGGGTTATTCTGGGTGGATACGGCGAAGCCGACGGTGACTTTCTTTTCACCGGAAGCGGGAGCGGCTTCTTTCTTATCCGAGGAGCCGCAGCCTGCGGCGGAGACGAGCGCCGCGCCGAGCAGGCAGGCGATGATTGCTTTTTTCAACAAGAGAAACGACCTCCTTATTGTTTTTTACGGTCCATGAGGACTGCGAGCAAAATAACGATCCCTTTGACAACTTGCTGGTAGAAGCTGGAGACATTGAGGATATTCAGCCCGTTGTTGAGCGTGCCGATGATGAGGGCGCCGATGAGGGTGCCGGAGATGCGGCCTTTGCCGCCGGCGAGGCTGGTGCCGCCGAGGACGACCGCGGCGATGGCGTCCAGTTCGTAGCCGGTGCCGGCGGTGGGCTGGGCGGAGTTGAGGCGCGCGGTGAGGACGGCCCCTGCGAGGGCGCAGAGGAGGCCGGTGATGGCGTAGGCCACGATTTTCACGCGGTTGATTTTGATGCCCGCGATGTAGGAGACTTTTTCATTGCCGCCCACGGCGTAGGTCTGGCGGCCGAGGGGCGTCTTGTTCAGGACGAAGAGCAGGATGAAGAAGGCGATGAACATGAGGATGGCCGGCACGGGCACGCCCATGACGTCTCCCTGTCCGAGGCCGGTGAAGATCGGGTCGTCCGTGAGGCCGCTGATGGGGTTGCCGTTCGTGTAGACGAGGGTCGCGCCGCGGTAGATGGTCATGGTGGCCAGCGTCGCGATGAAGGGGGCGACTTTGCCGTAGGCGACGATGACGCCGTTCACCGCGCCGAGGACGAGGCCGATCCCGGCGGCGCAGACGACGGCCATTTCCGGATTCATCCCGGAGGTGATCATGCTGGCGAGGAGCGCGCTCGAGAGGGCCAGGATGCTCCCTACGGACAGGTCGATGCCGCCGGTGAGGATGACGAAGGTCATGCCGAAGGAAATGAGGGCGTTGATGGAGACCTGGCGGAGCAGGTTGCTCAGGTTCGACGGCGAGATGAACCGGTCATTGAGCGCCGCGATGACGACAAAGAGGACGATGAGCCCGATGAGCGGCCCCATTTCCCTCAGCAGATTTTTTGCTTTTGCAGAATTCATGGATTATTCTCCTCCCGTTGCCAATGTAATGATCCGTTCCTGCGAGGCGTCTTTCCGGGGAAGAACGCCCGCCACGCGGCCTTCGTGGATGACCATGATGCGGTCGGACATGCCGAGGATTTCCGGCAGGTCCGACGAGACCATGATGATGGACACGCCTTCCGCGGTGAGTTCGTTCATGAGGTCGTAAATGTCTTTCTTCGCCCCCACGTCGATGCCTCGGGTGGGTTCGTCCAGGATGAGCAGGGACGGATGCATCCCGATCCACTTGGCGATGACCACTTTCTGCTGGTTGCCGCCGGAGAGGTTTTTCGCCTCCTGATAGATGTCGGTGGTCTTCACGCCGAGCTTGTCCGCGAGGACTTTGCAGAATTGGTATTCTTTCTCGGCGTTGATGCAGTTGAAATTGGCGAAGTTCTTTTCGCTGGGGAGGGCGATGTTTTTCAGGATGGAGAAATCGAGGATGAGCCCTTCCGTTTTCCGGTTTTCCGTGATGAATCCGAAGCCTTCCCGGATGGCGTCAAGGGGATTCTTGATATTGATTTCCTTGCCGTGGAGGTAGACTTTGCCGGACTTGTGCGGGTCTACGCCGAAGAGGGCGCGCATGATCTCCGTGCGGCCCGCGCCCATGAGGCCGGCCACGCCGAAGATTTCCCCTTTCTTCACGGAGAAGGACACGTCTTCGAAGACGCCGGGCTGGGTGAGGTGCTCCACGCGGAAGACTTCTTCGCCGGGGGTGACGGACCGGATGGGGTAGTATTCGGAGATTTCCCGGCCCACCATGTCCTTGACGATCTGGCTCATGGTGGTCTCGCCCACGGGCTTGCTGCTGATGGTCTGGCCGTCGCGCATGACGGTGATGGTGTCGCAGTTGCCGAAGACTTCTTCCATGCGGTGAGAAATATAAATGATGGCCACGCCCTGCGCCTTGAGCTGGCGCATCACTTCGAAGAGGCGGTCGGTCTCGCGCTCGGTGAGGGCCGCGGTGGGTTCGTCCATGATGACCACTTTCGCGTCGAGGAGGAGGCTGCGCATGATCTCCACCATCTGCTGCTGGCCTACGGAGCAGCTGCCCGCGATTTCGTCCAGCGGCAGCTCGATGCCGATTTCCCTGCATTTCGCCTCGGCGATGTCCCGCATTTTCCTGAAGTCGATGAAGCCGAATCTCGTCTTCGGCCGCTTCACCGGAAAGAGGTTTTCCAGCACGGACAGGTTCGGCCAGATGTTCAGCTCCTGATGGATGAAGGCAATGCCGTGATCTTCCGCGTCTTTGTTATTCCGGAAGACCATGGGCCTGCCGTCCACTTCGATGGTGCCCGCGTCGGCTTTGTGGATGCCCGTGAGGATATTCATCAGCGTGGATTTCCCCGCGCCGTTTTCTCCCATGAGGGCCTGCACTTCTCCCGAGCGGAGATGCAGATTGACTCCGCGCAGCACCTGGTTTGTGCCGAAGGATTTGCAGATCCCTTTCATGTCGATTTCCATCTCAATACTCTCCCTTCTTTATGCTGTGTCGATCCGCCTCTCAGAAAATGACGCCGGACTCGAGCACCACGTTGGAGAAGGGAGTGATCTCTCCGGTGCGGATGACCGCTTTGGCGTCTTTTTCCATCTGTTTCAGCGTTTCGTGGCTGTCGAGGACAGCCCATTCCACTTTGTCTTCCGGGAAGACTTCGTGAAGCGCGGCCCACTGGGCGGGGTTTTCTTTTTCCGTCTCGGGAGCGACGTAGATTTTCTGGATTTCCATGTATTTCGCCACTTCGCGGACGACGTCGATGAATTTCGGTTCGCCCAGACGGAGCGCGAGGTCGATTTTCGGAGTACCCTGCGGCACGGGAAGGCCGCAGTCGCCGATGACGATCTGATCAGTGTGGCCCAGGTCGGCCAGCACTTTGGCTATATTGCTGTTCAGGATTCCGATTTTCTGCATGCGAGTAATTCCTCCACTTCTTCCCGGCGGGGCATGCCGCCCTGCGCGCCGATTTTTCCGATGGACAGCGCCGCCGCCGCGTTGGCGAAGCGCACCGCGTCCCGAAGGGCCTTCCCTTCTCCCACGGCTGCGGCGAACGCGCCGTTGAAGGTATCGCCCGCGCCGGTGGTGTCCACCACGGGAACGGAGAAGCCCGGCACGGTCTCCGGCCCGTCTTCTCCTCCGAAGAGGACGCCGTCCGCGCCGACGGTCATGAGCACGGTGCACGCCGGACGGGACAGGATCTCTTCCCGGGAAAGGCCGGGAAACATGAGCGCCGCTTCGTGCTCGTTGGGCGTGACGTAGGTCACTTTTTCAAGGAGCTCTCCCGGGACGTCTTCGAAGGGCGCGGGATTGAGCAGCACCGGCACGCCCGCTTCCGCCGCGCGGCGGATGACGTATCCGTTTGTCTCCAGGGGAATCTCGTGCTGGAGGAGGATCATGTCGCACGTGCGGAGCGTGTCCCACGCGGCATCGACGCACGCTTCGTCCACGCAGTCGTTCGCCCCTTTCACGACGATGATGCTGTTGTCCCCTTCGGCGAGGGTGATGTGCGCCGTGCCGGTGGTGACGCCGGGCACAGTCCGGACGAAATCGGTGTGGACGCCCTCCCGTTCGAGGGTCTCCCGCATGAGGCGGCCGTTCGCGTCGTCGCCGACGCATCCCACCATCCATACGTCCGCGCCCACGCGGGCGGCGGCCACGGCCTGATTGGCCCCCTTGCCTCCGGGGGAAATCACAAGGCGGCGGCCCATGACGGTCTCACCCGCGCCGGGGCGGCGGTCCGCCTCCACGATGAGATCCACGTTGCAGCTGCCGATAACGGCGATCCGACTCATAGCTCCTCCTTTTTGCACCAGAAATGAGAAACCCGGCCCTGAAAGGCGGCTCTCTTCCTGCGCGCAGTCATTGCGTTCTGTATCAACTCAATTATTGTAACACAAACAAAATCATTACAGAAGAAGAGCCGTCCTGCTGGACGTTTCTTGTCCCACTCGTGCCACGGCAAAAAGAGACGTCCCGCCGGGGCCCTCGGGCCGCCGCGCTGTCCGCCTCGATATTTTCATCGAAATGGTCGGGAAATCCGGCGTTTTTCCGCCGTCTTTCCGCCCGCCCATTCCGCCGGCCGCATCGGGACGGGACGCCCCGCATGGGACATTTCCCGCCCGTCGCCGCCGCGCCGTTTCTTTTTTCCGTCCGCCCGCCGCTTTCCGGGAGGCGGATTCCGCATTTTCCGCATTTTTCTCATGAATAAGCGGAAACGCATGCAAAATTGATATACTTACCGGTCCAGGTTCGTCATGGCCGCCGGCTGCACGTATTTGTCGTAGTCCTCTTCGGATACGTAGCCGAGCGCTTTCGCCGCCGCCCGGAGGCAGGTGCCGTCCGCGAAGGCTTTCTTCGAGATGGCCGCTGCTTTTTCGTAGCCGATATGCGGGGAGAGCGCCGTCACGAGCATGAGGGAATTTTCCACCAGCTCCGCCATGCGCTCCCGGATGGGCTCCATGCCTTCCGCGCAGTGGATGGTGAAGGAGTGGATCGCTTCGCCGAGGAGCGCCGCCGATTCGAGGAAGGCGTCCGCCATGACCGGCGCGTACACGTTCAGTTCAAACCGCCCCTGGGAAGCCCCCATGGAAATGACCGCCTGATTGCCGTGCACGCGGCAGGCCACCATGGTGAGCGCTTCGCACTGGGTGGGATTGACCTTGCCGGGCATGATGGACGAGCCGGGCTCGTTGGCCGGGATGGAGATCTCTCCCAGCCCCGACCGGGGGCCGCTCGCGAGGAGGCGGATATCGTCCGCGAATTTCATGCAGTCGTCGGCGAGGGCCTGGAGCGCGCCGTGGAGGAAAACGAAATTGTCCCGTCCGGTGAGCGCGTAGAATTTATTCGCCTCTTCCGTAAAGGGCAGGCCCGTCTCTTCCGCGATGAGCTCCGCCGCGCGGCGGCCGAAATCTTTCGGCGCGTTCAGCCCCGTGCCCACCGCCGTGCCGCCGAGCGCGAGCGGGAGCAGGTACTTCTCTCCGTCGTGAATCATGGCGCGGCACTTTTTCAGCATTTCCGCCCAGCCGGAAATTTCCTGCCCGAAGGTGAGCGGCACCGCGTCCTGTACGTGCGTGCGGCCAATCTTCACGAGATCGCGGTAGTCTTCCGCTTTCCGGTCGAATACGTCGATGAGCGCGTCCAGCGGGCCGTAGAGCTGCTCGTGAAGCGCCTTCACCGCCGCGATGTGCATGGCCGCAGGGAAGGTGTCGTTGGACGACTGGGACTTGTTCACGTCGTCGTTGGGATGGACTTTTTTGTCGATGCCTCTGGCAGCGAGTTTTTCATTGGCCAGATGGGCGATGACTTCGTTCAGGTTCATATTGCTCTGCGTGCCCGATCCGGTCTGGTAAATCACGAGGGGGAACTCCGCGTCCCACTGCCCGGCGAGGATCTCGTCGCAGCTCTCGCAGATGGCCGCCGCTTTGTCCGCGTCGAGCCCCACGAGCTCGCGGTTCGCCTGAGCGGCGCATTTCTTCATCACGGCAAAAGCATAGATGATCTCCATGGGCATGCGCCGGCCGATGCGGAAATTGTCGTACGAGCGCTGGGTCTGCGCGCCCCACTTCCGGTTCGCCGGGACTTTCACTTCGCCGAGGGTGTCGTGTTCGATGCGGTATTCCATGTTGTTCTCCTTTTCTTTATCCATATACGATGGGATTACCTGCATTGTACCATACCGCGCAATTAAGCGTCTACGACAATGCGCATTCCGCACAAAGAGCGCACTCTATATGAGAAACGACATATGCTTTTTTATTTTTCCTCCGTCAAAAGCGCCGGCCCGCGCTCCAGACGTTCCACCGCGGACGCGGACGTCTCCTTTTTTCCGGGAAACGCCATTTGGAAATCCGGGCATTGTATTGTATAATACTTGTACATGGCTCTGCAGTTCTGATTTATGGCAGTCTCCGGGCCCCGTGCAATGAAATCCCATGAACCCTGTCAGGTCCGAGAGGAAGCAGCAGTAAGTGGACCGTTTCATGTGCCACGGTGCATCCTGGGGGCTGTCATAAATGAGGACTGCAGATTTTTTCTATGCGGAAAGAGGAATTTTTCATGGCCTATCTCGCACTGTACCGCAAGTGGCGGCCCCAGACGTTTTCCGAAGTGGTGGGGCAGAAGCATATTTCCGTGCCGCTCAGCCGGGCGGTCACGGAGGACCGGCTCGCCCACGCCTATCTTTTTTCCGGCCCGCGGGGCACGGGAAAGACGAGCATGGCGAAGATCCTCGCCAAGGCGGTGAACTGCGAATGCCGCCGCGGCGCGGACCCGTGCAACGCCTGCCGCACCTGTGAGGAGATCACGAGCGGCGCGTCGCTCGACGTGTATGAAATCGACGCCGCGTCGAACCGGGGCATCGAGGAGATCCGCGCCCTGAAGGAGTCCGTGCGGTCGCTCCCCACGGTGTGCCGGAAGAAAGTGTACATCATCGACGAAGTGCACATGCTCACGAAGGAAGCGTTCAACGCGCTCCTGAAAACGCTCGAGGAGCCGCCGTCCCACGTGCTGTTCATCCTCGCCACGACGGAGCCGGAGAAGATCCCCCTCACGATCCTCTCCCGGTGCCAGCGCTACGAATTCCGGCGCATTGCCGCGGAAGACATCAGCCGCCATCTGCGCTATGTGGCGGAGCAGAGCGGCTTTGCCCTCGAGGAGGATGCGGCGGATCTCATCGCCGTCCGCGCCGAAGGGGGCCTGCGGGACGCCCTGTCCCTCCTCGACCAGTGCTCCGGCGCGGCGGGCGGCAGGCCCCTCACGGCGGCCATGGTGTACGACCTGCTGGGCCTCACCGGGAAAGACCGCATCCTGTCGCTGGCGGGTCACGTGCTCCGCCGGGAAAGCGGCGCGGCGCTCTCGGAATTTTCCGCCATCCTGCAAGACGGGAAGGAGCCTTCCGCGGTGATGACGGAGCTCCTCGGCCATTTCCGGGATGTGATGGTGGCGAAAATTCACCCCGACGCGCCGGAGCTTTCCGTCTACGGCGCGCAGAAAGCGGACCTTCTCGCCGAGGCGGAGGCCCTCTCCGAACCTTTCCTGGACGCGCTTTTCGAATCGCTCCACGGGACGATCGCCGAGATGAAGCGCAGCGCTGCCCCGCGGATGAACGCGGAGATGGGCCTGCTCCGCCTGTGCCGTCTCCGGGGCAGCCGCACCCTGGAAGGGCTGCTCGACCGCATCGAAGCGCTGGAGCGGCAGCTGAAAGAGGGCGTTCCCGCCGTCCCCGCACCGGTTGCGGCCGCGCGTCCCGCTCCTGCTGCACCGGCAGCGGCAGCCGCATCGCGCCCCGCTCCTGCCCCGGCAGCCGCGCCGCCTGCGCCCGTACCGTCTCCCCGTCCGGCAGCCGCCGGGAAGAAGCCGGCCCCCACCGCACCGGCCGTCCCATCGCCCGCTCCGAAACCGGCGCCGGTCCGGACAGCGCCCGCACCGCAGGCTTCCTCTCACGCCCCCGCCGCGTCTGCTCCCGCCGCACCTGTGCCCGCTGCTTCCGCTGTACCCACGCCGCAGGGAAGCGCGCCGGTCGATGTGATTCCCCCGGCGGAATATCCCGCGCTGTGGAAGAAGATCCTCGCCCATTTCATGAGCATTCACCGCATCGACATCTATACGTGCTTCTCCAAGAGCGCCCTCGTCTACGCGGGCGGCGCGCGGGCGGTCATCGCCGCGCCGCAGGCCTTCATCGTGCAGGCGTGCAATACGGAAGCTTTCCAGAAAATTACCGCCGACGCGTTCCGGCAGATCACGGGGAAAGAGCTCATCCCGCACACCGTGCTGAAGGGCAGCGCGGAGGAAGCGGAAGCCCGGGCCGAAGCCGCCCGCCCCGCACCGGCTCCCGCACCCGCGCAGGCCGTCTCCGCACAGGCCGCGCCCGCGCCTGATACGGACGGCTATATCCCCGTGGCGAAGGACCAGATTGCCCCGGAAGACCTGCGGGACCCGCTGCTGGCGGCCGCCTTGAAAATCGCCCCTGACTGTGATATATATGAAAAGAAATCATAGGGCCCAGCCCGTCTACAGGAGGAATACCCATGTTTGGAAATAAGGCACAGATGCAGAGCATGCTGAAAAAAGCGCGCAAGATGCAGGAGGACATGCAGAAGGCGCAGGAAGAAGTCAAGAAGATGACCGTGGACGTCACCGTCGGCGGCGGCGCGGTCTCCCTCACCATGAACGGGGAAAACCAGATCACCGCGCTCAAGATTTCCAAAGACGCCATCGACCCGGAAGACCCGGAAATGCTGGAAGACCTCATCACCACCGCGGTGAACGAAGCGACCCGCAAATCCGCGGAGATGGCCCAGAAGCGCATGCAGGCCGTGACGAGCGGCCTCGGCCTCCCCGGCGGCATGTTCTGATGAACGACGCCCTCGAAAACGTAGCCGCCCAGTTCCGCCGCCTCCCCGGCATCGGCGTCAAGACCGCCCGCCGGCTGGCGTACTTCATGCTGGAACGTCCGGAAAGCGAAGTGGCCGACTTCATCGCCGCCATCGAGACCGCCCGGAAAGAGAGCTGCTACTGCTCCGTGTGCTGCAATCTGGCCGTGTCCGATCCGTGCGGCATCTGCGCCGATCCCCGGCGCGACCGGTCCGTCATCTGCGTGGTGGAACAGCCGCCGGATGTGCAGGCCCTCGAAGCGAGCGGCGAATATAAAGGGCTCTACCACGTCCTCCACGGGGCGCTCTCCCCGCTGGACGGCGTCGGCCCGGACCAGCTCCGCATCCGGGAGCTGCTCGCGCGGCTCCGCGGCGACGAGGTGAAGGAAGTCATCCTCGCCACCGATCCCGATACGGAAGGGGAAGCCACCGCGTTTTATCTGTCCCGGCTCATCAAACCCACCGGCATCCGCGTGACCCGCATCGCCCGGGGGCTCCCCGCGGGCGGCGACATCGGCTACGCCGACAGCCAGACTCTCGCCGGGGCCGTGGAAAACCGGCGGGAACTCTAAGGAGAATCCCATGGAAGAAATTGTCACCAATTACCCCGTCGTCGCCGGCCTCGCGGCCATCGTCGCGGTGTACGTCATTTTCAAGCTGATCGGCCTCTTCACCTTTCTGCTGCGCCTCGGCCTCGCCGTAGCCATCGGAGCGGCCCTCTTCTATTACTATGTGAAATAAAAAAACGCAGAGGAACTGCCCCTGCGTTTTTGTCTGCGCGTCTTCCGGGACGCGCGTTTTTTCTGCGGCCCGTCCTGTCCGCATCAGAAAAGCGCCCTGCGGGCGCTCTCTTTTTTTTGCCTTTACGGCGTGAAATGGACGGACACGTCCGTCCCCCGCTCCACCGTGATCCACGGCGCGGGGTCCTGCGCGTCCGCAAAGCCCGATCCGTCGGGGCGGAAACCGAGCCCCGCCCGGGCGAGCCATTCGCCCACATCGCGCACGGTCCACCCGCGGAAGTCCGGCACCGTCACGGTCTCCGCCCCTTCCGGCGGCAGATCGGCCGGCACGCTCTCCCCGGACATGGCCGCCGCGGCCTGCCGGCCCGCCGTGTCTTCCCGGGCGTGGATGCCCATGTACCGCATGGTCTGGCTCATGATTTCCGCAAAAACCGGCGCGGCCACCATGCCGCCGTAGTACATGCCCTGCGGATTGTCGAGCACGACGAGACAGATGGCCTGCGGGTCTTCAATGGGGCCGAAGCCGCAGAAGGAAGCGATGTACTGCCCCTCGAGATAGCCCCCGTGGACGGTGTCGATTTTCTGGGCGGTGCCCGTCTTACCGCCCATGAGGTAGCCCGGCACGCGGGCGTTGCCCCCGCCCCCTTCGGACACTTCCTTCTCCATCATGTCCTTCACCGTGTCCGCCACGTCCTTCGATACGGGCTGTCCGGCGGTTTCCGTGCGGGTCTCCCTGTAGACGGAGCCGTCGGGATTGCGGATGGAATCGATGAGATGGGGCCGCACCATCTGGCCGCCGTTGGCGATGGCGCTGTACGCCTGCACCATCTGGAGCGGCGTCACGGCGATGCCCTGCCCGATGGACATGGACGCCACGTCGATGGGCCGCATGTCCTGCGGGTCAAAGAGGATGCCGTCTCCCTCGCCGGGGAGCTCGATGCCCGTGGCCTTGCCGAAGCCGAAGCGCCGGGCGTAGTTCGTGAGGATATCCCCGCCGGTGAGGAGCCCCACGTGGGCAAAGCCCGTATTGATGGAAAATTTCAGAATGTCCACGAGCCGCACATCTCCGTAGGCTTCGTCGTCCCAGTTGCGCACGGCGTGGCCCGACGCGACGATCTCGCCCGGATCGTGCCACACGGTGTCCGTGGAGTACGTCCCCGCGTCGAGCGCGGTGGCGGCCACGACAGGCTTGAACGTGGAGCCCGGCTCGTAGATGTCCACCACGGCGCGGTTTTTAAATTCGTTTTCCGTGGCGTAGTAGAAATGATTCGGGTCGTAGGACGGACGGTTCACCATGGCGAGGATGCCCCCCGTCTTCGGGTCCATGACAATGACGATGCCGCCCTGCGCGCGGGTCTGCCCCATGGCGCGGTCGAGAGCGCGCTCCGCAAAGAACTGGATGCTCTCGTCGATGGTGAGATACACCGACTTCGCTTCCTTCCCCATGTAGGGGGCCATGGTGGAGTGCAGGATGGGATTGCCCCGGGCGTCCATGAGGAGAATCTGCCGGTTCACCCCGCCGCGGATGAGATCGTCCAGCGACTTCTCCAGGCCGTCCAGCCCCTTGCCGTCGATGCCCACGAAGCCGAGCACATTGGCGAGAAGCCCGCCGTTCGGATAATAGCGCTTGCTCTCATCCACGAAGCCGAAGCCTTTCAGCTTGCGCTCCTTGATGACCGCTTTGACGGCGGCCGTCATATCCGGGTCCATGACGCGCTCCAGCCAGACAAAGCGCGTGTCCCGGCTCATTTTCTCCGCGAGCGTCTCCTCGGGGATTTTCAGCACCGGCGCAAGCGCTTTCGCCGCCTCTTCGGGCGTCACGTTCAGCATCCCCGGGTCCGCGTAGAGAGATTTCACCAGAATGGAAAACGCAAGCTGCCGCCCGTTCCGGTCGTAAATGGTGCCCCGCTCGGAGTACAGTTCCTGCATGTCCCGGGTCTGGCGGAGGCTCCACGTCTCGTACTGGTCGTGCTGGACGAGCTGCACCCACAGGAGGCGGAGCAGCACCAGCGCGGCGCATCCCGCGAAGATGCCGAAAAGGCGGAACGCGCGCTGCCGCACGGCGTTCAGCGGATTATGAAGCTTCATGGCCGCGCCGCTTTCTGAACCGCTCCGCCGCCTGCGCGAGCGCGTCGGGCGTGTTCTCCAGATTGCCCGTCTGCACGCGGCGGAGCAGATTCCGCATGCCCTCCGCCGCGTCGGGTCCGAGCGCGTCCACCGTGCGCCGGTCGTAATGGAGCTCCTTCGCCGTGACGGGGATGGACGCCGCCACGTCCGCCATGCACGCGCCGAACGCGCGGTGCCCTTCCGTGGCGGAATACGGCCGGCCGCAGCCGATGATGTCCGCCTCGCACAGAGCCGTCACCTCGCGGATGGCGCAGAGCAGCTCCGCCTGCGAAGGAAACGCTTTCTGCATGGCCAGCCGCCGCACCCATTTCACCACGTCCGCCTCCTCCACATTGGCGAAATAATGAAACTTCATGTGATTCGCCACCAGCCAGGTGACGAGGCGCACGTCCTTCTCCGGAAAGCGCCACCGCCGGAGCAGCGCTTCCGCCATCTCCGCCCCCACATGGTCGTGATTGTAATCGGTGATTTTTTCTCCGTCCACGCGGCGCACGCCGGGCATCCCCTTTCCCACGTCGTGCAGAAGAGCCGCCCACCGGGCGATGCGCTCCGCCGGGGCCGCCTCCACCACGGCGAGCGTATGGTACCACCCGTCGTATTTATGAAACTGCTTCATCTGCGGCAGGCCCACCAGATGGGAGAGCTCGGGCAAAATGGGCACCGCCTCGTCCCGCCCGTGCTCCCGCACGCGGCACGCGCAGTCCGCGAGCCCGCTCCGCACGAGCAGATCCAGCCCGCGTCCCGCGTGGGGCGTCACCAGAAGGCGCTCCACCTCCGTCTTCACCCGCTCGAGCGAAAGCCCCGCCACCCGGGGAAAAGCGGATGCCATGCCCGCCGTGAGAGACGGATCGGCCATCATGTCGAGCTGGCCCAGGAAACGGCACGCCCGGAAAAGGCGCAGCGCGTCCTCGCGAAACCGCTCCGCCGCCTTTCCCACCGTGCGGAGACGCTTCTCCGAAAGATCCCGCTGCCCGCCGAACGGGTCGAGGAGCGCGCCCTCCGAAGAAAGCGCCATGGCGTTCACCGTGAAATCCCGCCGGGACAGGTCCTCTTCGATCGTGTCCGCGAAAGCCACCGTCTCCGGACGATGCGCGTCCGCGCCGTACGTCTCGCGGCGGAACGTGGTCACTTCATACGGGTTCCCGCCGAGCACGGCGATGACCGTGCCGAACCGGCGGCCCCCGCCGTCCACGGCGTGAATCCCCGCCGCCGTGAGCGCCGCCGCGGTCTCCGCGGGCCGGGCGGACGAGGCGATATCCCAGTCGTGCGGCGCAAGGCCCATGACGAGATCCCGCACGCAGCCGCCCACGAGATACGCTTCGTGCCCCGCGCGGCGGAGCGCCTCCATCACCCGCAGCGCGCCTTCGTCCGCCCGCGCGAGCCGTTCCTCCGGAGAAAGCCCTGCGAACCCCTTCCGTCCGAACAGATTCTTCCAGCCCATCATGCCTGCCTTTCACCTCCCTGCGGTCTTTATCCTACCTATCATAAACGATTGCCCCGCTTTCTTCAACGAACGGCGGGCGGTGCATCCAAAAGAAAAAGCACCTCTTCCGAGATGCTTTCCGTCTGGTGGGACTATTGTGATTCGAACACAAGACCTCTTCGATGTCAACGAAGCGCTCTAACCAGCTGAGCTATAACCCCATGTGATGACGTAGGTTATTATAGCAGAGGCGGCGCGTTTCGTCAACGGTGTGTAAAGGATTTTTTCTTCCGCTGCCGGAGGAGGCATCCCGCGCCGAAGAGGAGGGCCGCCGCGCCGCCTTCCATGCGGTAGAGGGCGCTTTCGCGGGCGCGGCTCACGTAGACTTCCGGCGTCTCGCCGGGCAGGGCGATGACGCGGGTCTTTTCGCCCCGCACGGCGAGGACGCGGCGTTCTTCCGGTACGCCGCTTTCCACGGCCTCTCTGGCGGCGGTCTCGCCGGGCATGTCCCGCCGCCAGGACCAGCGCCGGTCGGCGGTGCGGTACACTACGGTCCAGACGGTTTTCGAGGGATGGAGGCGGCGGCTGCGCACGGTGCCGCCCGTATTTTCCCGCGCGACAGGCTCGGCCCGGCGGGGATAGAAGGTCTGCACGCCCGCGTCTTCGTAGGCGGAGGCGGGGCGTACGGCGGAGAAATCCCGCGCGCCCCAGACGAGAAGCCCCGCGCCGATCATACAGAGGGCCGCCGCGGCCCAGAGCAGCCATTTCTTCATCACCAGTCCTCCGGCACTTCGGGCAGCCGCCCCACGACGGTCATGGCGATGTCCATGTCGCCGAGGAGTTCCCCCGCTTCCCCGAGAATCTCCCCGCGGAGCGTGAGGAGGCGGCCCCCGTTGTGGCGGACCGATCCGTGGAGAGTGACGCGCCCCGAGGCGGGATGGGCTTTCACAAAATTCATGGAGAGATTCGTGGTAACGGCGGATTTTCCCACGCCGGCGATGAGGCCGAGGGAAATGGCGTCCGCCATGGCGGCGAGGATGCCGCCGTAGAGGAAGCCGCCGGAATTGGTGTAGTCCGCGGAGACGGGGAAGGAGAGCACGATGTCTCCGCGGCGCACGCTGTCCACACGGACGCGGAAGAGGGTGTGGAGGCAGCGGTGCGTGGTGTAGAGCCAGCGGATGTAGGCGGGCATGAGCGCGGGCGGCACGGCGGCCGCCTCTCCCCGCTCCATCCGGGCGAGTACTTCGTCAAGGGTCATGGCAGGTCTCCTTTCTGCATTCTTTTCTTATTGTATCGGAGGGCGCAGCGGAGCGCAATGTGGTATAGCCCCCGGACATGGGCGGCCCCAGCAAACGGGCATTGGCGCGCCTCCCCGCCTCCGTGATACCGTAAGGACAGCCAGAGACAGCAGATGGTCACGAAAGGAGACGGAGTATGGAAAAAGAAATGCTGAAAGGGAAAATCGCCATCATCACCGGCGCGAGCTACGGCATGGGCCGGACGATGGCGGAGCTTTTCGCCGGGGAGGGCGCGGCGCTGACGCTCGTGGCGCGCGGCGCAGAAAAGCTGGACGAGGTGGTGAAAGCCATCCGCGAAAAGGGCGGCCGGGCCATCGGCGTCGCGGCGGACGTGCGCTCGCCGGAGGATACGAAGCGAGTCTTCGAAGCGACGCTCAAGGAGTACGGCACGCTGGATATCCTCATCAACAACGCGGGCATCGGCGAGCAGAAGCTCATCGACGAGACGGACGACAACTGGGCGCACTACGTGACGGACATCAATTTCATCGGCCCCATGCGCTACATCCGGGAGGCGCTGAAAATTTTCCTCCCGAAGAACGACGGGTGCATCATCAATATTTCCTCGGTGAACGGCACGCGGCCTTTCTGCGGGGCCACGTACACCGCCACGAAGGGCGCGCTGAATACGCTCACGAAGAATGTGGCCATGCGCCTCATCGACACGAATATCCGGTGCAACGCGGTGGCTCCGGGCGCGACGGTGACGCCCGCCCATCTGGCGAACCGCGCGGGCGAGCAGCCCGGCGGCGCGGAGATGCTGAAATACAGCGGCCATTTTGTGTATTTCCCGGGGCCGGAGTGCGACCCCATCGATCAGGCGTACGCCTGCCTGTACCTGGCGAGCAAAATGGGCCGCCACGTGAAGGGGCAGGTGCTGCAGGTGTGCAACGGCGCGTTCCTCTGACGGTTCATGCACAGCAAAAAAGGCGGGGCATTCCCCGTCTTTTTCTGTGCGCTGGATTTCTCACTTCCCGCGTTTTCCGCGCACGCCACAAGCGGACCGCTTCGGGCTGTTCCCTGCGGTCCGCTTTTTTGCGGGTTATTTCTTTTTGCCTTTGTCGTCCTTCTGGCCCTTCTTGTCTTTCTTGTCGTCTTTCTGGTTCTTTTTGCCCTTATCGTCTTTCTGGGATTTTTTGTCTTTCTTGTCCTTTTTCGCCTTCGCCGGATGGGCGGCCGCTTCCTGTGCGGGCTCCGCGTCGAGCTGGCCGGACTCGGCTTTCGCCGCTTCGATCTGGGCGGTGCTCGCCGCGGCTTCTTCGATTTCCACGTCCGCGTCGCTCATGCGGGGCAGGAGGACTTCGATGGTGGTGCCCTGCCCTTCCACGCTGGAGACCTGGATGGTGCCCTTGTGCTGGGTGACGATGTGTTTGCAGATGGCGAGGCCGAGGCCGCTGCCGCCGGTGGATTTGTTGCGGCTTTCATCCACGCGATAGAAGCGCTCGAAGACACGGTCCTGCTTGTCTTTCGGAATGCCGATGCCTGTGTCGGAGATGGCGAGGCGCACCTTGTCCTCCCCTTCAGGATGGACGGAGACGGTCACTTCTCCCCCTTCGCGGTTGTACTTCACAGCGTTGTCCACGCAGTTCATGACGAGCTCGGAAAGGAGAGCCGGGTTGCCGTACACGTAGAGCGGGTCTGCGTCCACGTGGATGGCCACGTGCTTTGCCACGGCCTGCGGCCCGATGAGCTCCGCGGCGTAGCGGGCCGCGCCGGCCATGTCCACGGGCTTCCAGGTGATGGTGGTCTGGTTTTCTTCGATTTTCGAGAGGTGCATGATGGTCTCGATGAGGGCCATCATCCGCCGGGATTCTTCAAAAATGCGGCTGCCGAAGAGCTTCACGTCGGCGTCGTTCTGGTACATGCCGTTGGCGATCATTTCCGCGAAACCGCTGATGGAAGTGAGCGGCGTCTTCAGCTCGTGGGAGACGTTGGCGGAAAATTCGCGGCGCATCTTCTCCGCGGCGTAGCTCGCGGTGAGGTCGTGGAGCACGATGAGGAGCCCCGTGGATTCGTCGGAGAGTTCGATGCGGGCCATGCACGCCCGGTAGGGGCGGCCGTTCAGCGTCATGGTGTACCGGTTCTGCTCCGCTTCGTTCTTCTCGAAAGCGAGGCTGATGGCGCGGAGCCAGTCTTCGTCGTGGTAGAGGGCGGCCACCTTGCGGAAGCGCATGTCGTCGCTGCTCTGGAAGATGCGCTTGGCCGTACGGTTGTAGTCGATGACTTCCCGGCGCTCGTTCAGCAGGAGGATGCCGTCGGAGATGGTGTCGATGATGGTGCGCACGGTGTTCCGCTCTTCTTCCAGGTCTTCCGTGTAGTTCTGGATTTCCTTCTTCTGCTCGCGCACTTTATTCACCAGCGGGAGGAGTTCCTTGTATCCGCCGGGGATAGGCCGCTCCGGCGCGCCTTCCATGATGTCCGTCACGAGTCCTTCGAGCTGGCGCAGGGGCCGGAGCACGTACTCCGTCTCTTTCATGGAGGCGGCGAAGCACCCCACGGCGAAGACGCCGAAGAAGACGAGGATTTCCGGCAGGAGGGGCGTGAGGATGCCCGCAGGCGCGGCGCGGGGCACGGCGATGCGGAGGATGCTCCCGTCGGCGGCTTTCTGCGCGGAGTAGCTCATGGGCTCGCCCTGGGGCGGCTTGCGCACGGCGCTGCCTTCGCCGGTCTCCGCCGCCTGACGGATCTCCGGCTCGTCCGCGCCGCCGTCTGCGTCGGGATGGGACGCGTAGATCACGCGCCCGTCCGCGTCGAACCAGGTGACGTGCATTTCCCGCTGGCTCTTGCTGCGGATGGTCTCGAGAAAGGCCGTATCCCGCTCGCGGTCGCCGGTGAGACCGTCCGCGGCGATTTCCGTGAGGTGGCTGATTTCATGGAGAGCCCGGGTCTGAATACCCTGATAGTAGAGGATGCCCGCGACGAGGAACGTCACGAAGACGGAGAGGATGCCCGTGAGGAGGAGGCTTTTGTGAATCTGTGCTCTCATTCTGTGTGTTCACGTCTCCTTTATTTCCAGAATTTATTTTTCGCCGAGGCGGTATCCCACCCCGCGGACGGTGCGGATGAGTGAGCCCGCGCTGCCCAGTTTCTGCCGAAGGCTCATGATGTGCATGTCGATGGTGCGGCTCTCCATTTCGAAGGGGGAGCCCCACACGGCCTGCATGATCTGGTCCCGGGAGAGGACGATGCCCTTATTGAGAATCATGTAGCAGAGCAGCTCATATTCTTTCAGGGTGAGCTGCACTTCCCGCCCGTTCTCGGTGACGATGTGCTGGCGGCAGTCCACGGTGATGCTCCCGAAGGACAGGGTGGACGAGTCGCGGTCAGTCCCGCGCTGGCTCCGGCGCATGACGGACCGGATGCGCGAGAGGAGCTCCATGATGCCGAAGGGCTTGGTCACGTAGTCGTCCGCGCCGAGGTCGAGCCCGCGCACGATGTCAAATTCGCTGGTCTTGGCGGTCATCATGATGACGGGAATGTCCTTGTCTTCCGGATTTTCCCGGAGCTCTTTCAGGATGGTGAGGCCGTCCTTGCCGGGCAGCATGATGTCCAGCAGGATCAGATCGGGTTTATTGTGGTCCATCACGCGGCGCAGTTCGTCCGCGGAACCGAAGCCGATCACGTTGTATCCCTGTCCGCGCATGGCGTAGCTCACCAGTTCGCGGATATTCTCGTCGTCTTCCACACAGTAAATGAGCGGCATATTCTCTCCCTTCCGCCCCGCCGGGGGCTGTCGGATAATCTACTATATATGAAGGATGGTCTTTTGTCAAATCGGATTTACACTCATTTCATCTGTTTCTCAGATTGAAGGAGGTAAAGAAAACAGCCGCCCGCTGCGGCGTACCCCGTTGTACGCTCATAGCGGGCAGCTGTCCGTCCGGGTCGTGCGCCTCCCGGCCGCGCGGAGTCCTTCCGAATCCGTATCAGCCGAAGTTGCCGGATACGTACCGTTTCGTCCGGTCTTCCTGCGGATGTTCGAAAATCTGCTCGGTGTCGCCGTATTCCACCATTTCGCCCAGGTAGAAGAAGGCGGTGCGGTCGGCGATGCGCTTTGCCTGCTGCATGTTGTGCGTCACCATGATGACCGTGTATTTCTTTTTCAGTTCGAGCGCGAGGTCTTCGATGTGCGCCGTGGAAATCGGGTCGAGGGCGGAGGTGGCTTCGTCCATGAGGAGCACTTCCGGATTTACCGCGAGCGCGCGGGCGATGCAGAGACGCTGCTGCTGGCCGCCGGAGAGGCCGAGAGCGGATTTTTTCAGACGGTCTTTCAGTTCGTCCCAGATGGACGCCTGGCGGAGACTGGTCTCCACGATTTCGTCGAGTTCGGATTTTTTCGTGATGCCTTTGAGGCGCGGGCCGTAGGCCACGTTGTCATAGATGCTCTTCGGGAACGGGTTCGGCTGCTGGAAGACCATGCCCACATGGCGACGAAGCACGATGGGGTCTACGTCTTTGTAGGCGTCCACGCCGTCCAGCATGATTTCCCCTTCCACGCGGCAGCCCGGCACGAGGTCGTTCATGCGGTTCAGCGTGCGGAGGAAGGTGGACTTGCCGCACCCGGACGGTCCGATGAGCGCGGTGATTTTATTCCGTTCGATTTTCAGATTGATGTCTTTCAGCGCCTGGAAGCTGCCGTAGTAGAGGTTCACGTGGCTGCAGGTGAAGCTCAGGTTGGAACGGATCGGCATGTCGGCGGCGGCGGATACGGCGCCAAGAACACTGTCATTGTACATTATGCTTTCTCTCCTTCAGATTTCTTTGCTAAATGGCGGCTCAAGAGGCGTGCGCCGATGCTGAATACAAGAACCATGATCATGAGGACGGCGGAAGCCGCGGCGGCTACGTCGCCTGCGGAAGCGGAGGTCGCTTCCGTACGGGCCGCCCAGACCTGCAGGGACAGGGTTTCACCCGGGCGGAAGGGGTTCAGCGGGCACACCGGGGAGGTGATGTCCCACACGCTCCAGTTGATGTCGGTGCTCATGCCGGCGGTGTAGAGCAGCGCCGCCGCTTCGCCGAATCCGCGGCCCGCGGCGAGGATGATGCCCGTCATGATGGGGCCGACCGATGCGGGGAGCATGACGTGCCAGATAGTTTCCCAGTGCGTCGCGCCGAGGGCCAGGCTCCCGTGCTTCCAACCGATGGGCAGCGCCTTGAAGGCGTCGTACGTGGTGGTGGTGATGAGCGGCAGGGACAGGATGGATACGGCGAGCGCGCCGGAGAACAGGTTCCACTGGGTGTGGACCATGATGATGAATACCAGGTAGCCGAAGAGGCCGACTACGATGGACGGAAGGGACGACAGGGTTTCAATGGCGATGCGGAGCGCGTTCGTCACGCGGCCTTCCGGCGCATATTCCGCCATGTACACCCCGGCGGCGATGCCGATCGGTACGGAAATCACAAGGGACAGGAAGACCAGATACACCGTATTGAAGAACTGATTGCCGATGCCCGCTTCAGAGAAGGAGAAGATCTCCGCGTTCATGGCTTTCACGCCGCCCCACACCACGTAGAGCGTGAAGGCGATGAGGAGAAGCACGAAGAAACCGGAAACGATGTAGAAGGCCGCGGTGGCGATCTCGTCGCAGAGGTGGGCCCGCTTGAGCCCGCCGTCCACGTTGCGGAGATAGTCCCGGTTGGAATTTGTCATGTCTGCCGTCATGCGGCTTCCTCCTTTCGGCCGGACAGGGCGTGGATGATGAGAATGAAGAGCAGGGAAATCACGAAGAGCAGGAGCGCCATGGACCAGAGGGCGGAGTTGAATTCGCCGCCGTCCATCGCGCCGCCCATGTCGGAAGCGATGGCGGACGTGAGGTTATTCGTCGGGGAAAGCAGGCTTTCCGGGAACGCGCGCATCTTGCCGATGACCATGGACACCGCGAGGGCTTCGCCGAAGGCGCGGGCCAGGCCGAGCACGATAGCGGTGAGGATGCCCGTGGACGCCGCGGGGAGCAGCACCTTGTAGAGCATCTGCCAGCGGGTGGAGCCGAGGCCGTACGCCCCTTCGATGTACTTGTTATTGACGCTGCGGATGGCGTCCGCCGAGACGGAGGTGATGGTGGGATAAATCATGACCGCCAGCACGATGCCCGCGGCGAGCACCGACTGTCCGTGAGGCACGTTGAACACTTCGCGGATGAGCGGCACCAGCACGACCAGGCCGACCCATCCGTAGACGACCGAAGGAATCCCTACGAAGATTTCCACCGCGGGGCGGATGATTTTCTCGCCGAGGGAGGGAGAAATCTTCGTCATGAAGATGGCCGTGCACAGGCTGAACGGCACGGAGATGATCAGCGCGAGCGCGCAGGTCAGGATGGAGCCGACGATGAAGATGAGCGCCCCTACCTGTCCGCCGCCCTCTTCCGTATCGGACGGCTTCCAGTCGGCGGAGAACAGGAACTCCGTGATGGAATGGTCGAACTGCGTGAAGGTGAGCGACCCTTTTCCCAGCAGGAAACATCCGATGGCGATGGTCAATACGATGAGAAAGAGCCCGCACAGGGTGGCGATGCCTTTCCCCAGATACTCCCGGCGGAACATGTTCTGTTGCCGCGATGTGTCCATTGTGATCCCCCTTTGTCAGGAAACGAAAACGCCAAAACCTGGCATAGCCCCGCCCTCCCCTCCAGGCCGGATACAGGAGGCGCGCGGCGCTCTGCCAGAATTTGGCGGAAGAAAACGCTGAACGGTGTTCTTCTTACTCACGCTGTCCAGCGTCTCTTCGCCCGGACGGTCAGCCCGTCCATTCTGTCAATTGTTTCAGTCTCTGTGCGTCAGGCCATCAGCGCTGCACGGTCATCTTGGAGGTGACGGCGTAGCCCTGTTTTTCCAGTTCGCCCGCGTACTTGTCGGAGACGATATAGTCGAGGAAGGATTTCACAGCGCCCTTGGGTTCGCCCTTGGTGTACATGTGTTCATAGCCCCAGACCGGGTACTTGCCGTTGTAGGTGTTTTCCAGCGTCGGTTCCACGCCGTCGATCGCCACGGTCGCCACGTCCTTGTTGTTCACCAGATAGGACAGAGCCACATAGCCGATGGCGCCCTTCGTCTGGGAAATGCTCTGGATGAGCGTGCCGGAATCGTCCGTTTCCAGAGACTTGTTGGACGCTTCTTCCTTGCCGTCCATGGCGTACTTCGTGAAGAGCGCTCTCGTGCCGGAGGTGGAAGGACGGGTCACGAGGACGATCGGTTCATCGGGGCCGCCCACGTCTTTCCAGTTCGTGACCTTCGCGGTGAAGATGTCCTGGATCTGCGCCTTGGTGAGGTTCTTCACCGCCGCGCCCACGTCCTTATTGACGATGGGAGCCATGGTGATGACGCAGACCTTGTGATCCACCAGTTCCTTCGCTTTTTCAGCGGGGAGCTTTTCTTCCGCAAACACGTCGGACATGCCGATATCCACCGAACCTTCAGAAACCTGCTTCAGGCCCGTGCCGGAGCCGCCCGCATTGAGCGTCAGGGATACCTTCGGATTTTCCGCCTTGAACTTCGCCGCCGCATCCTTGGCGAGCGGAAGAAGCGCGGACGAACCGGAAGCGGTCACCTGGCCGGACAGATCGCTCTCCGCCTTTTTATCAGCCGCCTTGTCCTGGCTGCCGCCGCATCCTGCGAGACCGGCGAGAACGACTACGGATAAACCTGCAGCTGCCATTTTCTTGAGATTCATTATGATTCCTCCCTAAATATCCAACTTTGTTTCGGTGATTACAGTGTACGGGACGAGTGTAAAATTCAAACACGGGAAAATGTATTTTTTCCGTCTACTTTGTAAAAACACTGTAAGCTCCGCAGGCCGGGCCGTTCCCGCCGAAACCCGCGTCCGCCCCGTCCCGCCGGGCGTTCCGCCGTTTTTCCCTTTGTAAAGAAAACCGCAGTGCGCCGTACAGACTTTCCGGATTTCCCTGCCGCCTCCGTATGAAATTCCGGAAAAACAGCGCAAACGCCGCGCGCCGCCGCCGCAAAATTGACGCGTTCCGCGCAGGGCGCGCCCGCGTCCCTCCCGCGCCGCCGCGATGCGCCTCTCTGCCGTTCCGCAGCGCTGGGAACGCCTGTCGTATATAACGCATATAAAGAGAAAAAAGAAAGGGGCTGCGCCGGACAAAGCGCCTCCTCTTTCTCTGCGTTTTTCCCTCGCGCCGCTTCGCCGCGCGTTCCCGAAGCAGGACGTCCCCCGCCCATGCGGAGAAACGCGCCGAAAAAAGCCGCCGCGTTTTCCCTGCCGCGCGGAAAAATCCTCCGCCTCTCTCCCGTTCCCCTCCGCGTCCGCCTCCGCATCGGGGGGCCGCTTTTTTCTGCGCGGAAGGCGTTCGCCTCTTTGCAAAACGGGCGCAAAAAAACAGCCCGCCCGTGAAGGCAGACTGTTTTGCTTTGTTTATTTCTCTTCCAGATGTCTGAGCCCTTTGGCCGCGATGTCGCGGCGGTACTGCATGCCGCGCCAGGAGATGCACGACACGCCCGCGTAGGCCCGGTCCCGCGCCTCCTGCAGGGTGTCGCCCCAGGCGACGACGTTCAGCACGCGGCCGCCGGCGGTGACAAATTCGCCGCTCTTCTTCTTCGTGCCCGCGTGGAAAATGTGGCAGCCCAGATGCTGCGCCGCTTCAAGGCCGGTGATGACGTCCCCGTCGGCATGCCCCGCGGGGTAGCCTTCGGAAGCGAGCACCACGTCCACGGCGTAGCCCGCCTTCCAGCGCACGTCTTCCGGAGAGAGCGTGCCATTCACGCAGTGGAGCATGATCTCCGCCAGGTCCGCGTCGAGCATGGGCAGAACCACTTCCGTCTCGGGGTCGCCGAAGCGGCAGTTGAATTCCACCACTTTCGGACCGTCCGCGGTGATCATGAGACCGGCGTAGAGGCAGCCCACGAAGGGGAAGCCCTCCGCTGCCATGGCGTCGCACGCGGGCTGGAGAATGGTGTCCTGTACGGTCTTCATGAGTTCGGGCGTCATGACCGGCGCGGGCGCGTAGGCCCCCATCCCGCCGGTGTTCGGCCCTTCGTCGTTGTCGCGGATGCGCTTGTGGTCCTGCGAGGAAATCATGGGGACGATGGTCCTGCCGTCGCAGAAAGCGAGGACGCTCGCTTCTTCCCCTTCCATGTATTCTTCAATGACCACGGTGGCGCCCGCGCTGCCGAAGGCGCGCCCTTCCATCATGTCGTGCACGGCCGCCTCCGCTTCTTCAGCGGTCTGCGCGATGACGACGCCCTTCCCCGCGGCGAGGCCGTCCGCCTTGATAACGAGCGGGCAGGGCTGCGTCTTCACATACGCCGCCGCTTCCGCTTCGTCGGTGAAGGTGCGGTACGCCGCGGTGGGGATGCCGTATTTCTTCATGAGTTCCTTCGCGAAGCCCTTGGAGCCTTCAATGCGCGCCGCCGCCTGCGACGGGCCGAAGAAGGCGAGCCCCGCTTCGCGGAATCTGTCGGCAAGCCCTTCGGCGAGAACCGTCTCCGGCCCCGCTACGGTGAGGTCCACCTGCATGAGCCGGGCGAAGTCCACGATATCTTCCTGGCTCGCCACGGGGACGGGCACGGCCACATCCTGCATGCCGTCGCTGCCGGGGATGGCGTACACTTTTTCCACGTCTTTGCTCTGGGCGAGCTTCCAGCAGAGAGCGTGCTCCCGGCCGCCGCTGCCGATGACAAGTACCTTCATGGGGTCCTCCTTTTATCCGTGACGGAAATGGCGGTGTCCGGTGAAGACCATGGCGATGCCGTATTTGTTGGCCATGTCGATGGATTCCTGGTCCCGGATGGAGCCGCCCGGCTGGATGACGGCGGTGACGCCCGCCTTGCCCGCCGCTTCGACGGTGTCGCCGAAGGGGAAGAACGCGTCGGAGGCCATGACGGAGCCTTTCGCCTTTTCGCCCGCTTCGGCGATGGCGATGTCCGCGGAGCCCACGCGGTTCATCTGCCCCGCGCCCACGCCGTAGGTCACGTCTTTGCCGGTGAGGACGATGGCGTTCGACTTCACGTGCTTCACGATCTTCCACGCAAATTCCATGGCCGCCCATTCGTCTTCCGTGGGGGCGCGGTCCGTGACGACCGTGCAGTCTTCGCGGGTCTCCGCGCTGTCGTCCGGGGTCTGGAGGAGGCAGCCGCCGGAGACTTTTTTGATCTGCAGTTCCGGCCTGGACAGTTCGGGCACTTCGATGAGGCGGATATTTTTCTTCGTGCCGAGCACGTCCAGCGCTTCCTGAGAGAACTTCGGCGCCATGACGACTTCGAAGAAAATGGGCTTCATCGCTTCCGCGGTCTCTTTGTCGCATTCGCGGTTCATGGCGACGATGCCGCCGAAAGCGGATTTGCTGTCCGCTTCAAAGGCGCGCCGGAACGCTTCCGCCGGGGTCGCGCCGAGAGCGGTGCCGCAGGGGTTGGTGTGCTTGATGATGGCGCACGCGGGGGTGTCTTTCCATTCCATGGCGAGATCCCACGCCGCTTCCATATCCACAATGTTGTTGTAGGAGAGCTCTTTCCCGTGGAGCTGCTTCGCCGCGGCGATGCCGCCCGTCTCTTCCGGATCCTTGTAGAAGGCCGCCTGCTGGTGCGGGTTTTCCCCGTAGCGCAGGTCCTGAATCTTCGTGTAGGCCAGGCTGAACACGTCGGGCATGACGCTGCCGCCGTCCGCCTGCTTCTCGAGGTAGTCCGCGATGGCGCAGTCGTAGAGGCCCGTATGGAGGAACGCTTTCTGGGACAGTTTCAGGCGGAACTCTTCCGTGAGGGTGTCTTCCTTGATGCGCGTGAGGATCTCGCCGTACTGAGCGGGGTCTACCACGATGGCCACGTATTTGTAATTCTTCGCCGCGGCGCGCACCATGGAGGGGCCGCCGATGTCGATATTTTCAATGGCTTCGGCAAGCGTCACGCCGGGCTTGGCGATGGTCTGGCGGAAGGGATAGAGATTCACCGCCACAAGGTCGATGGGGGTGATGCCGTGTTCTTCCATGGCTTTCACGTGCTCCGGATTGTCCCGGATGGCGAGGATGCCCCCGTGGATTTTGGGATGGAGGGTCTTCACGCGGCCGTCCATCATTTCCGGAAAGCCCGTCACGTCGGAGACGGAGGTGACCGGGATGCCCGCCGCCGCGATGGCTTTCATGGTGCCGCCGGTGGAAATGATTTCCACGCCCAGTTCGTGAAGGCCTCTGGCAAACTCCACCACGCCGGTCTTGTCGGATACGCTGATCAACGCTCTTTTAATGGTCAATTGATATCACTGCTCCTTTGCATGCATACCGGTGACTTTGTGCCCGTCCACATGGAGGGCGCCGTCACAAAACGCTTTGACGGTCCGCACGTACGCCGGGTGTTCCTGCTCGAGGATGCGCGCGGACAGGGTGTCTTCCGTATCGTCGTCGTAGACGGGAACCGCCGTCTGGGTGATGATGGGGCCGTCGTCCAGTCCGGTGCCGACGAAGTGGACGGTGCAGCCCGCCACTTTCACGCCCGCTTCGACGGCCTGCCGCTGCGCATGGAGGCCGCGGAAGCTCGGCAGGAGCGCCGGATGGATATTGAGGATGCGGTTCGGAAAGGCATGGATGAGATTTTCCCCGCAGATGCGCATGTAGCCCGCGAGGCAGATGAGATCCGGCGCGAAGGACTCGGCCGCCTGGAGGATGGCGTCGTCGAAGGCGGCCTTGTCCGGGTAGTCTTTTTTCTCGATGACCACGGAAGGCACGCCCCAGCGTTTCGCCCGCTCGAGGACCTGCGCGTCCGCATGGTCGCACACGACGCCCACCACGGTGCCTTTCACGGTGCCGTCTTCGCAGGCGCTGTGGATGGCCTCCGCGTTGGAGCCGCGGCCGGACGCAAAGATGAGGATTTTTTTATTCATGGAAAAGACCGCCTGTCACCACTACGTCATGGGGGCCTTCTTCGATGCGGCCCGCTTCATACACCGCTTCCCCGTGCGCGGCGAGGACGGCTTTCGCTTTCTCCGCGTCTTCCGGCGCGCAGATGAGGAGCATGCCGAGCCCGCAGTTGAACGTGCGGTACATTTCGCGCGCCTCCACGCCCCCTTCTTTCATGAGGAAGGGGAAGACGGGCGGGACCGGCCACTGGTCGGCGTCGATGACGGCGCGGCACCCTTCGGGAAGCACCCGGGGGATGTTGTCGTAGAAGCCGCCGCCGGTGATGTGCACGAGCCCTTTGAGCGTCACTTCCTTCATCACGGGGAGGACCGCCTTCGGATAGAGGCGGGTCGGCGTGAGAAGCACTTCGCCGAGGGGCTTGTCCATATCTCCGTACACTTTGCCGAGATCGAGGCCGTTGTCGCTGATGATGCGGCGCACGAGGGAATAGCCGTTGGAATGGACGCCCGACGAGGGCAGCCCGAGGATGACGTCGCCGGGACGGATGGTCTCGCCGGTGATGAGGCGTTTCCGGTCCACCACGCCCACGGCAAAGCCCGCCACGTCGTAGTCGCCCGCGGCGTAGAAGCCCGCCATTTCCGCGGTTTCCCCGCCGAGGAGCGCGCACCCGGACTCAATGCACGCGTCGGCCACGCCCTTTACGATGTCGGCCATCAGTTCCGGCGTGAGCTTGCCCGTGGCGATGTAGTCGAGGAAGAAGAGGGGCCGCGCGCCCTGGACGAGCACGTCGTTCACGCTCATGGCCACGCAGTCCTGGCCGATGGTGCCGTGGATGCCCATATCGATGGCCAGGCGCAGCTTCGTGCCCACGCCGTCCGTGCCGGAGACGAGCACCGGCTCTTCCATCTCTTCCGTTACCTGCTTCAGCGTGTACAGGCCGCCGAATCCGCCCAGGTCGCCCAGCACGCCTTCCGTGTAGGTGGCTTTCACGCTGTCCTTGATGAGTTCCACTTCGCGCTCGCCGGCGTCGATGTCCACGCCGGCCTCCGCGTAGGTGAGACCTTTCTTCTTTTCGCTCATGGATTCCTCCTTATTTCACCCGCGCTTCCATCGATTCGGGAAGCGGTTCCGCATATTTGCCGTCGAAGCAGGCGAAGCACATGTCTTCTCCGCGGAGGGCGCTGATGGCCTTCGCCAGCCCTTCCTGCGAGAGGTAGTGCAGATCGTCCGCGCCGATGAGGCGGCAGATTTCCTCCGTGGAGTGCTTCGCCGCGATGAGCTGGCGGCGCTCCGCCGTGTCGATGCCGAAGAAGCAGGGATACTTCACCGGCGGGGAGCTGATGCACAGCTTGATTTCCGCCGCGCCGGCGTTCCGGAGCATGCGGATGATGATGCCGCTCGTGGTGCCCCGCACGATGGAGTCGTCGATGAGGATGATGCGCTTGCCCTTCACGTTGAGCCCGATGGGGTTGAGCTTCATCCGCACGGCGCGTTCGCGCTGCTTCTGGTCCGGCTGGATGAACGTGCGGCCCATGTATTTATTCTTCAGGAACCCTTCCGAGTAGGGAATGCCCGACGCGTAGGAATAGCCGAGAGCCGCCACGTTGCCCGAATCGGGCACGCTCATCACCACGTCGCCGTCGTAGTGCGTCTCTTCCCAGAGCGCGCGGCCCATATTGAGGCGCGCCTGGTAGATGCTCTGGCCGTTCATGACGGAGTCCGGACGGGCGAAGTAAATGTACTCGAACGAACACACCGCCCGGCGGTGATGCCGCGCCGGTTCGTACAGGGTGCTCTTCACGCCGCTGTCGTCGATGGTGACGATCTCTCCGGGGAGCACGTCCCGTACGAAGGACGCGTCGATGGCGTCGAGGGCGCACGTCTCGGAAGCGAGCACATATCCCGTGTCCGTCTTTCCGATCACGAGAGGCCGGTAGCCGAAGGGGTCGCGCACGCCGTAGATGGCGTGTTCCGTCGAGGCCACGAGGGCGTAGGCTCCGCGGAGGACGCCCATCACTTCCTTGATCTTGTCTTCCACCGCCGTCTCCCGGGAGCGGGCGATGAGCTTGATGATGACTTCCGTGTCCATGGTGGTCTGGAAGTCCGCGCCGTCCAGGAGGAGCTGCCGGCGGAGCGGCGCCGTATTGATGAGATTGCCGTTGTGCGCGAGCGCGATGGGGCCTTCCGCGCAGTCCACCTGCAGAGGCTGCACGTTGCTCGGAATGGACGAGCCGGTGGTGCTGTACCGCACGTGGCCGATGCCGATATGGCCCTGTTTCACCGGGAAATCCCGGAAGACTTCCGTCACGAGGCCCATCCCGCGGAAAGTCTCCATGGACTCCCCGTCGGAGACGGTCATGCCGGCGCTTTCCTGCCCGCGGTGCTGCAGGGAAAAGAGGCCGTAGTATACCTCGAGGGCGGCGTTGGCCGTGCGGTCGAAAATGCCGAAGACGCCGCACTCTTCATGGGGCTTGTCGTCATAAGTGGTAAAAGATGTGTGGATCACGGGAGCCTCCTGTCAGAAAAACGAGCGGGGATACGCGGGGTCATCAGAATTTCTTGCCCGTGAGCATTTCGTACGCTTCTTCGTACTTCGCGATGGTCTTGTCGATGATATCCTGCGGCAGGCTGTCTCCGGGATGCGCGGTGAGGTAGTCCCGGACGAACTGCTTGTCATAGGACGGCTGGCCCTGGCCCGGCTTGTATCCTTCGAGCGGCCAGAAGCGGGAATTGTCCGGCGTGAGCATTTCGTCGCCCAGGACGACCTCGCCCGCTTCGTTCAGGCCGAATTCGAACTTCGTGTCGGCGATGATGATGCCCTTCTCCAGCGCGTAGGCGGCGCATTTATTGTAGAGCGCCAGCGTCAGTTCGGAGAGCTTTTCCATGTATTCTCTGCCCTTGCCGGGGAAATATTTTTCCACCCATTCCACGCCTTCGTCCATGGAGATATTCTGGTCGTGCTCGCCCACGGGCGCTTTTGTGGAGGGCGTGAAGATCGGCTGCGGGAGCTTCTGGCATTCCTGGAGCCCTTCGGGGAGCGCGATGCCGCAGACCGTGCCGTCCTTCTGGTAGCTTTCCCAGCCGCTGCCCGTGATGTAGCCGCGGACGATGCATTCCACGGGGATCATGTCGAGCTTCATCGTCTTCATGCTGCGCCCTTCAAATTCCGGCGTCTGGAAAAATTCCGGCATATCCTTCGTGTCGATGGAAATCATGTGGTTCGGCACGATGTCCTTCGTGAAGTCAAACCAGAATTCGGACATGCGGTTCAGCACTTCCCCCTTCTTCGGGATCGGTTCCTTCAGGATGCTGTCGAATGCGGAAATGCGGTCCGTGCAGACCATGACGAGGCTGTCGCCGAGATCGTAGAGTTCGCGCACTTTGCCGGATTTAAAGGGTTTGTATTCTTTCATGATGTCTCCTTCCGCCCAGAGGGCTCCCATACATAAAACGGATGGTAAAATCAGCGGCCCAGTTCTTGCTGGAGCTTCGCGTCTTTTTCATAAATCTGACGGGCCATGTCTTCGCGGTACGCCTTGTACTGTTCCGCGAGCGCCGCGTCCGACGCCGCGCCGATCTGCACGGCAAGCAGCGCCCCGTTTTTCGCGCCGTCGATGGCCACCGTCGCCACGGGCATGCCCGAGGGCATCTGCACGATGGAGAGGAGCGCGTCCATGCCGTCGAGCTTCGCGCCCGAGAGCGGCACGCCGATGACCGGCTTTGCGGTGAGGCTCGCCACCACGCCGGGGAGCGCCGCCGCCATGCCCGCCCCCGCGATGTAGCAGGTGACGCCCTTTTCTTCTTCCGCCGCGACGAAATCGGCCAGCTTCTGCGGCGTGCGGTGCGCCGAGGCGAGCGCCACGTCGTAGGAAACGCCGAACTGGTCCAGAATTTCAAAGGCTTTCTTCATGGTCGGCAGATCGGAGTCGCTGCCCATGACAATCGCTGCATGCATAGTCTGTTTTCCTCCTTTTATTCACCCAGGAATATGAAACGGATCATAATGAGCACCGCCAGCACATAGACGATGGGATGCACTTCGCGGCCCTTCCCCGCGACGAGTTTCATCAGCGCGTACGCCACAAAGCCCCCGCAGATGCCGTTGGCGATGCTGTACGTGAAGGGCATGAGCACGATGGTGAGGAACGCCGGGAAGACTTCCGTGAAGTCCGTAAAGTCGATGTCCTTCACCCCTTCGAGCATGAGCGCGCCCACGAGAATGAGCACCTGCGCCGTGGCCGAGCTCGGGATGAGGCCCACGAGAGGCGCGAGCAGGAGCGACGCGAGGAAGCACACCCCGCAGGACACCGCCGTGAGGCCCGTGCGGCCCCCCGCGCCGACGCCCGCCACGGATTCCACGAACGCCGTGATGGTGGACGATCCGAGGAGCGAGCCGAAAGACACGCCGCAGGCGTCGCAGAAGAGCGCCTTGCCCATGCCGGGGAAATCGCCCGTCTTCGGATTGACGAGGCCCGCCTTCGTCGCCGCGGCCACCATGGTGCCCATGGAGTCGAAGAGCTCTACAAAGGTAAACGTGAAGACGATGGTGACGATGCCCATGTGGAACGCGCCCGCGATGTCGAGCGCCAGGAAATTGTTATTGGAAAAATCCGGCAGCGTGAAAGGCGTGAAATTTTCCGGCAGGTGCGACACGCCGGTCAAGTAGGACACGAGCGTCGTGACGAAGATGCCGATGAGGATGGCCCCCGGCACATGGCGGCTCATGAGAATGGCCGTGAAGAAGAGGCCGAAGATGGTCACCAGATGCCCCCCGTCCATCATGCTCCCGAGAGCGAAGACCGTATCGTTCGCCCCGGTGGTATAATGGCCGCCCGCGTCCACCACGGCCTGCAGCACGTCCGGAGCGAGCGCCAGATTCACCGCCATGAGGCCGCTCATCTTGAGGCCGATGATGCAGATGAAAAGGCCGATGCCCACGGTGATGGCCGACTTGAGGGAATTGGGGATGCCCTCGATGATCATCTGCCGGATATGCGTCACCGTGAGGAGGAAAAACACCACCCCGGAAATGAAAACGGCTCCCAGCGCGGTCTGCCACGGCACCTGCATCCCGATGCACACCGTAAAAGCGTAGAACGCCAGCAGACCCACGCCCGGAGCCAGGCAGATGGGATAATTCACAAATACGCCCATGGCGATGGTCACGAGCCCGCCGCCGAGGCAGGTCGCGATAAAGACCGCATTGGGGTCCATGCCCGCTGCGGAGAGTACGCCCGGCGCCACGAAAAGAATGTACGCCATGGTGATGAACGTGGTAATCCCTGCAAGAATTTCCGTACGGACCGTCGTATTCCGTTCCCGCAGCGCAAACAGTTTGTCTAACATTCTGTCCCCTTTCCCGGAAAAGGGAGTCCCCTCTCCCTTTCCTTTTGAAACAAGAAAACCCGCTCCTTTTTCGCAAAACGGCACAGGCTTCCTGATTCCAGATGTACTTGATTTTTCTGTCAAATTTATTTTACTGGCTGGCTCCTATCTTGTCAAAAAAAGAGCCCGGAAACCGCCGGTTTTCCTGTGGGAAAATGAGCGGTTTCTGAGAATTTTCTGAATCGCCCCGGCGCTTTCACCGCGCGCCCGCGGAAAGGCCCGTTTCCGCCTTGTACGACTCGAGGAGCGCCAGAAACGCCGCCTCGCTCTCCGCGCGCATGATCTCCCGGCGGAGCGCCGTCGCCCGGGGCAGGCCGTGGAAATAATGGCTCGCGTGAGCGCGCATTTCCCGCACGGCGATATACTCGCCTTTCTCCGCGACAAGCCCCCGGAGATGCTCTTCCGCCATGGAGAGGCGCTCCTCCCGCGTGGGCGGCGGCAGGATCTCCCCCCGCTCGAGGTAGGCGTTCACCTCGCGGAAAATCCACGGGTTGCCCCAGGCCGCGCGGCCCACGGCGACGCCGGCGCAGCCCGTCTCCTCCATGAGCGCCTTCGCCGACGGGCCGTCCGTGACGTCGCCGTTGCCCCACACGGGGATGGAGACCGCCTCCGCCACGCGGCGGATCTCGCCCCAGTCCGCGCGCCCGCTGTAGAGTTCTTCTTTCGTGCGGCCGTGCACGGTCACCGCCGCGGCGCCCGCTTCTTCCACGGCCATGGCGAGCTCGGGCGCGTTGAGCGACGCCCGGCTCCAGCCGATGCGCATTTTCACCGTCACGGGAATGGACACGGCGCGCACCATGGCGCGCACGATGGCCGCCGCGCGGGGCACGTCTTTCATGAGCGCCGAGCCGTCCCCGTTCTTCACCACTTTCAGCATGGGGCAGCCCATATTCACGTCTACCATGTCCGCACCCGCTTTCTCCGCGCAGCGCGCCGCCTCGGCCATCACGTCCGGGTCATTTCCGAAGAGCTGGAGCGAGACGGGGTGCTCCGACGGGTCAAGCTTCATCATCTCCCAGGTCTTCTCATTGCGGTGATGCAGCCCGCGGGAGCTCACCATCTCCGTCGTGACAAGCGCCGCCCCCATGCGGCGGGCGATGACGCGGTACGCCAGGTCGCTCACCCCCGCCATGGGCGCGAGGGCGCACCATCCGTCCAGCACCGCCGCGCCGATTTTCGGTCGTTCCATAGATCCTCCTTACAGACAAATTCCCCTGTATTGTAGCAAAATCCCCGCCGCCCCGCCAGCGCCGCTTTCTCCCGCGCGGTCCCTTTCCCGCTTTCTCCCGCCGCGTCCCTTTCCTGCTTTCTCCGCAGCGGCGTGCCGCAATGCGCGCAAAAAGACCGCCCTTGCGAGCGGCCTCTTTGGTATTTTCCATTTATTCCGGCTGGTACGCCCGGAGATACGCTTTGAAGAAGCGCACCGCCGGCTCCACCACGTCCGCCGGCACCTTCTCGTCGATCTGGTGCGCCTCGCCCCAGTCCTTCGTCACCACGCGCCCGGTGAAGCGGAAAATATTGCCGCACACCGCGGCGTAATTGCGCGCGTCCGTCGCGCCGGTCATCACCATGGGCACCACCGCCGTGTCCGCGCCGCAGAGCTCGCGCACGACCCGCTCCAGCAGGCGGTACTCTTCGCTCTCCACCGAGCCCGCCGGATGCGGGTCCTCTCCGAAGGTGACCTTCACCTGGACGCCGTCGGGCATGATGCTCTCCAGATACTCCTTCACCGACGCCACCGTGTCGCCCTGGAGGATGCGCACGCTCATGGTGCACTCCGCGTGAGCGGGCAGCACGTTCGTCTGCGGGCTGCCCGATGCCTTCGTCACCGCCAGCGTGGTGTGGAGAATGGCGTCCAGATCGCGGTCTTCCCGGGCGAGCGCGCACAGCGCGTCCCAGTGGCCCCGCGGGTCCGCGTAGAGCTCCCGCCGCGCTCCTTCCTGCAGCGGCGCGAGCGCGGCCAGCTGCGCCTCCGCGAGCGGCGTCAGGCGGTACGGCATGGGGTGGGCTTCCACCGCGGCCATGGCGCGGGCCACGTCGCCCAGCACCGTATGCGCCCCGGGCTTGCTCGCGTGCCCGCCAGGACCGTCTTTGTACAGCACAAAATCATTGGGCGACTTCTCGCCGAGCGCGACGAACGCGATGTCCGCGCCGCTTCCGTTCTCTTCTCCGGGCGTGATGAATCCCCCTTCGTCGAAAAGGCAGCCGAGCTTCACGCCCTGCGCCGCGAGATACTGTCCCGCGAGGACCGAACCTTTGCGCTCGTCGTCGGCCTGCACCTCTTCATTGTGCCCGAAAGACAGGTAAATATCGAAATCCGGCTCAAAGCCCTCCGCGAGAAGCTCCTCCACCGCTTCGCACTCCGCGATGAGGAGCGACTTGCAGTCGTTCGACCCGCGGCCCCACAGGCACCCTTCCGCGATATCCCCGCCGAAAGGATCGTGCGTCCACTGGTCGAGATTTCCCGGAGGCACCACGTCCTGATGCGCCATGAGCAGCACCGGCAGGCGCTTCGGCCGCGCCGCCTTCCACCGGTAAAGCAGGCTCGCCCGCCCGATGACCGTGCGCTCCATCCGCGCATGCATCCGGGGATACGCCGTCCGCAGAAATTCGTGCAGCCGGTCGAACTGCGTCCAGTCCGTGGCCGCGTCGTTTTCCGTGGACACCGTGGGGATGCGCACGATGTCCTGCAAATGCCGGAGATACGTTTCGTTCATAGAGATTCTCCTTATCCTTCACCACATGGAACCACCTGAATGGCTTCATTATACCATCCGCCCGCCGGCGGGACACGCAAAAAGCCCCGGGGCGTCCGGGACTTTCCTTGAAATTTTTCATTCTTCGAGCGTAAATTTCCACGCGCAGTGGCAGGTGGTATCCGTCACGTCGGGATAGCACGAGAGGCACGCGCAGCGGATGCGGTCGTCGATGGCGCGGGCGAAGCCGCCGTACTCCACGAGGCCCACCGCTTTGCACGGATGGAGGGGCATGCCCTTTGCCTCGCGGGCGTGCTGCACCCGGCAGGCGAGCGTGCGGTAGATGAGCGCGTCCTCCGTGCGGAGGATTTCGTCGGCGTTGATGTTCGCGTAGAGGCGGTACCGCAGGGCCTCCGCGAGACCATCCAGCCCGGGCCGCTCGGGAAGGGCAAGGAATTTTTTGATTTTCTTCGCCTCGATGACGGTGAACCGCTCCCAGATGGCCGTGTCGTGCCGCATGGCTTCGTCCATGCCGTACGCCCGCTCCACCGACTGGAACCACACCCCGTCCATGGCGAGCCAGTCCTTCGCGTAGATTTCCAGCAGATCAATCAGCCGCTCCTTCGGCAGCGCCATGAGCCGTTCCCTCTGTGTCATTCGTTTCCCCTCCCATCATTATCTGAAATCAATCTGTATTATTTTTAGCCAGCTTATATGTCCTGATGCGGAAGGATTCATTCTTTCTATGAGGGCTCCACCCCTCCACTGGAATTTGCTGGTAAAGCAAACGATTATAGTCCCTCAGGTATTCTTTTCCCTCCGGCAGCAAAACATGATACCTTTGACGAAGTTTTCTGCGAAGACGCTGCTCTCGATTTTCCGCTTTGGACCGCTCATCTTCTATGGTCCCATTCCATTCTCCACCATAATATTCTTTAGATTTTTGTTCTATCATATCCCCAATCATTTCCGCCTTATCCTCATCGACGCCCCATCCAAAGCATGGAAACTCATAAGGATAGCCAATACTTTCCCGTACTGCGCGAAAAAAATTTTCAAATAAATTTTCTACGTATGATATGGGAAGTCTTTCTTTAAACGTCCTATTATTATCCAGTTGAAGCATCACCGTATCATCCTGATATTCTCCGATTTCAAATGCGAAGGGCCTTCCATAGCCCATATCAAATTCCACAAAATCGTACGGCTTCCGCTCTTTCAAATGCCGATACATGACCACCATAGCCGGTACGGGGTCGGAGATTTCCTCACTGCAAATGAATTGTTCTCTTCTGTTTCCCTGTGAAAACTCCACAAGCATAAGCCCCACACAAAGATTTTTCATTTTAAATTTCAATCGACCGTCTTTTTTTCTCATCTCCCGATGCTCCCTTCCAAAAGAATCCGCCGTGTTTTTTCTTCCTCTTATCTATTATTCTATCCGTTTTCGTGCAAAAGAAACATCCCGCGTTTTTCATGACGCGGGATGGATTTCTCTTTTCAATCCAGTTCAAAAATCGGATAGGGCATGCGCGGGTCCGCTTCGGACGCGGGCGCGCGCTCCACGCGGCACGGCGCGTCGAAGACCATCATGGCGCGGCGCTCTCCGTCGAAGGCCGGCCACGGGGGCAGCCCTTCCGCGGCGGGCTGTCCCGTGCGGATGAATTGCAGGAAGGCCCCCCGCATTTCCTCCGCGAGCGCTTCGTGCGCGGGCGAGCGGTCCACGTCCCTGATGACGGAGCCGAAGCCCATGAGGAACTGCGTCTCCGACGCGTGGCACGCGCCGAAGGCCTGCCGGTCCCAGTCGAGGCGGTACAGGTACACCCGCTGCCCCGCCTCCGCCGCGGCCTCCGCCATTTTGAGCGAGCCCGAGCGGTACACGTACTCCGTGAAGAAATGGATGAAATTCCTGTGGAAATTTTCGTCGTGAGGAATCTTTGCGTAATGGTCCATGACGATGGGCGCGCGGCTGCCGAAGAGTTTCACCGCCAGCGCGTCGTCGAGGCCGTGCACGTTGTACACGTGCCAGTACAGATTCATTTCGTCCCGGTTCGTGCCGATGAGGAGGTCCACGTCCCGGCCGGCTCCGTTCCGCACGAGAGCGAGCGCATCGTCTGCCCCGAAATTCACCCCGTCGAAGACGGGCCCCACGGTGTGCAGGTTCAGCCCGGCGAAGAGATTCGTCTGCGCTTTCAGGATCCGCTCCCATGGCATGGTGAGAAGCTCGGATGCATCCGCATCGGTGAGGCCCGCCTCGGCGAGGAACCGGTCCGCGATGGTCTGCGCGGTGTGCCGGCTGCGGATGCACTGTACGGCGCCGCTGCACAGGACGGCCCGGCGGAAGAGGCCCCGCGCGGTCCGCATGAGGGCGAGCGTCCCGCAGATTTTCGCGCCCGCGCTCTGCCCCATGACCGTGATGTTGTCCGGATCGCCGCCGAAAGCCGCAATATTGTCTCTCGTCCACCGCAGCGCCTGCAGAATGTCGAGGAGGCCGTTGTTCCCGCTCTGACGGTAATCGTCTCCAAACCAGCGGGACACGTCGAGGAAGCCCAGCGCCCCCAGCCGGTAATTGCCGTTCACCACCACGAGCCCTTCTTTCGCAAAGGTCTCCGGCTGGATGCCGAGCGTCCCCGAGCCTTTCTGAAACGCTCCGGCGTGAATCCAGAAGAGCACCGGCGCATGGCCGTGCACGTCCGGCGTGGTCACGTTCAGATACAGGCAGTCTTCGTCGAGCGTTTCCTCTTTCCTGAGGCTCGTCAGCCCCGGCACGCAGAGCTGCGGCGCGGCGCGGCCCGGCTTCGTGCAGGACCGCACGCCCTCCCAGCGGGGCAGCGCCTCTGTGGGCCGGAACCGCAGCGCCCCCACAGGCGGCTTCGCGTAAGGGATGCCCAGGAACTGCGCGAGTCCCCCTTTCTCCAATCCTTCCATCTGTCCGCACGGCGCGTCGAGGATCATACCGCTCCCCTCCTTTTCTCTTTACTATACGGAACTCCTGCCCGATCTAGTGCCAAATCATAAGTCTCTATATCCTAAGATATGCGTTCTCTTTATTTTATGATATTATATTGATCAAGTTATAAATACGTTGCACCCCACAATTTATTTTATCATTTTGAAAGGAGATTTATATGACCCCCCCATTTAGTGAAGCACTCATTTTTATCAGCGTATTCATCGCCCTTGCTATCCTTTCTCTCCTTCTCATAAAATTCATAAAAAAGTTTATAAATCATGAACATTGGCAAACAACACAAATAAAGGAACAACAACGGCACATTGCCTTGTTGGAAAGTCAGTTATCCGTACTGAATCCGGTATCCTGGCCAGAGTCTGCATTTAATTATTTTGCCATCGGCAATAGCATTACGCAGCACGGAAAATGCAGCTACTGGTGGAATGAAATTGGAATGGCTGCTTCCCGTGAAGAAAAAGATTACTTTCATCTTGTTACCCGTTGGCTGTCCGCGCAGCATAAACAAGTCTTTTCCCTTGCGTACAATTTCGCCGTATGGGAAGTCCAAAGCCATGACCGCTCTCAATTATTAAAAACGCTTGATGCGAAGCTCAATCCCAAGATTCATTTAATCACCATTCAATTGAGTGAAAACGCAAATGATCTCTCTACGTTCTCTGAGGATTTAACGGAATTAATCGCATATGTACATGCGCGCTGCCCGCAGGCCCGCCTCCTTTTAATCGATGATTTCTGGGACAGCAGAAAGTCCGCAATTAAAGCGCAAGTTGCCGCGCAAGCTCACATTGATTTTATATCTCTTGATAAAATCAGAAATGATAAAAACGCGCAATGCGGCATAGGCACCGTCGTATTTGGGGACGATGGCACCTCTCATAAAGTAGAACATACCGGCGTCGCTACACATCCGGGCGATGTAGGGATGCAATATATCGCCGATTCCATTATTGCCGCCTTATCCAATTCCTCTGCAACTGCGCAATAAAATTTTTACAGCTCCACTTATTCTAATAAGATATTTCAAAGGAAAAAACAGCCCCGCCTGAGGCTGTTTTCGTTTGCGTTATTTCTGATTCTTCAGTTTTTCCAGCGCGATCTCGAGGGTGTGCCAGCCGAGGACGGCGCATTTCACGCGCACGGGGAGCTGGGAGATGTCTTTCAGCGAGACCGCCGCTTCCAGTTCTTCGAGGGCCGCGTCGTCGGTCACTTTCCCCCGGATCATGTCGAGGAAGAGATGGACGAGGCGGAGCGCTTCGTCGATGGTCCGGCCCCGGAGGAGCTCGGCCATCATGGCGGTGGACGCCTGGCTGATGGCGCAGCCGCTGCCCGTGTAGGCGAGATCGGCGATGACGCCGTCTTTCATCTCCACTTCGAGGGTGATGTCGTCGCCGCAGCTGGCGTTGTGGCCGTGCTCGGCGATGGTGGGGCAGGCGAGTTTCCGCTTGTTCGTCCTGTCTTTGTTGTATTCGAGAATCAGATCGGTGTAGAGCTGCTGCAGTTCCATTTACGTATCATATCCCATCATGGGGCGGACGCCCTTCAGTTTTTCGAGGAAGTAGTCCACTTCTTCTTCAGTGTTGTAGAAATAGAAACTCGCCCGGCAGGTGGCGTTCACGCCGAGATAGCGGTGAAGCGGCTCGGCGCAGTGGTGGCCCGTGCGGATGCAGACGCCCTCTGCGGAGAGGATCTGCGCCACGTCGTGGGGATGCACGTCGTCCACGGTGAAGGACACGAGCCCTTCCTTTTCCGCGGGGTCCGTGGGACCGATGACGCGGATGTGCGGAATGGCCGCAAGGCCCGCGAGGGTCCGGGCGGTGAGTTTCCGTTCCTGCTCACGGATGGCATCGAAGCCGACGGCTTCCACGTAGCGGATCGCCGCCTCGAGGGAGACCGCCCCTTCCACGTACTGCGTGCCCGCTTCAAATTTCGCGGGGAGCTCGGCGAAGGTAGTGGTCTGCTCTTCCACGGTGTCGATCATGTCGCCGCCGAGGAGGAAGGGCTCCATCTCTTCGAGGAGCGCGCGCTGTCCGTAGAGGACGCCGATGCCGCCGGCGGCGCACATCTTATGCCCGGAGAAGGCGAAGAAATCGCACCCCAGGTCCTGCACGTCGATTTTCTTATGGGGGGCGCTCTGCGCGCCGTCGAGGACGACCACCGCGCCGTGGGCGTGCGCCCGGGCAATGAGGGGCTTCGGGTCGAAGTCGATGCCGAGCACGTTGGACACCTGGGCGAAGGCGAAGAGCTTCACCGCCGGGTCGTCGATTTTGGCGAGTTCTTCCGGCGGGAAACGCCCGGTTTCCCTGTCCACATAGATATATTCGAGGGACGCGCCGGTTTTCCGCGCCGCGCGCTGCCAGGGCACGAGATTGGAATGGTGCTCGGCGATGGTGATGAGAATTTTATCCCCCGGGCCGAGGTGGGTCTCGCCCCACGAGCGGGCCACGAGGTTCAGGCTTTCCGTAGTGTTGCGCGTGTAGATGATTTCTTCCGCGCCGGCCGCGTTCAGGAAGCGCCGCACCGTTTCCTTCGAGCCGTCGTAGGCTTCAGACGCGGCGATGGAGAAATAATGCGCGCCCCGGTGGGGGTTGCCGTTGCGGTGCGTGCTGTATTCGAAGGCCGCCTCGAGCACGGGAAGCGGCTTCTGCGTGGTGGCGGCGTTGTCGAAATAGACGACGGGCCGCCCCCCGCAGCGGGTGTCAAGGATGGGAAAATCCCTGCGGATGGCTTCGATATTCATGGGTTCCCTCCTTCGTCCAGCTTCGCCCGCACGGCGGCGAGCGCGTCCTCCCGGAGGCTTTCATCCAGGCGGTCGATGAGCGGACGAATCAATGATTCGACGACGATGCGCCGCGCTTCCTCGCGGGTGAGGCCGCGGCTCATGAGGTAGTATACGGTCCCTTCGTCGATCTGTCCAGCGCTGGAGGCGTGGTTGCCCTGCACGTTGTCTTCCGTGCAGAGAAGGAGCGGCAGGGAAATATTCTTCGTCGTCGGGTCGAGCTGGACGGCGTAGTCGCCTTCGCTGCCCACCGCGCCGGAGCAGCCCCGCTTGAAATCGATGGTGCTGCGGAAGATTTTTTTCGCCCGTCCCGCGAGCGCGCCTTTCACTTCGATGTCGCTCTCCGTCTCCGTCCCGATATGGTCGATGTGGTAGAAGAGATCGAGGTGCTGCGTCCCGCCCGCGGCATAGACGCCGTATTCCTTCATGGACGCCCGCGCTCCGTCGAGATAGCCCCGGCTGTGGACGATGACCGTTTCGCCTCCGAGGTCGGCGGAGACCAGCTCCGCTTCGGCCCCCGCCGCCGCTTCCACGAGGCGCTGGCTGCAGAGGAGCGCCCCGGACAGGCCGCTTCCCGCGGCGGATACGTGGAGGCGCGCCCCTTCGGCGAGTTCGTACGCCGCGGAGAGCGCCGCCGTGCCCGCTTCCCCGCCGCCCCGCCATTTCCAGAGGAGGCGGAGCCGCGCGCCCCGGCCCACGCGGAAGACGTAGGTCCCCGCGTAGTCGGGATGCGCGCCGTCCAGGAGAATGTCCGCGGCAAGCGCCACGTCCGCCCCGTCGGGGATGGAGACGGTGTACGCCTCGCCCGCGAGGGCCGCATCCACCCACGCGGGGGATGCCCCTTCAAAGCGGGCGGGAAGCGCCGCGCCGGGCGTGAAATACGTTTCGTCCGACCACTTCGCGGCGGCGCGCCGTTCGGGCGTGCGGAAAGGAAGCGTGCTGTCGTTTGTTTTCAGGTAGCGCCATGTGAGCATGGGCAGCCGGTTGATTGTTTCCATTTCCATGCCTCCTCACCCGATGGCCCCTTCAAATTCCAGATCGATGAGCCGGTTCATCTCCACGGCGTACTCGAGGGGAAGCGCCCGGGAAATGGGCTCCGCAAAGCCCCGCACGAGCATGGCCTTCGCGTCTTCTTCGGTGAGTCCGCGGCTCATGAGGTAATAAATATCTTCGTCGGGAATGCGCCCGATCTTCGCCTCGTGGCCCAGATCGATATCGTCATTTTCAATGATGATGTCCGGGATAGTGTCCGACCGGGATTCGTTGTCCAGCATGAGGGACTCGCAGCTGATGGCCCCCTTCGCGCCGGACGCGTGCGGCCCGATGTGCACCACGCCCCGGTAAACGGCCGCGCCGCCGCCCTTCGAGATGGACTTCGAGTGGATATTGAGGTTCGTATCTTTCCCCCAGCATTCCACCTTGGAGCCCGTGTCGAGGAACTGTCCTTTCCCGGCAAAGGTGATGCCCGTAAATTCGCAGGTGGAGCGGTCGCCCTTGAGCACCGTGTCGGGGTAAAGGCACGACGTGTGCGAGCCGAAGGACCCGCTCACCCAGATCATGCGGCCGTCGTCCTCCACGAGCGCCCGCTTCGTATTGAGATTGTACATATTCTTCGACCAGTTCTCGATGGTGGAGTACCGGAGCTCCGCGCCCTTCTTCACGAAGAGCTCCACCGCGCCGGCGTGGAGATTGGCCACATTGTACCGCGGCGCGGAGCACCCTTCGATGAAGTGGCACCGCGCCCCTTCGTCCACGATGATGAGCGTGTGCTCAAACTGGCCCGCCCCCGGCGCGTTCAGCCGGAAATAGCTCTGGAGCGGCAGCTTCACGTCCACACCCTTCGGCACGTACACGAAAGACCCCCCGGACCACACCGCGTAGTGGAGGGCCGCGAATTTATGATAATTCGGCGGGATGAGCCGTCCGAAATATGGCTTCACCAGCTCGGGATAGTCCTTCACCGCCGTCTCGAAATCCACGTAAATCACGCCCTGCCGGGCCAGCTCTTCCTGCACGTTGTGGTACACCACTTCCGAGTCGTACTGCGCGCCCACGCCGGCGAGCGATTTCTTCTCCGCCTCGGGAATGCCCAGCCGGTCGAACGTATTGCGGATATTTTCCGGCAGGTCCTCCCACCGGGCCTTCATGTCCGTCTTCGGCCGCACGTACGTGTCGATGTGCGCCATGTCCAGCTCGGAAATGTCCGGCATCCACGGCGCGACATCCAGCGTTTCGTAGATGCGGAGCGCGGCGAGGCGCTTTTCCAGCATCCACGCGGGCTCGTCCTTCTGGGCGGAAATTTCCCGGATGACCGCCTCCGTGAGGCCCGTATCCGCCTTGTAGGAAAATTCCGCCGCATCCTTCACGTCGTAGAGGTTGCGCGCCACGTCGTCGATGCGGCTCTTCTTCCGTTCTTCCGCCATGTCACGCCTCCCGGTATGCGTCGAAGCCGTTCGCTTCCACTTCGTCCGCCAGCTCCGGGCCGCCTTCCTTCACGATGCGGCCGCCGATGAGGATGTGCACGTGATCCGGCCGGATGAAGCGGATGAGCTGGTTCAGATGCGTGATGAGAAGGAGCGCGTTCGACGCGGTGTGGAAATCCTGAATGTTCTTCGCCACGGTGCGCACCGCGTCCACATCGAGCCCGGAGTCCGTCTCGTCCAGCATGGCCAGCTTCGGGTCGAGGATGCGCATCTGGAGGATCTCGCTCTTTTTCCGCTCGCCCCCGGAGAAACCGTCGTTCAGATAGCGCTCCGCGTAGGACGCGTCCATGTCGAGATCCTGCATGCGCGCCTTCATGAGCCGCTTGAAGGGAAAGAGCCGCTGCTGCTGGCCGGAGACGGCGGTCTTCGCGGTGCGGATGAAATTCTCCATGGAAATCCCCGCCACCGAGATGGGCGACTGGAACGACAGGAAAATGCCGAGCCGCGCCCGCTTGTCCGTGGAGAGCTCCGTGATGTCCTCTCCTTCAAAAAAGATGCGCCCTTCCGTCACCGTATAGGCGGGATTGCCCATGATGGCGTGAAGCAGCGTGGACTTCCCCGCGCCGTTCACCCCCATGATGACGTGGGCCTCGCCGGCGTTCACCGTGAGATTCACGCCGTGGAGGAGCTCCTTGTCCCCCGCCGCGACGTGCAGATTTTCGATACGAAGCAATTCGCTCATTATGTCACCTCAAAAAGAGTTCTTCACAAATAAATCTAACTCTTTCCATATTGTACATGATATGGCAACGCCTGTAAATAAAAGAGAGTCATTCTCAATTCCGTACCTGCCGCGCAAGTCCCGCAGCTCTCCGGTTCAAAACCCTCCGCCCGCTCACAGTTCCGCGCGCCGCCAGCCGTCCAGCCGTTCCTGCATCGCTTCGATTTTCCAGCCTTCGCCGGCCCGCTTCATCAGGAAGCGGCGTTCCAGACCCACGATGTTTTCCCGGGTGTAGATATAGAGCCTGTTCCGGGTCACCTGCTCCGCGTCAAGAAACGTCTCCCCCTGATAGGTTCCCTGCGGATTATACGAGAGGCATAGAGGGCGGAAGCCCGGACGGGGCTTCTCACTCACATACGTCTCCCAGATGGCCCGCAGACATGACACCGCCCCGGCATCCTCCAATTCGGCCCGCGCCATGGACTGCTCCCATTCCGTCATCTCAGCAAAGAAAGCGGACAGCACCCTGCGGCATTCCTCCGCCGCCCGGTCATCCAGCACGGCGGATTTCTTCCCCTTCTCCCGCTGCGCCTGCGCGAAACGGGCCATCTGTTCTTCGGAGAACTGCACACGGGCCACCGGTCTGATGCGCCGGTTTCCTGCCACGGCCAGCAGCCCTTCATAGGTAACGTTCGTCTGATCGAGCTGGACGCGGGAAATTTTTGCAGCGGAAACCAGCCGGAGCAGCCCCGCATCGTCCAGGCCGGTGCGGTTCAGCGTGAGAAGGTCAATTTTGCAGTTCTGGAGAGCCGACAGGCCGCTGCCGTCGATGGCCCGGTTGCCGTCCAGCAGCAGATAGCGCAGCCGGGGCATGGTGGAAAAGACAGAGAAACACGCATCGGTGAGCGCGCCATTCTCTATGCCCAGATTGACCATGTTTTTATGCCCGACAAACGGAGCGAGCAGGTCATTCGATACGGGATAGTCCTTCACATGGAGCCCCACCAGCATATACCCCGCCAGTTTCGTCATCAGTTCCGCCGTCAGCCCGGGGACGCTCAGCCGTGTCTTTCCGTCCAGCGTGAGAACACCCTTTTCCCAGTCCGCCGTCCGCGCCCGCTTCGGCCACTTCATTTCCTGCGCTCCGGTTTCTGTCATGCCTGCCTCCATTTGTATGTCCTCCCGAATTTCAACGCAGGATTTCCCTGCGCTTCCGCCCCATCGCCCTGCGCGGGGAAATCGCATCTTACCAGTCGCGCTCCCGGATGGCTTCCTCTTCATCGATGGGAATCCCGAACCAGCGCAGGATATAAGCCGCCGTTTCTCCTATGCAGTCGCGGGCCACCGTTTCGATTTCGCTGCCGTTCTCGTCAAATTCTTCCTGCAGGCCGTTGATGCCGCGGACGGCTTCGTCCAGCGCGTCCTGCACCGTCTCGACGTCGGTTGCGCCGCTCTCCAGCAGAACAATGACTTTCTGCAGTTTGTCCCGGATTTTATCCACCAGAAAATCCGGATAGTATGGATCCCGGTACATCTCGTCCAGCAATGGATAATCGGGGTCAAAGGTTTTCATGTCCGCTCGCCTCCTCTACATGCCACGGATAGAAAAAAGGCAGACCCCGCGGCCTGCCTTCTTCCGGTTCACTGCGCTCCGCCGAACCAGTCTTTGTACAGTTTGTCGTACGTGCCGTCGTCGCGGAGGGATTTCAGCGCGCCGTTGATCTGCTTCTGGAGCTCCGTATTGCCTTTCTTCACGGCGATGACGAGCCCTTTGTCGGAGTACTTCACGTCCCCCGCCACGGCCAGCGACGCGTCGTGGTCCGCGTAGTAACGCGCCACCGGCGCGTCCAGCACTGCCGCCGCCACTTTGCCGTCTTTCAGCGCCTTGATGACGTTTTCCTTTTCGTCAAAAGCTTCCACGCGCACCGCGCCGAAATCGATGGAGAGCTCCGTATGGCGCGTGCCCGCCTGGGTGGCCACCACTTTGCCCGCCAGGTCGTTCCAGCCGTTCACCGCGTTGTCCCCGGCGTTCTTCAGGACGGCGTAGCCCGTCTTTTCCACGTAGGGATCGCAGAAGGTGAGCTCCTTCGCCCGGGCGTCGGTCCCTTCCATGCCGGAGATGACCGCGTCCACTTTGTTGTCGTTCACCGCGGCGATGAGGTCGCCGAAGGTGATATTCTCCACTGCGAGCTTCGCGCCCATGCGGTCCGCCACGGCGGCGATGAGCTCCATGTCGAAGCCCGCGGGCCTGCCGTTGTCTTCGTACTCAAAGGGCGGGTAATTCAGATCCGAGCCCACGCGGAGCACCGCTTCCTTCTTCTGCTGTCCCGCCGCATCGGAATAGGAGCCGCCGAGGCCGCCGCATCCGCTCATGAAAAGCGCCGCGCCCACGCACGCCGCCGCCAGCCATTTTGCCTGTCTCATCATGTCCTCCGTTTCTGCCGCACCGCGCGGCATGACCTGTCGGCCTCATTATACAGAAAGCGCGCCCGGTCCGCCTCATAGAAAATCCCTATGGGCCGCCACTTCCCCCGCGCGCCGTCTATGGAAAAAGCGCCGGTCTCCCGGCGCCTCTTTCCCGCGTTTCCGCGCTTATTTGCCCGACGCGCCGAACCACTTCTCGTAAATCTTGTCGTACGTGCCGTTTTCCTTCAGTTCCTTCAGAGCCTTGTTCACCTTGCCCTGGAGTTCCTTGTTGTCTTTCTTCACCGCGAAGGCAAAGCCCACCGATTCCTTCGGCGTGCCCACGATTTTCAGATCCTTGTCCGCGCCCTGCTTGAGGTAGTACATGCCCACCGGCGCGTCGATGACCACCGCGTCCACGGTCTTCGCCTGGAGCTCCAGGAAGGCCTGCGAGTTGGAGTCAAACTGCTTCACCTGGCTCGCGCCCGCTTCCTGTGCGAATTCCACCTGCTTCGTGCCCACCTGCGCGCCTACGACTTTGCCGGAGAGGTCCGCCCAGTCGTGAATCTGGTCGTTGTCTTTCGGTACGATGATGACCTTGCCGGACTGGTCGAAGTAAATGTCGCTGAAGGACACCTGCTTCTCCCGTTCAGGCGTGACGTCCATGCCGGAGGCGATGAGGTCGATCTGGCCGCTCTGGAGCGCCGGGATGAGCGCGTCGAAGCCCATGCTCTTGAATTCCATCTTGCCGCCCATCTGCTTCACCACCGCGTCCGCCAGGTCGATGTCGAATCCCACGTACTTGTCGTCCTGCGTGAATTCAAAAGGCGGATAGGTGGTCTCCGCGCCGACGCGCACGATGCCGTCCGCCGCGCCCGCGCCGGACGAAGAAGACGCGCCGGACGAGCCGCCGCAGCCGGTGAGAGCCAGCGCGCCCGCACAGAGGCCCGCCGCGAGAATCCATTTCCATTTCTTTCCAAACATGCGATCATCTCCTGAATTTAATAAATATTTACTTCCGCGCATAGATATGATTGGCTTTCCTTTATATTATCAGGACAGGGGCGGACCGTCAACGGGAGAACGCCCGGACGCGCGGCGGCAGCGTCTTTTTCGACAGGGCTGCGCGGCGCGCCGGTCTTCTCCCCGGACGGCGGGGCATGCTTCCCGCGCGGCTCCGGAAACGCGCCCGCGGACGGGGCGGACGCGGGAAAGCCCGCGCCATCGGGACGGAAAGCGTCCCTTCGCGTTGACCCGCCTATAAGATGATGATATTATTTTATATGTGATTTTTGCAGATGGGATAAGGATAGTATGGAACTGATTACGGATTTTCTTGCGGAGTGGGGGTATTTCGCCCTCTTTGTGACGATGGTGCTGGAAAACATGAACGTGCCCATCCCCAGCGAGATCGTGCTGGGATTCGCGGGCTTCCTCGTGTCGCAGGACATCTTCACGTTCTGGCCGACGGTCCTCGTGGGCACCGCGGCGGGCCTGGCCGGTTCGCTCGGCTCGTACTGGATCGGCGCGAAGGGCGGGCGCGCGGTGCTCCTGAAATACGGGCAGCACATGCACCTCTCAAATAAGAAGCTCATCGCCGCGGACTCGTGGTTCCAGCGGTACGGCGGCATCGCGGTCTTCACGGGCCGGCTCCTGCCGGGCATCCGCACGTTCATCTCGCTCCCGGCGGGCATCGCCCAGTATCCGCTGCCCCATTTCATTCTCTTCACCATCATCGGCACCGTGCCCTGGACCATCCTTCTCGTGTACGTGGGCTCCGTGCTGGGCGCGAACTGGCAGACCATCCTGGACTACCATTATGAAATCGCCGCGGGCTCGGCGGCGCTCGTGCTGGTGGTGCTGGCCGTGTATTTCTTCTTCCGCCGGGTGAAGGAAAAATGAACGTGACGACCGATCGGAAATATCTTTTTGCGTACTGTCTCATTCTGTTTCTGCTCTTCCTGTGGAATGTGCCGCTCCTCGATCCGGACGAGCCGGTGTACGGCGAGACGGCCAAGGAAATGATCGCCACGGGGGATTTCCTCTCGCCCCGCATTTACGGAAACTTCTGGTATGACAAGCCGCCCCTCTTCTACTGGCTGGAGGCGGCGAGCTTCTCCGTGCTGGGCGTGTCTACTTTTGCCGCGCGGCTGCCGTCGGCGCTCATCGCGGCGGGCACCGTCCTCTATGTGTGGCGGCAGACGGAGGCGCTCTTTTCCCGCCGCATCGGCTTCCTCGCGGCGCTCATCCTCGCCACGTCGCTGGAGTTTGTGGTCATCGCCCGGTCCGCCGTGACGGACATGACGCTCACCGCGGCGCTCACGGTGGCGCTCTTTTCCTTCCTGCGGGAACAGTACGCGGCGGCGTACATCGCCTGCGGGCTGGCGCTCCTCGCCAAAGGGCCCATCGGCTTCGGCTTCCCCGCGCTCATCGTGGGGCTGTGGCTTCTCGCGCAGAAAGAATTCACCCTGCGCCGCGTGATGGGCCTCAAATGGTACTGGGGCATCCCGCTGGCGTGTCTCGTGGGGCTCCCGTGGTACGCGTACATGACCGCCGTGCACGGCCAGCCCTTTATCGACACGTTCCTCGGCTACCACAATCTGGTGCGCTTCACCGAGCCGGAACACGCGGGCAAAGACCACTGGTGGCTCTACTTCGTGGTGCTCACCGCGGGATGCTTCCCGTGGACGGGGGCCGTGTGCGGCATGCTCACCCGCCTGCGGCGCTTTGCGAAGGATCCTGTGACGCTGTACTTCCTCGTATGGGCGGCGTTTGTCTTCGTCTTTTTCTCCGCGTCGTCCACGCAGCTTTTCTCGTACATCCTGCCCATGTACCCGGCGCTGGCGGTGCTCGCCGCGCTCTATCTGGACGAGCTCTTTACGGGCGGAGGGAGCCGCCTCTTTCCGCAGCTCCACATCTTCTTCATCGCCCTCACCGCGGCGGCGGTGTACTTCGCGCCCCTCGTCCCCTCCGGCGGAGACGCCGCGAGATACGGCACGGTCCTGGCCGTGCTTTTCCTCGGCCTCGCGGGCGCGCGGGCCTTCCAGTGGCGGCGCCCCGGCGTATTCCTCGCCGTGCAGGCGGCGCTCGCGCTGGCCCTCACCATGGCCGCGTGGACCTTTTACGCCGCCCCCGTGCGGGAACACTTCACCTCGCCGGATATTTCCATGAAAGTGCTCCTCACGGACCGCGAGCCGGGCGTGCCGCTCTACATCGACCCGTTTTACCGGCCCGCCGCCGCGTTTTACCATGACCTGTACGGCCTGCCCATGCCCGACCTCGCGCAGCCCGCGGCCGGCATCCCCGGCGACGCCTACCTCCTCGTGCAGAAAAAAGTCCAGGACGACTGGCCTGAGGAGGAGCGCCGCCAGTGGACGCTTCTGTGGGAAACGCCCACCGCCTTTTTCTTCCGGAAATCCTGAATGTCTTTGCTTTGCCAGGTGAAAAAATGAATCGAACTCTCCGTTTTCCCGTCATTCTCTCCGCTCTTTTCCTGGGCATGCTCCTGTGCTACCTGTGGGGCACCCAGCAGATGCCCGTCACCGACCCGGTGGAGTCCAACTACGCGCTCACCGCGAAGGAAATGGTCCTCTCCGGCGACTGGCTCTCCCCGCAGATCTACGGGCAGTACTGGTATGACAAGCCCGCCCTCGTATACTGGCTCCTCTCCGCTTCGTACACGGTGTTCGGCTTTTCCAACTTCGCCTCCCGCCTGCCCGCCGCGCTCTGCGGCGCGCTCACGGTGACGCTCTTCGCATGGTATGCGGGCCGCCTTCTGAAAGACCGCGCGGCCGGCCTCTGGGCGGCGGTCTTCCTCGGCACGTCCGTGGAAGTGTGGGTCATCTCCCACGCGGTCATCACCGACAGCCTGCTCCTCCTCTTCACGGTGCCCACGCTCTGCGCGGCCTATCTGGGCGTCACGGAAAAGAGCTGGAAGCACATGACCATCGCCTGGGCCGCGGCGGGTTTTGCCTGCCTCGCCAAAGGGCCGGTGGGCCTCGTCCTTCCGGGGATCCTCCTCTTCCTGTGGTGCCTCTCCCGGAAATCCGCGGGCGACGTGCTCCGCCTCTTCTTCCCCGGCGGCATCCTCGCGTTTCTCCTCATCGCCGCGCCGTGGTACTGCGCCATGTACAGCCTCCACGGGCAGGAATTTATCGACCAGCTCATCGGCCTCCACAATGTGACCCGCGCGCTCGCGTCGGAACATCCCGAGGATAATTATTTCTTCTACTACCTCCTCGTGCTCCCCGCGTCGCTCCTCCCGTGGACGGGCCTGTCCTTCTACACCATGGTGAAACGGTGGAAAAGCCGGGACAGCCTGTATGATTTCCTCATGATCTGGTGCTGGGGGACCGTCCTCTTCTACACCCTCGTGGCGACGAAGTACATCACCTACACCTACATCGCCGTCGCGCCGGGCGTGCTGCTCGCGGCGCTCGCCCTCGAAGATTTCCGGAAAGAGTCCTGCCGCGCGGCCCAGCTTTCGCTCATCGGGCCGTATATCCTGACGCTCATCGCGCTCATCGCGGGCACGGTCTATCTCCCGGGCAATTTCCTCTCCTTCTACGTCATCGCCGGATACAGCGGCTTCCTCCTCTACGCGCAGTGGAAGAAAAAACAGTTCGGCAGCATGCTCATCCTTTCCACGGCCTCCATGGCGGTGGGCCTGTGCTGCCTCGTCTTCGGCGGCCTCACCAATTTCATCGCCTCCCGCTCCTCCCTCGACATGGCGGACGCGTTCCACAGCCTGCCGGGCCAGCACTACTTCTTCAAGAGCTATCCCCCGTCCTACACGTACTACACGGATGAAACGGCCGTCCGCGTCTACGACGAAGGCATGGACAGCCGCGATCCCCGGTGGAACGACAAATACGCCGTGCCCACCGTCACCACGGACGCCCTCCTCGCCGCCGGCGAAAAGGGCCCGGTCTACCTCTACGTAGACAAGAGCGACGCCGATCAATTTGCCGCCTGGGCCGGGCAGTCCCGCTTCCGGGAAGTACAGGCCTTCCCGAACGGCGCCGCCTATGAAATGGAGCGGCCATGACGGACAGCGCACGGCAGGCGAAACGGTTCGTGCAGTCCCTTCTCCGGTGGCACGGACCGGACGCATTCAATCCCTGGGCGGACTTTGACCCCGACTACGACGTAGCCTACGCCCGCTCCATCCGCAAAGCCCAGCTGGAGCGCTACCTCGCGCGCCGCCTCGGCAATGCGCGCATCCTTCTCGTGGCGGAAGCCTGCGGCTACCAGGGCGGGCGCTTCACGGGCATCGCCATGACCTGCGAGCGCATGATGCTCTCCCTTCACCCCGCGGTGAACGCGCGCATGGTCATCGGCGCGCCGGGCCGCCGCACGAGCCGCGCGGACAGCCCCTTCCTCCCGAAGGATGTCCAGCGGAAAAGCGGATTCAACGAGCCCACGGACACGGTCGTATGGGACGCGTGCCTCTCCGCGGGCCTCTCTCCGGAAGAATTTCTCCTGTGGAATATCTTCCCCTTCCACCCCCATCAGAAAGGGCGCATGCTCACGAACCGCACGCCCACCGACCGGGAACTGGCGGACGGCCTCGCCTACACGGAAGCGCTTCTCGCGCTCACCGGGCCGCTTCCCCTCTTCGCCGTGGGCAGAAAGAGCGAAGCCACGCTCCGCGCCGCGGGCTACGACCCCGTCGGGCTGCGCCATCCTGCCAACGGCGGCGCGAACCTTTTCCGCGAAGGGCTCGCCGACGCCCTCCGCCAGCGGGGCTTCTCCGCCTGAACAGAGATAATAAAAAAAGGAATCATCTTTTTTCGGATGATTCCTTCTTTTTTATGCCTTTCCGGAGCGCCGTGCCTGAACGGACGCCTCCACAAACCACCGCCCCGGACAGCCGCAGCCCTCTCCCAGTGCGCGCTCAAAGAAAAGATACCGCACCTGTCCGCCCACGCGGATCGTGTACCGGTCTCCCTGTCCGCCCGCCCGGAGCGCCGGCGCGGGCGACACGGCCAGCACGCGGTCCACGGGAAACGACCGGCCGTCCTCCCAGACGATCGTCCGCGGCAGCATCCGCCCGTCCTCGCGGAACCGCACCACCACCTCCACATACCGTTTCTCCGCCTGCACCGCGCTTCCCTTCCTTCCGTCAAATCCATAAATAGAAAATTTGTTCTTATTCCAGTATAAAACACTTTCCTCCTTTGTCAAGAGACGCCGCGCCACGCAAAAAGAGACCCCGAAGGGTCTCTCTGCACACCGTCAGCCCACGCTTTCCACTCTCTCGAGAGAAACCGCCGGGCCGCCGTCCCGCTGCACCACCGTGCCGTACACCGTGCACCGCTGCCCCAGCGGAATATACGTGCCGTTCATCACCACTTCCACGGGCGCGTTCTCCGCATCCCAGAAGAGCATCACCCGCTCCTCCTCCACCGTCCGCACCGCGCGGCCGACGACGGAGACTTTCGCCCCCTCTTCCATATCGGCCAGATCCGCCGCGCGGCTCTCCGCATAGAGAGACGTGTCCAGATCCGCCCGGCCGCTCACGTAGAACGCCGCGCTGGCCGACGAGGCGCTGCCGTGGTCGTAGGCGGCGTCGCGCCCCGCGTCCCCCGTTTCCGCCGTATCGGAGACCGCAGCGGAAGAAGCCGTCCGGGCGGCGCGGTAGTCCGCCAGCGGGTCCGGGTCGCTGTAGTCCACCTTTTCCATTCGGAGATACAGGCCCTTTTCATCCTCTTCCATGACGCCCGTCACCGTAAAGGGCGTATGCCGCAGAAGGCGGCCTCCCTTTTCTCCGAGATCCGTACGCATGACGACGTCGCTGCCGCCCACGAGATACATCGTGCCCCCTTCACAGGCGAGCACCTCCCCGGCGAGAGTCACCCGGGCCGGTTCCGGAGAAACGACCGCTTCCTCCGCGCCGGCCATGCCGGTCACGGCGGTCAGTCCCAACAAAACGGCTGCACACAGTTTTTTCATGTTCGTTCCTCCTTATTCTCTGCCTTTCACCACGCGCACGCGCTGAATCTCCGGCATGCCCTGCTCGTCCTTCGTGATGGTATCGACGCGGATGCGGTCCAGTTCCGGCGCGAATTCACGCAGCGCCCGGTCGGAGAGGCGTACGCCCTTCTGCATCGCCCGGTACAGCACCGCCGCCATCTCGTAGCGCGTGATCGGCCGGTCGCCGTTGAAATAGCCGTCCGGGTACCCTTCGAGGATGCCGTTGCCCGCGAGCGTCGCCACGTAATCATACGCCCAGTGATTGTCCGGCGTATCGGGGAAGAGCTGAATCTTCGAGAGATCGAGCGTCTGGCCCGTCACGCCGCCTGCCATGGCGGAGCGCAGGTCTTCCAGATCTTTCCGGAGCTCGATGATCTCCTTCGCCATCGCCACCCGGGAAGTGGACACATGATTGCCCTGACCGATCTTGAACGACACGCCCGCATTGATCATCTCGTCGCCGTTCCCCACGGTGCCGCCGATGCTGAACATGGTGTCCTCGTTCGGCCGGTAGAATGCACCGATGGCGACCGCGTTCTCTCCGCGGTAATGGCCGTAGCCCGCGGCGAAATCCCACTTTTCATCGGGGTCGAAATCGAGCGGATGAAGCGCCGCCAGCGCCGCCGCGCCCGCGCCCACTTCATCGATGCGGCCGGACAGGCGGTTCACCTCGCCGCCCAGATTGGTGATCTGGTCGCCCATATTGGTGATGTCCTGCTCGATGCCGCCCACCAGTTCGTGAAGCTGCGACTCCGTGGCAGCGTTCGTGGAGCCTTCGTACTCGCCCCTTTCATACTTACCCCAGTCCCATTCGGTATTGATGAGGCCGTTCACGAGGCCGTCGCCGCCTTTGTTAATGTTCACGGTGTGGCCGCCGCTGGTGACGGTCATACCGCCTTCGTTATTTTCATTGATGGCCACGCGGTTCGCGCCGCTGCTGCCGGTGACGACGACGCTGCCATCCGGGGAATGACCGTATTCGTCTTTATCATGACCGCCGAAGACAGGGTTGTCGCTCATGTTCACCGTGAAATTCTGGCCTTCGCTGCCGGAGCCCGCACCGCCTGTGCTGCCGCCGCCCGGCTCCGTCGTACCGCCGCCGGTCGTGCCGCCTTCACTGCCGGTGGTTCCACCGCCTTCGCCGGTCCCCGGAGTCGTCGGCGTGGTATCCGTCACGGTGATATTGTCGTCGCCGTCGATGGAAACGTCCCCACCGCCGCCTGCCGCGTCAATCTTGCCTTCCAGATATTTCACCGCGCCGTAGAGCTGGCTGCCGTTCACCGCGTCCGTGGAGTCCGCACTGATGCGCCCGCGCGCCACATTGATGATGCGCCGCTCGCCGCCTGCGCTGCCCACGGAGAAAACGCCGCGATTCGAGAAATCTGCCGCCGTGATATTGTACGTGGCATCATAGTCTTTACCAAGCTGCGCCTTGAATGCTTCCAATTCATCTACGGTGAAAATATCGTCGGCTGTCGCTTTACTACCATAACCAACTGCTACGCTGTAATTGGAATCGACCTGCGTATAAGACCCCAAGGCGGTGCCGCCCGTTGCGTTTACAACCGCTTCCTGTCCGCCGAGTGCAGTGGAGAAATTGGAATTATTTCCAATGGAGGACATATAACCCATCGCAACAGATTGCTTCGAACTATTCCCAATTGTCGCTTTATTACCTAAGGCCAGACCATTTATTGACCACGTGCCGATACTACTTCCTGTTCCCAGTATAGCACTATTATTAGCGCCCTGCTGAATCATATTTTCTGCACCAATCACAGCAGCTTTAGAAGCGCGGTCAATGCTGGAAGAATAACCTATAGCAGTACTCTCCATTGCATTCGCGTAACCCCCCAACACTTTTGAATTAGCGCCCATTGCTATACTGTATTGTCCCTGTACATTGGTATTTTTGCCAAGAGCAATACCACTCATGGTCGCATTTGTCACACTCGCAAACGATGCTGGAAGACCATCTACATTTGCATTTGTCCCTAACGCTATGGAATCAATGGAGTAATCTTTAATTGTTGCGCCATAGCCCATGGCAATGGATGCTTTTGCATTATTCCCAATGGTGGTGCGCGCTTCCGTCCACTCATCTGCATCACCATGTCCACCGCCGCTGCCGCCAATAGCAATCGCATAATTGGCATTATCCCCTACTTCGGAATGACCGCCAATGGACACACTGCCTTTACTGTCTTTGCCGATACGAACGCTGTCGCCCAGCGCCGCACTGTAGCTGGAATTGACCTGGCTATACGGTCCGATAACGGTGGTCTCCGCCGCATTGGCTACGGCCTGGAAGCCGAACGCCGCCGCATTGCCAGTCGCTTTGGATTCGCCGCCCACAGCTGTACCGGACATTCCGCTGAAGGAGCCTTCGCCGATAGATACGGACTGACTTCCATCCGTGTCCGCACCTGCGCCCAGAACGACCACCTTATCATGAGGCTGCTGATCCAGATCGATATCGCTGCCGATCACTACATTGTCCGTGCCGCTGACTTTGACCTGATCACCGATGGCAACGGTTCCGGTGGCATGGCCGCCGCCTTCCTGCCCCAAGGAAATGCCGCTCCCGATAGCCACATTATCGCCCTTGTCATTGGTGCCGGTCATGGTGATGGTATTCCCCATAGCGACGCTGTTCTGGCTGTTTGTCATGGTCACGTTATTGCCGTAAATCAGGCTGTTGGAGGAATTGGTCCGGTTTTTGGTATTGTCCACATTCACATAGTCGCCAATGACCGTGATATTATCCCCCGCCGCCGCGGCAACATGCTCCTGACTTCCGATATGGACATCATTCCCGATAACGGTCGTACTATCCAACCGTTCGTCGCCCTCTTTTCCGGAAAGGATTTCCACCCCGTCCCCAATAACAATCGTATTATCCGCTTTACCTACATAATTGTTATCTCCCAAAATCAGACTTTTATCCGTGCTGTTCAACGTGACGTTATTGCCAACGACAAGAGTATCCGTAGTGGACTGATCTGCCGTTCCATGAATATAAATGCTATCTCCAAAAGCCGCGCTGTCCTGCACATGGCTCATATTCTGATTGCTACCGGTGCCATTTCCGTTTCCCACATACAGAGAATGATCCGTACTCGAAAGATAACTGCCTTCTGCGATGATAAAATTATTGCTCCCCTCGATATGGTTATTATCGCCTTTAGTGTAGTTATTATCGCTGTTATCGCCAAAATAATTACTGTCACCATAAATGGTATTATTATCACCCCAAATATTATTGAGATCGCCGGTCACTTGATTTCCCGTACCGTAATCGCTATTGGCCGCCTGTGCCGGCATCCAACCTGCGCCGGTGATGATGAGGGCGGCCAGCGCCGCCGCCAGCCGGGCGTATTTCTTTTTTACCATGAAAAAAGTCCTCCTCTCATAAATACCTTTACGAGAGGAGGATGGAGCGGGTGGCTCTTCACCCCCCCCGTATGCCTTTAGAAATTATTTCACAAAAAATGAAATAATTTCTGTTTTCTATATCATAATGGAATTCCGCCTCTTTGTAAAGGAACGATTCCCTTGCCAAGATGGTTGAAAGATATACAGGACAGGCGGGAATGACAGGGGGTTCTCCGCCGGCGCGGTCAGCCGCGCAAAAAAAGAGAACCCTCCAGATGCGGGAGACGGTTCTCTTTTTGTACGGCGTTCGCCGGGCTGTCACAGGGTCTTTTTATTGTCCGGGCCGGGCGTGGTGACGACGACGGTTTCCGGCGTGATGAGGAGCGCGCCTTTCACGGCGAGCGCTCCGTGGAAGAGTTCCGCGGCCTTCGCGCGGAGCCTGTCCATCACGGGCCCTTCCGTGACGTATTCCGCGGTGCCTTTTACCTGATAGCCTTCGCTAGTCTCCGCATTGTATGCGGACACGGCGATCTGTCCGTTGGCCTGTACGTTTTTCACGGTGGTTTCCATGAATACGTCGCCGATGACGAGGCGGCCGTCGTCCATGACGTCCCGGAATCCCACGGGCACCACGTTGGGCGCGCCGTCTCCATACGTGGCGACGCTCCACAGCTGCGACTGCAGCAGCGCTTTCACTTTTTCATCCATACTATGCACCTCCATGGTCAATCTCTCTCCATTGTAGCGCATTTCCGCCGCCATGCAAGGGCGCGCAAAAAAGGACCCCCATGCGGGAGTCCTTCTTTTCTGGCAGGGCTGAAATTATTTCAGTTCTACGGTTGCGCCGGCAGCTTCGAGCTTGCCTTTGATGTCTTCAGCGTCAGCTTTGGACACGCCTTCTTTTACGGGCTTCGGAGCGCCGTCTACGAGGGCTTTTGCGTCTTTCAGGCCGAGGCCGGTGATTTCACGGACGACTTTGATGACCTGGATCTTGCTTTCGCCAGCGGAAGCGAGAACGACGTCGAATTCGGTCTTTTCTTCTTCAGCAGCAGCGCCTGCAGCCGGAGCAGCGGCAGCGACAGCGACCGGAGCGGCAGCGGATACGCCGAATTTGTCTTCGATGGCTTTGACGAGTTCGCTCAGTTCGAGGACGGACATGTTGCTAATGGCTTCAAGGATTTCTTCGTTTGTCATTTTTTGTTCCTCCATTGGATTTTTACGCGCAGAGATTATGCGCTTTCTTTCTGTTTACGCACAGCTTCGAGAGCGTATGCGAGTTTCGTGATGTTGCCGTTGAGGGCGCGGGCCAGGCCGGAGATCGGGGCAAGCAGGGTTGCTGCGACCATGCCGAGCAGCTGTTCTCTGGACGGGAGATCGGCGAGTGCCTTGATCTCTTCCGGTCCGATGACGCGGCCGTCGAGCACGCCGGCTTTGACGGTGATGGCTTCGGTCTTCGTTTCCGCAATGAATTCTTTCAGTACGGCTGCCGGAGCGACCGGATCGTCTTTGCAGGTCGCCAGGCCGTTCGGGCCTTCCAGATAGGCGTCGAGGCCGTTCAGGCCCAGTTCGTCGGCGGCGATGCGGGTCAGCGTGTTTTTGATGACCTTGTATTCTACGCCGCGTTCACGGAATTTACGGCGGAGAGCCGTAGCGTCCGCGACGGTCAGTTTGTTGAAGGAAATGAGAACTACGCCCTGACGGCTCAGTTTTTCTTTCATTTCTTCCACGACCGCGACTTTTTCAGGGCGGATTCTGGTTTCGTATTTTTCTTCGCTCATAGTACACCTCCTCTGCTCTTGGATTTGTTATTTATCACGTTAGCTAAAACGACCCCACCGCGGTGAGGTCGTACACTGGCTTTCCAGTATTCAGCCTCGGGAGGCGGGCTTTCGCCCATTATACATACCGCCGGTCTTCAGCTAAGTGTTAAATATGGGATTACGCTTTCGGTGCCGTCACCTTGGTGATGTCCAGGTGGATGCCCGGGCCCATGGTGGAGCAGATGGTGAGGCTCTTCATGTACGCGCCTTTGACGGTGGACGGACGAGCCTTCAGGATGTGGTCGTAGACCACGCGCAGGTTGTCTTTCAGTTTGTCATCGTCGAAGGAGACTTTGCCGATGACGACCTGGATGTTGCCTGCTTTGTCGGTGCGGTACTGGACCTTGCCGGCTTTGATTTCGTTGACGGCTTTGGTCACGTCGGGGGTGACGGTGCCGACTTTCGGGTTCGGCATGAGGCCCTTCGGTCCGAGGATACGGCCGAGGCGACCCACGACGCCCATCATGTCCGGCGTAGCTACGACGACGTCGAAGTCCATCCAGCCGCCCTGGATTTTCTGCGCCAGTTCCATGCCGCCGACGTAGTCAGCGCCTGCCGCTTTCGCTTCGTCTTCCTTGTGGTCTTTGGCGAAGACGAGGACTTTCTTCGTCTTGCCGGTGCCGTGCGGGAGAACGAGTGCGCCGCGGAGCTGCTGGTCTGCGTATTTCGGGTTGATATTCAGATTGAAGGAAAGCTCTACCGTTTCGTCGAACTTCGCGGATGCAGCTTTCTTGAGAAGTGCTACAGCTTCGTCGAGGTCATAGAGTGTATGGCTGTCAACGATGGCTGCCGCTGCTTTCTGTTTCTTTGTCAGTTTTGCCATTGTTTCCTCCTTGTGGTAAGCGGGACATTGCCCTTCCACGAACGGTCAGTCTCAGTCTACGACTTCGATGCCCATGCTGCGGGCGGTACCTTCGATGAGGCGCATTGCTGCTTCCACATCGTTGGCGTTCAGGTCAGGCATCTTCGTTTCCGCGATTTCCTTGACCTGCGCTCTGGTGACTTTGCCGACTTTTTTCTTGTTCGGTTCACCGGAAGCGGTTTCGATGCCGGCTGCTTTCTTCAGGAGAACGGCAGCGGGCGGCGTTTTGCAGATGAAAGTGAAGCTTCTATCTTCAAAAACAGTGATTTCTACAGGGATGATCAGGCCCACCTGCTGAGCGGTGCGGTCGTTAAAGTCTTTAACGAAGGCCATGATGTTCACGCCTGCCTGGCCGAGGGCCGGGCCTACGGGCGGAGCCGGGGTGGCTTTGCCTGCGGGAACCTGCAGTTTCACTACCTTGGTAATTTTCTTTGCCATAGTTGACACCTCCTTACTCTTTGAGGATGTGGTACAGACGGGCCTCAGCCCTCCCACGTGAGGCGCAGGATGCGGCGGAGGTTCCGCGCACCGGCCTCACCGAGCGTTACGAAAGGGGTTCAAAGAAGCCCGCTTCGAGCTCTATTTTGGTAGCGTGCCCAAAGGCGCTGATTTCGGCGGTGATTCTGCCTTTGTCAGCCGCGACATTGAGCACGGTAGCCACGTGATCGGCGAAAGGCCCTTCGGTGATGCGGATGGCATCCCCGGCCTTGACGGTGATTTTCACCGGGACTTTCTTGTCTTTGTGGAGAATGCGCTCCACTTCTTCTTCAGACAGCGGGATAGGCTTGGTGGTCGTTCCGACGAATCCGGTCACGCCCGGCGTATTCCGCACGACATACCAGCTGTAGTCATTGACTTCCATTTCGATGAGGAGGTAGCCCGGGAAGACTTTCCGGGAGACGACTTTTTTCTGGCCGTCTTTGACTTCCTCTTCGTCCTGCATCGGGAGGAGAATCTGCTTGATCGTGTCCTCGAGGCCCATGGAATGGACCTTGCGGGTCAACGTATCCTGCACTTTATTCTCATAGCCGGAATAGGTGTGAATGACATACCAGCGTATATTCTTTTCTTTTTTCTCGATCTGTTCTTCGTTTTCCGGCATGCTTCCTCCTTTCAGCCCACTGCGCTGACCAGCAGCTTGGAGAGGCCCATGAAAACGAAATCCACTGCGACGAGCAGGCAGGAAACGAGGAGCACGGAGGCGATGACGGTCATGGTGTACCGGCCGAGCTGCTGCTTCGTAGGCCAGATGACCTTTTTCATTTCCACTTTGGTTTCGCGGAAAAATTTATTCCATGCGGCGCTGTTTTCCTCTGCTGTTTGCCGACGATTCGCCATGCTTACACCCCAGTTCCGCTAATTATTTGGTTTCTTTATGCAGGGTGTGTTTCTTGCACCATTTGCAGTATTTCATCATTTCGATGCGTTCTGCATTGTTTTTCTTGTTCTTGTTCGTCCGATAATTGCGGCGCTTGCACTCGGTGCATGCAAGAGTAATTCCTTCACGCATTCTTTACACCTCACTCAAATTTTTCGGGTTTTCCCTATTGCAACATACTCACGGATTATAGCATATCCGGAAATATGAAGTCAATCATTTTTTCACTTAAAAAAGCCGGGCGTCCCCGACGAATGTAAGCTCATTATACCACGCCCGGCCTGTTTTTTCCACAGGGAATCTGCATTTCCCCGGAGATATCCGCCCGCAGAAAAGGAGACCGCGCGGGTCTCCTGACGGACAGAGAACTGCGAAAGCCGGGACCTGAAGGGGAGAGGTCGACGCTTTGCAGTCGCCGCCGTCCCGGATTTCCGCGGAGGATTGTCTGTGCCTTACGCTTCTACTATAGCGGAGGCGGGGCGCGCCGTCAACGGCTGCCGCCGCGGCGCGGGCGGAACGGCGGGCTCTCTGCCTGACGGAAATTTGCCCGCCCGTGACGAAGCGCTGACGGCCGCCTGACGGAGCGCGCTCCGCCGCGGCCTCTTCTTTTCTCTTGCTTTACGCGCCGCATGCGGTCCGCCCGCCTTTCCCTGCGTGCGTATGGATTTCATGAAAATTGTAAAAAGAAAAATTTTTTCACCGGGAACACGCCCGGCCGTCTCACAAAAATCTGCGGCGCGCTGTGAAGCTTCCCTTTCTTCTAAAATCCGGGCGCGCAAAAACGCCGCCCTCCCTTCAGGAAAGCGGCGAAAAATTTTTCTAAAACAGAGTTACTGATACAGCCGGATCGCGGCTTCCAGCTCGGCTTTCATCTGCCGGACGAGCGTTTCCGGCGCAAGCACGCGGAGCTGCGCCCCCTGGCTGAGCATCCACAGGCGGATGCCCAAGAGGCCGTACACTTCCGCCTCGATGGCGTACGTGGTACGGCCGTCGTCCCGCTTCGTTTCCTTCACGATCTTCGCCGTGGGGAGGCGATCCAGTACGTGGTCCACGGAGCCCGCCGCGGTGTATTCGAAGCGCACGTGCTCGAGGGGCCCGCCGAACATGTAGAAGACGCGCTTCCGCACTTCGCCGCTCTGGAAGCGCTTCTGGTAATCCACCTTGAAGGGCGCGCCCTCTTCGTAGCTCTCGATGCGGTCGAGGCGGAACACGGAGGGGAAACGGTACGTCGCTTCCGTGAGCCCTTCTTTCCCGGGGTCCGCAAACTCCGCGATGAGGTAGAAGTAGTACTCGGAAAACATGATGGAGAGGGGTTTCACCACGTACTCCGCGGGCCCTTTGCTCTGCCGGTCGTAGCGGATGCGGAGCATCTGCCGGGCGCTCACCGCGTCGCCGATGGCCCAGATTTTTTCGAGGAGCGCGCCGTCGTGGTGCTGCAGTTCTTCGTAGTACTGTTTCTCGTTGTTCACCAGCTGCTGCACGGGCACGATGTCCCGGCGGGGCACGGCGCTCCGGATGATCTTGTCCACGATGCTTCCCATTTCCTCTTTCGTAAAGGCCCGGCTCTCCAGGAGAATTTTGCACAGGGCGAGCGCCTCTTCCCGTGTGAGGTCTTTCTTATTGCCCCGGAGCACGTAGCCGCGCGCTTTCCGGTCGTATTCCACGGTCTGGGAAAATCCTTCCAGCTGCTGGCTTTCCAGAAACAGGCGCAGCCCGTTGATGTCCCGCTGCACGCTGCGGATGTCGATGCCGTACCGCTCGGCCTCGCCCGCGCGGGTGAGCACTTCCCCGTCGAGCAGGCGGAGATACATTTCAAGAATGCGGAAATATTTGATGGAGCTGTCTGCGGCGGCCATGGCGGTCCCTCCTTTGTTTTTCTCCATTATACCGGCTTTGCGGGCATGCAAAAAGAGCACTCCCGAAGGAATGCTCTCTCATGCGGTGCAATGCTTATTTCGCGATCTTCGCGACGACGCCTGCGCCTACGGTGCGGCCGCCTTCACGG
>CATVYJ010000008.1 GCA_958348245.1 uncultured Veillonellaceae bacterium | reverse complement strand
GGGAGGGAAGATTCCGGCGGCCGGAAACGGCGGGAGGAACAAGCTGCTGATAAAGGGGAAAAGGACATTCAGAGATGGATGTCCTTTTTCATTTGCCCAAAGAGAGGGGAAGATTCCGGCGGCCGGAAACGGCGGGAGGAACAAGCTGCTGATAAAGAGGAAAAGGACATTCAGAGATGGATGTCCTTTTTCATTTACCAAAGAGGGGAGATTCCGGCGGCCAAAAACGGCGGGAGGAACAAGCTGCTGATAAAGAGGAAAAGGACATTCAGTGATGGATGTCCTTTTTCATTTGCCAGAGAGGGGAGGGAAGATTCCGGCGGCTGGAAACGGCGGGAGGAACAAGCTGCTGATAAAGAGAGAAAGAACATTCAGAGATGGATGTCCTTTTTCATTTGCCTAAAGAGGAGGGCCCTGCGGCTTTGGCGCGGCGGAGGGAGGACGGCCGCCTGCCCGGGTGCAGGCGGAGGAAAGCGGGAAAATAAACTGGAGCGGACAGCAGGCACCGCGGAGGGATTTGTCAGGCGCGGTTTACACGGGAAACCGGCAGGCTGTTTTTTTGCACGCGCCGTGCGGGTTTTCTGACATTCTCCCAGATACGTGACCGGCGGGGGTATATGCAAGTCAACAAGGCGGTATAATTAATATTTTTTTGTTAATTTATTTACGCTTTATAAAGGGAAAAAGTTTGTGACACATGTTATAATCAAGAAAATAGTGAAAGGGGGAACTGCATTTGGAGAATAAAGAAAGACGCCGTCTCATCCTCCAGAAGCTGAAGTCCACCAACACATCTGTAACAGGCCGTGAATTGGCGGAGCTGTGCCAGGTGAGCCGCCAGATCATAGTGAGCGATATAGCGATGCTTCGGGCGGAGGGGGCGAAAATCCTCGCCACGTCGCAGGGGTACCTCATGGAGCGGGAGAAGGACAGCGAGGTGAAAGCGCTGGCGCTGTCCGTGCCGGATACGGAGGCGCTCCGCCGCGAACTGGAGCTCATTGTGGACAATGGCGGTACGATCCGCGGTGTGAGTGTGGAGTACGGCATGTACGGGACGCTGCGCTGTGCAGTGAGTCTCTGCTCCCGGAGGGACATCCGGAAATGGGGCGAACAGCTCCAGGAGATGCACATGAAGCCGCTGGCGCTCGTAGCGGGCGGTGCGCATACCCTCTATGTGGAAATGGAGAATGCCGAGGCCGGCGAGGAAATCTGCCGGCTGCTGGAGGACGCGGGATTCCTGCGGGAAGCGCCGTCCGAGGCCTGAGGCAAAACGAAAAAGAGCTGTGGAGACACAGCTCTTTTTGTGTGTGGAAACATCAGAGGATTTTCAGCGCGCTGTAGACGGGAGGCGCGGTGAATGCGCCGCTGCGGTCAATGATGCCCCATTTCCCGTCCACTTTGACCGCGCCGAAGCCGTGGGAGAAGGGGAGCGCGTCCTGCGCTTTGTCCGGGAAGGAGAGCGCTTCTTTTCCCGTTTCATCGAGATAGAGCCATGCGCCGCGGAGGTTGGCGGGGAAGAGCCCGTCTCCGTACGCGCGGATTTCCTTATAGACCGGTTCGGTGAGGAGAGCGCCGCCTTTCCGGAGGAGCGCCCATTTCCCGTCTTTCTTCCCGGCGAGGAATCCGCCGCCGAGAGGCGTGAGGGCGTCCCAGGCGAAGGGGACGAGCGTTTCACCCGTGAAGGAGAGCACGCCCCAGTCTTTGTCTTCATTGCGGGCTAGGAGATAGTCTTCGGAGGGCACGGGCGTGAGCGCGCGGTATTCCGTGTGGATGACGTACTGCCCTGTACGGTCCAGCAGGCCGAACCGATTCCGGTTGAATACGAGGATGCCTTTCTCCATGGCGGGGTAGACCCGGCTGAGGTCCGCGGGGGCGACGAGGCGGCCTGTATGATCCATGTAGCCCCGTTTCACATCGACCACGCGGGACGGACCGGAGTACCAGTCGTCGTACCACCAGGGGCCCCATACGGGCCAGCCCACGCCCCAGCCCCAGGGATGATGACGATGGCGGTGCCCCCAGCCGATCCCGATGCCGATCCCGATGGAGATGGGACTGCGGCTGCGCGCGTAGACCGCTTCGCCTTCGAGGTATTCCGCAAGACCGTTGTCAAAGGCGTAGATGCGGTCGTAGTCCGCATGGAAGGCAATGGAGCCGTCAGGGCGGGCATAGGCTTTCCCGTCTTTCGTGACTACGCCGGCGAGGCCTTCGCTGAACGGCGTGACCACCGCGGAGAAGGCCGGCTCGGCGGTGACGCGGCCCGCGCTGTCGATGAATCCCCACAGCTTGTCGTCATTTTCCACGGCGGTGAGATGTTCGGCGAAGAGGGGATGTACGTCTTTGTAGATGAAGGGGACTTTCTCCGCGCCGGTCATATCGATGAACCCCCAGTGGTTGTCTTTCCTGACCGCGAGGAGGCCGTCGCTCACGGACGGGCCCGCGTCGTCGTACTGGCAGGGCACGACGAGCGCTCCGCTCTCATCGATGACGCCCCATTTCTTCTGTTTCACCGGCGCATAGCCTTCGCTGAAATAATGCGCTTCGTCGTATACAGGCTCGATGCGCGCGCCGTCCCGGCTGACATAGCCGTACCGGCCGTCTTTTTTCACTACGGCCCAGCCGCCGCGCATATCCGATACCGCTTCATAGATCGGCGGGGCGATGCGCAGGCCGTCGTCCCGGTAAAAGCCGAGCTCGCCCTTTCGGATCTGGACGGCGGTTACGCCGTCCGCCCATGGGGTGCGCGATTCATACGACACGGGGATGATGGTCTGCCCCGTGCGGTCGTACATGCCGTACTTCCCGTTCTGCTCCACTTCGATGAGCCAGTCCCGCCCGGGCATGGCGAGATCCGCCCCGCGTTTTTCCTTTTCCACCAGCGTCGTATCCGCCGCGTCGTACATGAGGGGAACGACCGCGCGGCCCGCCGCGTCCACGACGCCCCAGCGGCCGTCCTGCTCCACCGCGGCCGCAAACGGCACGGCGGCCGGCTCTGCGGCGGCCGCTCCGGAAGCTGCGGCAAGCAGCGCCGCCAGGGCGAGCCTTCCTATCCGTTTCATACGATTCGCCTCCTTTGTCATTTTTCTTCATTATAGCATCCGCGCCGGTCTGGTTGGGAGAGAGACGCCGGCAAATGGTCCCCGCCCTCGTCCGCATGGGAAGGCGGCGGAAAGGCGGCGTGGAACATGAACAGCGGCGACTCCATGGAACGCGGGCGGCGGAGTGCACAGGGAAAAAGCGAGCGCCGCATGGGCCGCGGCGAAGCCGGAAGCGGGCCGTGCGTTTCCCTCTGGAGGAAAGGCGTGAACATCCGGTTTCAAATGCGGCGGAAGGAAAAGGGGAACGGACGAGGGGAAATGGAACGGCGGCATTTGGCGTCTCCGCAGAGCGGGCTTTTGTCCGCACGGCGGCCGGTTTGACGGTACGATCCGGCGCCGGGAGCGGAGGAAGGGGAAGAATTTTCTTTCCTATTAATGACTAGAATAGATGAGGACATAGAAGTTTGAGAACTTTACAAGATATCTCTTGACGGCATAATTATGCGGTATTATGATATAGACAAATAAAAAACAAGCATTTCCACAAAGGAGGAGATTCTCATGATGACTGCAAAGAACGTTTCCAAGGATTTCTGCTCTGCGCTGTTTCAGAGCTGGCTTCGTGTAGACACCGCGTATCTCCAGGACAAGAAAGCATCGGAACATAAAGCGGACGGCAAGAAAGCCTGAGAACGGAAAAGCTCATGCAGAGGCATGGGCTTTTTTTCTGCCCGGCGGCGGGGCAGAGGAAATGCGGCGGGGGCGTTGCAATTTCCCGCCGCCCCTGCTACAATGGGACAAATCAAAGCGAGGAAGAAAAGGAGTACGCGCGGCCAAGCGAGTCCGGGACGGTGTGAGCCGGACAGGCGCGGAAGGCGTTTCGGAGCTGCTGTCTGAAACGGAAGCGGGTAGGGCAGCCATAAAAGAAGCGGGCGCGGAGGTCTCCGCGTCAATAAGGGTGGAACCGCGGGTCTATCTCGTCCCTGTAACGATGCGTTACGGGGGATTTTTTATTTTCAGGAGGCAATCATGACATTTCAGCAGATCATTCTGACGCTCCAGAAATTCTGGTCGGAGCGGGGCTGTATTCTGCAGCAGCCGTACGATGTGGAAAAAGGCGCGGGCACGATGAATCCCGCCACGTTCCTCCGCGTGCTCGGGCCGGAGCCGTGGAACGTGGCCTATGTGGAGCCGTCCCGCCGCCCGGACGACGGCCGCTACGGGGACAATCCGAACCGCCTTTACCAGCATCACCAGTTCCAGGTCATCATGAAGCCCTCGCCGGACAACATTCAGGAGACGTATCTCGAAAGCCTGAAAGAGCTCGGCATCGACCCGGAGGAGCACGACATCCGCTTCGTGGAGGACAACTGGGAGTCCCCGACGCTCGGCGCGTGGGGCATCGGCTGGGAAGTGTGGCTCGACGGCATGGAAATCACGCAGTTCACCTATTTCCAGCAGGTGGGCGGCATCGACGAACATCCCGTGGCGGTGGAGATCACCTACGGCCTCGAGCGCATCGCCATGTACATCCAGGAAAAGGACAACGTGTACGACCTCGACTGGACGGACGGCGTGACTTACGGCGACATCTGGCATGAAAACGAATACGAGCAGTCCGTGTACAGCTACGATCTGTCCGACCACGACATGCTCTTTAAACTGTTCGACATGTACGAAGCGGAAGCGGCGCGCGTCATCAAGGCGGGCTATGTTCTTCCCGCGTACGACTATGTATTGAAATGCTCCCACACGTTCAACCTGCTCGACGCGGGCGGCGCGATCTCCCTCTCCGAACGGACGGAATACATCGGCCGCGTGCGCAATCTCGCCCGCATGTGCGCCAAAGCCTGGCTGAAAAAGCGGAAAGAACTGGGATTCCCCATGCTGAAAGGAAGTGCTGCGAAATGACGAAAGACCTTCTCCTTGAAATCGGAACGGAAGAAATGCCGGCCAATATTCTCCCCGGCACGGTAGACCAGCTGCGGCAGCTGGCGCAGGATAAACTGAAAGAAGCGCGCCTTTCTTTCGAGACCGTCACCGTCTACGCCACGCCCCGGCGCCTCGCGGTGCTCGCCTCGGGCGTCGCGGACCGGCAGGCGGACGAAGCGGTGAAAAAGCGCGGCCCCTCTATCCAGGCGGCGTTCGACGCGGAGGGCCAGCCCACCCGCGCGGCGCAGGGATTCGCCCGGGGAGCGGGCGTGGACCCGGCGTCCCTTGTGAAAGACGGCAATTACGTGTGGGCGGAAATCGTCAATCAGGGCAAGTCCGTGGCGGACGTCCTCCCGCAGGTCTTCACGGACATCGTGCTCGGCCTGTCCTTCACGCGCAGTATGCACTGGGGCAGCGAAGACGTGAAATTCATCCGCCCCATCCGCTGGCTCGTCACCCTCTGCGGCGAAGACGTGGTCCCCATGGAGATCGCCCGCGTGAAGAGCGGACGCACGAGCCGCGGCCACCGCGTGCTCTGCAAGGAGCTGGTGGTCATCGAAACACCCGCGGATTATAAAGAAGCCATGCGCCGCGCCTTCGTCATCGTCGATCAGGACGAGCGCCGCGAAATGATCCGGCAGGGCCTCCTCGATACCGCGGCCAAGCTCGGCGGCGAAATCTGGCCGAATCCGGACCTCCTCGAAGAAATCAACTACATCGTGGAATACCCCACGCCGCTCTGCGGACGCATCGACGCGGACTTCATGCAGCTCCCCGCGCCGGCCATCGTCACCCCCATGCGCGACCACCAGCGCTACTATCCGGTGCACGCCAAAGACGGCAGCCTCATGCCCTATTTCCTCACCGTGCGGAACGGCGGCACGAAAGCCCTCGAAAACGTGCAGATCGGCAACGAGCGCGTGCTCCGTGCCCGGCTGGACGACGCGAAATTTTTCTTTGACAACGACCGGAAGAAATCCCTCGAAGCGCATCGGGAAGACCTGGCGCGCATCAACTATCAGGAAGGCATGGGCAGCCTCCTCGACAAAGCGGGCCGCCTCCAGACCCTCACCGCCGCCATTGGGGACGACTGGGGCTTCACCGACGAAGAAAAGGCCGACGCGGACCGCGCGGCCTGCCTCTCCAAGTCCGACCTCGCCACCGGCATGGTGACGGAATTTACGGAACTTCAGGGCGAAATGGGCAAGGAATACGCTCTCCTCGACGGAGAAAAGCCGAACGTGGCGCAGGCCATCTTCGAACAGTACATGCCGCGCTTCGCCGGAGACATCCTCCCGCAGCAGCCCATCGGCCGCGCCCTGTCGCTCGCGGACAAGCTGGACAACCTCGCCGCCACCTTCCTCCGCGGCCTCATTCCCACGGGCTCGCAGGATCCCTTCGCCCTCCGCCGCCAGACCATCGGCGCGGTGAATATCCTCGTGGACGGGAAACTCCACTGGGACGTGCGCCGGGGCATCGCAAAGGCGCTCGCGCTCCTTCCCGGCACGGACGAACAGAAACAGACCGCCGCGGGACAGATCGAAGAATTCTTCCGCCAGCGCATCCGCGCCATCCTTCTCGATCAGGACGTGGACTACGACATCATCGACGCGGTCCTCTCCGGCCCCGTAGACGACGTGTACGCCCTCTTCCTCCGCGCGCAGAGCATGAAAGCCGCCGCGGTGAAAGACGAAGCCGACCTCCGTCAGGCCGTGACCCGCCTCGCGAACATCACCAAAGGCAAAGAAGCCGTCTCCGTCCTGCCCGCCCTCTTCGAAGTGCCCGAAGAAAACGGCCTCTGGACCGCCTACGTGCAGACCGGCCTCAAAGTGAAAACAGCGTACGACGCATACGACTACGCCGCGGCCCTCCCGGCTCTCCGGGAACTCACCGCCCCCATCAACGCCTACCTCGACAAAGTCATGGTCATGGTGGACGACGAAGCGGTGAAAGCAAACCGCATTTCCACCCTCCTCAAAGTGCTCGACCTCTTCAAGCCCTGGGGAGACTTCAGCAAACTCGTGTGACACAGTCACACAAAGAAAGCGCTCCAATCATGGGGCGCTTTTTGCGTGGGGAAATCCAAATCCTTTTTCACAGGAAATGTGTGGAAGGGAAGTGGGTGAAAAATTTTTCGTTGTGCGTAAGCTTGCGGTGTAAGGAAGAAGACGCGTCTGCTATATGGGGGGCGCGCTGTGAGGGAATGCGCGCCCCGTCCAAATGCGTCCGCACCCTATGCGGAAAATTTTCGCGTCGCATTTGAATCCACGCATAATGTGCAGAAGGCTTCGTCATGTGTCTGCCTCCGCATCATTTGAAAAATAAAGGCAAGCGTGCGGGATGTGCGTTTGGAAAATGCACGACACAAGCCAAGCATTGGTGCAGCTCCTCGCCCATTGGAATGGAGCCCGGCCCTGCAGGGGTGAGATTTGACGGCCCGGAGCGCCCGGACGGAATGACTGTCTGAGCGAGCGCAGCGAGCGAGTTTCATTCCGTCAGCGGAGGACCGCCAAATCTCAGGGCGGAATGACCGGGCGGCGGTTTCTTCCTTTGTGCACTTTCTATTCTTTTTCGGAAAAGAAGGAAAGCGCGCGACCATGGAATCGTATTCCAAAAATGGAAACAGTCGTGTGTTTCAGACACGTACGGGCTCGAAGATGAGACCTCCCTTGTCAGCTTGAAAAAGGGCAATCTATTTTTTATAATGCTGTGAAGAAATTTTCTCCTTACACGATAAAAAATGAAATCTGTTAAAATGAAAAATATAGGAGTGCTGATGAATGAATGTTTTTATTGGAAAGGAGATTGGAAAAACAGCGGCTGGGTGGGCATTGATAGGTGCTGCTATTGGTACAATTGCTGGACCTGGCGGAAGCGTTGTTGGCGCAATAGCAGGAGTTTTTAATGCAGAAGGATTTCAAAATATTGCTGAAGCAGGCTTCGACCGATTAGAAACTTTGATTAAAGGGGTAAAAATGAATAATGCTTTTATATATTCAGCTACAATAATTATTACATCATTAATGTGCTTAATATTATTGAGGAAAATTCTATTAAAAGTTGCTAAAAAACATAATTTAACAGACCCGGTACTGATTGAAAGGCCATTAAATGGGGGTATACTTGCGTGTATAGGAGGATTATTGTTCATTATATATATAAATTTTATTAAATGATTTTAGCTGCTAAAATAACCTGTCTGAATATATTTGCATGGACAACCTTATCATGATGAAACTCTTCCCTGGGTCACAGTAACAATGGAAGGTATGGGACGTTCGGGCGACATGGATTATGATGGGGGTATATATTTCTGGATGGATAGGACAACGTATTATTTGTTGTTACATCATGCGGAATATGATGAAGTATTTTTGTTGTATTCATGCCAATAGAGGAAATCGAAAAATTTTCTAATGAACAGGCTGTACCTGGATGGTAAAAGATAGAAAAGAACGCGCCCTCAAAGCAAATTTCCTTGCGGAATGCGCGGAATGATGGTAAAATATCTGCGTATGTCTGGACAGTCCACTGCCAAAGGCGATCGGCATGAATGTCCTGTGTGTAAGGAGGAAAAGATCGTGAACATTATCGAAACGCTCGAAAACGAGCAGCTGAGAAACGACATTCCTGAATTCCGTCCCGGCGACACCGTGCGCGTTCATACGAAGGTTGTCGAAGGCAAGAACGAACGTATTCAGGTATTTGAAGGCGTGGTTATCGCGAGAAAACATGCTGGCCTTCGCGAAACCTTCACCGTTCGCCGCATTTCTTACGGCGTCGGCGTTGAAAGAACGTTCTTCGTCCACTCTCCGCGTCTCGCAAAGATCGAAGTGAAGCGCCGCGGTATCGTGCGCCGTGCGAAGCTGTTCTATCTGCGCGGCCTGTCCGGCAAAGCGGCTCGCATCAAGGAAAGAAAATAAGACGAAAGGGGTCCCCGCGCGGGGCCTTTTTTGTTTGCCTTGACAGGGCCGCGGGGCGGCACGTATAGTGAAGGGAAAAGAAAGGAGGCGCGCCATGAAGGGTATCGCAGCGGCGCTGGCGGCCGGTCTCGTCTTCGCGGGCGGGACGGCGTCGGCGAATCAGATCGAGTCGGTGATCGCCGTGAATTATCTCACGGTGGAGGTGGTGATGGAGGAACCGCTCCCGAAGGAGGAGACGGACCCGTTCCGCTTCGATCCGGCGCATCCGGTCTTCGTATTCAGCGACGGGGTGGAGATGACCGGCGCGCCGTCGCCGCAGGAGGTGCGGGGCTATCCGAATACGTACCGCATTCCCGTGAACGGTCTCGACACGGATATCATTTACAAGGTGTCTTACCGGGGGCAGAAGGCGTTCACGTTTAAGGCGTATGAGGAGCGGGAAATGACCGAGCGGTACAAGGACCGGTACGGCAGCTATTTCTGAGGGGCGCGGCTACAGTTTCGCCCGCGTCTATGCTATAATGGCAGATGTTGAATTCTGGATTTTGTGAGGAGACCCATGCATATCGTACTGGTCGAACCGGAGATTCCGGGGAATACGGGCAATATTTCCCGCCTGTGCGCGGCGGAGCATCTGACGCTCCATCTGGTGAAGCCTCTCGGCTTTTCGCTGGACGACCGGCATCTGAAGCGGGCGGGGCTGGATTACTGGGAATTTCTGGACGTGCATGTCCACGAGAATTTCGCGTCGGTCGCGCGGATGCTCGCCGGGCATCATTTTTATTACAATACGACGAAGGCGGTGCGCGCCTACAGCGACGTGCAGTTCACGCCGGGGGATGTGCTGGTCTTCGGCAAGGAGACGAAGGGGCTCCCGGAGGAGCTGCTGCTGGCGCATCCGGAGGACTGTATCCGCATCCCCATGATCGAGGAGGCGCGGTCGCTCAATCTGTCCAACGCGGTGGCCATCGTGGCCATGGAGGCGCTGCGGCAGCAGGGATTTCCCCATCTGCTCCAGAAGAGCGGACGGCTGTTTAGAGGAGGAGACACCCATGAATATATATGATAAAGCATACGAGCTCGCTGCCGGCATCCGGGAGTGCGAGGAAATGAAGCGCCTCGCCGCGGCGGGAGAGAAGATCAAGGGCAATGAGGACGCGCGGAAACTGGTGAAGGAGTATCTCATGGCCCAGATGCAGCAGGACTATGCGAAGCTCGCCGGGCAGAAGCCGGACGAGAAGGCATATGAGCATCTGCAGGAGCTGGCGGTGATGGTCAGCAATAACGGCGATGCGCAGGAATATCTGCAGGCGTTCATCCGGTGGCAGCAGGTCGCGTCCGATCTGCAGAAGATCATCGGCGACGCCATGATGCAGGGTATGGATGTATTGGAGCTGGAAAAGAAATGACAGACTGGACTTCGTTTTTTGAAGGAATCCTCACGGAGAAGGAATTTCGCGTGGACGAGCCCATGAGCCGCCACACCACGTACGGCATCGGCGGACCGGCGGACGTCTTCGTGGCGCCCGATTCGGAAGAGGTGCTGAAGAAGGTGCTGCAGCGCGCCTATGAAGGGGGCGTGCCGGTGACGGTCATCGGCGGCGGTTCGAACTGCCTCGTGAGCGACAAGGGCATCCGGGGCATCGTGGTGTGCACCCAGCGGCTGAAGCCGTACCTTGTCTGCGAGGGCGACTGGATCGTCGCTTCGGGCGGCACGGCGACGGGCGCGGTGTCCCGTCTCGCCTGGAAGAATCAGCTGAAAGGCATGGAATGGGCGGTGGGCCTGCCGGGTACGATCTGCGGCGCGGCGTTCATGAATGCCAACGGCTACGGCAGCCAGATGAAAAATGTGGTGGAAAGCGTGCGCGTGGTGACCCGGGACGGGCAGCGGGAAAAGACCTACGGCTGGGACGACCTGCACTACGGCGACAGCGACAGCATTTTCATGCACAACGGGGACGTCATCCTCGGCGTGCGCATCCATCTCTCCCACGGCAATGTGGACGAGATCAAGCGGGCCATGGACGAGCATCAGCTGTCCCGCCGGACGAAGCAGCCTCTCGACAAGCGGAGCGCGGGCACGATGTACCTCCGTCCGCCGGGATACTACGTGGGCCCCATGATTAAAGCGTGCGGCCTCGTGGGCTACTCCGTGGGCGACGCGCAGGTCTCCACGAAGCATCCGGATTTCGTGGTGAATAACGGCCATGCCACCTGTGCGGACGTGCTCGCCGTGCTTCACGAAGTGCAGCGCCGCGTCATGGACCAGTTCAATGTGCACATTCCGCTGGACGTGCGCATCCTCGGCGACGGCGTCCATCAGGAACGGTAATTTCATAAAAATCGGCAGACCGCGTCTCTTCGGAGGCGCGGTTTTGACGTGCGGAAAAGAAAAACAAAAAATAATACTGAAAAAGGAATAGAAATATCAATTTTTTATATCTATTTGATTATTGAATTTAGCCCTTTGCGGTGATAAAACGAAAAATATATTTTATCAAGGGAGGAATCTTCATGAACAAAACTCTTTCGGAACTGTTTCAGCAGGCGGAAGCGGAGAAACCGGCCATGATGGAGACGTGGCGCTCGCTTGTAGACCGGGACTGCGGCTCGGATAATAAAGCAGGCGTGGATGCTGTGGGCCGGGACATCGCGGCCTTTCTTACCGCGGCGGGATGCACCGTGCGTTTCCACGAATATGAACAGGCGGGGAATATGCTCGTCGCAGAGTACGGCGACATGTCGAAGCCGTTCGTGGTACTCACGGGTCATATGGACACGGTCTTTGCGGACGGTACGGCGGCAGCGCGCCCCTTCACTGTCAAGGACGGCCGGGTCACCGGACCGGGCGCGCTCGACATGAAAGGCGGGGACACCATTCTCATGTACGCGGTGAAATTCCTCATCGAAGCGGGCTACGACCGGTATCCCATCAAGGTCATCCTCGCCGGGGATGAAGAGGTGGGCCACGGCAAATCCGCCGCAGGTGAAGACTATCTGAAAGAAGTGAAAGGCGCGGTCATGGGATTCAATATGGAGACCGGCTTCATTGACGACGGCATCGTCATCGAACGCAAAGGATGCTGCCGTTACCGCTGGGACATTGAAGGCGTGGGCGCGCACGCGGGCAACAATCCGGAAGACGGGCGCAGCGCTGTGAAGGAACTGGCGCACAAGATTCTCGACATGGAAGCGCTTACGGATTTCGCCGAAGGTACAACGGTGAATGTGGGCGTCATCGGCGGCGGCACTGTGGCGAACGCCGTGCCGGAGCACGCATGGTGCATTGTGGACGTGCGCTTTAAGACCATGGCTGGTCTGAAGCGGGTGGAAGCCGGCTTCGCGGACATTGCGAAGAAAGTGTACGTGGACCACACGAAGACTTCGTATGAACGCACCGTGCTGGTGAACGCCATGGAGCGCATCGAAGCGTCGGAGAAGCTCTTCGAACGGGCCAATGCGGAAGCGCAGAAAGCGGGACTCCCCGCCATGAAAGCTATCGCCGTGGGCGGCGGCAGCGACTCGGCGTACCTCACCATGTGCGGCATCCCCACGCTGTGCGCCATGGGCGTGAAGGGCGAATTCAACCATACTGTGCGGGAATGGGCACAGGAAAGCTCTCTCGTGGAACGGGAGAAGCTGCTCCTCACCTGCCTCGTCACGCTGTGAGTGCAAGGGAGGAAATATTATGGAAGAAAATAATGAAAAAGTCACGTGGAAAGGCTGGGTTTCCCTCCTGTTTCTGATCGTATCCTTTTCCGGCCTCTGCGCGGGCCAGGACAATTTCCTGCGGGCATTTGACCTGAACTCTCTCATTGGCCAATTCGGCCATGCGGAAGGCGCGAAGGTCGCCATTCAAGGCGTAGGCGGCAACGGGGCCCGTGAAGGTCTCATCGTAGCGCTGACGCTTATCCCGACGATCATGCTGGCCCAGGGCCTCATCGAAGTGTGCGAGAATATGGGCGCGCTCCATGCGGCGGAGAAGCTGTTCCACCCGCTGCTCCGACCGCTCATGGGCATCCCCGGCGTGACGGGACTCGCCTTCGTATCGAGCTTCACTTCCTCCGACGTGGGCGCTTTCATGACGAAGAACATGTACGAAAGCGGCATGATCACCGACGATGAACGGACCATTTTCGCCGCGTACCAGTATGCGGGATCCGGCACGGTGAGCAACACCATTGCCGCGGGGGCGCCGCTCGTGCCGGTGTCGGTGCTCCCGGTGGGGGCCATTATCGGGCTCATCTTCCTCGTGAAGGTCATGGGCGCGAATATCATCCGGGTGTATCTCAAGTACTATCACAAGAAACATGGCTATGACGAGGAGGCGGCATGATGGCGGCGGAAACGAAGAAAGAAGAAAAGAAACTGTCTGCCCCTGAATATTTCATGCGCGGTGCGAAAAAAGGCTTTTACATCGGCGTGGAACTCATCGCTCCGGCCATGGTTATGGCGTACGCGCTCATTGCATTCCTCCAGCTGGCGGGCGTGATGCCTCTCATCGGTAAGGTGCTGAGTCCTGTCATGGGCATCTTCGGCCTCCCCGGCGAAGCGTCGGTGGTGCTCCTCGCGGCGTTCTTTGCGAAAGCGGCGGGCGCAGCGGCGGCCGCCTCCCTCTATGCGGCGGGGACCATCACGGCGGCGCAGGCGACCATCCTCTTCCCGGCGTGCATCACCATGGGCACGCTCATCGGACATTTCGCCCGGGTTGTCCTCGTGTGCAAAGTGCGCGCGCTGTACTATCCGGTGCTGCTCGTGACGCCGCTCATCGACGCGGTGGTGGTCATGCTGGCGACGCGGTTCATTCTGCTTGCCATGGGCATCGCCTAAACAGAACATTTCCAGCAGACTGCGTTCCTTCGGGAGCGCAGTTTTTTCGTGCAGGAAATCATTCTCCATCCTTTTAAAGGAGAGTGGTCCGGCGCGAGGGCGCGCTGTGTTATGATGGACACAGAAACGGGGAAAGGAGGCGCGGCGATGGGACGGGTGTGGAGATGGCTGCGGACGCACAGGAAGGGCGTGGTGCGCGCGCTGGGAATCGTGTGCATTGCGGCGGCGCTCTTCTTCGCGTGCTGCTGGTATCTGTCGTTCCGCGCGGCGGAGGTGTTCAGCCGTGTGGCGGCGGAGCGCGATCTCTTTCCCGGGACGGTCACGGTGGAGCAGATTTACGCGGACCCGCTGGGGCGCGTGGAGGCGAAGGGCGTGCGCTGGACGGGCGGAGACGGGACGCTCTTCGCAGACGTTCCGCAGGTGAAGTTCCGCGTGAAGCCCTGGGACGTGGTGACGGGCCGGGTGGGCACGATGAGCGTCACAGACATTGCCATGGACAAAGCGTACGTACATCTTTTCTTCGACGAGCGCATGCGCCCTCTTTATGTGAAGCCCGGGCGGGAGGCGCGCCGCGCCGAAGGCAGGGATCCCGTCCGTCTCACCGGCCCTCTGGGCAATCACCTTTTCCGGTGCCGCGTGACGCTCCGGGACTCCACGGTCGAGGCGGAGACGCCGGACCGGCATTTCCGCATGGAACATGTGAATCTGCGGCTTCTCGCGGATACGGAGCGCCGCATGGAGGTGGATCTCCTCGCGGGGCCTTTCAGCGGGACGGTGTCGGCGGACCGGCTCGCCCTGCACGGCGCTGTGGACTTCACGGACCGCCGTCCTTCGTGCGATATGGCGCTCTCCATCGCGGGGTGCCGCCCGTCGTCGCTCGGGGCGGGCGTGGATATCGACGATCCCGTATCGGCGGACGCCCGCGTGTCGGGACGCATCGCCCGGCCGGTCATCGAGGGGACGCTCTCCATCCCCGTGCTGGATCTGCCGGCGCTCCATTTCACGGACGTCTCCGGAGATTTCCGCTATGAAGACGGGACGCTTGCTGTGACCGGCGTGAAAGGCGGGGTGTACGGCGGGACGGTAGAAGGCTCCGGCCGTTTCGACCTGAACCGGAAATCGTACGAAGCGGACCTCAAGGGGCACCGGCTCCGGGGCGGCGCCGCGGCGAAAGACCTGGGCCTGCGGTGCGAAGTGGAGCTGGATCTCCATATGCGCGGCGGAGGCGGCGCTGCGCAGGAGGCGTACGGCTCTTTCGTCTCCGGCGCGGGGAAATACCATCTCCTTCCCTTTGACCGGATCGCCGGCACATTCGACAAATCGGGCGGGACGATCGTTTTCCGGGACGTGGTGATTTCCATCGCCATGGGCGACGTGCGGACCGGCGCGTTTTCCATCGAGGACGGACGGCTCCGGCTGGGGCCCGTCTATCTGGAAGACGCCCTCTCCGGGCGGACGGAGCGGGTGTACTGAGGCGGCTTTCGGCCGCCTTTTTTTCGCGCCCGGCGGGGGAATTTTTTTCAAAAATTTTTCTGCGGGCCCTTGCAATTTCCCGGGGGATTGTGTAATATAGGAACGTAAAAAGTTAGCACTCGATAGAAGTGAGTGCTAATAACTCAGAAGGAGGAGTCGAAATGTTAAAACCATTAGCAGATCGTGTTCTGATTGAAGTAAAAGAAGAAGAAACCAAGACGAAGGGCGGCATCCTGCTGCCGGATACAGCACAGAAGAAGTCTCAGAAAGGCACCGTCGTGGCGGTGGGCGAAGGCAAGTACAACGACAACGGCCAGCGCATCCCCATGGAAGTCAAAGTGGGCGACGAAGTGCTCTTCGCGAAATATTCCGGCACGGATATCGACGAAGGCGGCAAGCATTACCTGCTCATCACCGAACGGGATATTCTCTGCGTATTCTGATTGTTCAAACAAGGAGTGACATAAATGGCAAAGAAAGTACTGTACAATGAAGAAGCCCGCGCGGCGCTGCTCCGCGGCGTGGATCAGCTCGCGAACGCCGTAAAGATTACCCTCGGCCCGAAAGGCCGCAACGTAGTGCTGGACAAGAAGTTCGGCGCTCCGAACATCGTCAACGACGGCGTGTCCATCGCCCGTGAAATCGAACTGAAAGACCCCTTTGAAAACATGGGCGCTCAGCTCGTGAAGGAAGTCGCCACGAAGACCAACGACGTGGCCGGCGACGGCACCACCACCGCGACGCTCCTTGCGCAGTCCATGATTCACGAAGGCATGCGCAACGTCGCAGCCGGCGCGAACCCCATGGTCCTGAAGAAGGGCATCGAAAAGGCCGTGGCCTGCCTCGTGGAAGAAATCAAGAAGAGAGCCATCCCGGTAAGCACCCGCGACGCCATCGCGCAGGTCGCTTCCATCTCCGCGGCGGACGCCACCATCGGCGGCCTCATCGCCGACGCCATGGAAAAAGTGGGCAAGGACGGCATCATCAACGTGGAAGAATCCAAGACCATGGAAACGAAGCTGAAATTCACGGAAGGCATGCAGTTTGACCGCGGCTACCTCAGCCCGTACATGGTCTCCGATCCGGACAAGATGGAATGCGTCATGACCGACCCCTACATCCTCATTACGGACAAGAAGATCAACGTCCTGCAGGACATCCTGCCGCTGCTTGAAAAAGTGGTGCAGTCCGGCAAGGAACTCCTCATCATCGCCGAAGACGTGGAAGGCGAAGCGCTCGCCACCCTCGTGGTGAACCGGCTCCGCGGCACCTTCAAGTGCGCAGCGGTGAAGGCTCCGGGATTCGGCGACCGCCGCAAAGCCATGCTGCAGGATATCGCCATCCTCACCGGCGGCCAGGTCATCAGCCAGGATATGGGCCGCAAGCTCGAATCCGCAGGCATTGAAGACCTCGGCACGGCGCATCAGATCCGCATCACCAAAGACAACACCACCATCATCGTCAGCGACCAGCAGGCGGCGGAACGCAAGGAAGCCATCGCGGCCCGCGTCAACGAAATCCGCACCCAGCTCGCGGAAACCTCTTCCCAGTTTGACAAGGACAAGCTCCAGGAACGCCTGGCGAAACTCGGCGGCGGCGTAGCCGTCATCGAAGTGGGCGCGGCGACCGAAGTGGAAATGAAAGATAAGCGCCTCCGCATCGAAGACGCGCTGAACGCGACCCGCGCGGCCGTAGAAGAAGGCATCGTCGCAGGCGGCGGCACCACCTTCATCGACATCCAGGAAAAACTGAACGATCTCCATGAAGAAGGGGACGTCCAGACCGGCATCAACCTCGTCCGTCACGCCATCGAAGCGCCGATCCGCCAGATCGCGGACAACGCCGGCGTGGAAGGCTCCATCGTGGCCAACAAGGTGCGCGAAGCGGCGAAGGGCGTAGGCTACAACGCGGCGGAAGACAAGTACGAAGACATGATCGCCGCCGGCATCGTAGACCCGGCGAAGGTTACCCGCACTGCGCTGCAGAACGCGGCCAGCATTGCGGCGCTCGTCCTCACCACGGAAGCCGTCGTAGGCGAACTGCCGGAAGAAAAGCCGGCTATGCCCCCGATGCCCGCAGGCGGCATGGGCGGCATGATGTAATCGCCCCGCGGTGACGCATCTCTCTACAACATAAAAAGAAAAGCATCGGATTTCAGTCCGGTGCTTTTTTGCGCGCGTTTTTCAGGCAGACGGCTCCGCAGCGTTTTCTTTTTGTGGCGGAAACGGGTCATGCTGCGGGCGCGGCGTCGGCGAAATGCGTGTGCGAGACGCGCCAGGCGGTGAGCTTATTGAAGAGCCAGAAGCCGTAAATGCCGAAGGTGAGGATCGTGAGGACGAGCCAGAGGAGATATTTCCAGAAGAGTTCGCCGCCGGTCCCGTCGAAGCGGAGCTGCCGCCCTTCGATGTACGTATTCCGCGCGAGCCAGCGGTGAAATGCGGCGTACACCCAGGGAAGCGCGAGGGAAAAGGTGAAGGTCACGGCGAGGAAGGCCAGCAGGGAAAACCAGAGGAAGCAGAGCACGCTGCCCGTAAATGTGGAACGTTCCATGAGAGACTCCTTTCCGCGGCGAAGCGCCGCCGGTTTTTCTTCATCGTATCATGAGGCCGGAGGCGGGACAAGTGGCCGCCCGGAGGGGAAATTGCTTCCGCGCGGAGAAATTTCCTGCCGGATGCGGCGTTTCCTGCTATGATAAAGGAAAGCGCCGGATGGGCGCGGAAAGGAGCGGAACTATGAAACGGCGGATGACGGCGCTGCTCGCGCGGGGCGGCGCGGCGGCGAAGCGGTTTTATATGGCCTGCGCGTGGTGCCAGGCGGCGTTTCTGCTGCTCGCGTGGGATCTCTTTGCCGAGCGGGGCGCGGAGCCTGCGCTCCTGGCGGCGGCGCTCTGCGCGGCATTCCTCGCGGCGGCTCTCGCCTGCGGAGGGGAGGCGGGCCGCGATCGGCCGTACGACCGGCGGCAGCTCCTGTCGATTCCCGCGGCGGGCGCGTGGTATGTGTATTTTTCCGCCTGCGGATCGTCGGAGCGGACGCTCTCGGCGGCGTGCTTCTGCGCGGCGTGTTTCGCGGCGGGGCTGTACGTTCTCACGAAGCGCAGCGGGGAAGGGGCCTTCGCGCAGGTGTTCCTCGGCGCGTGGAAGACGCTCGGCGCGGCGGTGCTCCTCGCGGCGTCGCTCATGGTGTGCCTCCTCGCGGCGGATACGCTGCTCTTTGATGTGGACGGCCGGTGGCATACGCTGGCCGCGGAGTGGGCCTTCGTCGCCGTGGCGGGGCCGCTCTTTCTCTCGTGGGTGCCGGACGGAGAAGCGAAGCCGTCCGCGGCGCTCTCCACGCTCTTCCGCCGGCTGCTGCTCCCGGTGTACCTGGTGCTGCTGGCCATCCTGTACGGCTATCTCGGGAAAATCCTCTGGACCGGCGCGATGCCGTCGGGGCAGATGAACTGGTTCGCCTCGCTTGCGTCGGGCGGGTACGCGCTCTGCTATTTCCTCTTTCCCGGGACGGGCGGGCGCGCCATGCGGGCTTTCCTCCGGTGGGGCGGACCGGCGCTTCTCCCCGTCGTTGCGGTGCAGCTTGTCTGCGTGTGGATCCGTTTCGACGCGTACGGCCTCACCTCGGCGCGCTATGCGTCGCTCCTGTGCACTGTCTTCGGCCTGGCCGTGATGGCTTTCGGCTTTTTCCGGCGGAGCCGGCGGGGGCTCTTCCTCCTCGTGGCGGCGATGGCGCTCGCCGCGTCGGCAGGACCGGTGGGGCTGTACGCGCTGCCGCTCCGGGAGCAGGTGTACCGCGCGCAGACGGTGCTCGAGCGGTATGATATGATGAAAGACGGGGACATCGCGGCGGGGCGTCCCCTCTCCGGCGAAGACCGGGCACGTCTCGTGAGCGCCTGGGCGTACATCCGGCGGCAGACGTTTCTTGACGATCGGGCGGACTATACCTTCGCCGACCAGATCGCCCGGTCGGAGGAAATTTCCCGCCTCGCGGCGGAGCAGACCGCGGCGGGGCGGAGTGTGGTGCCGCTCTCGGATATGACGCCCGCGGATATTTCCGGGTACAGCCGGCTGTACGAGTACAACGGCACGACGGAGGGCGTCTTCACCGTGGAGGGGCGCACGTACGACGCGCGGGTCGTGCTGGAGGATTTCTTCGCCGCGCGGCCCGAGGGCGAACAGACTGCGCCCATGACGTGGGAAGCGGACGAGACGCACACGGTGCTCTTCCGGCGGTGCACCCGCATGCAGGAAGAGGGGCCGCCGCGGTATATGATCTATGCATGGATTCTGGAAAGGTAAAGGGATGGGTATGGAAATCAGAAAAGCCACAGTGAAGGATCTGGACGCGGTCGCCGCGGTGGAGGCGGCCTGTTTCCCGCCGGCGGAAGCGGCCACGCGGGAGCAGCTCGCCCGGCGGCTCGCGGCGTACGGCGGGCACTTCCTGCTCCTCTTCGATGCGGGCCGCCTCGTGGGGTTCATCGACGGCATGGTCACGGAGGAGAAGGACCTCGCGGACGCCATGTATGACGATGAGACGATGCACCGGGAAGACGGGCCGTGGCAGATGATTTTCGGGCTCAATACCGTGCCGGACCGCCGGCGGGAAGGCATCGCGGCGCGGCTCATGGAAGCGTTCATCGCCGAAGCCCGCCGGGAAGGGCGCAGCGGGGTGGTGCTCACGTGCAAAGCGCCGCTCATCCCGTACTACGCGCGCTTCGGCTTTGCGGACGAAGGGGTGTCCCGGTCGGAGCACGGCGGCGTGGTGTGGCATCAGATGCGGCTGGTCTTCCCCGCGGAGGACCCGCGGCGGGCCCTTCTGGACGACGCGCGGCGCACCATCGGCCTCCTCCGGGAGACCGCGGCGGAATTGCGCCGGCGGCTGGAAGAAGCGCGGACGCACCTGGCGGGAGACGCCATCACGGCGGAGGCGCTTCATCAGGAGATCCGCCAGATACGGGCGTCGCTCGCCGAGCGGGACGCGCGCATCGCGGCGCTGGAGGCGGAGCTGCACCGGGAAGCGGAGCGGCGGCGCGCGGCGGAGGCGGCTCCGCTTTCGGAAGACGAGCTGGCTCTGCGCCTTCAGTATTATTACCGCGATTTTCTCCGCGTCGATCCGAAGCGCCTGGGAAAGGAAGACGCGGAGCGGCTCTACGAAGTGCTGAAATATCTCTTCGGCGAGCTGCGGAAAGCGGGGCTCGTCGTGAAGGAAAAATAAAGGGAAAGGAACTGCCTGCGGGCGGTTCTTTTTTTGCGCCGCCATTTGAGCCGGTTTTGAAGCGGGAGCGGGGAAAGCGGGACTGAAATGGCAGAAAATTGGAGAAAAATTATATTTCTCTTTGAAAATTAAAATTTAATGATATAATAAGAAACGAGAAAGCGGCGCGCGCTATAGAAAACATGAAGAAACGGTAATAGAAATGATTATCAATCGCAGAATCTGCTGCTCGGTAGACAGAATGCGGTGGATTTGATATAGTATTCATGTTAAGTCCGCCTAAAAATAATACAAGGCATATAGAATATTTGGGCGGCGTCATTTCCGTGTTTTTCGCAAAGGAGCGATGACAATGAAAAAAATTCTTGCGATGGCGGCGGCCGCAGCGCTTGCCGCAGGGGCGTCCGTCTCGGCGGCCAATCCGTTTTCCGACGTGTCCACTTCCGACTGGGCGTACCAGGCGGTGGCGGACCTGTCCGAACAGGGCATCGTAGAAGGCTATCCGGACGGCACTTTCAAGGGACAGACGTCCATCACCCGCTATGAAATGGCGCAGATCACGGCGCGCCTCATGGCGAAGGAAGACCAGTACAATGCGGAGCAGCGCGCGGCCATTGACAAACTGGCTGCGGAATACGCGGACGAACTGGACAGCCTCGGCGTGCGTGTGTCGAATCTGGAAAAGAAAGTGGGCAATATTTCCTGGAGCGGCGACGCCCGCATGCAGTATCAGGATCACGGCGACTACGGGGACGACTCGTACGGCGCGCGTCTCCGCCTGAACCTGTCGGCGCAGGTGAACGACAAGGTCACCGTGGAAGGCCGCATGGTGGCGGAAGCGGACTTGAAGGGCAATGACGCGTACATTGACGGCGAAGACGACGGGGACGTCACCATGGACCGCATCCACGCCGTCTATGCGCCCACGGACCGCTTCACGCTCGACCTGGGCCGCATGGGCGTGGGCCTCTCCCAGACGGGCATCTTCATGGATGAGGACGGATACTTCGACGGCGTGTCCGCTTCCTACGGCACGGACGCCTTCTACATCAGCGCGGGCTACGGACGCTTCGACGGCGGCGTGGACGATCTGGACGGCACCGGTCTCACGTACAACCTGCACGACTACGACGCGTGGTATGTGAAGGCCGGCGGCAGCATCGCCGATGCGGTGGATCTCTCCGCGTTCTACCTGAAATACGCGTCGAGCGGCGACTTCACGGTGGGCGCCCAGTCCTTCCACGCGGACGATGTAAAGGTCTGGGGCGTGGGCGCGGCCATCCCCGTGGGGGCCGGCTTCGTCATTGACGGCGACTATATCAAGCATGCGGACGACTTCACGGACGACGCGGCCCTGTGGACCGCGGGCCTCACGTACGGCGAAGTGGATGTGGAAACGCCCGGTTCCTTCTCCGTCAGCCTGCACTATGCGGACATGGACGAAAGGGCGTACCTCGGCGGCAATTCTGCCTGGGATATGACGGACCAGCTGGAAGCGTCCATCCTGTCGGGCGCGAAATTCTGGATGGCGAAGGCGGGCGTCGCGGTCGCGCGGAACGTGGAACTGGACGCGTACTACTACTTCGGCGGCGAATCGAAGGTCTCCGGCACGCCGGATCCGGACGACACCTTCGGCATCGAGCTGAATTATTTCTTCTGAGACACGAAAAAAAGAGCTCCCTTGCGGGGCTCTTTTTTCGTGCGTTCGGACGGTGCGGGCAGAAAAAATCCCGCGGCGCAGGGCCGCGGGCAAAGACGGTGAAATTTTTTAACGGCGGGGCCGGAGGTCGGCCGCGGTGAGCGTGCCTTCCTTCGCGCGCTGCGCAAATTCCGCGGTGGCGGTGAAGAGCACGTCGCTCGAGCTGTTCAGCGCGGTTTCGCACGCGTCTTCGATGACGCTGATGACGAAGCCCACGCCCACCACCTGCATGGCGATGTCATTGCCGATGCCGAAGGAGGCGCACGCCACGGGGATGAGGAGGAGCGAGCCGCCCGCTACGCCGGACGCGCCGCACGCGCCGATGGTGGAGACGATGCACAGGAGGAGCGCCGTGGGCAGATCCACCACGATGCCGAGGGTGTGCGCCGCCGCGAGGGCCAGCACGGAAATGGTGATGGACGCGCCGGCCATATTGATCGTCGCGCCGAGCGGGATGGAGATGGTGTATGTGTCGGGATTGAGGCCGAGGCGCTTGCACAGGCTGAGGTTCACCGGAATGTTGGCGGCGGAGCTGCGCGTGAAGAACGCGTACACCGCGGATTCGCGGAGCGTGGCCCATACGAGCGGATAGGGGTTCCGGCGGATATTCAGGAATACGATGAGCGGATTCATGATGAGCGCCACGAAGAAATAGGAGGTGAGAAGCACGCCCAGGAGCTGGACGTAGCTCACGAGCGCGGAGAGGCCGCTCGTGCCCACGGACTGCGCCACGAGGCCCATGATGCCGATGGGGGCGCAGCGGATGACCCACTGCACGACGGTGGTGATGCACTTGGCGATGTCGTCAAGGAAGGCTTTCGTGCCGGGCGTGCCCGCGCTGCGGAAAGCGATGCCCATGATGATCGCCCAGGCGAGGATGCCGATGTAGTTCGCGTTCAGGAGCGCGGATACGGGATTGTCCACTACGGAGAGGACGAGGCCGTGGAGCACTTCCACGATGCCGCTCGGCGGATTGACGTTTGCGTCCGCCACCGAGAGGTGCAGCGTGGACGGGAAGAGGAAGGACAGGGACACGCCCACGAGAGACGCGCAGAAGGTGCCGATCAGATAGAGCAGGATGACCGGCTTCATATTCGCATCGCCCCCTTCCCGCTTCTGCGCCATGGCATTCATGACGAGGAAGAAGACCAGCACAGGCGCGACCCCTTTCAGGGCGCGTACGAAAAGGTCGCCGAAAATGGTGAGCACCGGCACCAGCGACGGAACGAACATGGCGATGAGAATGCCGATCACGAGACCGACGGCAATCTGCTTGATGAGCGCCACGCGGGCGAGCGTATTTTTTATGCTTGTGAACAAAACCCGATCCTCCTTTTCTTTTTCTTACAGATGGGCAATTTCAAATAGTATACTCCATGAGGCGGCATTCGGCAAGCCGATGCATGATAAAAAAAGATATGACCATGCAAAATGCGCAAAATAAAGCAGGAGACGCACGCCGGCGGGCTTTGCGGAGAAACGGCCGCGCGCGGGTGCAGGCGGCGGGGCTTTATGATAAAATAACTATGTATGCAATCGATTCGGGGAGGCAGCGCGCTGCGCCCGCAGGAGGAACGTATGGAACGAATTGGACTGCTCGCCGGGGTGGGGACGCTGCCCGTCGAGTTTTTACAGGCGGTACAGTCGCAGGGATACGAAGTGGTATGCGTCGCGGTGATTCCCGGCGTGGACCCGCGTCTGGCGGAGCTCGCCGACGTGTACTACGAGATCAACGTGGCGAAACTCAATACCATCATCAAGACGCTCGTGAAGGAGCGCGTGCGGGAAGTGACCATGCTCGGCAAGGTGACGAAGGAGTGGCTCTTCAAGGGGCTTCACCTGCCGGATATGCGGGCGCTGAAACTCCTGAACCGGCTCCGGAACCGCAAGGACGACACCATCATGCTGGCCATCGTGGACGAGCTGGCGAAAGACGGCATCGCCGTGCTGGATCAGACGAAGTATCTGAAGCCGCTCATGCCGGGGCCGCAGGTCTTCACGAAGAAGCGGCCCACGGAAGCGCAGATGAAGGACGTGGCGTACGGATTCACCACGGCCAAGCTGCTGGGCGGCATGGACATCGGACAGACCGTGGTGGTGAAAAACCAGGCGGTGATGGCGCTCGAAGCCATCGAAGGGACGGACGCGTGCATCCGGCGGGGCGGCGAACTCGGCCGGGGCGGCGCGGTGGTGGTGAAGACTGCCAAGCCGAAGCAGGATACGCGCTTCGACGTGCCCGCGGTGGGGCTGCAGACGCTGCGCTCCATGGAAGAAAGCGGCTGCTCGGTGCTCGCCATCGAGGCGCACCGCACGCTCTTTGCGGAGAAAGAAGCGGTGCTGGCCGAAGCGGATAAAAAAGGCATCGTCATTCTGGCTGTGGAGCAGGGACAGGTATGAAAATCATGTTTTCCGCCGGGGAAGCCTCCGGCGACATGCACGCCGCTGCGGTGGCGGCGGAGATCCGCCGGCTCTGTCCGGACGCGGAACTCTTCGGCATGGGAGGCGCTGCCATGGCCCGCGCGGGGGTGCGCATCCTCTACGACATCAAAGATCTGGGCATCATCGGCGTGGTGGAAGTCATCCGGCATCTGCCGCTCTTTTTCCGCCTCCGGGATCTCCTGCGGGAGGCCATGGAGCGGGAAAAGCCCGACGTGCTGGTCTGCGTGGACTATCCGGGATTCAATATGAAGATCGCCCATCTGGCGAAGACGATGGGCATTCCCGTCGTATACTACATTGCGCCCACCATCTGGGCGTGGAACAAAAGCCGGGCGAAGCCCATCGCGCGGGATGTGGCGCAGGTGGCGTCCATTTTCCCGTTTGAAGCGGAAGCCTACCGCAGGGCCGGGGCCCGCGTGACCTTCGTGGGCCATCCGCTGGCGGATGTGGTGAAGCCCTCCATGACGGAGGACGAAGCGCTGACGCATTTTGGGGCAGACCGGGACGCCCGGCGGGTGCTCCTCATGCCGGGCAGCCGGAAAAACGAAGTGGCGGGACTCCTGCCGGTCATGCTCGAGGCGGCGCGCCGGCTTCATCGGGACATGAAATGCCAGTTTTTCCTGCCCCGGGCGGAGACGATCCCCCGGGAAATGCTGGACGGGATGCTGGCGGATGCGCCGGAACTGTCCGTGAAAGTGACCGAAGGGCGCCAGTACGACCTGATGCGGATCTGCCACGCCTGCGCGGCGTCGTCCGGGACGGCCACGCTGGAGACGGCGCTCATGGAGCTGCCCACGGTGCTGACGTACCGGCTCGCGCCCGTCACGTGGATGCTGGCGAAGCTCCTGGTGCATGTGAAGTACGCCGGCCTGCCGAATCTTCTGCTCGATCGGGAAGTGACGCCCGAACTCCTGCAGGACCGGGTGACAGGCGGCAATATATATACCATTCTGCATACCTGGCTGACCGACGAAAACGCCCGTCAGGCCAATATACAGGGATTACGGGAAGTGCGCACGGCGCTCGGCGAAGGCGGAGCGGTGCGCCGCACGGCGGAGCTGGTGCTCCGCACCGCGGAGGGAATCTATGAAAATTAAGGAAAAAGCGGGCGCTATCGGGGGATACCGGCGGCTTTTGCAGTTTCTCTGGCCCCACTGGAAGGTGTTGCTCGTCGCCGTGATCTGCATGATCCTCGTGTCCGGCTCGAATCTTATTGTGCCGTGGATCATCAAGGACATCGTGGATCAGGTGCTGGCGGAGAAAAATGTGGAGATGCTCTACTGGATCATCGCGGCCATCATCGGGATTTTCCTCATCCGCGGCATCACCACCTTCGGCAACCGGTATCTCATGGGTTACATCGGGCAGCGGGTGGTGACGGACCTGCGAAAGAAACTGTTCGCTCATCTGCAGAAGCTGTCCATTTCCTACTATGACAAGCGGCGCACCGGGGAGATCATGAGCAACGTCACCAACGACATCGGGGCGCTGCAGACCGCCATCGTGGATAATTTCGTCTCCTTCATTCAGGAGTCGGCCATCTTCATCGGTTCGTTCGTGTCCATGCTGTATCTCCAGTGGAAGCTCACTGCGCTCTGCCTCGTCATCGTCCCCATGGTGACGTACATCATCAAGTTTTTCGGCAGAAAGCTGCACAAGAGCGGGAAGAATGTGCAGGAACGCATCGCCGATGTGACGGCCATGCTTCAGGAAGTCATCCAGGGCGTGCGCATCGTCCGGAGCTTCAACCGCACGGATTTCGAGATCGCGCGGTTCAACGAAGTGAACGAGGCGAATTTCAAGGCGAACCTCCGCACCATCCGCCAGTCGAGCCAGCTCACGCCGTTTGTGGAATTTTTCTCCGCGCTGGCCATTACGGTCATCATCTGGTACGGCGGCCTTTCCGTCATCGACGGGGTCATGACGTCGGGCGAGCTCATCGCCTTCCTCATTTACGCCATCAATCTGGCCAATCCCACCCGGCGCATCGCGGAAGTCATCGGCAATGTGCAGAAATCCCTCGGCGCGGCGGACCGGGTCTTCGCCATCCTCGACACGAAGCCCGAAGTCAAGGAAAAAACCGGCGCGCAGACGCTTTCCGTCACGGAAGGGCGGGTGGAGTTCCGCCATGTGGCCTTTTCCTATGAGCCGGGCCACCCCGTGCTGACGGACATCAGCTTCACCGCCGAGCCCGGACAGACCGTGGCCATCGTGGGGCCCTCCGGCGCGGGAAAAACCACCATCGCCAATATTCTGCCCCGCTTTTACGACGTCACCGGCGGAGCCGTGCTCATCGACGGCACGGACATCCGGGATGTGACGCTCGGCTCGCTCCGGGAGCACATCGGCCTCGTGCCGCAGGATACGCTCCTCTTCAACACCACCATCAAAAACAACATCCTCTACGGACGGCTCGACGCCACCGACGAGGAGGTGTGGGAGGCGGTGCGCGCGGCGAACGCGGAGCATTTTGTGAAAGAGCTGCCGGACGGCATCGAAACGAAAGTGGGCGACCGGGGCGTGATGCTTTCCGGCGGCCAGCGCCAGCGCATCGCCATCGCCCGGGCGCTCCTGAAAAATCCGGCCCTTCTCGTGCTCGACGAAGCCACGTCGGCGCTCGATACGGAAAGCGAAAAGGTCGTGCAGGAAGCGCTGGACCGCCTCATGGTGGGCCGCACGTCCTTCGTCATCGCCCACCGGCTCTCCACCATCCAGAATGCGGATCAGATCCTCGTCATTAACCGGGGCGTTATCGAAGAGCGGGGCACCCATGAAGAGCTCATGGCCCGGGGCGGGCTCTATCACGAGTTGTATACCATGTCCATCAGACAGGCAGAAGGGACGGAGTAATGTACTGGTTTTATAACATTTGCCTCGTGACGTACTGGATCCTGCAGATCCCGCTGCTGCTGTACCGGCTGATTTTTGAAGACGGCTTCTACGACCGGCTCAAGCAGAGCGCGGGGGTCATGCCCACGCCGACCCTCGAGAAGATCGCCTACCACAACGCCATCTGGGTGCACGCCGCCTCGGTGGGCGAAGTGGTCGCGGCCAGCCCCATCGTGCGGGAGCTGAAGCGGAAATACCCCGGCGAGATGGTGGTGGTGTCCGTCGTCACCGCTACGGGCCATAAAATGGCGCAGCGCATCATCCCCGAGGCGGACGGGCACATCTTCTTCCCTTTCGACCTGCCGGTCATCACGAGCCGCATTGTGAAGATCGTTCATCCGAAAGTGATCATTCTCATCGAGACGGAGCTCTGGCCGAATTTCCTCCGCCTCTCCTGGCGGCGGCACATTCCCGTCATGATGATGAACGGACGCATCAGCGACCGCTCTATGAAGCGCTATTCCCTGATCCGCCCTTTCACGGAGAAAATGCTGCAGCAGATCCGCCGGTTCTGCATGCAGTCCTCCTTTGATGCGAAGCACATCATCGCCATGGGCGCGCCCACGGACAGGATCCTTGTCACGGGCAATACGAAGTACGACCAGACCTACGCCACCGTATCCGAAGAAGAGCGCCGCGCGCTGAAAAAGGAATTTCACTTCGACGGGGCGGGGCCCATTCTCGTGGCGGGAAGCACCCACGGCGGAGAGGAAGAGATCCTCCTGCGCACCTTCCGGGAAGTGCTGAAAATCTATCCCGACGCGCGGCTTCTCCTGGCGGTGCGGGAAGTGACCCGCGCGGCCAAGGTGAAGGCGCAGATCTTCCTGCACGGCTTTTCCGTCATCCGCCGCACGGAAATGGGGCAGGGAGCCGACAGCGGCCGGCCCCATCAGGTGGTCATCCTCGACACCATCGGCGAGCTGGGCCGTCTCTACAGCATGGCCGACGTGGTTTTTGTGGGCGGCAGCTTCGTCAAAGTGGGCGGGCACAATATCCTCGAACCGGCGGCGCACGGCAAACCGGTCATCGTCGGCCCGTACATGTTCAATTTCCGGGAAATCTTTGAACTCCTCAGCAAGCGGGGCGTGTGCCTCATGGCGAAGGACGAGAAAGATTTCCGGGAGCAGCTGCTGGCGCTTCTCGCCGACAGGGAGCGCATGGCGTCCATGGGCCGGAAGGCGCTGGAAGTGGTCGCGGAAAATCAGGGCGCGACCCGGCGGAATATCGAATGCTTTGAAGCGCTCATCCGCCAGTGCCATGTGCAGCTGAAGGAGGCGCCCCATGAGCCTTGAGTCCTATGTGCTGCGCCTGATGGAAGAGGAGCATCCCCGCGGAGCGGACCGCCTCGCGCAGGGAGGGCTTTCCCTGCTGGAAAAAGCCTACCTCCGCGCCGTGGCGGCCCGGCGGGAAAAAGACCTCTCCCGCGCCGTTCGCGCGGGGCTCCCCGTCGTCAGCGTGGGCAACATCACCGCCGGCGGCACGGGCAAGACGCCGTGCATCATGAAGCTCGCCGCGCTCCTTCAGGCGGGGGGCCGCGTGCCGGCCGTGCTCACCCGGGGCTACCGAGGCGGGCTGGAAAAGACCGGCGGCATCGTGGCGGACCGGGACGGTATCCGGGTCACGCAGGAAACGGCGGGGGACGAGCCCTACATGATGGCCCGGAAGCTCCCCGGCGTGCCGGTCATTGCGGGACGGGACCGCATCGTGTCCGCCGCGGCGGCCAAAGCCCTCGGCGCGGACGTGCTCCTTCTGGACGACGGCTTCCAGTACTGGCGGCTCGCGCGGGATCTGGACATTGTCCTCATCGACAGCACCCATCCCTTCGGCGGCGGGCATGCGCTGCCCCGGGGCCTTCTCCGGGAACCCATGGACGCCCTCGCCCGGGCGGGGCTTTTCATCCTCACCAAGGCGGGCCAGGCCGGCGAAGACGAACGGGCGGCCATCCGGGAGCGCCTCCGCCGGGAAAATCCCGCCGCGCCCATTGTGGAAGCGGACCACGCGCCCCGGACATTCACGCCGCTTGCTTCGTGGCCGCATACGGAGCCGCTGCCGGACAATCCGGATCAGACGGTCTTCCTCCTTTCGGGCATCGGCAATCCCGACGGCTTCCGAAAGACCGCGGAAGAAGCGGGCTTTGCCGTAGCGGGCGCGCTCGCCCTGCCGGATCATCACGATTACGAAGAGCGCGATCTCCGGCGCGCGGGAGAAGAAGCCCGGGCGTGCGGCGCCTCCGCCATCGTCGTCACCGAAAAAGATGCGGTGAAGATCCGGGAGCGCCTCTCCTTCGATCCGGACGCGCTGTCGCCCCTGTATGTGCTGGGCATAGAAATGACCTTCTCCGGCGACGGGGAAGCGGTATTCACGGAAACAGTAAAGGACATCCTATGAAAATCGCATGCATCATTCCCGCAAGATACGAATCGACGCGGCTGCCGGGCAAACCGCTCCGCCTCATTCACGGGAAGACCCTCATCCGCCGGGTCTACGAACGGGCGCGCCTCGCCCGCGTGCCCGACGCAGTGCTCGTGGCGACCGACCACGACGCCATCGCGGAAGAAGTGCGCGCCTTCGGCGGCACGCCCGTCATGACCTCTCCGGACTGCCCCACCGGGACGGACCGGCTGGCGGAAGTTATCCGGCAGTATCCCGAATTTGACATCATCGTCAACGTACAGGGTGACGAGCCCATGATCGACCCGGACGTGATCGACCGGCTCGCGGAGCTCCTCGAAGAGCGGAGCGACCTCGACATGGCCACCGCGGCCACGCCGCTTGCGGAGGAGGAATACGACGACCCCGCGGCGGTGAAAGTGGTGGTAGGCCGCCGGGGAGATGCGCTCTATTTCTCGCGCTCCCTCATCCCCTATCCGCGCCATGCCTTTGCGGAGCCGCCGCTGAAGCACGTGGGCATCTACGCCTACCGCCGGGATTTCCTCGCTGCCTATGCGGAGATGGACCAGACGCCCCTCGAAAAGACCGAATCGCTGGAGCAGCTCCGGGCGCTCGAGATGGGATACAAAATCGGCGTCATCCGCGAGGAAACGCCGGGCATCGGCATCGATACCGAAGAGGATCTCCGGAAGGCGGAAGCGTATTTTGAAAGGACGGAAACGAAATGAAAACGATTCACGTAGGCAATCTCACTCTCGACGGCAGCCGGCTCTTCCTCATCGCGGGGCCCTGCGTCATCGAGGGGTATGACCGCACGCTCATGATCGGCCGGGAAATCAAGAAAATCTGCGACCGGCTGGGCATCCCGTATATTTTCAAAGCCTCCTACGACAAGGCGAACCGCTCGTCCTTCCATTCCTTCCGCGGGCCCGGCCTCGAAAAAGGCCTCGCCATTCTCCAGTCCATCAAGGAAGAGCTGGGCGTGCCGGTGCTCTCCGACGTGCACGACGTGACCCAGCTCGAGCCGGCGGCGAAAGTGCTCGACATGATCCAGATCCCCGCCTTCCTCTGCCGCCAGACCGATTTGGTGTACGGCGCGGCGAAGACGGGCAAACCGGTGAACGTGAAAAAAGGCCAGTTCATGGCGCCTGAGGACATGAAAAACGTCATCGAAAAAATGGAAGAGGCGGGCAATGAAAATCTCGCCCTGACCGAGCGCGGAGCGAGCTTCGGCTACCACAATCTGGTGGTGGACATGCGGTCTTTCCCCATCATGCGCCGGTTCGGCTACCCCGTCATTTTTGACGCCACGCACAGCGTGCAGCTCCCCGGAGGCAACGGCACCTCCACCGGCGGCCAGCGGGAATTCATTCCCTATCTCGCGCGGGCCGCGGCGGCCTCCGGCGTGGACGGATTCTTCATGGAAGTGCACGACAATCCGCCGGAAGGGCTTTCCGATTCGACGAACATGCTTTACCTGTCCTCGCTGGAAGCGCTCCTGAAGGACCTTATCGCCATCAATGATGTGGTGAAAAAGAGCGGGAAATAAATCCGGACGATTTCGGGAAAACATGCAATTTATTTCGGCGCATACGGTATAATAAAGGAAAGATGATTCCGCGGGGGCGCGCCCCCGGAACGGAGCCGTCCCGCCCGCTGGGAGGGAGGGTTCCTTTGGCATTCTACAGGAGGCATCATGTCAGTGCTGGAAACGGCGGCACAGGTGCTGCGCGACGAAGCGCAGGCCGTGCTCGATCTTACGGACAAGCTGAACGGGCAGTTCCTCGAGGCGGTGCGCCTCATCGACGAATCAAACGGCCGGGTCATTCTGACCGGCATGGGAAAATCCGGGCATATCGCGCGGAAGGTGGCGGCCACCATGGCCAGCACGGGCACGCCGGCGTTTTTCCTTCATCCGGGGGAAGCCATCCACGGCGATCTGGGCATGGTGACCGCGTCGGACGTCGTCGTGGCCTATTCCAACAGCGGAGAGACGGCGGAAGTGCTGAATATCCTCCCGTCCATCCGGCGCATCGGGGCGAAGGTCATCGCCATCGTGGGCAAGACCGACTCCACGCTGGCCCGCGACGCCGACGCCGTGCTCGACGCGGGGGTCAGGCGGGAAGCGGGGCGGCTGGGCCTTGCGCCGACGAGCTCCACCACGGCGGCGCTGGCGCTGGGCGACGCCCTCGCCATCAGCCTCATGGAAGAACATCATTTCACGGCGGACCAGTTCGCCGTCTTCCATCCCGGCGGCTCGCTCGGGAAGCGCCTCCTCATGACCGTGGATATGGCCATGCACAAAGGCGCGGACAATCCGGTCATCCTTGAGACCGCCTCCGTGAAAGACGCGCTTTTCGTCATGACGGACAAGGGCCTCGGCGCGGTGAATGTGGTGGACGAAGCGGGCACCCTGAAAGGGCTCATGACCGACGGCGACGTGCGCCGCGGCCTCAACGGCGGGACAGAGTTCCTGAACCGCCCTGTGGGCGAGGCCATGACGCGGCATCCCATGGTCATCACGGCGGATAAGCTCGCCGCGGCGGCGCTCCATCTCATGGACGACCACAAGCCCCATCCCATCACGGTGCTTCCCGTGGTGGATGCGGAGCACAAATCGGTGGGCATGATCCACGTGACGGATCTGCTCCGGCAGGGAGTCATGTGATGGGCATCCGGCTCATCGCCTTCGACGTGGACGGCACGCTCACCACGGGCGCGCTCATCCTCGGCGCAGAAGGAGAAGCGTATAAAATTTTTCACGCCCGGGACGGGCTTGCGATATCGCTCGCGCACCGCATGGGCTATCTGACCGGCGTCGTCACGGGCCGGTCCTCTGCGCCGGTACAGCGCCGGGCGGCGGAGCTGTCCATGGACTTCGCCGTGATGGACGCCGCTGACAAGGTGGCGGCCATGGAGGCGCTCCGCGCGCGGTACGGCCTCGCTTGGGAGGAGATCGCCTATATGGGCGACGATCTGAATGATCTGGCGCTCATGGAGCGCGCGGGCCTTTCCGGGTGTCCCGCGGACGGCGCGGAGGAAATCCGGCAGGCGGCGGATTTTCTCTCCGCTTTTCCCGGAGGCCGGGGCGCCGCGCGGGACTTTGTCGAATACATCCTGAAACGGGAAGGACGCTGGGAGGAAGCGGTGCGGTCCTTCCGCGGGCGCGGTCCCGCCGTTTCGCAGTAATACAGCATGGGTAGCAGGTGTTTCTATGTCTTCTGAATTGAAATATGGCATTTTGAAGGGCATCAGCCGCCTTCTCTGCGCGATGTCCCATGACCGGCTCCTCGCCATCGGCGGATTTCTCGGGCCGCTCGTCATGAACCGCATCCAGAAACAGAAGCGGCGCGGCATCGAGCAGATCATGACCGGTATGGAATGCAGCCGGGACGAGGCGGAGCGCATCCTCCAGCGGGTGTACCGGAATATCGGCATATCCGCGCTGGAAATGCTCTACATGCCCCGGCTCGTCAAAGAGAAAGACCATATCGGCGACTACGTGCGCATCGAGCATCCGGAATATCTGGAAGAGGCTTACGCGGAAGGGCGGGGCATCGTGGGGCTCACCGCGCACATGGGCAACTGGGAGTGGCTCGGCGCGGGCCTGGCGCTCCACGGCTACCCCACGTCGGCCATCGGCAAGAAACAGTCCGACGACGCGCTCATGCGCATCATCAATGATTACCGCGCGCAGGCGGGGCAGCATATCTATCTCACCGGCACCGGCGGCTACGAGATGATCGCCGCGGCGAGGTCCATGAAGAAAAATCATATCCTGGGCTTCCTCTCCGATAAAGACGGCGGCAAGTCGGGCATCCCCGTGCGCTTCATGAACCGCACCTTCTCCTTCCCGCAGGGACCGGCGGTCTTCGCGCGGAAATTCAGGGCGCCCATCCTGCCCATTTTCATCACCCGCGACGCGGACGGACGGCATACCATCCGCATGGGGAAGCCGTTCCATTTCGAGCCCATGGACGACAGCGAGGAAGAGCTCATCCATAATTCGCAGAAAATGGCGACCATTATGGAAAATTTCATCAAGGCGCATCCCGACGACTGGATGTGGTTCCAGCATCTGTTCTGGACGCCGCCGGAAAAGATCCGCATGCTGCGGGACAGAAAGAAAAAGAAGGAAGACATCCATGAATAAGAAACTGCTCATCCGGGCGGCCGCGGCGCTTGCCGTGTGCGGCGGGCTGTGGTTCTTCTTTTCCCCGTCGGAAGACGCCGGGGAGAGCGCGTCCGGCCCGGCCATGGAATTTTCCGATTCGGAACTGCATGAGCTGGAAAACGGCCAGATCGTGTGGAAGCTGAACGTGGGGCACGCCGCTCTCGACGCCGATAAAAATACCATGCGCTTTACCGATGTGGACGGCTATTTCAGAAATGAAGACGTGGAGCTCACGCTGAAAGCCGACAAAGGCTCGGCGAAACGGCTGGAAAAGCAGCTCTACCTGGAAGGCAACGTGGTGGGGACCACCACCGACGGGGCCGTGCTCCACGCGGACAATCTCACCTACGACGGCCAGACAAACCGCCTCTCCACGGACGCGCATTTCACCGTGGAAAAAGACGGAAAAATCCTGTCGGCGGATTCCTTTGTGGCGGACCGCATCCTGCAGACCATCGAGGCCCGGGGACATGCCCGCTTAGCGGATAAGGAGGATACAAAGTGAAATCGATCTATGCTGCGGCCGCAGCGCTTCTCATCGCTTTCGGCGGCGCGGGCTCCGCATCGGCGGACGATATCAGCGCCGATGTGCTCACTTACAACGGCGAGACGCGGGTGGCCACCGCCCGGGGCAACGTGGTCATTCACGCCAATGAAGGCGCTACCATGACCGGCGCGAGCGGCGAATACCATTTCGACGACGGTTCGGCCTATCTCACGGGCGGCGTTCATTATGAAAAGCAGGGAAGCACCATGAGTGCCGATACGGTGCACGTGCTGGGCGACAAGACCATCGTCGGCACGGGGAGCGTCGATCTGTACGATGCGGCCGGCCAGCGCACGGTCCGCGGCGACGAGGTGACGTACAATCCCGACACGGGATACAGCAGAGTGAGCGGCAGCGGCTACGTGTCCACGCCGGACGGCAGCCTCACCGCGCCCCTCATTGAAGGCAATGCGAAGGAAATCCGCTTCACCGCTTCGGGCGGCGTGCAGTTTGAAAGCGACGCGCACCAGCTTACCGGATCGGGCGACCAGGCGGTCTACACGAAGTCCCCGGATAAGGAAGACGGGAAGGTGGTGCTTACGGGCAGCGCCTACGCCGTGCAGAACGGCAACTCCTTCCAGGGGCCGGAGCTCGTCTTTGAACTGGCGGACAATTACGTCCAGTCCAAGGGGCGGTCGACGCTGGTCATCACCAATACGAACAGCGGCGCTTCCACCACGACGGGAGAATAACGGGAGACAGGCATGAAAATCGAAACGCATCATCTGGTGAAGAAGTACGGCGCGCGCACGGTCGTGAATGATGTCAATGTGGAAGTGGCGCAGGGCAGCATCGTGGGCCTCCTCGGGCCGAACGGCGCGGGCAAGACCACCACGTTCTACATGGTGGTGGGCATCATCCGTCCCGACGACGGGGACGTCACCGTGGACGGCATCTCCATCAAGGAAATGCCCATCCACGAGCGGCACCGCTTCGGCATCAGCTACCTCCCGCAGGAGGCGTCCATCTTCCGCAAAATGACCGTGTGGGAAAACCTCATGTCATTCCTCGAGACGCGCAAAGACCTGACGATGGCCCAGCGCGAGGAAAAGGCGAACAGTCTCCTCGCGGAATTTCACATCTCCCATGTGAAGGACACCGTGGGGAGCGCTCTTTCCGGGGGCGAACGGCGGCGCGTGGAGATCGCCCGGTCCCTCACCATGGACCCGGCGTTCATCCTGCTGGACGAACCCTTCGCGGGCGTGGATCCCCTCGCCGTGGAGGACATCCAGAACGTGGTGCGCCAGCTGAAGGACCGGGGCATCGGCATCCTCATCACGGACCACAACGTGCGGGAGACCCTGCGCATCGTGGACCGGGCGTACATCCTTTCCGAAGGGCGGATCCTCCTCTCGGGATCGGCCGATGAGGTGGCGTACAATCCGGTGGCGCGGAAATATTATCTGGGAGAAAATTTCAGTTTATGATCGGTACAGACAAGGGAAGGGATTCCTGATGCGCATTTTAGACAAATATATAATCAAGGAATTTCTCGGCCCGTTCCTTTTCGGCATCGCCGCGTTCACCGCGATTTTCCTCGGGTCCGACACGCTCATGAAAATCGCGGAATACGTCACCCGCTACGGCGCGTCGGCCCTGTCGGCGTTCAAGCTCTTCCTGCTGGCCATCCCGTCCATCGTGGTGTACACCTTCCCCATGGCGGTGCTGCTGGGCGCGCTCATGTGCTTCTCCCGGCTCTCTTCGTCGAGCGAACTTATCGTCATGCGCACGTCCGGCCAGAGCTTCATCCGCCTGGCCATGCCGGTATTCCTGCTGGCGCTCGGCATCAGCTTCGGCGCGGTGGCCTTCAACGAATACGTCGTGCCCTGGACGAACAACACCTACCAGCGCATCCTGAATACGGAAGTGAAGCGGAACCTTCAGCCCGGTACGACGGAGCATATCGTCATCCGGGACGTGCAGGGCGGACAGATCAGCCATCTGCTCTACGCTCGACGCTACGACCCGGCGACGAAGCAGATGCAAAATATCACCATCCAGGAATTTGAAAACGAGCGCGCCGTGCGCGTGGAAAACGCGCCTTCCGCGGAGTGGCGGGACGGCGCGTGGTACATGAAGAACGGCGTCATCTACGATCTCACCAATGACGGCACCGACCACATGCTCCATTTCCGCGAGCAGGTCATTCCCTACGCGCAGTCGCCCAGCGAGATCCAGCAGAAGCAGAAAGATTTCGACGAAATGACCATCCGCGAACTGCGGGAGCAGCGCATGGCCTACCGCGCCGCCCATGAAGACACGGCGGAGATCGACATGACCATCCAGCAGCGGTTCTCCCTGCCCATGGCGAGCTTTATCTTCGCCCTGATGGGCGCGCCTCTGGGCGTGCAGAAGCCCCGGTCCTCGTCGTCCATCGGATTCGGCCTGTCGGTCGTCATCATTTTCCTCTATTACGCCGTCATGACCTTTACCGGCTCCATGGGCAAAGGCCATGTCATTCCGCCGGAACTCGCGGTGTGGATCCCCAATCTCATCGCGCTGGCTGTCAGTATTGTCCTGATCAGGAGAGTTTCCCGCTGATCCACAGGAGGCACCATGGCTATAGGCATCAGCATCTTCTTCGTGCTCATCATCATGGGCGGACTCATCGCCTTCCTCGGCGATAAAATCGGCTCGAAAGTGGGCAAGAAACGCATGACCCTCTTTGGCCTGCGCCCGAAATACACCTCCATCATAGTCACCATCATTTCCGGGGTGCTTATTTCCTTTCTGACCATCGCCGTCCTTGCCGTGGCAAGCGAAAACGTGCGGGTGGCCCTGTTCGGCCTGAACCGGCTCTACGCGGAAATGGACGAACTGAATACGGAGATCGCCGCGAAGAATCAGGCGCTCGCCGACGGGCAGCGCCAGCTGCAGGAGCGCACCCGGGAAGTGGCCGACATGGACCGGCGGGTGAAAGACATCTCCGGAGAGCTGGATCAGGTGGAGGCCCAGCGGAATTACATGCAGAGCCAGCTTGCCGTCGTGCAGGAAGCCTATGAAAAGGCGCAGGCCGACGTGCACGCCTCCGCCGAGGAGATCCGGGAGCTGGAAGCGACGAAGCAGGAGCTCACCGGCACCATCAGCAAGCTCGACAAGGAGCGGACCATCCTCATTCAGAACATCGCCGCCATCCGTGAGGGCACGGTCATTTTCCGCGCGGGGCAGATTCTCACCACCGCCGTGGTGGACGAGCACATGACTGAAGAGAACGCCGCGCAGGTGCTGGCGAGCATTCTCCGGGACATCAATACGGCGCTCCGGGAGCGGCTCAATATTCAGGATGAAAACGCCATCGTCGTGCGGGTGCAGCGCGCGGACTTTGAAGACGCGGTGAAACAGATCACGGACTCTCCGGTGAAGAAGCTCATCCGCATCACCGCCGCGGAAAATATTATCCTCGGCGAATCCACCATTGTGGACTTTGACATTCACGACAACGGACGCATCTACGCCCAAGGCGAGACCGTGTATGAAGCGGATCTGGACGCCGCGCCGTATCTGAACTACAAAAATCCCGACGTAAAAGTGCTCCATTTCCTGAAAGACATCAACGCCGCCGCCGCCGCGAAGGGCGTTCTGCCCGACCCCATCACGGGCAATATCGGCCAGCTCGACACGCGGGAGATGCTGGACGTGATCCAGCGCGTGAAAGAGCTCGGCGGGCGGTGCCGTCTCACCGCAACGGCCAAGCGGGACATCTATACCGCCGGGCCGGTGGTGATCGACGTGGCGGTGACGCCGGAATGATTCTCGCCATCGATCCCGGATCGGATAAGACGGGCATGGCCCTCGTGGAGGAGGACGGCCGCCTCCGATGGAAGGCGGTGGTGCCTTCCTCCGCCGTGCCGGACAAAGCGGCGCGGCTGGCGGCGGAGGGCGTCCGCGCGGTCGTCATGGGAAACGGCACGCGTCATCGGGAGATGCGGGCCCGGGTGGAAGCGGCGCTTGCCGCGACGGGCTGCGCGCGCGCGGTGGAGCTGGTGGATGAAAAATACACCACCGAGATGGGGAAGGCGCGGTATCTTGCGGACCATCCGCCGAAGGGACTGGCCCGGCTGCTTCCGCAGGGAATGCGCACCGTGTCCGAACCGGTGGACGACTATGTGGCGTGGATCATCGGACAGATCTATCTCGGCGTGGTCCGCGCGGAAGACGTGGGGCACCGGAAAGTCTGAAGACAGCTTCGGCTGTCTTTTTTTTGCGCCGCTTCCGCGCAGCGGGACAGGGCGCGGAAGGCCGCGTTCTGCCGCGGGGACGGATACAGAGAAAATGAACGCTTTCCGGTGCGGAGAAACGCTCGGGAAGACTTGCAAAATTGCCCCGTTAGTGATAATATAAAAATTCATTTCAGGGAATTCATTCGCGAGATGTGTACAGGATTTTTGAGGCCATTCAGCGCTTATGAGTAACAATCACACCTGACATCCTCCGGCGGAATGACAGACAGGGCCTTTCCCTCGTCGAGAGCCCAGGTGACTGAGACAAAGGAGTATCCCATGGCGGCGAAAACGACACAGTTGGCAAAATGGATAGAGGAACTACGGGAGCAGGAAAATAAAAGCGGCGCGGTGCCTTACGAGGCGATCATCCGGCTGGTGCAGCGGGAAAAGCTCACGCCGAAACAGCTCGATGCGATCTGCGAAGGGCTGCACGGAGACCATATCAACATTGAATTTGAAGGGGGCCGTCCGGTCGATCTGGACGAAGCCGCCGATTTCCAGGACGCGGACGATCTGGACGAAGAGCCGGATCTGACCGAAGCCTTTGACGACGACGGGCGGGACGGCCTGGACGACGATGTCGCCGCGGACAGCCTGGATCTCTCCGTGGACGAGAGCGACGTGAAATACGACTCCGTGCACATGTATCTGAAAGAGATCGGCAGCATCAAACTCCTCAGCAGCGAGGAAGAGATCCGCCTCGCCAAGGCCATCGAAGCGAGCAAGCAGCCCGATGCGACGGAAGAGGAAAAGCAGGAGGGGCTCCGCGCCCGGTCCAAGCTGGCCGACGCGAACCTCCGCCTCGTCGTATCCATCGCGAAGAAGTACCGCGAGCGCGGCCTCCATATGCTCGACCTTGTGCAGGAAGGCAATATCGGCCTTCTCAAGGCGGTGGACAAATTTGACTACCACAAGGGCTATAAGTTCAGCACCTACGCCACGTGGTGGATCCGGCAGGCCATCACCCGGTCGCTGGCCGATCAGGCCCGCACCATCCGCGTGCCCGTGCACATGGTGGAAAGCATCAACAAGATGAACCGCATCGAGCGCCGCATCCAGCAGGAAAACGGCCGCGACGCCACGGAAGAAGAACTGGCGAAAGCCATGCGGTGCACCGTGGAGAAAATCCGCGAGATCAAGCAGGTGGCGCTCGATTCCATTTCTCTTGAGACGCCCATCGGCGAAAAGGAAGACTCCGTCCTCGGTGATACCGTGGAAGACAAGAAGATCGCCGCGCCGGAAGACGAAGCGGCGGCAAGCCTCCAGAACGAGCAGATCGCAAAGCTGCTCTCCACCCTGACGGAACGGGAGCGGGGCATCATCGCGCTCCGGTTCGGCTTTGAAGACGGCATCCCCCACACCCTCGAGGAAGTGGGGCAGCAGTACGGCGTCACCCGCGAACGGGTCCGCCAGATCGAAAAGAAAGCGCTGGGCAAGCTGAAGCGGCCCGCGCAGGCGCTCATCAGCTGACAAAAGAAAACGCTGCGGCCTAGCCGCGGCGTTTTTTATCGTGAACTTTATTGTTAAAAGAAATTGACATTTTTATGGACAATCCGCTATAATACCCTGTGAAATCTCCATTCGAGGTGTGTTCCATGAATTCATCCGTAAAAAAAGACGTCATGGCCGCGCTGTTTGCCGCCATGACCGCCATATTCACCCAGCTCGTCATCCCCATTCAGCCCGTGCCCATCACCATGGGCACGCTGGCCGTCATGATGGCGGGGGCCGTGCTCGGCAGCCATTACGGCGCGCTCAGCCTCGTCATTTATCTGCTCCTCGGCGCGGCGGGCCTGCCGGTCTTCACCATGGCCCAGGGCGGCGCGGGCATCCTCATCGGGCCGACCGGGGGCTTTCTCGTGGGATACGTCGCCATGGCCTTCGTGGTGGGCCGCTGCGTCGAGGCGTGGGGGCGCTCCTTCCGGGCGCTGGCGTGCGCCATGATTCTCGGCTGCCTTGCGGTGTACGCTTTCGGCGTGGCCTGGTTCATGATCCTCACCGGCACGGGCCTCGTGCCGTCGATCCTGCTGTGCATGGCGCCCTTCCTGCCGGGCGATGCGGTGAAAATCCTGCTCGGCGCTTTTCTCGTCCACCGCTACGGCCGCTTCGCCGACCGCCTCTGACCCTCCGCCTCTCCGGAGGCTTTTCTTTTGCCCGTGGTCCCGCCGGATTTTCTAATAAATTTCTCAAAGAAATTGACAGGGCTGCCGCGGGCATGCTACAATGGGAAAAACCAATAGAAAAGGAACAGGTGCCCGCAAGGGCTCAATAGGGAAGCCGGTGAAAATCCGGCACGGTCCCGCCACTGTAATGCGGAGCGGCTCCAAATACGTCACTGGGAAACCGGGAAGGCTGGAGCAGCGAGGAAGCGAAGTCAGGAGAACTGCCTGTTTAACATCCGCCATTTGGACCCACGAGCGATGGGAAGGGGAGTAAAAACGGTTCTCTTTTCCGCGCGGAGAAGAGCTTTTTTATTGGTTGTACGGCGGCGTCCGGGAAGCGGGAGGCCGGTTCCTTCGCCGCGCTGCCTCTGTCTTTATTTTATTTCATAAAATATACCTGACCGCACGGAAAAGAGGATCTCCGCGCGGCGCCCTCGGAGGATGGTGACAGGGAACACCATTCTCCATGATGGAGAAAGCCGGTCTTTCTCCCCATGACGGCCTACCCTTTTCGGGTTTTCATACAAGGGGCATGCCCCATTTTCCTCCGCAGGCGGGCGGCAGGGAAAACGTCCGCCTTCTGTTTTTCCTCCTTGCGGAGAGACTCTCTCCATGGAAACGGCGCTGCCGTTTCTTTTTTTGTGCGGTTGCGCCCGCCGCCGTCCGTGCTTTATGATAGAGGCAGTCAATGGATCGCCGAAAGGCAGAAAGGAACCCTGCTATGAAATCCTCATTCTGTTTGCCCCTTGCGCTCGCCGCGCTTCTCTTCGGCGGCACCGCGCACGGGGCGTATACGCTTCATATCGACGGACGGGACAGCCAGTCCATGGAAGCCGACCTCATGATTCCCCTCCGCGTGCCCGCGGAAGAACTGGGCTACACCGTTTCCTGGGACAATGGGAAAACCGTCGTCTCCCGGGACGGGACGGAGCTCGTCGTGCAGAACGGGAGCGCCCATTACGCCCTGACGCACACGCAGAAAGACGGCGTCGTCATCGATCGTTCGGTGGACCTGGCCGCCGCGCCGTACCTGAAAGACAACGTGACCTACGTGCCGGCGGATCTCTTTGCCTTCCTCCTTGAAGATGGGCAGGAGCTTACGGCGGAAGGCGCGACGACCGTGACCGGCGGGACAGCCGAAGCGGCTTCTGCTTCCGAAACGGCGGGGGAACCCGGGCCGGGGGCTGAAGCAGCCGGGGAAACGGAAGCGGTCTCCGGGGAGGCCGGCGCATCCGGAGAAGATCAGGCCGCGACTGAAGAGGCGGCCGCGCCCGCGGCGGCAAGCCCGGCTGCCGGGATGGCCAATCCTTTCCGGAATTACGACACCCTCGCCGAAGCGGAAGCCGCGGCGGGCGTTTCCATGACGCTGCCCGCGATCGGTGAAAATTACAACAGCGCCGCCTACCGCGCCGTGCCGGGACAGCTCCTCGAGGTCATCTACGGCAGCGACGGCGCGGAAGCGCTCCGTCTCCGCAAAGGAGCGGACCTCTCCAACGTGAGCGGCGACTACGGCACCTACCGCACGGTGAAGACCATCCGCGTGGACGGCGTGGACGTGCGCATGAAGGGAGAAGGAAACCGCATGCGCCTCGCCACGTGGGAGCGGGACGGGCACGCCTACTCTGTGAGCGCGGAAACGCCGCTCACCATCGCGGAGATGATGGGGATCGTGAGAGAGACCGTATAACTTTTTCTTTCTTTTCTTTCTTCGCGTGCGATACGCGCCGCCTCGTTTTGCCGGGCGGCGCGTTTTTCCATGCGCGGAAACGGGGTTCCCGGATGGGGCTGCATCGTCATAGGCCCCGCGCCGCGCGGGAAAAATATAAAAGATTTCTAAATTTCCGAAGGCGCAGGGCGGAGTGACAGGCTGTGTCATGGCGAATCCGTATACTACATACAGAGCCGCGGAACAGGCGGCAGGGATTTGGGAAGTATAGAGAAAGGATGATGGACATGAAACCGATTCATGACGAACAGGTGCAGGCGCTCCGGGCGCTGATCTGGAGCTTTTCCGACGCGGAGTTTACCGATGAGGAGCTGCGGACGATCATCCGGGCCTGCGTGCGCGCCGCCGGGGAATAAGGCGCAGCAAAAAAGGAAGGAGTCTCTCCTTCCTTTTTTTATTTATTTCCTTTCCATGCGGATGAGGCTTTCATCCCGTTTGAAGGGCTGCGTCATATCGTAGTGGCCGGTGATTTTCGTGAGGGGCTTTCCGTCCATGCGGAAGAGGACCTGCTTCACGTTGGGAAATTCCGTGGCGGTATTGACGAACATGGCGATGAACATCGTCTCCGTGGTGGTGCCGCCGCCGAGGTTTTTGATTTCCTTCGAGAGGTCGATCACGGCGGTGCCGTCTTTGACACTCACATCGTCCACGGAGAGGCCCGCGGGGAGGATGGGGTAGCGCTGCTTCCGGTCGAGCAGGATCATCTGAAAGAGGGCGTTTTTCAGCGTCCTCTCCCCGGCGGTGACTTTCACTTCGCGCGGGGAGACGCGCATGCCGTCTTCGTCGGGGAGGTACACCGTGAGGGAGGCTTCCTTCTGCGCGGGGACGGTTTTCACAGGGGCGGAGACGGACGAGGCCGGCGGCTCCGCCACTTCTCCGCAGCCGGGGAGAACGGCCGCGGCGAGAAGGCACGCGGCGAGTGCGATTTGTTTTTTCATGGAGCCTCCTTAGCTGATCTGCTTGAAGTAATCAATGATGCCCTGGTACATGCTCTCGGCGATGCGCTTCGGCCCCCACGAGGAGGTGAGCATGGAGAGGCGGTGGGTGTTGCTGATGAATCCCATTTCCATGAGGCACGCGGGCATTTTCGTATGCACGTTGACGTAGAGATCGTTCGAGCGGACGCCCCGGTCGGGGATGGCCATGTTGGTCATCATGGACTGGTGCAGAGCCCGCGCGAGGAGGAGGTCGCGGCCGGTCTTGGGATAGTAGTAGGCGGTGGTGCCGTCCACGCTCGAATTGGAAAAGGAGTCGATGTGGATGGAGAGGAAAATGTCGGCTTTCGCCTTGTTTGCGATGTCGCACCGCGCCTGCAGCTCTTCCGCGTCGCCCGCATAGGCCCGGGCCACGTCCTTGTCGGTGCTGCGGGTCATGACGACTTTCGCGCCGGCGCTGCGGAGCATGTCGCGGAGGGGCGCCGCGATGGAGAGGGTGATGTCTTTTTCATAGACGGATTTGCCTTTGAGCGTGCCGATGGCGCCCACGTCGCTCCCACCGTGTCCCGCGTCGATGCAGATGACTTTGCCTTTGAGGATCTGCTTATCGCTCGCGGAGGCGTTCCCCGATGCGGAGCCCTTCACAGAGGAGGAGCCGCCGCTTTTGCCGGAGGAAACGGAGGGGATGTCCACCACGAGACGCTGGGGCAGCGTCCCGTTTGCCTTCAGGGCGAAGACGCTGATGTCGCTCATGGCCATGCCGTCTTTCAGGTCCACCGTGAGTTTCGCGTCGTCTCCGTCGGCTTTGAGGGTGACGTTTTTCACGTTCTGTTTGTTCACGGCGTATTTTTTCGCCGTGCCGTTTGCGGGCGCGGAGTCTTTCAGCACCACCGTGAGGGTGTCGCCTGATTTGTCCAGGGAAGCCACGGCTTTCACGCTCGAGGACAGGTCGAGCACGACCCGTACGAAGGGCGGATTGCCGTCGGTGCGCGCGGCGGTGCGGAGCGCGGTCACGTCCGCGGCGTACGCGTCCGCGCCGGAGAGAAGGAGCGCCAGGAGCGCCGCAAGGAAAAGGAACAGTTTTTTCATAAGCGCCTCTATATAAGAAAGAAGAAAAATCTGACGTGCATCATTAATATAGCATGCTATGGAAAGTCTGTCAAAAACTTCGGCGCGGCGGGGGGAGAATTGCAGGAGGGCCGCCGCTTGTAGTACAATAACAAGCAAATTGGGCGCGCGCAGGCGCGCAGGGAGGACAGGATGAAACGATTTTTCCGGATAGGCGGAGCGGCGCTTCTTGCCGCGGGATGCGTGCTGGCCGCGGGATGCGGCGAAGAAAGCGCGCCGGCGGCTGTGCCGGCCGAAACGGCAGCGCCCGCGGCGGCAGAGCCGCAGCTTCCCCCGGCGCCGCGGGGCCAGGCGGCGGTGCGGCGGAGCGCGGACACGGCGTACAGCGTGCCCGAGGGCGTGTCGGTGCTCATGTATCACATGATCGGCAGCGAAAAGGGAAACGACGCCATCATGAGCGCGGACAACCTGCGGTGGCAGCTGGAGTATCTCCGGGACAACGGCTATCATCCCATCACCATGCAGGAGCTCTGCGACTATGTGACGAAGCAGGCGCCGCTCCCGTCGAAGCCGGTGTGCCTCACGTTCGACGACGGCTATGAGGACAATTACACCATCGTCTATCCCATGATGAAAGAGTTCGGATTTCCCTGGACGGTCTTCGTCATCACCGGCGACGTGGGCAGGCCGAACCGCATGACCTGGGAGCAGCTGAATGAAATGGCGGACAGCCGCGCCGTGACCATCGCGAGCCACACCGTGACCCATCCGCGCCTTCACAATCTGCCGCCGGAGGAAGTGCGCCGGGAAATCGACGGAGCGCAGCAGGCGCTGAAAGAGCATCTCGGCATCGACAATCCGTGGATCGCCTATCCCTACGGCGACTACGACGAGACCGTGGACGGGATCGCCCGCGAGGCGGGCATCCGCCTGGCGGTGACGACCGACGCGGGCCGGGTCCACGCCGGGAGCTATCCCTACGAATTGCGCCGGGTGTGGATCGGCAATCAGGTGGACGAAGCCCATTTCCGGGACCGCCTGACCCGCGACGATTACCCCATCATCTGATTGGACGGAGGCAGCATGAGACGTCTTTGGCAGAACCGTTTTTTCAAATTTGCGGCGGTCACGCTCATTTTCTTCATCGTGACGTCGCCTTTCATCGTGCTCTTCGGGCCGTTCGGCAATCTGAAGCGCGCCGTGGTGGGGGCCATCATGCGGTCCCGCCACCCCCAGTACATCACGTGGCTCTTTGACCAGGATCAGCTGGACCAGATCCTGGGCGGGGTGTCCCGCACGCCGGAGCAGAAATTCCTGAAATTTACGGCGCGCACGGACTCCACCATCCGCATGCAGAAGATCGAGTCCAACCGCTTCGTGGGCTATCTTCTCGAGATCCCGAATCCGAAGCGCATCCAGGTGGCCACGGCGGAGGACATCAACGAGAAAGGGGACACCACGAGCAACATCGCCCGCCGGGCGGACGCGGTGGCGGCCATCAACGGGGGCGGCTTCTACGACCCGAACGGCACCGGCACGGGCCGGCTTCCCTACGGCTTTATCCTGCACGAAGGCAAGTACCTCCTGGGTGAGCAGGTGGGTGACGAGGAGCGGGTGGACTTCATCGGCATGACGAAGAACGGCAGCCTCATCGCGGGGCAGTACAATAAGCGGGAGCTCCGCGAGCTCGGCGCGGTGGAAGGGCTCACCTTCGGCCCGCCCATCATCGTAAACGGCGAAAAAATGATCAAGAGCGGCGACGGCGGATGGGGCATCAGCCCGCGCTCGGCCATCGGGCAGAAGCGGGACGGGACCATCCTCTTCCTCGTCATCGACGGGCGGCAGCCGGGATACAGCATCGGCGCCACGCTGGCGGACATGCAGAACATTCTCTACGAACAGGGCGCGTACACCGCGGCCAATCTGGACGGCGGCTCGAGCACCACGCTGTATTACAACGGCAAAGTGGTGAACAAGCCGGCGGACCTCCTCGGCGAGCGCATGATTCCCACCGCATTTGTGGTGAAATAAGGAGCGGCCATGAAGAAACAACTCAAACAGGTGCTCGTCTTCTTCGCGGCGGGGATCGCCGTGCAGGCCGGCGCGTACCTCTATCTGGACCAGGTGCTCTTCTCCACGACGGCGGAGTACAATCTCTCGGAAGTGCAGAAGCCCGCCGCCGCGCAGGAAGGGCGCGACGCCTATAAAGACGTCAGGCTCCGCGGGAAAGCGCACTACTCCCACGACAACGCCTATCTGGCGGACGTGGCGGAAGACGCGGTCACCATCTACCGCGCGGACGATCTGGACAATCCGCAGAAAGTGGATCTCAAAGGGCAGGGCGTCTCCTTCTTTGAATGGATGCCCGACCGCAATCTCGCCCTCATGGCGCTCTATCCCCTCCACTGGCGGAGCGGGCAGCAGTGGAACGTGACGCTCGCCCGGTACAATCCGGAGGCCACCGTCCACGAGTCGGACGCGCCCATCGAGGACCTGCCGAAAAACAGCCGCATCGTGGATGTGGCCTACTCCACCGCGACGAACGCGGTGTACATGAAGATGGAAGTGAACGGCGGCCTCTACCGCATCTACCGCACGGACGCGAACTACGACACCCGCCGCATCTACGTGCAGACCGCGGACATCGGAAAGATCGCCGTCTTCTTCGACGAAGACCGCTTCTTCTACGACGACGCGGAAGACGGGGTGATCTATCTCTTCAACGGAGACACCAGCAGCTGGCGCATCATCTCGCCGCCCGGGCGGTACCGCCTCGTGGGCGTCGCGCAGGACAAGACCATCTACGCCTGCCGCGTGAATACCCGCGGGGAAGCGGTGGAATACTACAAGGGCAGGCTCGGCGTGGGCTTCGACCGGGTGGGCGCGCCGTCCGCGCCGGTGGACTTCGGCACGGTCACGATGCACACCATCGAAGAGGCGGCCGCGCACGGGGCCTCGGGCCGGTCCGAATGACGGCCGCGGGAGACGGCGCGGCAATTGTCCGTTGCCCGCCCGCAGTATTTACGCTATAATAAATCAGCTCATAGAAGAATATATTTTTTTACAGTCGGCGCGCAGAGAGTCTGCCGGGGGACCGGAGTCTTTGCGTTTTTGCTGCGAACGGAAAGAAAAGGAGGCCGGATATGGAGGAGATGGAGAATCCTCGCGTACAGGCGGACGACCGCCTCATCGTCGCTCTCGACGTGGACACCTTTGACAAGATGACCGCTCTCGTGGAGAGCCTCGGAGACAGTATTTCCTTTTACAAGGTCGGCATGGAGCTCTACTACGGCGCGGGCCGCAAGACCGTGCGCTATCTCCGGGAAAACGGGAAGAAGATCTTCCTCGACCTGAAGCTCCACGACATTCCGAACACGGTGGGGCACAGCGTAGCCTCCGTGACGCGCCTCGGGGTCAATCTCCTCACGGTGCACGCCCAGGGGGGCCGGGCCATGATGGAAGCGGCGGCCCGTTCCGCCTGGATCACCGCGGAAGAGCTGGGCGTGGAGCGGCCGAAGATCCTCGCAGTGACCGTCCTCACCAGCTTCGACGACAAGGGCTGGGAGGAAATCGGGGGACATCTCCCCATTCAGGAACACGTGCTGCAGCTGGCGAAACTGGCGAAAGACGCCGGCGTGGACGGGGTCATCGCCTCCCCGCGGGAAGCGGCGGCCATCCGCGCCCTCTGCGGCGAAGATTTCCTCATCGTCACCCCGGGCATCCGTCCCGCCTTCGCCCAGACCGACGACCAGCGGCGCATCGCCACCCCGGCGGAAGCGCTGGCCGACGGCTCGTCCCAGCTTGTTATCGGCCGCCCCATCACCCGCGCGGTGGAGCCCAGAGCGGCGGTCCGTCTGATTTTGGAAGAAATGAGGGAAAAAGCGCATGAATGAAAAAGAAGTCGAATCCTTACTGAAGGAAACCAGAGCCATCCTGGAAGGCCATTTCCTGCTTACCTCCGGCCTGCACAGCCCGCTCTACGTGGAAAAATTCAACGTGCTCCAGCATCCGGAATACACGGAAAAGCTGTGCGCTGAATTTGCGGAGCACTTCAAGGGCATGGGCATCCAGACCGTCATCGGACCCGCTACGGGCGGCATCATTCTCTCGCAGGTCACGGCGAGACTTCTCGGCGTGCGTTCCATCTTCACCGAACGGGAGAACGGCGTGATGACCCTGCGCCGGGGCTTCCACATCGATCCGGGCGAAAAGGTGCTCATCGTGGAGGACATCGTCACCACCGGCGGCTCCATCAAGGAAGTGGTGGACGTGGTCAATAAAGCCCGGGGCGACATCGTGGGCATCGGCCTCTTCGTGGACCGCTCCGGCGGCACCGCGGACTTCGGCGTGCCGAAGGAAAAGGTCTACCCGCTGCTCCATCTCTCCGTGCCGACTTACAAGCCGGAAGAATGCCCGCTCTGCAAAGCCGGCGTGCCCATCACCGAGCGCGGCAGCCATCATCTGAAATAAATCGTCTGACGAAGGACAGCGCCTTTTTCCGGAAAGGGCTGTCTTTTTTTCGGTCTGTCCCAAGGAGGTTTCTCATGGAAAAACGGATCATCCATGTGGAGGAGCGCCTGCCCCTCCTGCCCACCATACCGCTCAGTCTTCAGCATCTCTTCGCCATGTTCGGCTCCACGGTGCTCGTGCCCTTTCTGCTCCACGTGGACCCGGCGACGGCGCTCTTCATGAACGGTGTGGGGACGCTCCTGTACCTGTGGATCTGCAAATGGCGGCTCCCGGCGTATCTCGGCTCGAGCTTCGCCTTCATTTCGCCCGTGCTGGCGGTGTGCGGCACGGCGGGCATGTCCTACGGGGACGCCCAGGGCGGCTTCATCTGCTTCGGCCTGTCTTTCATGGTGCTGGCCCTTCTTGTGGACAAGATCGGCACGGGCTGGATCGACGTGCTCTTCCCGCCGGCGGCGATGGGCTCCATCGTGGCCATCATCGGCCTCGAGCTTGCGCCGCTCGCCATGACCATGGCCGGCTACATGGGCGAGGCCCAGGGCATGACGAACGGCACGGCCATGACGATCTCCACCTTTACCCTCGCGGTGACCATCCTCGCCACCGTTCTCGGCCGGGGCTTCATCGGCATCATTCCCATCCTCATCGGCGTCGTGTCGGGATACGCGCTGTCTTTCTGCCTCGGCGTGGTGGACGTCTCCGGCGTGGAGGCCGCGCCGTGGTTTGCCTTCCCCACGTTTTACAAACCGGAATTCAATCTGAGCGCCATCATGATGATCATGCCCGCGCTCTTCGTGGTCTTCGCAGAGCATCTGGGGCACCTCTTCGTGACGAGCGACATCGTCGGACGGGATCTCATCCGCGACCCCGGCCTGCACCGCTCGCTCTTTGCGGACGGTCTGTCCAACGTGCTCTCGGGCTTTGCGGGCTCCACGCCGAACACCACCTACGGGGAAAATATGGGCGTCATGGCCATCACGGGCGTATACAGCACGTGGGTCATCGGCGGGGCGGCGGTCTTCGCCATCCTCTTTTCCTTCGTGGGGAAATTCGCCGCGCTCATCCACGCCATTCCCACGCCGGTCATGGGCGGCGTGTGCATCCTCCTCTTCGGCTTCATCGCCGCCTCGGGCATCCGCATGCTCATTGAAAAACACGTGGATTTCACGCGGTCGAAAAATCTCATCCTTGCGGCGGTCACCATGATCTCCGGCCTGTCCGGCACGACGGTGGTCCTCGGCCCGGTGCAGCTGAAAGGCATGGGCCTCGCCACGGTCGTCGCCATGGGGCTCTCCCTGGTGTTCCTGCTTTTCCACAAATTTCATATGGACAACGAGGCGTGATCCATGGACAGAAATGAACTCTTTTACCGCGACCCCTGCCGCCGCGCTTTCGACGCGCGGGTCCTTTCCTGCACGGAAGAGGACGGGCGGTGGGCCGTCGTGCTGGATGACACGGCCTTCTATCCCGAAGGGGGCGGCCAGCCCGCCGATCGGGGGACGCTCGGGGCGGCGCGGGTCCTGGACGTGCACCGGAAAGACGACGCCGTCGTCCATTATACGGACCGGCCTCTTTCCGCGGGGACGACCGTGCACGGGGAAATCGACTGGACGCGGCGCTTCGACCACATGCAGCAGCACTCGGGCGAGCACATCGTGTCCGGCCTTATTCACCGCGCCTTCGGCCTGAACAACGTGGGCTTTCATCTGGGCGACGTGGTGACCATCGACTTCGACGGCGTCATCACCTGGGAGGACGCGCTCGCCGTCGAGCGGCAGGCGAACGAAGTCGTCTGGGCCGACCGGGAGACGGTGATCTCCTGGCCTTCGCCGGAAGAGCTCGCGCGCATCGACTACCGGAGCAAGAAAGCGCTCGCCGGGGCGGTGCGCCTCGTGGAATTTCCCGGGGCGGACCGGTGCGCGTGCTGCGGCACCCACGTGACGCGCACCGGCGAAATCGGCGCAGTGAAGCTACTCTCCCTCATGCGCCACCGGGGCGGCGTGCGCCTCACCCTCCTCTGCGGCCGCCGGGCCATGGCGTATCTGGACCGGCTGTACGATGCCGCGGCGTCCGCGGGAGAAGCGCTCTCTGTGAAGCCTGCGGACATCGCGCAGGCGGTCGCGCGGGAAAAGAAACAGGCGGCGGACCTGCGCCGGCGCCTCGCCGAGTCGCAGCAGCGGTACTTCCGCCTCCTTGCGGAGACGCTGCCCGAGAGCCTTCTCGCCGTGCGCTTCGAAGAGGGCCTTTCCCCGTGGGACCTGCGGAAAGGGGCGGAAGTGCTTGCCGCAGAGGGGCGCGCCCGGGCGGTGCTCCTCTGCTCCGGCGGAGACGGGCAGTACAGCTACGTCCTCATGAGCGGGCGCTGCGACGTGCGGCCCCTCGGGAAAGCGCTGAACGAAGCCCTCCGCGGCCGGGGCGGCGGAAAGGACGCCGTGCAGGGGCGGTACGGGGCGTCCGAAGCGGACATCCGCCGCGCCGCCGCCGCGCTCGCGCCGCAGTACCTATCATGACGGGGACAGACGGGATGGACCTCCGGGTCGCGTACAAACCCGTGCGGCACATGTACATCCGCATCGGCCGGGACCGCGCGGTGCGCGTCACCGTCCCCGCGGGCACGCCCGAGGCGGTGTGGCGCGCCTTCGTGGACAGCCGCCGGGACTGGATCGAGCGGACGCTCGCGCGCTTTCCCGCCGCGCCGGCCTTCACCTGGGAAGACGGGGAAACGCACCGCCTCCTCGGGCGGCGGGTGGTGCTCCGCGTCCGCCGCGGCGCGCCGAACGGATGCGTCATCGACGGCGACACGGCGGTCATGACCGTGCGGAGCGCCCGCACCGACCGGGCCGCCCTCCTTGCCGCCTGCTGGGAGCGGGAACTCGCCGCGGTGATCGCGGACCTCATCGCCGAATGGGCGCCCCGCATGGGCGTTGCGCCGGCGGGATTCGTCATCCGCCGCACGAAGAGCCGGTGGGGGAGCTGCCGCACCGCCACCGGCGAGCTGGCCTTCTCGCTGGAACTGGCGGCGAAACCCGTGGCGTGCATCGAATCCGTGGTGGTGCACGAGCTGAACCACCTCCTCGAAGGGCCCCACAGTCCGCGCTTCCGCGCGCTCATGACCCGCTGGCTCCCCGACTGGAAAGAACGGAAGCGCCGCCTCGAAGCCTTTCCCCGGGAATTTCAGTAAACGGCATAAAAAAAGAAAAGCACTCCCGAAAGAGTGCTTTTCTTTTTTATGCGTTCTTCACCAGCGCAGGCTGCACCAGCGGCGACGCCGGAGCCTGTTCGGAAATTTTTGTGTTTTCCCGGAAATACTGTTTCACATAATCGATGAACATCGCCACCGGCGTAGAGACCGTCATGGCGTTCTTGCAGATGAGATGGATCGGGCGGTAGATGGGGCGGCCGTCCGCGTCGCGCAGCACCTGCCGGTACACCTTCGGGTCGCACTTCGGAAGGAGATCCCCCGGGATGACCGAATGGCCCAGCCCGGCGTTCACCAGCTCCACGCAGGTGAGGCAGTCGTCCACCGCGAGCAGGAAATGGGGCGGATCGCCCACATTCTGCCGCCACCACTTCGTGCGCGTCTCGTCGAGGCCCGGGTCCGACCGGTAGCGGATCGTCGGCGCAAGGGGCAGCGTCTTGTAGTCGATGGGCTGCGCCGAAATGAGATACATGAGCGGATTCGCCAGGAGCAGATCCATTTCCGGCCACTGCTGATTGCCCCGGACGATCGCCAGCTGGATATCCTCCTTCTTCACCAGCTTCGTCAGCTGGTCGCTGGCCATCGTCGTGAGCGACAGCTCGATGTCGTTGTACTTGTCCACAAATCCCTTCAGCAGCGCCGGCATGTGCGACTGTGTGAACGAGCGGCTCGCGCCGATGCGGAGCACCCCGGAAATCGTATTCGGCTCGTGGGTGACAAAATTCTTCATATCCTGGTACCGTTGGAGCTCCTTCTCCGCGTACGAAAAGAGGCGGTTGCCCGCGTCCGTGAAGTGGACACCCTTGTTCGTGCGGATGAAGAGCGGCACGCCGATCTCCTTCTCCATCTGGTCCAGGCGGTACGTGAGCGACGGCTGCGTCATGAAAAGACGCTTCGCCACCTTGTTGATGCTCCGTTCCTCCCGCAGGTAAATGAGAATTTTCCAGTCCGTATTGTTCATCGCTGATTGGCTCCAAGAAATCCGCAGGGGACTTCATAAAAAAATTCTATTCATAAAAGATTTTTATTATTATACCATACTTTCCCCTCGCATAGAAAAAAGGAAACGGAGAAGACCGCCGATTTTCCGCGGAGAAATTTCCCGGGCCGCGCGGCAGGCAGAACGCGCCCCGATGTGATACACTACAGACAGGAACATTATTTTTAAGCAAAGGAGGTCTTCCCATGCGTACACTCTGGAAATGGATGCTTGCCCTCGCGGCGCTCCTCTGTCTCGCCCTGCCCGTCGGCGCCGCCGACCGGGACAACCGCGAGGCAGGCTATTTTGACAACACCCGGGCGGTGCTGCTCCTGCCCGCCGCGGGGCGGAACGGCTACGCCGCGGCCTATCTCGACCGGGAAATGCGGCGCATTTTCCGCTATCCCTACTACCGCCTCGTGGAAAGCGCGGAACGCCCCGCCGGGCCCGAAGCCATGCGCGCCGCCGCCGTCGCCGCGGGCGCGGACATCGCCGTCATGCCTGTGGCGGTGCGCTTCGACCAGTACGGCCGCTATCCCATGTTCGGCGACCGCGATCCCGTCATCGTCACCCACGCGGAGCTCGCGGTGTATTACTGGGAAGACGGCATGGCGGACGTGAAGAGCGTCGGCACGCGCTACTTCGACGCGGAGCTCGAAGGCCCCGACACCCGCCCGGACTACATCCTCGGCGAAATGTGGAAGCGCCTCGAGAAAAATTTCCCCTACCGCCGCATTCCCACCGACCGCAGCACCAACCTCTCCGGCACAGTGACCGCGCCCGGTGAAACCGCGGACAAAGAACCCGCCGCGGAAGGCAAAGCGGACACAGAAAATGCAGAAGCGGATAAAACCACCGCCGCAGACACCTCCGCAACCACACCGGCCAAAACCAAATCCGCCGCTTGATGCGCACAAAAAGGGCAGAGCCTATCTCTGCTCTTTTTGCGTGGCGTTTTTTATGGAGGGTGAATCGCCTGGCGGCGCGGCAGAGAGACGGGCCTCGTACCGTTTCCGGCAAATGGATGCAAACGGCGGAGAGCTTTTTCACGCGTCCTGTGCGTGCGGCTTTTATTTGGACGCGTGGAAACTTTTTCACCGGCGGATGAGACTTCCTCTTTTGGCGGCGGCCGCTTTTTCTGTGTGGAGAATTGTTGCAGAGGGCGGAGCTTCCCGGTCCTTTTCCTGCGGGCACGTCGGCTGCGCTGCGGCTGGCGGATTTTCCCTTCGGTAGAAAAGGAAAGGGCATGATATAATGAAGAAAATGAAAGCATGCGGCGGGGGAAGTCCGCATTTTGTGGAAAGAGGAGGACAACATGCTCAGTGATATTGAAATTGCGCAGCAGGCGAAACTGGCGCCCATCGGGGAGATCGCGGAGAAAATCGGCATCCGGCCGGAGGAGCTGGAGCAGTACGGCCCGTACAAGGCGAAGGTGTCGCTTGCGCTGACGAAGCGGGTGCAGTCGCAGCCCGAAGGGAAGCTCATTCTCGTGACGGCCATTTCGCCTACGCCTGCCGGAGAGGGAAAGACCACCACCACGGTGGGGCTCGGGCAGGCGCTGGCAAAGCTCGGCAGGAAGGTGATGATCTGCCTGCGCGAGCCGTCTCTCGGCCCGTGCATGGGCGTGAAGGGCGGCGCGGCCGGCGGCGGCTATTCGCAGGTGGTGCCCATGGAGGACATCAATCTGCATTTCACCGGGGATATCCACGCGGTGACGGCGGCGCACAATCTGCTCTCGGCCATGCTGGACAATCACATGCAGCAGGGCAACGCGCTCCGCATCGACCCGCGGCGCGTGGTGTGGGGCCGTGTGATGGACATGAATGACCGCGTGCTCCGGAATATCGTGGTGGGCCTCGGCGGCAAAGCGAACGGCGTGCCCCGCGAAGACAGCTTCCAGATTTCCGTCGCGTCGGAGGTGATGGCCATTCTGTGTCTCGCGAAGGATATTTCCGACCTGAAGGCGCGCCTGGCCCGCATCATCGTGGCGTACACCTATGACAATGAGCCGGTCACGGCGGGGGATCTCCACGCGCAGGGCGCGATGGCGGCGCTGCTGAAGGACGCGCTGAAGCCGAATCTGGTGCAGACGCTGGAGCATGTGCCGGCCTTTATCCACGGCGGCCCCTTTGCCAATATCGCCCACGGGTGCAACACCATGCTCGCCACGAAGACGGCGCTCCATCTGGCGGACTATGTGGTGACGGAGGCGGGCTTCGGCGCGGATCTCGGCGCGGAGAAATTCCTGGACATCAAGTGCCGCTTCGGTCATCTGAAGCCGGCGGCGGCGGTGCTGGTGGCGACCATCCGGGCGCTCAAGATGCACGGCGGCCGCCCGAAGAACGAGCTCACGGAGTCGGATCCGGAAGCGGTGCGCCGCGGCCTGCCGAATATGCTCCGCCATCTGGCGAATCTGAAGCAGTACGGCCTGCCCGTGGTGGTGGCGCTCAATATGTTCCCTTCGGATACGCCGGAGGAAATGGCGGTGGTGGAAGAAGCGTGCCGGGCGGCGGGCGCGGTCGTGGCGGAGTCGCGGGTCTTCACGGACGGCGGCGAAGGGGGCCTTGCCCTTGCGCGGGATGTGCTGGCCGCCATCGACGAAGGTTCGTCGTATGCGCCGCTCTATGAAGACGGGCTCACGCTGAAGGAAAAGATCGAGACCATCGCCGGGAAGATCTACGGCGCGGGCCGGGTCCAGTACGATCAGGCGGCGGAGAAGGAGCTCGCCCATATCGAGGCCATGGGCTTCGGCCATATGCCGGTGTGCATGGCAAAGACCCAGATGTCCTTTACCGACGATCCGTCGCGGATGGGCGCGCCGGAAGGGCATGTGCTCCACGTGCGGGAAGCGCGGGTCTCCGCGGGCGCGGGCTTCGTGGTGGTGCTCACGGGCAAGATCATGACCATGCCTGGACTGCCGAAGCATCCCGCGGCGGAAAATATCGACGTGGACGACGAGGGCCACATCACGGGCCTCTTCTGACAGGATTGGACGACGGTGCGGACGCTGCCTGCGGGCGGCGTTTCGCCTGTTTTACGGAAAGGAGCACACATGGCACTCATTCTGGATGGAAAAGAAACGGCGGCGGCGCTGGCGGACGCGCTCCGGGCGCGGCTGGCGAAACTGGCGGAGAAGGGCAGGACGCCCACGCTGGCCATCATCCTGGCCGGGGAGAGCAAACCGGCGGCGATGTATACGGCGTTCATGGAGAAGCAGGCCGCGGCGTACGGCATCCCCGTCCGTCTGGTGAAGAAGCCCGGGACGGCTTCCGAGGAGGATATCCTCATGACGGTGCGCGCGCTCAACGGCGACGCGGCGGTGACGGGTATCCTCGTGATGATGCCGCTGCCCCCGCAGGTATCCCGGGAGCGCGTCATCGAAGCCATTGATCCGGACAAGGACATCGACGGGCTCACCACGGCCAATCTGGGGCGGCTCGCCGCGGGCCGGGAGGGGCTTTTCCCGTGCACGCCGCGGGCGTGCATGGCGATCCTGGCGCACTACGGCATCGATCCGGACGGGAAGCGCGCCGTGGTCATCGGCAGAAGCAGCGTGGTGGGCGGCCCGCTGGCGCTGCTTCTGCAGCGGGCGAACGCCACGGTGACCGTGTGCCACTCCCACACGAAGGATCTGGCGGCGGTCACGCGGGAAGCGGATATCCTCGCGGCGGCGCTCGGCCGACCGGGGTCGGTCACGGCGGACATGGTGAAGCCCGGCGCGGTCGTGCTCGACGTGGGCATCAACCGCGTGGACGGAAAGACCGTGGGCGACGTGGACTTTGAGGGCGTGCAGGCCGCGGCCGGCGCCATTACGCCCGTGCCGGGCGGCGTGGGGTCCGTCACGACCGTCATGGTCATCGAGTCGCTCGTGGCGGCGGCGGAACGGCAGTAAAAAGGAAAGGGGAGCGGCGGCTCCTCTTTTTTTGCGCGCCGCGCTCCGATTTGTTAAGATAGGGGAAACAGAGGCGAAAGGAGAACGGCCGTGGAACAGGTAGGAGAAAAGACCATAGACTGGACGGAGCAGGTGTGGGAGCATCTGGTCAATTTTGCGCTCACGAAGGGGCCGGAAATTCTGGCGGCGCTCATCATCGCGGCCATCGGCTACGTGATCTGCCGCTGGATCCGCCGGGTGATTTTCAATATCCTCACCCAGAGCAGCGTGGAGAGCTCGGCGGTGACCTTCATCACGGAGCTCGCCTATTTCTTCTGCCTGGCCATCGTGGCGGTGATGGCCCTCGGGACGCTGGGCTTTTCCACCACGTCCATCTCGGCGGCTCTCGGCGGCATCGGCCTCGGCATCGGGCTCGCCCTGAAGGACAAGGTGAGCAACGTCGCCTCGGGCATTTACATCCTCATGTTCCAGCCCTTCCGCGTGGGGGACTACATCGACGCGGGGGGCGGCACCAGCGGCAATGTGGAGAATATCCGCATCATGTACACGGAGCTGCGGACGACGGGCAATCAGCTCATCATCGTGCCGAATCTCACCATGACCTCCAGCGTCATCACCAATTATTCCCGGCTGGACACGCGCAATGTGGAGATGAATATCGGCGTGGGGTACGGCACGGATCTGCCGGCGTGCGTCGCGCTCATCCGGGAGACCCTCTGCGCGTCGCCCTACGTGGTGAATCAGGAGACCATGCCCGTCTACGTGAAAGCCCTGGCGGATTCGAGCATCACCGTCTACGCCCGGGCGGAGGTGCGCCGGGAAGATTATTTCACCGCCATGAACGAGCTCTACATCGCCGTGAAGCAGGCGCTCGACCGGGCGGGCATCGACATCCCCTTCCCGCAGCTCGTGGTGCACCATGCGGACAAATAAAACGATAGATCCCCATCGTTAAAGGCGGCCGGCTGGCCGTCTTTTGCATCTTGAGGCCCATGGGCGGAAACGGTATACTATGGAACATCCCGAAGGCAAAGAAGGAGGTCCCTATGAAAATTTCCGCACCTGTGCGCCACGCGCTGGGCGACGCGTTTGTCTATACCCTGCCCATGCTGGCGGGGTTCTGGTTCGTGGGCGTGAGCTACGGCCTGTACATGCACTCCATGGGGTTTCCCTTCTGGTATCCCTGCCTCATGGCCGCCGTGATTTACGGAGGCTCGCTGGAATTTGTGACGGTGGCCATGCTGGTCTCGCCGTTCGCGCCGGTGCAGACCGCGGCGGTGGCGCTCGTCGTGCAGGCGCGCCATCTGTTCTACGGCCTGTCGCTCTCGGAGAAATACAGCGGCATGGGATGGAAGCTGCCCTTTCTCATTTTCTGGCTCTGCGACGAGACGTTTGCCCTCAATTACACCGCCAGAATCCCCGGCAGTTCCGACCGGGGCTGGTTCTATTTCTTTGTGAGCGCGCTCGATTATCTGTACTGGGTGACGGGGTCCCTGCTCGGCGGGCTGCTGGGCACGGTGCTGTCCGGATTGGATCTGGCGGGGCTGGACTTCGTCATGACCGCCATGTTCGTGGTGATTTTCCTCGAACAGCTCCTCCGGGAGAAGCGGCCCTGGACGGCGCTCCTCGGCATCGGACTGTCTGGGGCGGCGCTCGCGGCGTTCGGGCCGGACCGGTTCATGCTGCCCGCCATGGGCGCCATCGTGCTGGCGCTGACAATTTTCCGCCGGCCTGTCGAGCGGGCCATGGGCGGCCGGGAAGGAGGCCTCTCATGACGGAGCTTTCTCTCTGGCAGCAGGCGGCGGTCATCGCCATCTGCGCGGCCATGACCATGGCGACCCGGTTCCTGCCGTTTCTCCTTTTCCGACCGGGGCGGACCGTGCCGGCGTACGTGCGGTATCTCGGGCGGGCGCTTCCCGCGGCGGTCTTTGCGCTCCTCGTGGTGTACTGCCTGCGCCATGTGCCGCTCTTTGCGGACGGGCATCCCGCGCCGGAGCTGCTCTCCGCGGCGGTGACGGCGGGGCTGCACCTGTGGCGGCGGAATATGATGCTCTCCATGGCGGGCGGCACGGCGTGCTGCATGGTGCTCGTGCAGTTCGTTTTCCGGTGAAAGACAGAAAAAAACAGCGTCTTCGAAAAGGCGCTGTTCTTTTTTTGTCTCACAGACCGGCGAAAAGATCCTTCAGGAGGAGCAGATTGAAGAAGGTCACCAGAAGGCCGATGCCCCAGAGGAGCGCCTTCGTGTATTTTTTATTGGCGTACGGTCCCATGACGCGCGTCGACGAGGTGAGATAGAGCTGAGTGAAAATGGTGAAGGGGAGCTGCATGGAGAGGAAGGTCTGGGACCAGATGAGCCCTTCGAAAGGCGAATCGATGAGGAGGATGAGGAGGAACGCCGGCACCATGGTGAGCAGGGACCCCAGCTTGGTGTGTTTGTCGGCGGAGTCGTAGGGTTCGCCGAGCATGCCCGCGAAGATGCAGCCGCCCGCCATGGAGGAGGTGAGGCTCGCCGCGATGCCCGCGAAAAGGAGCGCCGCGCCGAAGAGCTGCGCCGAGAGCGGCCCCAGGATGGGGGCGAGAAGGCCGCCCGCCTGGGCGAGGTCGTCCACTTCGATACCGTTGGCAAAGAACGCCGTGGCGGCCACGAAGATGATGGCGCTGTTGATGGCCCAGCCCACGCCCATGGAAAAGATGGTGTCGATGTATTCGGTCTTCAGCTTTTTCTCGATGGTCACCGGGCCGGAGAGATGAAACTGCTGGCTCTGGATGACTTCGGAATGGAGAAACAGATTGTGCGGCATGATGACCGAGCCGAGCACGCTCATGACGACGGTCATCGCGCCCGCGGGGAGAGAGGGCGTCACCCAGCCCGCGCGCGCCGCCGGCCAGTCCACGGGGACGAGGAAAATCTCCGCCATGAAGGCGAGGCCGATGAGAGAGACGAAGGCCACGATGATTTTTTCCACCCGCTGGTAGGAATGGCTGAATTGGAGGTACAGCGAGAGGAGCAGCATGACGAAGGCCCCGGCGCGGAGAGGCACGCCGAAGAGCATTTCCAGGGCGATGGCCCCGCCGAGGAGCTCCGCCAGCGCGGTGGAGACGGCGGCGAGCATGGCCGTGGTGAGGATGAAATTTTTGAGCCGGCGCGGCATGTACGCCGTGGCCGCTTCGGAGAGGCATTTCCCGGAGACGATGCCCAGGTGGGCCGCGTTGTGCTGGAGAATGATGAGCATGAGCGTGGAGAGCGTCACCACCCACAGGAGCTGGTAGCCGTAGGACGAGCCGGCGGCAAGGTTCGACGCCCAGTTGCCCGGGTCCACGAAGCCCACCGCCACGATGAGGCCCGGACCGAGCGATTTGAAAATGTCCATGTACGCCGTGAGCCGGGGCTTCTCTTTATCTTTCCAGAATTCTTTTAGGTTCATAGCAAGAAATTGTTCCTTTCTCATTAAATTTAGGGAAACCTAAATCCCATGCTCCTATTATACACGATACGGGGAAGAAGTACAGACGGGCGGGCGCGGCCCCGGGATTTTGCGGGAAGGTGTAGTATAATAAGACCATCAGTCTTCGGACGTTGCAGAAAGGAACAGGACTATGAACGTGCATTTTACGAGGCGGCAGCTCTTTGTGATCGCCGTGGGCGCGGCGCTCGTCCTCGCGGCGGCGCTGGCCTTTTTCCTGCGGAGCGGCCTCATCCGGGAGCCGGCGGCGCCGGGCTATGTGGCGGTCATCCGCATCGACGGCGCGCTCTACGGCGGCGAGGACGCGGGCGGCCTTCTCGCGCAGCAGCAGGGCACGGCGAGCGAGCGGGTCATGCGGGAGCTCCGCGAGGCGCGGCTCGACCCGCAGGCCAGAGCGGTGCTGCTCCGGCTCAATACGCCCGGCGGATCGGCGGCGGCCGCGCAGGAAATCGCGGAAGAGGTGGACAAGGTGCGGAGCGCGGGCAAGCCCGTGGTGGTGTCCATGGGCGATCTCTGCGCCAGCGCGGGCTACTGGATCGCCAGCCGGGGCGACTATCTCTTTGCCAGCCCGGCGAGCCTCACCGGCAGCATCGGCGTCTACATCGACTACAACAATGTGGAGGAGCTCCTGGACAAGCTGGGCGTGTACAATGAGAAAATCAAAAGCGGCGCGCACAAGGATATTCTCTCCATGTTCCGCCCCATGACGGACGACGAGCGGGCCATGCTGCAGCGCATGGTGGACGACATTTACCAGCAGTTCGTTCGCACCGTCGCGGACGGCCGCCGCATGGACGAAACGGACGTGCGGGCTCTGGCGGACGGCCGGCTCTTCACGGGGCGGCAGGCGCTGGACGCGGGCCTCGTGGACGCGGTGGGCAATTATTACGACGCGCTGAACTACGCGGGCGAACGGGCGGGCCTCGGCGACGGGGATATCCCCGTTCACTCCTATGGGGAGGCGCGGCCGCTGGCGGGCCTGTTCGCATCGGATATGAACGAAATGGGCCGCCGCATGGCGGACGGCATGGTGGACCGGCTGACGCAGGCCGCGGGCGGCGCGCCGGCCGTACGATAAGGAGGACGCATGCATTATTTTCTGGATCTGATGTATCAGCTCCTCGCCAGTCCCCGGCGGGCGCTGCGCACGGTCACCCGCGGGGAGCAGCTCCGGCAGGCGGGGGCGCTGTGGCTTTTCACGGCGTTTCTGCTGTCGCTCACCTCTTTCGTGGAAGGGCCGGGACTGGGGACGCGGTTCCTCGTGACCTTCGTCCTCATGGGGACGGCGCTCTTCCTGCACAGCGCGGTCATCGACTACTGCGCGGGATTCCTCGGCGGACGGGGGACCGCGCAGGGCGTCACCGCGGGATTCATGGCGGCGTCCTTCCCGTACGCGTTCTCCGTCTTCGGCGGGCTCCTCGATCTGCTCCTCGGCTTCGGCGGGGAGGCGCTGGGGACGGCGCTCTTCCTGTGGAGCTTCGCTCTCGACGTGACCGCCGTCAGCGAGAACTACGGCTTTTCCACAGGGAAAGCGCTTCTCGTCACGCTCATTCCGGCGATCCTGTTCGCGGTGATTTTCCTCTGCCTCTTCGCGGCGGGCCTCATGGCCGCCCTGTCGGGCCTCGCGGCCATGCAGGACCTCGCCGCCGTGGAAGGGGTCATCCAGAGCCTGTGAGCCGCGGGCCGGCAGGCGGTGCAAGTCCGGCGCGTCCGGACTTTTTTCGCGGGCGCGGCTTTTTTTCCGCCGCGGAGAAAAAGACAAATTTTTCCGCGCCTTTCTGTGCGGGCGGCGCGCCATAAAGACGGAGCGCCGGGGAATTTCCCCGTTCTGGAATGGCCGATAAAAAAAGCCTGTGCTATAATAAGTGCGTATAATTTTCCTTCATGGAAAAAAGGGCCGCCAGCGGCCATGGAATAATAAGGAGGATTCACTTATGTGCGGTATCGTAGGATATACAGGGAAAGGCGAAGCCACCGAATTTCTCATTGACGGCCTGCGCCGTCTGGAATACCGCGGGTATGACTCGGCGGGCATCGCCGTCCACACCGAAGGCGGCATCCGGATCGTAAAGAAAGAAGGCCGTCTGGACAACCTGAAAAAGGCGCTCGAAGCGGCGCCGCTCACGGGCCATACCGGCATCGGCCACACCCGCTGGGCGACGCACGGCGCGCCGTCCGACCGGAACGCCCATCCCCACGGCGACTGCCACAATCATTTCGTCATCGTGCATAACGGCATCATCGAAAATTACATGCAGCTCAAGCAGGAGCTCGCCGCGAAAGGGCACGTCTTCCAGTCCGACACGGACTCCGAAGTGGCGGCGCATCTGGCGGAAGAGCTCGACGACGGAGACTTCCTCTCCACCGTGCGGAAAGTGCTGAAATACATCACCGGCACGTACACCCTGCTCTTCATGGACAAAGACGATCCGGACACGATCATCTGCTCGAAGAAAGACAATCCGCTCATCATCGGGCTGGGCAGCGGCGAGAATTTCATCGCCTCGGACATCCCGGCCATCATCAGCCGCACCCGGCGCATCTACGTGCTGGACGACGGGGAAATCGCCGTGGTGAAGCCCGACAGCGTCACCGTGTACGGCGCGGACGGCCGGCCCATCTCCAAGAAAGTGCAGGAAGTCACCTGGACGGCGGAAGCGGCAGAAAAGGGCGGCTATCCCCATTTCATGCTGAAGGAAATCTACGAGCAGCCCAAAGCGGTGCGGGACACCGTGAAAATCCACGCCGGGCCGCATGACGACGTGGTCTTCGACAATCTGAACTGGACGAAGGCCGACGTGAACACCATCGACCATATCCTCATCACCGCCTGCGGCACCGCCTACCACGCGGGGCTCGTGGCGAAATACTACATCGAGCGCTTCGCCCGCATTCCCGTCTCTGTGGAGATCGCCTCGGAGTACCGCTACAGCCATCCCCTCACCACGGAAGGGACGCTGGTCGTCGTGGTGAGCCAGTCCGGCGAGACCATCGACACCCTCGCGGCGCTGAAAGAAGCGAAACGCCTCGGCGCGCGGAGCCTGGCCGTGACGAACTCCATCGGTTCGTCCATCGCCCGCGAAGCGGATCACACCATCTACACCCTCGCCGGCCCGGAAATCGCCGTGGCCTCCACGAAAGCCTACACCACCCAGCTGGTGGCGCTCCTTCTCCTCGCCCTCTACATGGGCCAGGTCAAAGGCACCGTCTCGCCGGAAGAAACGGCGGCCGTGCTCCGCGCCCTGAAAGAGCTGCCGAAGGACATCGAGAAAGTGCTCGAATCGCGGGACCTCATGGCGGACTTCGCGGACAAGCTGAAAAACGCCAGCGACATCTTCTATCTGGGCCGGTCCATCGACTACGCCATCGCCATGGAAGGGGCGCTCAAGCTGAAGGAAATTTCCTACATCCATGCCGAAGCGTACGCCGGCGGCGAGCTGAAGCACGGAACCCTCGCGCTCATCACGCCGGATACGCCGGTCATCGCCGTAGTCACCCAGGACGAAATCGCGGCGAAAATGTACAGCAATATTCAGGAAGTGCGCGCCCGCGGCGCGGAAGTGATCGGCATCGGCTACGACGACGATGCGGAAATCGACAAGTACGCCACCGCCGCCGTGCGCATCCCGAGAGTGGACGAATTCATCGCGCCCATCCTGTCCGTCATTCCCATGCAGCTCCTCGCGTACTACACGGGCATCAAACGGGGCAACGACGTGGACAAGCCGAGAAACCTCGCCAAGTCCGTCACCGTCGAATAATTTCACACATTGGCAGAGACGCTGATTTCCCGCGCGGGGTCAGCGTCTCTCAGATAGAAGGAGGCAATACCATGGATACCATCTTTTCCGGCATTCAGCCCAGCGGCAGTCTCACCCTCGGGAACTATCTCGGGGCGCTGAAAAATTTCATTCCTTTCCAGGATACGGCGGAATGCTACTACTGCATCGTCAACCAGCACGCTATCACCGTGCCGCAGGACCCGCAGAAGCTCCACGAACGCACCCGCAACCTGGCGGCGCTCTACATCGCGGCGGGCCTCGACCCGAAGAAAGCCACCATTTTTGTCCAGTCCGAAGTGCCCGAGCACGCCCAGCTCGGCTGGATGATCATCTGCACCGCCTACGTGGGCGAGATGGAGCGCATGACCCAGTATAAATCGAAGGCGCGCAAGGAAGAAGCGAAGGAAGGCTTCATTCCCCTCGGCCTCCTCACCTATCCGCCGCTCATGGCCGCGGACATCCTCCTCTATCAGGCCACCCTCGTCCCCGTGGGCGAAGACCAGCGGCAGCACATGGAAATCACCCGGGACCTCGCCGAACGGTTCAACCGCAAGTACGGCGAAGTCTTCACCCTGCCGGAAATGTGGGCTCCGAAAGGCGGCGCCCGCGTGATGAGCCTCCAGGACCCCACCAGCAAAATGAGCAAATCCGACGACAACGACATGGCCACCATCCACATGCTGGACGAACCGGACGTGATCGCGAAGAAAATCAAGCGCGCCGTGACGGACTCCATCGGCCATGTCCACTACGACAAGGAAAACCAGCCCGGCGTGTCGAACCTCATGAGCATCCATGCCGCCATCTCCCACAAATCCTTCGAAGAAATCGAAGCCATGTACGAAGGGCAGGGGTACGGCGTCTTCAAAAAAGACGTGGCGGACCTCGTGGTGGGAGAAATGTCGCCCATCCTTGCCCGGTACAAGGAACTCATGGGCACCCCCGAGCTGGACGCCATCCTCGACGAAGGACGGGAAAAAGCGCACGCCAGGGCACACAAGACCTACGAAGCGGCCAGCCGCGCCATGGGCCTCTACCGCTGAAAGACGGCACAATAAAAAACAGGAGAACGAAGCGTCTCCTGTTTTTCTTTTGCCCTTTTCCGCCGTCACCGCATGAGCGCGTCGAACTCCGCGTCCCCGTGGAGCCACTGGAAATGATCCTGCGCCGCCGCCTCGGGCTTCACGTGCGCCGGATCGAGCGCGGCGGCCTGCCGCAGGTACGAGAGCGCCCGCTCCCGGTCGCGCAGATCCGCATAATTCGTGGCGATGCCGTAGAGCGACCACACATTCTGCGGGTCCGCGTCGAGCACCCGCCGGAACGACGCGATGGACGCCTCGTACCGCCCGCTCAGCTTCTGCGCCATGGCGAGATCGTAATAGCCCTGCACGTAGTCCGGATAAAGCGCAAGCGACCGCTCGATGAGCGCCGTCCCCTCGTCCGGCGCGCCGTCAAACGCCGTGATAAGCCCCTGCAAAGCGAGCGCCTCGTAATTCGCGTCCGACGCGGTGAGCGCCTTCTCACAGAGCGCGAGAGCCGACGCGCTGTCCCCCGCGCCGTATGCGGCGAGCGCCTCGCGGGAGAGCTGCGCCGACGCCTCCGGGACGGCCGGCGGGACGGCCTTCGTCGGAACGGGAGCCGGCGCGGACGAGACCGGCGCGGGCTGCGGCGCAGACGAATAAGACGGCTCCTCCGGGGCGCAGCCCGGCAGGACCAGCAGAGAGACGAGACAGAGCGCACAGTATTTCATGAGAACCTCCTCCGGACATTGTCTGTATTGTAGGAAGAAATGCGGCGGGCCGCAAGAGGGAGCGCCCGCTGTAGTATAATGGAAGAAAAACAAAGGAGGCATGACCATGAGTCAACTCGCATTCATCACCGGCGCGACCAGCGGCATCGGACGCGCCACCGCCGAAGCGCTCGCCGCGAAAGGATACCGCCTCGCGCTCGCCGCGCGCCGCGCGGACAAACTGGAAGACATCGCCGAAGAATTCCGCATGAAGTACAACGCGGACGCCGCCGTCTATCCCCTCGACGTGCGCGACCGCGCCGCCATTCAGGAAACCGCGGAGAAAGTCATGAAAGAATGCGGTGTGCCCGATGTGCTCGTCAACGACGCCGGCCTCGCCCGCGGCCTCGAATCCTACGAAGAGACCAGCCCCGACGACATCGAGCAGATGATCGACACCAACATCCGGGGCCTCTTCCTCGTGACCCGTGCCTTCCTGCCCGCCATGCTCGCCCGCAACAGCGGCCACATCGTGAACCTCGGCTCCACCGCCGGCCTCTACGCCTACGCGGGAGCCGCCGTCTACTGCGCCACCAAAGCGGCGGTGAAAACCTTCAGCGACGGTATCCGCATCGACGTCATCGACAGCGACATCAAAGTCACCACCATCCAGCCGGGCATCGTGGAGACCAGCTTCAGCGAAGTGCGCTTCCACGGCGATAAAGAGCGGGCCGCCGCCGTCTACGAAGGCGTGGACGCCCTCCGCCCCGAAGACATCGCCGACGTGATCGACTTCGTCCTCTCCCGCCCGAAACGCGTCCAGCTGAGCGACGTGGTCATCATGGCCAACCAGCAGGCCACGGGCTTTATGGTGAGCAAAAAGAAAAAGAACACGGACGCTTGACAAAGCCCGCGCTATCCGGTACAATTATCTACGTTGATGCCGGTATAGCTCAGCTGGTAGAGCGGCGCATTCGTAATGCGTAGGTCGTAGGTTCAAATCCTATTGCCGGCTCCATGAAAAGACCCCGGAAGGAGAAATCCTTCCGGGTTTTCTGTTGCCTGTTTTGAGCTTATTCCGTATACATGCGAATGGGTGAGACCATGAGACAATGAACAGACAGAATGATAGATTTGTGAAAAATAAAAGATTGCCGAGAGGAGACGAGTATTGGACCCAATTTGAAATAGCGATCAAAGAGGTTTGATTTTATCGGCCTTTTGACAACGCTGAAAAATTTTGGTTAAAATAGCAATGGATAGAATAAGTAGAGAGTCTCTCGAATGAATTTCCAAAATTTTTGCCGTGAACTGCCGCACAGGCAGCTTAGAAAATTCCACGGCCTACATCTACTTCTGGGAACGGGTGAACTGCCGCACAGGCAGCTTAGAAAGTTTTTCAGATCGCCGAAAATGCCGGAGATCAGTGAACTGCCGCACAGGCAGCTTAGAAAATCATGATCCAGAGGGCTCCGCTGTTCCCTCCGTAATCTGCCGCACAGGCAGCTTAGAAATTGGATAATTAACGGGATAGTCCCTCCGAGCTGTAATCTGCCGCATAGGCAGTTTTGACGGAGAGGGCGATGGACGGAGATGGGAAAAGGGAGAAGGGAGAAGGGAGAAGCATATTTTTTATCTTTAATAGCGAGGGCCGGAGGAATTTCTCCGGTTTTTTATTGGGATTTTGAAAAATAAATATGGGCAGAGACAGAAACTGTCACAGATGTTCTGGTACAATAAAAACAACAGGGAATGAAAGAGGAGGGCGTATGAGAAAACCGGATTTGGGACCATCGGAGTTAAAAGCCATTCTGCATTTGAAGCGGGCGAATCTGTATTATCTGGAGCGGTGCCGCATTATGCAGAAAGACGGGCGCATTGTATATCTCACGGAGAGCGCCCGGGAAAATCTGTATTGGAATATTCCCATCGCAAATACCACAGTGATTCTTCTTGGACCGGGTACTTCTATTACACAGGCCGCCGTACGGTTGCTTGCCGGAGCGGGTGTGATGATTGGATTCTGCGGTGGAGGCGGGACGCCGCTTCTGGCAGGAACGGAGATTGAATGGCTGAGTCCACAGAGCGAATACCGCCCCACAGAATATGTCCAGGGATGGCTGTCGTTCTGGTTTGATGCGCAGAAGCGGCTGGCAGTGGCCCGTGATTTTCAGAAAGCGCGGTGTGATTTCCTGGAACAGACATGGAGCAGAGACAGGGATTTGGCGGATGAGGGATTTTATGCGGATGATGAAATTCCTGAGCGGGCGCTGCGGCAGTTTCGCGCCCGGATGGAGACAGCGTCTTCCGTGACAGAACTGCTTGCAGCGGAAGCACATTTCACGAAGGAACTATACAAATATGCGGCCCGCACGACGGAGGCCGGGGATTTTGAGCGGAGAAGAGCGGGGGAAGATGCGGCCAATGCGTTTCTGAATCATGGCAACTATCTGGCCTATGGGCTTGGGGCTGTAACGCTTTGGGTGCTCGGGATTCCACATGGCTTTGCGGTGATGCACGGAAAGACCCGCCGCGGCGCACTGGTTTTTGATGTGGCGGATCTTATCAAGGATGCCATTGTTCTGCCCTGGGCCTTTATCTGCGCTCGGGAATGCAGTGGCCTGTCTTCCGAGGCAGAGAAGAAGTTTCGACAGGTTTGCCTGCAGAAATTTACGGAACAAAAGGCGCTGGATTATGTGTTTGATACGGTAAAGCGGGGCAGCCGCCTGTTTGTGGAGAAAGCGGTGACGGACCAATGATGGTCATTTTTACGAGCCGGAGTGAAAAGAAGGCGAGAACAACCGTCTGTCGGATTTTGGACAGTTTTGCCGAGCGCATCGGGAACGATACGTGGAGGACCGTCATTACAAAGGAAGGCCTGCTCATGGTGCGGACGCTGCTTCGGCGGAGTGCGACGAAGAGTACTTCCGTGGCCTGCTTCTGGATCCGGTCCAGGAAGCAGTGCGAGCTGCTCTGGATCGTGGGCAACCGTTCCCGGTTCAATGAAGAAGGCATCGTGCCGGTTCATACGACCCGAAAGGAAATCATTCACAGCGAATGGGAAAACGGGTGGCAGTATCTGCCGCTGGTGAAAGCGCTGCTGGCGGTGGCGGCGCTGCTGCATGACTGGGGTAAGGCGTCGGACTATTTTCAGGGGAAACTGCAGAGCGGTACGACGGCCATGGACCCTTATCGTCATGAATGGATGTCCTGCAAGCTGCTGGAAGCAGTCGTGCGGGCGGCAGATGCCTGGACGGACGACAGGAAATGGCTTCGTGCGCTGGCGGACGGCACACTGGATATCCGTCGGGTGGAAGCAATGCTTCAGGTTGAGGATGACAGGCTGTCGGACCCTCTGCCTCCCGCGGCGTCTCTTTTGACATGGCTCATCCTGTCGCATCACCGGCTGCCGCTCTGCATGAACTGGAAGTTGTACAGGAGCAGTGGAATCCGTTCCTTCCGGGATATGCTGCGCATGTGTGCGGCGGACTGGGGCTATGAAAGCACGAAAAATGCAGAACGGCGGATGGAGTGTTTCCGTTTCGGCAGGGGGCTGCTGTGGGGCAGCGCGGAGCGCTGGACAAAGAAGCTGCAGAAATGGGCGGCCCGTCTGCTGAATGAGACGGAGGCTGTGCAGCGGATAATGGATGACAAAGCGCTCCGCATGGTCCTGTCCTGTGCGCGGCTCTGTCTGATGCTGGGCGATCATTATGTCTCTTCGCAGGAAACTGTGCGGCGCAGAGCATGGAAAGAAAGCCTGCTATGGGCCAATACGCAGGGAAAGTCGCCGAAACAGACCTTGGAGGAGCATTGCGTGGCCGTGATGGAGCAGGCACTGAAGATCGTGCATCGCCTGCCGGATTTTCAAAATGAAATGGAGCGGGCGCAGGACGTGCGTTTCCTGAAGCAGAGAAGCCCCGCGCGGTTCCGCTGGCAGGACAGAGCGGTGGAAGCAGTCCGGGAATTTCGGAAAGCGCATGACAGGAAAACCGCGTGGTTTATTGTCAATGCAGCGAGTACCGGCTGTGGAAAAACGATTGCCAATGCGCGGCTCATGGAATCTATTTCCGAGGACGGGCGGTCGCTGCGGTATATTCTGGCTCTTGGCCTCCGCTCTTTGACGCTTCAGACGGGAGACGAGTATCGCGACCGTATCGGGCTCGGGCCGGATGACATGGCGGTACTCATCGGGTCTTCTGCTGTCCGTACGCTGCATGAAGAAATGAAAAAAGAAGAAATGGGCGGAAAAGACACTCTGGAGGAGACAGGAGAGGAAGAATGGCTGAATGAAGAGCTGATGTATGTCGATACCTGTGATGAAGAACGGACGGCTTTTCTCTCGATTTTCTTTGATAATGGCCGGCCTTCCGCAGCAAAGAACCGGGCGTTTCTGTACAAGCCGGTTCTTGCGACGACGATCGATCATATGATGGGCGCGGTGGAAACCGTGCGCGGCGGGCGGTATATGCTGCCATTCCTGAGGCTTCTCTCTTCTGATCTGGTGATCGACGAGATTGATGATTTCGGGAAAAAAGACTTGATCGCCATTGCAAGACTGGTGCATCTGGCCGGGATGCTGGGGAGGAGCGTGTCTCTGTCGTCCGCCACGATTCCACCGGATCTTGCGTCAGGTATGTATCGGGCGTATACGGCGGGCTTGGCTGTGTATAATGCATTTTTCGCGGAACCAAAAACGTGTGCGGCGGCTCTGTGTGATGAATTTCGCACGACGATCCGCGCCATGGACACAGGGGACACGGCGGCTTATGAGGCGCTGTATCAGTCCTTCATGGAGAAACGGGCCGCCCGTCTGGAGAATCAGCCTGTGCGGAGAAAGGGAGAAATCATCCCCTGCGGCGAAGCGGCAACGGGAGGCGCCCATTCCGAAGAAGCGCGGAACAGGCAGAAGTCCGCTTATTTCCGTACTGTCCGCGAGACGGCGGAGCGGATGCATGACCGGCATCACGTGATTGATGGCAAAACGGGAAAGGAGGTCTCCTTCGGGCTGATTCGCGTGGCCAATATCCAGCCCTGCGTGGAGCTCAGTCTCTATCTGATGATGAAGCCGTGGTCGGAAGGATATGTGGCGCGCATCCTGCCGTATCACAGCCGGCAGACCCTGCTCCTGCGGCACGAGGAGGAACGCTATCTGGACCGCGTCCTGAAACGGCCTGTGCCGTACGGGGAGCCGGAAACTCTGACAGATCCGGTGCTTCGGCGGCATATTGACAGTGCGGAAGCGGGGAAATTTCTTTTTATTACCGTCGCGACGCCAGTCGAAGAAGTCGGGCGCGATCATGACTTTGACTGGGCCATCGCAGAGCCGTCCTCCTGCCGCTCTCTCATTCAGCTGGCCGGCCGTGTCCTCCGCCACCGCCGCGTGATGGAAGATACGGCGTCGGCCAACGTGGCGGTCATGGAGTACAACCTTCGCGGCCTGTTCGGCGCAGAGCGGGCGTTCTGCCGGCCGGGGTTTGAGGAAGGCCGGTACTGCATGGCTTCGCACGATCTCTGTCAGATTCTCGATATGGGAAGGCTGGCAGGCCGTATTGACGCAGTGCCGAGAATTCTCAAGCCGGATACGCTGGACTGGGCGCATCGGCTTATCGATCTGGAGCATCAGACCATGGCGGATTTCTGCGGGAAAGGCGAAGCGCCGGAGGACCGGGAGGGGCCGGGCGCGCTGGACGGCTGGCTTCATGAATACTGGTGGATGACGGCGCTTCCGCAGCAGTGCAATCAGTTCCGGGAAAGCGGTGAAGAAGACCTGCGTCTGTATGCCTGGCCAGCCGGCGGAGAGAGCATGGAATTTTGCGAGTATGAATCGGACGTGCCGGTGCGGGAGAGATATAATGTAAGGAACTGGAGGAATTTCTCACATGCGAAAAACGCGGGACTCTGGCTTCACCGGAACTATGCGGCATCGCTTGCGGCGCGGGTCGAAAAACAGGATGACGCGGACGAAGAACGGCTTCTGCGGCAGGAAGCCCGGCGGTTTGGGGAAATTCTGCTTCATGAAACAGACGGCGGCTGGTACTATGATGATCAACTGGGCCTTTTCCGCCGGAAAGGTATGGAATGGATAAGGAGGGAGATCTGTGGCGAAGAAAAATGAACCGGTAGACGAAAGTCTGACGGCGTATATTCTTCAGAATGCGGAGAAGAAAAAGAAAACGCCGGGAGAATGGTGGACAGCGACTGTGCAGAATGTGGAAAAATGCCGTCTGGCATCTCATGTAGGCAAATTTACCCATCCGGACAGCCCGGTGGCGCTGCTGGCCGAACCGGGAGAGCCGGATGTGGGGTATGTCACAACACAGGGGTGCCAGTGCCGGGACGATGTGCTGACGCCGGCGCAGTATATGGGGACGGCGAGCCTTCTTTTGAAATTACAGGCAGATGGAAGGAATCTCCTGGAATGGATAGATACGTCTCCGGAGTCGGTGGAAAACGAACTGACGGATATGGGACTGTCGGAACCGTCCCTGAGAGACGCCGTGAAATCATTGGAGGAACGGAGCCGTACCGTACCGACGCAGACGGACGAACGGCTGAAGCAGGTCTATTTTCCCGTTTCGGGAAATTCGCAATACCATCTACTTACCGTGCTGCCCTCGTCCAGCCTGTTGCTAACATTGAAAAGCCGGCTGCGGGAGATGAACGAACGACGTCGTCTCTGCTATACCGGAAGTGAAGAAATTTATGGCGAAGATTGTGAGGATATTCCCGATTTGACTGAAGTCGGATTTGGAGGAACCAAGTCGCAGAATATCAGCGCACTGAATTTCCGTGCTGGCGGTACCGGTTATCTGCTGCCGTCGCTTCCGCCTGTTTGGGCCGACCGGGATATCCGGCCGCCGAAGAAGGATTTCTTCCGGGAAACCATGCCGCGTAGGGATGTCCGGCAGAGCCTCTTCACACTGCATGCGCTGTTTGCGCTGGACCGAAATACGATAGACATTCGGGAGCGGATACGGGAAGAAATCGATGCGATGGCGGAACTGGCCGCGGCAGAGGCTGCCTCGGTGAGGGAGGCACCTGCCGGATGGAGCAGCGATGATTCTCATGAAGCACTGCCGGCTTCCCAGAAAATCTGGCTGGACAAAGGGCTGCAGGATATGCGCCTGGAGAGCGGGACATGGATAGACGATATAGGTACGGAATTTGCCCGCTGGCTGATTCGGGAATACGAACGGATCATCGGGCGTGAGAAAATCATACTGGGCGATGCAGAACTGCGGTTCTTCAAGAACAGGATGACGGAGATTCTGAAAGAAGAGGTGAGGATAGACAAATGAAGACCTATCTGCTGCTTCCGCGGATGCAGATACAGAATGCCAATGCCATGAGCAGCACCTGCACCATTGGATTTCCCGCCATGACAGCCTGGCTCGGCGGGGTGCATGCTTTGGAGAGGAAAATCAGACGTGCGGAATTTTCAAAAATACATTTTTCGGCTGTGGCCGTAGCATGTCATGACTTTCAATTGCGGGTTTATGGTAAATCTAAGAATCATCGATCTTCGATTATTGGGATGTTGAATCCCTCTAAATTAGAAACGACAGCTAAAGGCGAAAATCAAAAATTAAAAAGGCCATCGTTTATAGAAGAAGCTAAGATTCATCTTACTGTATCCATTCTTATCGAAGTTAATGGAATTAATGCCCTTGAAGTTGATTCTTTTTTGAAAGTACTTTCCAACTGTTTGCTGATATCTCGATGGGCGGGAGGGGACTTATTCCATTATGGAAAGCCTGACTTGCTTTTGATAGATGAAGCGGATATAAGAGAAGAACGTGATGTATTACGGCGACTTATGCCAGGGTATGTAATTATTGAAAGACGGGATTTGATGGAGTCTGCCATGAAAGAAGGTGAAGAGAGCTTGTCTGCACTGCTGCGGTTCCTTGCTGTACAGCACCGCGCCCGCCGGGATGAAAACGGACAGGTCACCGGCTGGAAACGGACGCGGGAAGCACCGGGCTGGATCGTTCCCATCGCTGTCGGCTTTAAAGGGCTGACGCCTCTGGGACATGCGGCCTGTCAGAGAGATCCGGATATGCCGCACCGCTTTGTGGAAAGTATCCTGACCCTTGGCGAATTCCAGTTGCCCTGCCGGTTCCATCACATAGAAGAGATCTTATGGCATTATGAATATCACGATGACTCAGCCTTATATCTTTGCAGAAATCAGAAATCGGAGGAAAAATAATCATGGTAAAAGAAAAGAAAGCATCCGCTCTTGCGACAGTGCTCGCATTTGAAAAGAAACTCGTACCGTCTGACGGATATATGTACAGCACAAAATGGGAAAACAGGGAACAGGCGGCGCCGATTGCGCTTACGGAAAAAGCAGTGCGCGGCACTGTTTCCAATCGGTTGGATTCCGTTAAATTAACTGCGGAAATTCAGAAACCGAATCCTCAAATCGTAGACAGTGCCGCACTGCATCCGGAAGACGATACATTGAAGCTGCAATTTACCCTGAAAGTCTTGCCGGACGCTTGGGTGCCTTCCGCCTGCAACAGCGAAGCGCACTATGCGGGAATCCTGGCCATGGGAGAGTCCTATGTGAAAGAAAACGGATTTACAGAACTGGCCCGCCGCTATGCGGCCAATCTGGCAAACGGTCGTTTCCTCTGGCGGAACCGTATTGGCGCGGAAGATATCGAAATCGTAGTGAGCGATGAGGCCGACCAGAAAACCTGGACATTCCACGCGTATGATTTCCGGATGAGGGACTTTGATGAAACGGTTGAAGCCGTAGGCGATTTGGCAGGATACCTGGCGGACGCGCTCAGTGGAAAGCGGAACAGCCTGCTCCTTACGGTGACCGCTTATGTGCGGATGGGAAAAGGGCAGGAAGTTTATCCAAGCGAAGAATTAATTTTCAACAAAGAACATTCGGAGGTTTCCAAAGGAAGTAAAAGCAAAGTGCTTTATGCCGTGAATGGAATCGCTGCCATGCATTCGCAGAAAATCGGTAATGCACTTCGCACAATTGATACGTGGTATCCGGGGTTTGATGAATCTAATTTTGGGCCAATTGCGATTGAGGTGTATGGGGCAGTGACTACCCTTGGACGAGCTTATCGTAATCCGATTACTGGTAAGGATTTTTACACGCTTTTCGATGCCTGGTCTATGGGAAAAGCGCCGGAACGAATCGAAGACCGGCATTATGTGATGGCGGTGCTGGTGCGCGGAGGCGTATTCGGCGTGAGTGGGAAGGACTGATCGGCATGGAGTATTATCAGGAAATCACTCTCCTGCCGGATGCAGAAACGTCTCTGCCATTCCTCTGGACAAAGGTTTTTACGCAGCTCCATGTTGCATTTGCCGACTGGAAAAACAAAACCGGTCATATGGATTTTGCAGTGTCGTTTCCAGAATACGGAGAAACGACACTGGGAAGCAAACTTCGCCTGATGTCGGAGACGGAGGAAGCGTTGAACGCTTTCCATGCAGAGCAGGCCCTGAAACGGCTGAGAGACTATGTGCATCTGACCCACGTGAGGCCGGTTCCTCGGAGACGTATACGAGGCTGGTCCCTGTACAGCCGGTGGCAGGCGGAAAGGGCGCTCCCCAGCCGGGCCCGCCGCTATGCACGACGGCATACAGGGGTTTCCGAGGCGGACGCCATGCGCCTGCTGGATCGGGGCAAACGCACGGCGTTTCCTCCGTTCATTCAGATGAGGAGCCTCTCCAGCGGGCAGAGGTTTTCTCTCTTCATTCAGCGGCAAACAAAGGATAAAGAGGCCCGCGGCCCCATCGGGGCCTACGGTCTCAGCAGTCTGCAAACCGTACCGGAATTTTGACCCAAATTTTTCTGCATGGGGGAAATCCCTCAAACGTGGCGTTTTTTGCCGCTGTTGAAAATTTAGGGTAAAATAGGGAAAATATGAAAAATTACCGACAGCATCGGCGTTTTTCCCTATATTGGCATAGTGAACTGCCGCATAGGCAGCTTAGAAAGTAACCAGCCCGGCTCCGGGCGGCGCGAAGACGTGAACTGCCGCATAGGCAGCTTAGAAATCCGAAATCTCCGCCGCTCAGCGGCATAATCGGTGAACTGCCGCATAGGCAGCTTAGAAAGCCACATCACATGCCCTCGGTGAGATCGGTGTGTGAACTGCCGCATAGGCAGCTTAGAAAATTCACATTGAGTTCAATCATGGCCTTTTCCCTGTGAACTGCCGCATAGGCAGCTTAGAAAAAAAGGAAATCGATGCAACGCTTGATAAATGGGTGAACTGCCGCATAGGCAGCTTAGAAATCCGCACGGCCTGCGGCCGCAGCTACGGCCCCGTGAACTGCCGCATAGGCAGCTTAGAAAAGTACAAGGCGATGAAAGATGCGCGTTGATGTGTGAACTGCCGCATAGGCAGCTTAGAAAGGTATTCTTGCTCTCGCTTCTTCCAGCCCTTTGTGAACTGCCGCATAGGCAGCTTAGAAAACATCAATCAGCCCTGCTTTTTTCAGCTCGCCGTGAACTGCCGCATAGGCAGCTTAGAAATTGAACGCGCTTGATTCTATAAGCTCTCGAATGTGAACTGCCGCATAGGCAGCTTAGAAAGAGATGCTGCGCCTGAAGAAATCAGA
>CATVYJ010000007.1 GCA_958348245.1 uncultured Veillonellaceae bacterium | reverse complement strand
CACCCCTGCGGGGCCGGGCTCCATTCCAATGGGCGGGGAGCTGCACCAGTGCTCGCCTGTTGGGTTTCAGGCGGTGCGGCGCAGGCACAATACAAAATGTTTCTACGCACTTCGCGCGGGGTCAAATGCGGTGCTTGCTGTGAAGTATGCTGGAGCGGGCCCACATCCTTCGCGAGACTTCCCCGCATGCCCGTGGAAGATTTGTGTCGCCGCTTCGCGTCTCCCTTGCTTGTAACGTTTGTACGCAGGCGGTGCGAATACAGACGAGTGCTTTCCTTCTTGCTCATTTAGTTGGAAGTTTTGTGTCGCACGCTTCGCGTGCATCCCTTGTGCTATGGTTTCTCATCATGACGAAGCGGGCCCGCATAGGACGAAAAATTTTCTCGTCATATGTGGGTCTGCATTTTTTGTTGGAGCCACATCAGCAAAGGGGAGCCGCCGAAGGCGCGACGCAAAACCGTGCGGGAATACCGGTACACGCATCACACGCGCCCGGCGTTCGTCGCCGGGCAGTTCGTGCTGACCGCTTTCTTATTTGTGCGGCCTTCTTCTTGTCTGCTCCCCGGCCCGCGCCGGGATGCCGTCCGGCCATTAGAAAAAAGCCGGCTGCTTCTTCCCCTGTGTACTTTCCATTCTTTTCCGAAAATGAAGCCACATCAAAATGAGAAAGAAGAAAAGTACAGCACCTGCGTCCTCGCAAAGTAAAAAGAAAACAGCTCAGCACTGGTGCAGCTCCCCGCCCATTGGAACGGAGGCCGGTGCCCGCAGGGAGAAATTCCGGCTGGTGGCGTCAGCCGGAGCGCCTGTTTGAGCGACCGCAGGGAGCGAGTTGCGCGGAGGGTAGTGACCAGCCAGAATTTCAGGCCGCAGTGACTGGGCGGCGGCCCTTTCTTGGCCGACACTCTTTCCGGGCGGCCGGAAAGAATGTCGGCGACGCTGGAATCGCATGCCATAAATGGAATGATTCGTATGTTTCGGCCACATACGGATAAATATGTGGGGTCGCATCAGAATAAGAAAAACCACCCGCGCCGCTCCGGCGCAATGAAAAAGGACGAGTTGCCGCTCGTCCTTTTTCGTTCCCTGTGAGGAAATGCTTAACTACATCCATACTATACAGGCACACCCGCCGATTTGCAAGACGTAATGCGCCGTACGTAATCGGCAAAGATTAGAACGTGTACGCAAGCTGCACCATGCCGCTCACGCCTTCCCGTTCGCCCGCGTAGCCTTTGAGGTTGATGTTTGCCTGCCACGGGCTGTCGTCGGGCTGCCACACGGTGCCGATCTCCGCAATGCCCGTGCTCCCGCCGAGGCTCTGTTCCGGCGCGTCCCACTGGCCTGCTTTCATGTGGCTGTCTCCGGTAAATTCGTATTCCCATGCGAGGCCGTAGTACAGGCTCCACCGCTTCACTTTGTCCGCGGTGTACCGCGCCCCGATACGAAGCCGGTCGCTGGTGAGGCTGTCGAAGGTAAAGGTATCCCCCGCGATGGCGAAAGAGTCTCCGTCGATGTCGGTGTGGAAGTATTTCCCGTAGACGTTCCATTCGCCCTGTTCGGTCTCGATCACTTTGCCTACGCCCGCGTGCGCGCCCCAGTAGGTGCTGTCGCTGTCGAAGCCGTAGCTGTTTCCGTTCCCGTCTTTTACGGCGTTGTCCATGGAGGCGGAGAGGGTGCCTGCACGGAGGCTCGCTTCGCAGTACCACCCGTTGTCTTTCTGATAGCGCACGGCCGCGCCGCCGCCGTTGTAGAGGAGGCTTCCGTCGCCGCGGAACATTTCGTTATTGAATTCGTTCCACGTGCGGTAGTTGCCCGTGCCGTTTTCGTAGAAGACGCCCCACGAGAGGTCGCCGTCTCCTTTGCGGTGCACGTTGCCGAGGCCGACGATTTCGCTCCACCCGTTGATTTTCAGGTCTCCCGCCGCGTCGTAGGTGCTGCGGCTGCCGTAGACGGCCCCGAAGGTGCGCAGGCCGTATTTGTAATCGGAGCCGAGGAGGTCGAGGCTGTCCGCGGCGATGTCTGCGCCCTGATTCAGGAAGGCCGCGGCGGCGGTGCGGTTCTCCGCGATGGTCAGGGTCTGGGGATTGAGGGATTTCTCCGTGATTTCTCCCACCAGATTATGTGTGGCCCCTTCGAGGCCCATGGACAACTGGCCCACGGTAGCCACGCCCTGCGAGAAGGACGCGTCTTCGGTCACACTGACCTTATCCAGAGACAATCCCGTATCCTTATTGCTCTGGATGAAGGTCATTCTATCTCCGACCTGCACAGTGGCCTCATTCGCGAGGACAAGATTTTCGACCTGAACGGAGGTATTCGCCAACTCGTTGTCTTTTCCCGCACCGGCAATATTCAACGCCACGCCGTTGTTTTGCCAGTTCAGATTCTGGAATTGAATGGCGTCAAAATTCTGCACGCTTTTCACGGTGTTTTCGGCTCCGCCGTCCACAACGAGCGTATTGCCGAATACTTCGCCGCCGGATGCGCTTGCGCCGCCGCAGATGTTCATCTGCGATGCGGTCGCGCCGCTGAGAGTGACAGTGTTGCCCGTGGCATCGCCGCCCGTACTGTAGCCGCCGTAGACGGTGCCGTTAAAACCGACATTCCCGGTAACAAGCACCTGCCCGCCGGCCGCGCTCTGAGCGCCCAGGGCGTAGGCCCCGGCTACGGTGTCTACATTGGTGGTAAAGCCGTCGCCGATGACGAGGGGATGGCTCTCTTCCGTATCACTGGTGTGATAGTGAACAGCGCCCTTCTCATCGATGTATTTTCCCGTGAGCGCAGAGTTTATTACCATGGTATAAATATCGACCTGATTCGCATTGTCGGAAATTTTTCCCACATTGATATTGTGGAACTGGTTCACATAGAGACCGCCGTCCGCGCGATCCGTATAGACCCACCTATTTGCGCTATTATCTTGCAAATTATTGACAATTTCCACATTCGCGCCCAAACCCTTATCCCACTTGACAGTCGCACTCATGAGATTGCTCGGGTCGCCGGCGTAGTCCCCTGCGGCGATAGAATCGAGATAAATTTTCAGATTGCCATCCGCATCGCCCATGCCGGAAATATTGTCCCCGTCTGCGACGTCCAATACCGTCTCTCCATTCGCCGCGATATTGGCAAAGCGGATGCTCTCAAAGTTGTGCAGGCCGCCTACTTCATTCCCCTTTTCACTATTGCTCGTCCAGTTGTCCACCACGAGCGTATTTCCCGTTATCGTACCAGTGCCAGAGCGAATATCACCGCCGTAGAGCTGCGCGGCCGATACGTCGGCGTCCCCGGTGAGGGTCACGGTGTTGTCCGTTGCACTTCCGTTCCCGCTATAGCCTCCATACACGCTCCCTTTCACTATACCGTCGGATAGTACCACGCTATTCCCTGTTGCGTTGTGTAAATAGCCATAGCCTCCATACACGCTCGCGTCCACTGTCCCGCCGGAGATCGTCACTGTGTTATTTGATGCGGTGCTGCCACTGGAATGACTATAGCCGCCGTACACACTGCCCACCGAGCCGTCAGAGATCGTCACCGTATTGCCCGATGCGCTGCCAGATTGGCTCCGGCCGCCGTACACACTGCCCACCGAGCCGCCGGAGATCGTCACGACGTTGTTTGATACGTTTCCGCGAGCGCCGCTATAGCCGCCGTACACCTCATCCACCGTTCCGCTTTCCATGATCACGCGGTTTCCGGACACCTCATCACTCGTGTAACCAGAACTTCCCCCGGCAATATTCTTGCCGCTCAAATCCGGCTCAGTTCCGCTTCCCACACTGCCGATGGTCACGACGTTGCCACTGACGTCCTGTGTCGGAGCCCAGCACGAAATATAGTCGGTCCATTTTTCTCCCTCAGTTAAATCATTCATCGAAGTGACCGTAAGCGTTACCGCCTGCACTGTACCGCCTGCGCAGAGGAGGGCCGCCGCGAGAAGGGCCGCCCCTGTTTTTCTGTATTTTTTCATTATAAAAACCTCCCGTACAGATACGGGAGGAGGTACGGAGAAGGTTCTCGACCCCCCCCGATGGATTTTGGCAGCTTTCAAAAAAGCAATATCCTGCTCTTTTTTCCTGCTTTATAAAAAGTATACCAATTTCCAAAAGGCGGCACAAGGGGGGAAGAGGGGCCCCGCGGCGTTTCTGCGGGACGGAGATAAAAAACAGCGCTCCTTTCGGGAGGCTGGTCGTTTCTCTCCGCTTCTCCGCGGGACTTGCTCCGGCGGGTGCGGGGGCTTTCTTCCGCAGAAGAAGACGGGACGCGCCGCGCCTGCGTCCGCGCAGCGCGCGGAAACAGTTTGAAAGGCAGGGGGCCGCCCCGGAGAGAAAAAAGCGCAAGCAAAAAGCCCCCTTATAGTAAGGGAGCTTTCTGCCGCCAATATCTATTCAAGAAACGCGCTGACGGCTTTCCATTCCGCCGCCTGCTTTTTCATGAATGCGAGAGTGTCTTCCGCTTCGCGCATCTGGCGTTCCACCTGCACGGGGCTGGTGCCGCCGTAGCTGGCGCGGTTTTTCACACAGTTTTCGATATCGATCGCGTCGTAAATATCCGCTTCGAAGAGGGGGCTCATGGCCTGGAATTCTTCGAGGGTGAGATCTTTCAGGACTTTGTGATGGAGGATGCACTGCTGCACCGCCTGCCCTACCACGGCGTGCGCCTTGCGGAAGGGGAGCCCCTTCTTCGCGAGGTAGTCCGCCATGTCGGTGGCGTTGGAGAAGTCGCTTTCGAGGACTTCCCGGGTGTGCGCGCCGTCCACCGTCATGGTGCGGATCATGCCGGCGTAGATGTCGAGGGCGAAGCCCAAGGTGTCGATGGCGTCGAATACGCCTTCCTTGTCCTCCTGCATGTCCTTGTCGTAGGCGAGCGGCAGCCCTTTCATCATGGTGAGGAGCGCCATGAGATGGCCGATGACCCGGCCGGTCTTGCCGCGGATGAGCTCGCAGATGTCGGGGTTCTTCTTCTGGGGCATGATGGAGCTGCCCGTGCAGTACCCGTCGTCGAGCTCGATGAAATGAAATTCGCTGGTGCTCCACAGGATGAATTCTTCCGACAGGCGGGAGAGATGCACCATGCAGATGGAAGCGAAAGAAAGGAATTCCATGAGGTAGTCCCGGTCGGACACGGCGTCGAGGCTGTTGCCGTAGCACTTCGAGAAATGAAGCGCCCGGGCCGTCTCTTCCGGGTCCGTGGGATAGGTCGTCCCCGCGAGCGCGCACGCGCCGAGAGGCGACATGTCCGCCATGGCGAAACAGTCTTCCAGCCGGCGGAAGTCCCGCTCCAGCATGGCGAAGTACGCCATCATGTGGTGCGAGAAGAGCACCGGCTGCGCCCGCTGCAGGTGGGTATACCCCGGCAGGATGACATCCTTGTATTTCCCGGAAATTTCGAGCAGCGCCTCTTCCACCCCGATGAGTTTTTCCGCAAGCCGGCCGATCTGGCGGCGCACGTACATGTGCGTATCCACCGCGGCCTGGTCATTCCTGCTGCGCGCCGTGTGCAGCCTTGCTCCCGCATCGCCGATGGCGTCGGTGAGACGCTTCTCCACATTCATGTGGATGTCTTCGAGCGCGACGGAGAAGGGAAACTTCCCGTCGTCGATCTGTTTTCTGATATCCTGAAGGCCCCGGGTGATGTTCTCGAGATCCTTTTCGGAAATGATATGATGATGCGCGAGCATCGCCGCGTGCGCGAGCGATCCCGCGATATCTTCCCTGTACATCCGGCAGTCAAAGGAGATGGACGCATTGAAATCCTGCGTGGACTTCTCCTCCGCTTTCGTGAAGCGGCCGCCCCACATGGCCTCGCTCATTTTTCGTTCTTTTCCTTCATGAGCGCCCGGATGGTGAGCGGCAGGCCGAAGAGGTTGATGAAGCCCTGCGCGTCCGCCTGGTTGTACACGTCGTCTTCGCCGAAGGTGACGAATTCTTCATTGTACAGGGAGTACGGGCTTTCCGCGCCGTGGGACATGATGTTGCCCTTGTAGAGGCGGAGCGTCACCTTGCCGGTGACGGTCTCGCTCGTCTTGTCCGCGAAGGCCTGCAGCGCTTCGCGCAGCGGGGAGAACCACATGCCGTCGTACACGAGGTCGCTGTATTTCACCGCGGCCATTTCCTTGAAGTGGAGCGTATCCCGGTCGAGGCAGAGATGCTCCAGCTCCTGATGGGCGTAGTAGAGGATGGATCCTGCCGGATTTTCATACACGCCGCGGGACTTCATGCCCACGAGGCGGTTTTCCACGATGTCGTCGATGCCGATGCCGTTCCGCGCGCCGATTTCGTTCAGCTTGTTCACCATGTCCACGCCGTCCAGCTTTTCGCCGTTCAGCGCCACGGGAGCGCCCTGCTCAAATTCGAGGGTCACGAGCTCCGGCTCGTCCTTCGCGTCTTCCGGATCGCACGTCACGAGGAACATGTCCTTGTGCGGCGCGTTCGCCGGATTTTCCAGGTCGTCCCCTTCGTGGGACAGATGCCACATATTCCAGTCCATGGAGTAGGGATACTTCTGGGCCTGCTTCTCTTCGTCCGTCTGCTTCTCGTCGTACAGATTGATCGGCACGTTGTGCGCCGCCGCGTACGCCATGGCGTCCTCGCGGGACTTGATGGTCCAGAGACGCCAGGGAGCGATGATCTTCAGATGCGGGTTCAGCGCCTTGATGGTGAGCTCGAAGCGGACCTGGTCGTTGCCCTTGCCGGTCGCGCCGTGGGAGATGGCGTCCGCGCCGTACTGTTCCGCCGTTTCCACGAGAATCTTGCCGATGAGCGGGCGGGCGAAGGACGTGCCGAGGAGGTACTTCCCTTCATACTTGCCGTCCGCTTTGAGCACTTCGTACGCGTAGTTTTCGATGAATTCCTTCCGCGCGTCCACGGTCACCGCCACCGACGCCCCGGAGTCGAGCGCCTTCTGATGGATCGCGTCGAAATCTTCCGGCTGCCCCAGATTCACCGTGCAGGCGATGACTTCGCAGTCGTAATTTTCTTTCAGCCACGGAATGATGCAGGACGTATCGAGGCCGCCCGAATAGGCAAGAACTACTTTTTTGATTTCACTCATGATAAAGCCGCCTTTCTTTTGCTGTGATAGACATTGGCATGTCGTTTGAACATGCGCTTATTATACAGCAGGCTGCATAAATATGGCAATAGGGAAATGAAGAAAATTTTCCGCATTTTCAAAAATATCCCGTATTTTCTTATTTTTTATCCCGCCGCGCGGAAATCCGCCCTGCATACGCCGTGCATGTTCTGCATATTCCGCATAAAAAAAGCCCCCGGCGGGGCTTTTCATTTCCTGTGGTACGAAATGCGGGAAAGACGCCGCCGTTCGGGGCGCATGAGGAGCCAGCAGAGGAACGCCGAGAGCGCGAGGAAGCACGCCCCCGGCGCGGGCGTGAGCGCCAGGCCGATCGTATCCGCGGCAAGGCTGCCCGCGGCGGTCCCCACGGCGATGCCCGTATTCGCCGCGGTGGGGAGCAGCGCCCCCGCCATGAGAAGCGTTCCCGGATGAAATACGGTGGAAATATGAAGGAAATAAATCTGCACGCTCGAATTGTGGATATAAATGAGGCAGCCCAGGAGGAGCATCACCGCAAGGCCCGTCCAGAACTGCTCCACCGCGGCGGTGAGCGCCGCCGCCAGCGCCGCTTCCCCCGCAAGGATCGGCCAGAGGATGTACACGCCTCCCGCGGCGGCCACGCGGCCGCTCCCCAGATTGGACACCACCGTCATCGCCCCGAAGAGGAGCAGAATGGGGCTCACCCACGCGGGCTCCGCGCCCATGACTGTCTCCAGAAGGGGCGTCACGTAGGCGTACCACGTGTAATTGCCCGCGAGCGCGCACAGGCCCACGCCCATGCCGAGCAGGATGCGCCGGTCCGCGAAGAGCGACAGCTCCTTCCGGATGTCCGGCGCGGTTTGCGGCGCCGCCGTCTTCGGGAGCGTCTTCAGCATGAGCAGAAGATCCGCCGCGGAGAGCCCGGCGATGACGAGGAAAATCCACTGCCACGGCACGTACGACGCGGCGAGCGTCCCCAGCGGCACGCCGAGCACGGCCGCGATGGAAAAGCCCGCAAAAATCCACGCCATGACCGACGGCAGATATTTCCGGTCCGCGATGTCCGGCGCAAACGTGGTGGACACGGCGAGAATTGTGCCGGAGAGCGCCGCGAGGAAGAGGCGGTCCGCCAGCAGCGCCCCGTAGGACGAAATGAAAAACGCCCATCCGTTGCCGAGGATGAAGAGCGCCGTGAGCGCCGCGAGGAAATGATACCGGGAAAACCGGCTCCCCCAGAGCGAGAGCAGCGGCGTCCCCGCGGCGTAGGCGAGGGCAAAGTACGAGATGAGCATGCCCGCCTGCGTGAGAGGCACGCCCAGCGAAGCGGAAATATCCGGCACAATGCCGATGACGATAAATTCACACGTGCCGAGGACAAAACTCAGCGTGACGAGAGAAAAAACGGCTGCATTCCACATGGAAAACCTCCTGCTGTATGGGAATGCTCCATTATACACCGCCCCTTCCGCCGGGACAGATAAAACTTTTCTATACGCCCGCGCAAAGAAAAAGCAGGGACACGCCCTGCTCTTTCCGATGCCCGTATGTCTGGAAAAAGGAAAAATACGGAATCACTGCGCGTCCTTCGCCAGGAGCGCTTCCACCTGCGCTTTCAGCGCGGCAATCTCCGCTTCCTGCGCGTCGAGCCGTTCCCGCACGTCCGCAGGCACCGCCTTATGGCCGCCGCCCTGACCGACGCGGAAGGTCACGCCCACATTGAAGGCGCTCTTGTTGTCCCCGCCGAAAGAGGTCGCCCCGCCGAGGGACATCATCACGTCTTCATTGAAGTGATAGAAGCCGCCGATGGCCGCGGCCTGCGTACCGTCGTAGCTGCCCATGGCCGCCGCGAGCTGGAACTTCGAGCCCGTGCCGTCGTAGTCGAGGGGATGGAGGCCGGCGAGAGCGGAAGAAATCGCGCCCACGCTGTCGATCTCGTCGCCCAGGTCGGACACTTTATCAGACAAATGATTCACGTCCTGCTGTACGCCCCAGAGCTGACGGCCGTTAATGGCATCTGTGGAAGCCGCACTCACTTCGCCGTCCGCTACATAGGTAATCTGACGCTGGGTATCTTCATTCCCTACGGACACCGTGTTCGCTTCCGTTGCCTTGCTGTATGCGCCGATTGCTACGGAATTTTCCGCTGTCACGGAAGCATTTTTCCCAACGGCAGTACCGCCATCTCCTCCCGCTGCCACGGAAGCCCCCATACCAAGCGCCGTGCTCTCCGCCGCGTTAGCATGTGCTGCCTGTCCCAGAGCGGTGCTGGCTTTCTTATCCGCGACAGAATTTTGGCCGACAGCCGTACTCAAATCTCCTGTAGCCTGCGAGTTATCGCCATTAGCGGTGCTGTTTTTGCCTTCAGCTGTTGCTACATGACCAGTTGCCGTGGTTCCAGCATTCGTTGCTTTCGCACCGTACCCGTTTGCGGTTGCACTCGCTCCCGATGCGGTTGCTTTATAACCGGTCGCCGTACTGCTGGTCCCTGTCGCCTGTGCACCGGCACCGGTCGCCGTAGCCCCTGCTGTAGCAGCATTTGCTTTGAAGCCAGTAGCAGTTGCATCATCGGCAGAAGCTGTTGACTCATCCCCCAAAGCGGTACTGTTTTTTCCAGTTGCGCTGGCCTTAAAGCCATTCGCGGTCGAGTTACTCCCTGTAGCGGAAGACCATCTCCCTGTCGCTGTTGAATAATTACCACTTGCCTCTGCGTATGTACCAATGGCCGTAGCACCTGTAGCGTTTGCCTTCGAACCGGCCCCCAGTGCCATCGCGCTTCCATCCGTTACTGTATCCGCCACAGTACCGACATCAAGCTCATACTCCTTCGCCTGTACCGAGAAACCTGCGCTCATGGTGAGCGCCGCCGCCGTGAGAAGCGCGGCATAGAATTTCCTCATAAAAATTCCTCCTCCCATACGTGGGTACGAGAGGAGGTTTTCTACGAAAGGGGTTCTTCACCCCCCCCGCACTTATTCTTTTGTTCCGTAAAGATTTTCGAAGCGGCGCGCCCTTTCCGCGCCGGTTCTACTTTGAGTATAGCACCCACCCCATTCACATGCAATTGATTTCCATATGAAAAGATTTGAAATTTTGACAGGGCATCTGCGGGCGGCGCGCGCTGTGGGCGAATCTTCCGGCGGCTGTTATAATAAAGAAAAAATTTGAATGAGGTGATTGTATTGGATACGGCATTTCGCAAAGAGACCATCGACGGATTTCTGGACGCTCTCGGGAGCACGTCTCCCGCTCCGGGGGGCGGCGCGGCGGCGGGGCTGCTCGCGGCGCAGGCGTGCGCTCTCGCGGAGAAGGTGTGCGCCCTCACGGTGACGAATCTGAAGTACGAAGCGGTGCATAAAGAGGCCGAAGCGTGGAAGGGGATTTTTCAGGACGCCCGGTCCATCATGCTCGACCTGATGGACGAGGACGCGAAAAATTTCTCCGCGCTCATGGCGGCGTACCGCCAGCCGAAGCCCGCGGACGAGGAAGGACAGGCGGCGCGGACGGAGGCCATCCAGCAGGCGCTCCAGAAGTCCGCCGAGGCCCCGGCGCAGATGGCGCAGGCCATGGCGGACATGATGCCCCTCTTCACGAAGGTGCTCCAGCAGGGGAACGCCAATCTCATCACGGACAGCATCATCGCGGCGCAGTGCGCCATGGCGGCGGTCCATGCGGCGATTCTCAACGTGCGCATCAATCTGAAGTCCATCAAAAACGATTTCTACGTGCGCGAGATGGAGGACACCATCGCCGCGTGGGAGGACGCGTGCTCCGCCATCGACGCGGTGCTCACCTATCAGGTCACATTATAAAGGAGACGGCTCTTCCGGGAGCCGTTTTTTCCATGGAGGCAGTATGAGACAATCGGACGGACCGGCAGATCTTCCCGGGCGCACGCGGGCAGCGCGGCTCCGCCTCTTCGGCGGGGGCGCGGCGGCGGGGCTCGCGGCGGGCCTGGCGGTGGCGCTCTACCGCGCGCTCATCGCGGAGGCGGAGGGGCTGCGGGCGCGTCTCGCTTCTTCGGCGCTCGCGCCTGCCGACTACGCGCTCTGGGCGGCGGCGCTGGCGGGGATCGCGCTCGTGCTGGCCGCGCTCTGCCGGTGGGAGCCCATGGCGGCGGGAAGCGGCATTCCCCAGGTGAAGGGCGTCCTGCAGGGGGCGCTGCGCATGCGCTGGACGCGGGTGCTCCTCGTGCAGATTTTCGGCGGGGCGCTCGCCATCGGCGCGGGGCTGTCCCTCGGCCACGCGGGGCCGGCGGTGCAGATCGGCGCGGCGGCGGCCGAGGGAGCGAGCCGTCTCTCCGCGCGCCGCCGCTGGGAGGAGCGCTGCCTCATGACGGGCGGCGCGGCGGCGGGGCTTTCCGCCGTCTTCAACGCGCCTCTCTCGGGGATGCTCTTCGCGCTGGAGGCGCTCCATCATCACGTGAGCGCCGCGGTGATCCTCCCCGTCATGGCCGCGTCGGTGTCCGCGGCGTGCGCGGTGCGCCTCCTCTTCGGGCCGGGCACGCTTTTTCTCTTCGAAGGGCTGCCTCCGCTGCCCCTGTCCCATCTGCCGTACGTGCTTCTTCTCGGCGCGGTGTGCGGCGCGGCGGCGGCTGTCTTCAACCGGGGGCTTCTCGGGACGCGCCGGTTCTACGGCCTGCCCTGTTTCCGCCGTCCCGCCCTGCGCATCGCCTTCGCGCTCGCCTGCGCGGGCCTCATGACGTTCGCCTGCCCGCTCCTCACGGGCGGCGGCGACCGCCTCATCAACGCGGTCACGGCCATGCCGCCGCCTCTGCCCGTCCTGCTCCTGCTTCTGCTGGGGAAAACGCTCTTCACTTTCGTGAGCTTCGGGAGCGGCGTCCCCGGGGGCTTCTTTTTCCCGTCCCTCACGGTGGGCGCGCTCACCGGCGCAGCCGCCGGTTCTCTTTTCGTCGGCGCGGGGCTTCTCCCTCCGGAATCCATGGCGAACTGCATCCTTCTCGCCATGGCGGCGTTCTTCACGGGAAGCGTGCGCGCCCCCATCACCGGCGCGGTCCTCCTCCTCGAAATGACGGGGAGCTTCGCCCATCTCATGCCGCTCGCCGCGGCGTGCGCCGTCTCTTACGTGGTGAGCGGCGCGCTCGGCGGCCTGCCCATTTACGACGCGCTCCGCCGCCGCCGGCTCGGCGCGTCTTCCGCCCTCCCCGCGCCCCATCCGGTGACCGTCACGGTGGAGAGCGGCTCCGCCCTCGAGCATCGCGCGGCGTCTGCGCTCCCCCTGCCGCCCCATACGGTCCTCGCGGAAGTTCTCCGGGACGGCGCCTCGTTCGTCCCCGCGCCGGAAGACCTCCTGCGGCCGGGCGACGAAGCGGTTTTCCTCACGCAGGACGGGGACGACGCCCTCGCCGCGCTCGCGGCGGCGCGTCCCGCGCCGGGCCGGACAAACTGTCCCCCGCGCTGACTGCCCCGGCGGATCGAAATCAAAGCATCCCTCTTCTCTGTCACAGAGAGAGGGATATTTTTTTCCTTTCTTCCCACGCACGAAAAAAGGAATCCCGGAGGATTCCCTTTGTATGTCAGAAGACGTAATTCAGCGAGAGGGTCCACGTGTCTTTCGGCCCGCCGTTCGTGGTGCCGTCCGTGCCGAAGACGTACTGGCCGTGGACGAACGTATTCTTCGCCACGACCACCCGGGCTTTCGCCATCCAGTAGGTGATGTTTTTCTGCCGCCGGTCCTGCGCGATGGACGTGGTGAGGGTCTCGAGAATATCCGTCTGGTACCCCGTGCCGCCGAAGTAGGTATTGCAGTCCACGTCGTTGTAAATGAGGTCGAGCGTCCACGTGCCGGGGCGTTTGAGATTCATCGCGCCGTATCCCGCGCCGGCGTTCCACGCCGTGTCGTATCCGTCAGGGGCGGTGGTGTTTTTCATGTATTCGCCGAAGACGCGGAAATCGCCGAGGGGAATGAGGAGGTCCGCGTCCCAGATCTCGGGGCGGTAGGGCGTGCCGCCGAAGTCGTCGATGGCGTCCTGGAAAGAGAGGTAGCTCGCGGTGAGGACGGGGCCGCCGAAACCATACCGGGCCTGCGCGTAGTACACGTCCTTATTTTTGAGGCTCCCCGAGAGGTCCGCCGTACCGTCCGCATTCCGCCGGGAGGAGCCGTAATTGAACTGGCCGAAGCCGGTCTTCACGGAGAAGCGGTCGTTGAACCGGTATTCCGCCTGCGCGCCGTCGAAGCCCCAGCCGTTCCCGTAGAACCAGCCCGCCTGATTGCCGATGAAGAGGTCGTACCGCCCGAGGGTGACCGCCGCGCGGCCGATCTGGTGGCGCACGTTCATGGATTCAAAGCCGATGTCCGCGTCGTCGTCCCCCTTGAAGCTCACGTTGTCCGTGGAGAGGCGGGCGTTCACGGTGGTGCGGTCGTTCACCTGTCCGACGAGCATGACGTGGATGCGGCCGTTCCAGCTTTCGGAGCCCATATTGTCTCCGCTCTGGTAGCGCATGCGCGCGTCGCCGCTGAAGGAAATGCTGCCGATTTTCTTTTCGAGGTTTGTCACGCGCACGCCGAGGCTGTCCAGCTCGTCGGCGTACTCCGCGGCGAGTTTGTCCACGACGGCGCGCTGCTCCGCGGTGAGCCAGTCTTCCCGCGCCATGAGCCGCGCGGTGATCTGCGCCATCTCGTAGCGGGTGACGGGCCGGTCTCCGCGGAAAGTCCCGTCGGGATAGCCGGCGACGACGCCCGCGTCCGCGAGGTCCGCCGCGGCCTGATACGCCCAGCTGTCAGGAGAGACGTCGGTAAAGGGATTGGCCGCGCCGGCGCTCATGCCGGCGAGAAGGGCGGCGGCCGCCGGAAGGATGTTCTTTTTCATGGGAAGGCCCCTTTCGTTGTGAGATCCCCGCGCTCCGCGGGTTTTGTTCATTATGCTACGGCCCGCGCTTTACGGCAATACAGAAATAAAGTTTCCGCGCCGTTTGATCCACGGAAAAAATCCCCGCGTCATACGGGGATTTCCTGATGGGCCCATCGATCAGAGGAGATGCGGCTGCACGCTCGGCTCTTCGTCGATGTCGTCCTTGGGGGTGACGGCGATGGAGGCCACCCGGTCTCCGTCCTGGAGCTTCACGAGGCGCACGCCCTGCACGGTCTTGGATTTCTTCACGGACACGTTCGACACGGGCACGCGGATCACCTGCCCGCCTTCGGTGACGGTGATGATTTCGTCGTCTTCCTGTACGGGCACGAGCCCCACGGCTTTCTTGTTTTTGCCGAAGTTGCGCGAGCCCATGCCGCCGCGCTTCTGGAGCGTGTACGCTTCCGATTTATTCCGCTTCGCGAAGCCGTCTTCCGAGACGGTGAGGATTTCCTGCTCGTCCGTGACGACCGCGCCGCCCACGACTTCGTCGCCGTCCTGCTTCATCTTGATGCCGATGACGCCCTGCGCCTGCCGGCCCTGGGGCGTGACGTCCGCTTCGTCGAACCGGATGGCCATGCCGAGGCGGGTGGCGATGACCACTTTGTCATGGTCGTCGGTGCGGCGCACGGCGATGAGCTCGTCCTCTTCGCGGAGATTGATGGCGATGATGCCGTTTTTCCGGACGTTCGTATATTCCGAGAAAGCGGTCTTCTTCACGTAGCCTTTGCGGGTGATCATGAAGAGGTACTTCGTCGCGGCGGATTTGTCCAGATCGAAGAGCTCCGTCACCTTCTCGCCGTCCGCGAGGTTCGGCAGGAAATTGATGATGGGCGTGCCTTTCGCGGTACGGCTGCTGGATACGAGGATGTCCGCCGCGGTGAGCATGAAGACGCGGCCTTTATTGGTGAAGAAGAGGAGCCGGTGATGGGTGGAGGTGGTGAGGATCTTCGCCACGTAGTCCCCTTCCTTGGTCTTCATGCCGGCCACGCCCACGCCGCCTTTGCCCTGCTTGCGGTAGGTGTCGGTGGACATGCGCTTGATGTAGTTTTCATTGGTGAGGGTCACCACCATGGGTTCGTCGGGGATGAGGTCCTGCGCGTTGAAATCGCTCGTGTCCGCGGCGATCTCCGTGCGGCGCGCGTCGCCGAAGCGGGCCTTCTCGTCGAGGAGCTCTTCCTTCACCACGCCCATGATCTTGTCCCGGCTGGAGAGGAGGTCTTCCAGATAGGCGATCTGTTCTTTCACGTCCTTGTAGTCCGCTTCGATCTTGTCGCGCTCGAGGCCGGTGAGCCGGCGCAGGCGCATGTCGAGGATGGCCACGGCCTGCTTTTCCGAGAGGCCGAATTTTTCCATGAGGGCGGCCCGGGCGATGTCGTCCGTGCGGGATTCGCGGATGGTGCGGATCACTTCGTCGATGTGGTCGAGGGCGATGAGGAGCCCTTCGAGGATGTGGGCCTTCGCCTTCGCCTTGTCCAGCTCGAAAAGGCTCCGGCGGGTGATGACTTCTTCCTGATGCTTCAGATAGTAGAAGAGAATCTGCTTCAGATTCAGAATGCGCGGATGGCCGTCCACAAGCGCCAGCATGATCGCGCCAAAGGTGATCTGCATCTGGGTATGCTTGTAGAGATTGTTCAGCATGATCTGGGGATTCACGTCGGCGCGGAGCTCGATGGCGATGCGCATGCCGCTCCGGTCCGATTCGTCGCGGAGCGCGGTGATGCCGTCCACCACTTTCTGCCGCTGCAGGTCCGCGATGGTCTCGATGAGGCGGGCCTTATTCACCTGATAGGGCAGCTCGGTGACGACGATGCGGCTCTTCCCGCGGCCCATGTCCTCGATCTCCGTCCGGGCGCGCACGGTGATGCCGCCCCGGCCCGTGCGGTACATGGCTTCGATGCCCTTGCGGCCCATGATGAGCCCCGCCGTGGGGAAGTCCGGGCCTTTGATGTCCTGCATGAGCTCGTCGATGGTGATGTCCGGCTGGTCGATCATATGGCAGAGCCCGTCCACCACTTCGTTCATATTGTGCGGCGGGATATTCGTGGCCATGCCGACGGCGATGCCGTACGAGCCGTTCACGAGCAGATTCGGGATGCGCGACGGGAGCACCACCGGCTCCTGGAGAGAGCCGTCGTAGTTCGGCATGAAATCCACCGTGTTTTTGTCCAGATCCCGCAGCATTTCCGTGGTGATCTTCGCCATGCGCATTTCCGTATAACGCATGGCCGCCGGAGAGTCCCCGTCCACGGAGCCGAAATTGCCGTGCCCGTCCACGAGAGGATAGCGCGTGGAGAAATCCTGCGCCATGCGCACCGCCGATTCGTATACGGCGGTATCCCCGTGGGGATGATACTTACCGAGAACGTCGCCCACGATGCGGGCGGATTTTTTGTAGGGCTTGCCCGGGAGCATGCCCGCTTCCTGCATGGCGTACAGGATGCGGCGGTGCACCGGCTTCAGTCCGTCCCGCACGTCCGGGAGAGCCCGCGTCACAATGACCGACATGGCGTAGTCGATGTAGGACGTCTTCATCTGCCCTTCCAGCGCGGTGGGAATGATTTTACCTTCCTGCCACTCCATAAAGTCTCCTTGTCTCTGCGTTTGCAGAAAAAATCCGGCGGGCGTCGGCCCGGCCGGTCGTTTGGCTTATCTGTATTATACCATACGCGGGCTCTCAGGCCCAGATTCCGCCATTCTGGAAGAAATCCAGCGCCGCCTCGCCCCGGAATCATACAAATTTTTCTTTTCGTATGAAATTCAGCCTGTTTTGCGCAAATCCGCACTCTCTCCGCACTTTTTCAAACGGCGGCGCATGATGTATAATAGAAAAAATTGTGACCGAAATTTTCCCGCGTCAAAAAAGGAGGTGCACCATGAAACGACAACTGCGCTATGCCGCGGCGGTCTGCCTCCTCGCGGCGGGGACGGCGCTCGCCGGATGCCGGAGCCTGCCTTTCTTCGACAGCCCCTGGGAGGGCACGTGGTGGGGCGTGCAGGACGCCGGCGCGAACTGGTCCGGCGACGACATCCGCAATCTGGAGACCTTCACCTTCACGAAAGACGGCGACGTCATCACCGTCGATCACAAGACCCAGCGCGGCGGCCGGGAAATCGACGGCGGCCTCTCGGGCACGGCGAAGGAAGACGGGGGCCGCCTCGTCATCACGCCGAAGGACGGCGGCCGGGAAGTGACCTTCACGTACAGCCGCACCGGCGGCGAAATCGAGACGTCGCTCACGAACGCCGACGGCTCCCCGGTTCTGCTGAAGGAGCTCACCGAGGACAACAACGCGGAGATGGAACAGATCCGGAGCGACATCGTGAAGATTTCCGCCCGCCCGGAGAATCAGGTGAACACCACCCTCTCCCGCCGTTGACCGCTTCCCTTTCCACCCGGCGCGGCGTATAATAAGGACATCTGGAATACCTTCAGTAAGAGGATTCACCAGCAGAAGCGATGCTTTGGTCGGCATCGCTTTTTGCGTGGAATGTGGTATAATACAAATGAACTGAATATCCTTCAGTGAGAGGTCTCACCGGAAAAAGCGATGCTTTAGCGGGCATCGTTTTTTCGTGCGCATTTTCTGCAAGAAAAAAGAGCGGCATGTGATACGCATCACAAGTAGCGTCCGCTCTTTTCTCCCGCTTCCTTAGTGCTTCCTGAGCCACCAGTTCAGGATGGCCAGCAGCGCCGGAGCGGCCAATGTCGTCCACACAAGAACGACGATTTCTGAATATCCTTCAATCATCAGAAGTTTCACCTCCCTTCGATGAAGGTACCTCCATTATAGCACCGCCGCTTCCCCGCCCGGCGCGTTTTATTTTTTCATGAGTGCACGCAAAAATTTTTGTGAGAAGCGGAGACGCCCTTGCACGGGACGTGATATTCTGGACACAGAAAAGCCTTCGATGAGAGACTCACCGGAAAAAACGATGCTCTGGTCGGCGTCGTTTTTTCTGCGGCACATGGACAATAAAAAAAGCACGGCACAGGCTGTGCTTTTTTATTGCTCAGAAGAGGCGCTCGCAGAGGAGCCGTGCCAGACGGGCGAGGCCTGCCGCGTCTTCCTCGTCGAAGCGGGCCCGGCTGCGGCTGTCGATATCGATGACGCCGAAGAGCGCGCCTCCGTCCATGAGGGGCACCACGATTTCCGAAGCGGACGCCGCGTCGCAGGCGATGTGGTTCGCGCAGGCGCGCACGTCCGCCACGATCTGCGTACGCCGTTCCGCCGCGGCGGTGCCGCATACGCCGCGCCCTTCCGCGATTTCCACCACGGCGGGTTTGCCCTGAAAGGGGCCGAGCACGAGCCGTCCCCGCTTCCACAGATAGAAGCCTGCCCAGCTCACGTCGGGGAGAAACAGTTTCAGCAGCGCCGCCACGTTCGCCAGGACCGCCGTGGGATCGTCCGTCTCGCGGGCCATGGCGTCGGCCGTCCCGCACAGCGCGTCGTAGAGCGCCGCTTTCGTGGGAAATTCTTTTTTCTCGATGTCCATGTCAGGCCCCCGTGTGCCAGAGCAGCACCACGTTCATGAGAAAGAGCGCCGTGGAAACGCGCTTCATGAGGAGGCCCTTCCGGATTTTCCCGTCCGATTCCTCATTTTTATCGATGAGCCCTTCGATGCGCCAGCATTCCCCCATGTGCCACGCGATGAGCGGCACGATGACGAGGGTCGCGCCCCACATGTTGCCTCCGAGGCTGAGGACGCCCGACAGATTGGACGCCCACGTGAGGAGCCACAGGGACCAGCCGAGGTAGCCCACGTAGTAGCACCACATGTAGCGCCGGCTCCGGGCGTACCGTTTGTCCAGCTGCTGCACGCACGCCGCGCCCCACCACAGCGCCGCTGCCGCGAGGGCCAGCGCCTCCAGCCATGCCGTACTTGCCATAGTCTGCTCCTTTCGTTTTTTCTTATTGTAGCATAGAAATGCGGAGATATTGTCAACTCATTGTAAATGCGGAAACAAAAACCAGTTGACGAATCAGATTGTTTATCCTATACTGTCTATTAAAGTAACAATGCCCTGAAGGGGCGCAGGAGGGAATGGAATCATGGAAAGCACATGCGCTGAAATTATCCGGCTCGCTGAAAAGGTCATGGACGGCGGAGCCATCACGGAAGAGGAAGCCAGGGCGCTCATCCGCACGAAAGACGAGGACACCATGCTGCTGCTGGCCATGGCGGACAAGATCCGCCAGAAGTTCTGCGGCAGCGCGGTGGATTTCTGCGCCATCATCAACGCGCGGAGCGGCCACTGCCAGGAGGACTGCAAATTCTGCGCGCAGTCCGGTTGGTATCATACGGGGGCGAAGGTGTACCGCCTGCTCCCGGAGGAAGACATCCTCGCCGCCGCGAAGAAGGCGAAGGAAGCCGGCGCGGTGCGCTTCTCGCTCGTCACAAGCGGGCGCAACCAGGACAATCCGAACGAGTTTGAGGAAATCATCGATCTCGTGCGGCGCATCCGCGACGAAGTGGGCATCGAGGTGTGCTGTTCGCTCGGCCTCATCACGGACGAACAGGCAAAGCGCCTGAAAGAGGCGGGGGTGACGCGCATCCACTGCAACATCGAGACGGCCCCGTCGTATTTCCCGTCCATCTGCACGACCCACACCTTTGCGGATAAGGAAGCCATCATCACGGCGGCGCAGCGCGCGGGCATCCGCGTGTGCTCCGGCGGCATCATCGGCCTGGGCGAATCGCCGGACCAGCGGGTGGAGATGGCGTTCCGGCTGCGGGCCATGCACATTGATTCCGTCCCGCTCAATATCCTGAATCCGGTGCCGGGCACGCCGTTTTATACAAACCGGCGGCTGCCCCCGCTCGAGGTGCTCCGCACGTTCGCCATGTTCCGCTTCGTCCTGCCGAAGGCGCTCATCCGCACAGCGGGCGGGCGCGAGGTGAATCTCCGCAGTCTTCAGGCGTACGCCCTCACGGGCGGCCTGAACGGCATCATGGTGGGGGGCTACCTCACCACCGCGGGCCGCGACCCGAAGGAGGACCTCCGCATGACGGAAGATCTGGGCCGCACGTTCACCACGCCCCAGCTGTAACGCCTCCCTATGCCGTACCTTTGTCTCTTTCCCTGCCCGCCCCGCGCGGGCTTTTTTGCGCTGCGCCTTTCCCGAAACGCCGGCTTTTTTCCACAATAAAACGCCCCGCCCCGGTCGGGACGAAGCGTTTGCCGGGATTATCCCAGGCGTCCCTGCAGGAGGAGCGCCGCGGCGCAGGCGGCGGCGGTGTTGGCCGCGCCTTCCGCGAGGAGCCCCGGCAGCGAGGAGAGGCCCGCGGCGAGGCTCCCGTACAGGAGCGCGCCGAACGCCGTATAGCCCGCGGCCATCCACAGGGAGGACAGGATCCACCCGAGGACGGCGCGGCGCGAGAGGAGCCGGCGGTCCGTCCCCGCCGCGGCGCAGACGATATAGACCATGACGCACTTGATGAGGAGCGTCGGCCCCATCCAGAGCGGAAAGCCGCCGAGAAAATCCGCCAGCGCCGAGCCGAGAGCGGCGGCGAGCGCGGCTTCTCTCCGCGGCAGCAGAAGCGCCGCGAGAAAAATCACCGCGTCGCCGAGATGCGCATAGCCGAGGGGAATCGGTACTTTCAGAAACGCGGTGGCGACAAAGACGAGCGCGGCCGCCGCGGCGGCAAGGCAGAGCCGTTCGGCGCGGCCCGCGGTAGAGACTGGATGCACGGGAGTCATCCCCTTTCCGTAGATTTGCGTCCTATTATAGCATATCCCGCAAAGGAAGGACCGGTGCGGACCCGCCAGAGCGAAGCCCGCCCCTTCGCTCCGGCAGGCCGGCAAAAAAGCCCCGCGGATGCGGAGCTTTTTCTGTTGCTTAGATTCTGCCTGCTACATGCAGCCGGGTCAGCGCGCGCTGGAGAGCGCGGACTGCGCGTTCCACGTCGATGTCGGCGGTGCGTTTTGCCAGCCGTTCTTCGGCGCGTTTGCGCGCGGCCTCTGCGCGGGCCACATCGATGGACGATGCAAGTTCGGCGAGCGGTGCGATGATATTGACGCAGTTGTCTGCCATTTCAAGGAAGCCTCCGAATACGGCGACTTCTTCTTCTCCGTCCGCGCTCTTGATGCGGACCGGATCGACCCGGAGGGCCGCTGCGAGGGGGAGATGGTTTTTCATGACTGCGAATTCACCGTCAACTGCACGGGCAACGACCATCGTGGCGCCGTCTTTCGTATAGATCGGGCCGTCCGGCGTAATGATTTCCACATGCAGCGGAGTGACAAGGGTATCAGCCATGGCTTATTCCCCTTTCTTCATCTTTTCAGCCTTTTCGATCGCTTCGTCAATGGTGCCTACGAGATAGAATGCGCCTTCCGGCAGGTCGTCGTGCTTGCCTTCGAGGATTTCCTTGAAGCCGCGGATCGTTTCTTTCAGCGGAACGTACTTGCCGGGCTGGCCGGTGAACTGTTCTGCTACGAAGAACGGCTGAGACAGGAATCTCTGAATCTTTCTTGCACGGGCTACGATGAGTTTGTCTTCATCGGAGAGTTCTTCCATGCCGAGGATGGCGATGATGTCCTGCAGTTCTTTGTAGCGCTGCAGAATGGCCTGTACGCCGCGGGCCACTTTGTAGTGCTCTTCCCCGAGGATGTTCGGGTCGAGAATACGGCTGGTGGAGTCCAGCGGATCCACGGCGGGATAGATGCCCAGTTCGGCGATGGAGCGGTTCAGTACCGTCGTCGCGTCGAGGTGGGTGAATACGCCTGCCGGCGCGGGGTCGGTCAGGTCGTCTGCCGGTACGTATACGGCCTGTACGGAAGTGACGGAGCCGTCCTTCGTAGAGGTGATGCGTTCCTGCAGTTCGCCGATATCGGTGGCCAGCGTCGGCTGGTACCCTACGGCGGAAGGCATGCGGCCCAGCAGTGCCGATACTTCGGAGCCTGCCTGGACGAAGCGGAAGATGTTGTCGATGAAGAGCAGCACGTCCTGATGCTGCACGTCGCGGAAGTATTCCGCCATGGTCAGGCCGGTCAGGCCGACACGCATACGGGCTCCCGGCGGTTCGTTCATCTGGCCGTAAATCAGGGCTACCTTGTTGATAACGCCGGATTCGGTCATTTCACCCCAGAGGTCGTTGCCTTCACGGGTGCGTTCGCCTACGCCGCAGAATACGGAGCAGCCGGAGTGCGCGGTCGCCACGTTGTGAATGAGTTCCTGAATGAGGACCGTCTTGCCGACGCCTGCGCCGCCGAACAGACCGATCTTGCCGCCTTTGGCGTACGGCGCGATGAGGTCGACGACCTTGATGCCGGTTTCAAAAATTTCCGTTGCCGGAGACTGGTCTTTGAAGGCCGGGGCCTGGCGGTGAATCGGCCAGTAGTCCGACGCTTCGACTTTCTTGGGATCGTTGTCCACGGTTTCGCCCAGGACGTTGAAAATGCGTCCGAGGCAGCCGTCGCCTACCGGCACCGCAATGGCGCGGCCGGTGTCGACTGCTTTCATTCCTCTTACCATGCCGTCCGTGGAGCTCATGGCTACCGCACGGACTACGCCGTCGCCGAGATGCTGCATGGTTTCGCACACAACATCGACCGGCACGCTTCCCTTGTCGTCTTTGACGTGGATGGCGTTGTAAATAGCAGGCAAGTTGGAATCATCATCAAAGGCAATATCGACGACGGCGCCGATTACCTGTATAACTTTTCCTACCTGTTCCTTGCTCATGAAGAAGCATTCCTCCTTAACCTTCGTACCGATCATTCGAGCGCGTTCGCGCCGCCGACGATTTCGGAAATTTCATTGGTGACCTGCGCCTGACGGGCTTTGTTGTACGTCAGGTTGAGGTCGGCAATGCGTTCCGTCGCGTTGTCGGTCGCGGCCGACATGGCGGCCATACGGCTGCCCAGTTCGGATGCCGCGGACTGCAGCATCGCGCTGTAGATCTGTACCTGTACATATTCGGGAAGCAGATTGTCGAGGACCGCTCCGGCGTCGGGCATGAAAATGTAGGGGACTTCGCCCTTTGTGACTTTCAGGCCGTCAGCGGTGACGGTGTCTTCCGCTGCTTCTTCCGCTTCCGGCGCTTCGATGGGAAGCAGGCGGGTCACGGTGACCTGCTGGCGGAGAGCGGTGTAAAACTTCGTGTAGATGACTTTGACTTCGTCGATTTCTCCCTTGTTGAAGAGGTCGATCACTTCTTTGGCAAGCATGATGGAGTCATCGGCGGACGGCTTATCAGAAAATCCGAAATGGTAGGAATCCATGCGGTATCCGCGGAATTTGAGGTAGTTCCGCGCCTGTTTCCCGCAGACGTAGAGTCTGTAGGATTCCGGGTCCTTTCCAGCGATCTCTGCCATCGTCTGTTTCATGACATTGGAGGTGTATGCGCCGGCCAGGCCCTTGTCACCGGAGATGATGAGGTAGCCTGTGACTTTCACGTCCCGCTCGGCGAGGAGCGGATTCGCGTAGCCCGGCGCTGCAGAAGAGGCCCGGCGAAGGAGCTCTTCCACTTTGTCTGCGTAGGGACGGGCGCCGTGCGCTTTTTCTTCCGCTTTGCGGAGGCGCGCCGCGGCGACCATCTTCATCGCTTTCGTGATCTGCTGGATATTGGTGACGGATTTAATGCGCCCCTTTATATCGCGAGTACTCTCCATTCAGATCACCCCTCTGCCGTTTCAGTCGTTTTCGCCGCCTTGTAACGAGTCTTGAATTCATCAATGGCCGCACGCAGCGCCGCTTCGTTCTCATCGGTGAGTTTCTTCGTCTCGACGATGTTCGCGCCGATTTCCGGATGGCTGCTGTGGAGGAATGCGATCAGCTGATGTTCGAATTCGACGACTTCGGTGACTTCGAGATCGTCGAGGAATCCCTGTACCGCCGTGAAGATGGCCATGACCTGATCTTCGACCGGGTACGGGCTGTACTGCGGCTGCTTCAGGACTTCGGTCGTGCGCTGGCCGCGGTCGATCTGGGCTTTCGTCGCCGGATCGAGGTCGGAGCCGAACTGCGCGAAGGCCGCCAGTTCGCGGTACTGCGCCAGATCCAGACGGAGCGTGCCTGCGACCTGCTTCATGGCTTTGATCTGGGCCGCGCCGCCTACGCGGGATACGGAGAGGCCGACGTTGATCGCCGGACGGATGCCTGCGTAGAAGAGGTTCGTTTCCAGATAGATCTGGCCGTCAGTGATGGAGATGACGTTCGTCGGAATGAACGCGCCTACGTCGCCGGCGAGCGTTTCAATGATCGGCAGCGCCGTGATGGAGCCGCCGCCCAGCTTGTCGGAAAGACGGGCCGCGCGTTCCAGGAGGCGGGAATGCAGATAGAAGACGTCGCCCGGGTACGCTTCACGTCCCGGCGGACGGCGGAGCAGCAGGGACATCGCACGGTAGGCGACAGCCTGCTTGGAGAGGTCGTCGTAAATGATGAGCACGTCTTTGCCCTGGTGCATGAAGTATTCCGCGATGGATACGCCGGAGTACGGCGCGAGGTACTGCATCGGGGAGCTTTCGGAAGCGCCGGCGTGGACGATGATGGAGTAGTCCATCGCGCCTTCCGCTTTGAGCTTTTCATACACGCGGACGACGTTGGCGTTCTTCTGGCCGATGGAGACGTAAATGCAGATGACGCCGTTGCCCTTCTGATTCAGAATAGTGTCGATGGCCACGGCGGTCTTGCCGGTGCCGCGGTCGCCGATGATGAGTTCGCGCTGGCCGCGTCCGATCGGGACCATGGAGTCGATGGCCTTCAGACCGGTCTGGAGCGGTACGTTTACGGGCTGCCGGTCGGCAATGCCCGGAGCTTTGATTTCAATGTCGCGGTATTCGTCGGTTTTGATCTCGCCCTTGCCGTCGATCGGCTGGCCGAGGGAGTTGACCACGCGTCCGATGACTGCGTCGCCTACGGGCACCTGCATCAGGCGTCCCGTGCGCTTGACCAGATCGCCTTCCTTGATGGTCTCATACTGGCCGAGCAGTACGACGCCGACGTTGCTTTCTTCCAGGTTCAGCGCCATGCCGTACACGCCGTGGGGCAGTTCGAGCAGTTCGCCGGACATGCAGTTTTCGAGTCCGTATACGTGGGCGATGCCGTCGCCGACTTCCAGGACTCTGCCTACTTCATCGACATTGAGGTCTACTTTGTAGTTTTCGATCTGTTTTTTGATGACAGATGTAATTTCATCTGAACTGATTTTCATTTCCTATAAGTCACCTCAATCTTTTTGCATGATTTTTGCTTTCAGGGTTTGCAGCTGTCTCGCCACGGAGCCGTCGATGAGACGGTCGCCGATCTGCACGGTAAATCCGCCGAGAAGAGCCGCGTCCACCTTCTGTTTCATGATGATCGTCTTGCCGGTCATTTCCTCGAGCTTGGCCTTGAGGGCGTCCGCCTGTTCCTGCGTGAGCGGGAGCGCGGAGGTGACGAGCGCTTCTTCGATGCCGAGGCCTTCGTGGGCCAGCGCGGTGTACACGTCCACCATCTGGTGGAAGCAGTCGAAGCGGTCTCTGTCGATCACGACGAAGCAGAACTGCAGCACGACGGGCTGCACCTTATCTGCAAACAATTTCTGTATGGTATCTTTCTTGGCATCCTTCGTAAGGAAAGGATGGTTAAGGAAGGATTTCAGCTCAGCGCTTCCCTCGAGGGTATCGGCGATGAGTTTGAGTTCCTCTTCTGTTTTTTCCAGGCTTTTCTGCTCGAGAGCAATCTCATAGATGGCACGTCCGTACTTTTTAGCAACGATTACGTTCTTATCCATGATTATTTACCTGCTTTGTGGGCACCCAGCTTCGCGATGCTTTCTGCAATCAGGCGATCGTTGGTGTCCGGTGTCATATTCTTGCTGATGATCTTCGAAGCGATGTCGCAGGAAAGGACGGCCACCTGAGACTTCAGGTCTTCGAGGGCTTCCGTGCGTTCTCTTTCGATCTGCTTGGAAGCGGCTTCCTTTTCCTTGGCGATGGCGTCGCGCGCCGCATCGATCTGTGCCTGTGCCTGGACCTGGGCTTCCTTCACTGCCTTATTGACGATCTCCTGCGCCTTGACCTGCGCGTCGCGGAGCTGCGCTTCATAGCTTTCTTTCAGCTTCTGCGCGTCCGCGTTGGCGGAAGCGGCGGAATCGAGGTCGTTCTGGATGCGGGCTTTACGCTCGTCCAGCACCTTCAGCATCGGCTTGTAGGCGAAATGGCCCAGAATTGCACAAAGGATGACGAAGTTTACGATCTGCCACAGCAAGGTTCCGTTTAATTCTACCAATGAACTCCCCTCCTTAGGCTAATGAATGTGAAACTATTAGCCGAGGAACGGGTTAGCGAATACCAGAACGATAGCGATAACGATAGCGATGATCGGAATGGATTCGATAAGGCCGATGGCGACGAGCATGTTCGTGAAGAGCTTGCCTGCCATTTCCGGCTGACGGGTCATGCCGTCGAGAGCGTGAGCCGCTGCGTTGGAGTCGGAGAATGCCGCTGCGATAGAAGCGAGGCCTGCGATGATAGCTGCTGCGAGAACGGAATACTGTGCAACAATAGTCTGATCCATGGTTATAATTCCTCCTGAGAATTAACTATTTCCGGGGTTTCCCGGTGTACATGCCGGTTGGACGGACGGCGCCGTTTTGGATGAAAAGAATGTGTCCGTGATCACTCAACGCTCTCTTTCAGGTAGATGGATACGAGCGTGGTGAAGATGTAGGCCTGGACTGCGCCCACGAACAGACTGAAGGCAATCCAGATCATAGGTACGAGCCACGGCGCCAGAGCATAGAGAACTTCGAGAAGAATTTCCCCTGCGAGGATGTTGCCGAATAGACGCATGGCCAGCGTGATGGGCCGCGCCACTTCTTCGACAAGATTCATGACGACGAACAGGGAGAACGGCTTGAAGAAGTGCCCGATCCAGTGGCCGAATCCCTTGTTTTTCAGGAAATAGAAATGAATGGCCAGAGAAGAGGCGATGGCCAGCCCCAGCGTCGTATTGACGTCATTGGTGGGGGACGCCGTCAGATGGTTCGTCGGCAGAAGCCCGATCTGGTTCGAAGTGAAGATGAAAAGGAAGAGGGTCAAAAGCCACGTGGCCACCTGGCGGTATTTGTGCCCGATGTTGTCCTGGAACTGATTGCACAGCGCCTCCACGAGCATTTCCATGGCGTTCTGCACGCCGCTCGGCACCATTGCGCGTCCGCGGGTCGCCGCGAGCGTCACGAGGATGACGATGAGCGCCGCCAGCCATGTGGTGAAGATGGTATCCAGATTGACCTGCATTCCAAATAACTCTGTCACTACGTGTGTACCTGTATGAAGATGCATAGTCTCACCCCCTCTCTCTTACAAGGATGTCAAGAAGATTTATTCCTTAATTACACTGACGACTTTGTCCACAACGGTGGCCGCCGTCAATGAAAGTAAGCCGGTAAGGAAGCCGAATACGGCCAGTCCGGCGGCGAGCGTCACCAGCACGCACGCGCCGATTTCAAAAAAGAGCCGCGCCCCCGTGTAGTACACGAGTTTGTGCCCGATGTCTTCGGGCGCCCGGCCCATTTCGGACCATTTGACGTATTTCGCGCGGAGGAACGACAGGAACGCGATCTGGAAGGCCGCGCCCAGGAGGACGCCCGCGCCGTACGCCGCGCCGAAGAAGACGAACGCCGCCGCCGCGCAGAGGACCGCGATGCCTCCTGTCATCCGGCGGATGTGCGCCGCATAGACGGGAAAGGTCTCATCGTATGTCATATCATTTCCTCAGCATCTGCTTGATGACAGAGTAGATGCCGCTCACCGCGCCGAGGAGAGAAAACGCCGCAAGGCCCCAGGGGGACGTGCCGAAGTATTCATCACAGCGAAGACCTGCATAGACGCAGAGGCCGATGCAGGTCAGCATGGTGAGCCCCGCTCCGGAAGCCACTGCCACACTGCGCAGCGGATTGAAATCAGATTGCTTGTCCCTGTTGTGACCGGGTTTGTCCATGGGGCGCGGCAGGTTCTCCTTCCTACGGGTGCTCATTTTTTGGTTGGCAAAAAATGACAGCACAGTCTTTATACATCTGTCAACTGAAATTCATACGTTTTCATTGTAACATATGCGGGGGCGCGATGCCACAGGAAATCGGGGAAAAACAGGCCCTTTGCCGGAAATTTCCCCGATTTTTTCTTTCCGATTCCGAAAATTTTTCCAAACGGCGGAATGAAAACGGCTCCGGGCGTCCCGGCTCTCCGTCCCGCCGCCGACCCGTCCGGTCAGCGGGCGGCAAACGGCGCGGGCGCTTCGTCCGAAAGGCCCGCGCGGCAGCGGAGCCATCCCACGATGCGCGCCGCCGCACGGCCGTCGCCGTAGGGATTCACCGCTTCCGCCATCTGCCGGTAGGCCGCTTCGTCCGTGAGGAGCCGGTGCGCCGTCTCGTAGATCGTCTCTTCGTCGGTGCCCACGAGCTTTACGGTCCCCGCCGCCACCGCTTCGGGGCGCTCCGTGGTGTCCCGGAGCACGAGCACGGGCTTGCCCAGGCTGGGCGCTTCTTCCTGAATGCCGCCGCTGTCGGTCAATACGATGGCGGACCGCGCCATGAGATTGGTGAAAGGCTCGTACTCCATGGGCTCGACCAGATGAATCCGGTCGTGTCCTTCGAGCTCTTCCGCCACCGCTTCCCGCACGAGGGGATTGCGGTGCACGGGGAAGACGATCTCCGTATCGAGGATGTCGTCCACGAGGCGGCGCAGCGCCCGGTACACGTGGTGCATGGGCGCGCCCAGATTTTCCCGGCGGTGGGTCGTGACGAGGATCACCCGCTTGTGCTCCTCGATCTGTTCGATGGCCGCGTCGGCAAAGGTGTAGTCCTTCTTCACCGTGGCAAAGAGCGCGTCGATCACCGTATTGCCCGTGACGAAGATATCCTCCGCTTTTTTATGCTCCCGGAGCAGATTGTCCCGGGCCGTCTCCGTGGGGGCGAAATGGTAATTCGCCAGCACCCCCGTGAGCTGGCGGTTCGCCTCTTCCGGGAAGGGAGAGAGCAGATTGCCCGTGCGGAGCCCCGCCTCCACGTGGCCCACGGGAATCTGCGCGTAGAACGCGGCGAGCGCCGCCGTAAAAGTGGTGGTGGTGTCCCCGTGGACGAGCACGCAGTCCGGCCGCTCCTTCGCGAAGACCTCCTGCAGGCCCCGGAGCACGCGCCCCGTGATGTCGTAGAGCGTCTGCCCCTGCGCCATGATGTTCAGGTCATAGTCCGCCTGAATATGGAACAGCGCCATCACCTGATCGAGCATTTCCCGGTGCTGGGCGGTGATGCACACCCGCGTCTCGATATCGGGATGCTTCCGGAGCTCCGCGATGACCGGCGCCATTTTGATCGCTTCCGGCCGGGTGCCGAAGATGGTCATGATTTTCATAGCAGTTTCTTCCTTTCGGGACTTATTTTTCCGCCGGATCCGCCGGCGCGTTGTCTTCCGTGAGCACCCCCAGGCGCTTCGCCCAGAGGAGGTACGCCGCGAGCACCGCCAGGAGCAGGAGCACGCCCGCGAGGAGCCGCAGGTGAATCACCAGGAGCGCCATGCACGAGAAAAACGCCGTGAGCGCGTACATGATGAGCACCACCTGTTTCTGGGTCAGCCCCTTTGCGAGGAGCCGGTGATGGAGATGGCGCTTGTCCGGCGAGAATACCGGCACGCCGGAATGCTTCCGCCGGGCGATGGCCATGAGCGTATCCATGATGGGCACGGAGAGCGCCACCAGCGGCACGATGAGCACCGCGATGGCCGCGGTCTTCATGGAGCCCATCACCGCCACCGCGGCGATGACGTAGCCGAGAAACATGGAGCCCGTGTCGCCCATGAAAATCCGGGCGGGATTGAAATTATACTGCAGAAACGCGATAGCCGACCCGGTCATGGCCACCATGGCGGCGGCGCATACCCACTGCCCCATCTGGAAGGCGAGGAAGGAAATCGTCACCGACGCGATGGCCGCGATGCCCGCGGCGAGCCCGTCCAGCCCGTCGATGAGATTCACCGTATTCACAAAGCCGATGATCCAGAAAATGGTGAGCGGAATGGAAATGAGCGCCGGGAAATAGAGATATCCCACGAAAGGCAGCTTCAGCCAGTCGATGCGCACGCCGAAAATCACCACGAAGATCGCCGCGGCGATGATCTGCCCGCAGAGCTTCACCTTCGGCGGGAGCGAATACCGGTCGTCCAGAATCCCCACGACGATGAGAAACGTCGCGCCGCAGGCCAGCCCCAGGAGCTGCCGGTCCTCGAAGCCCACCGTGAGCGCGATGGACGCGATGAACCCCGCGTAAATCGCCAGCCCCCCAAGGCGCGGGATGAGGCCGTGATGCACCTTGCGCGCGTCCGGATGATCCACCGCGCCGATCTTCACGGCGAGGCGCTTCACCACCGGCGTGAGCACGAATGTGACCACCAGCGCAGCCAAAAACGTGTACGCATAAGCGAACACCGTAACACCTCCTACATCAGAGTCATTCATATGGTCATTGTAACACAAAACGCGCCGCAGAAAAGAAGCGCCGCAAAATTTCACCGCCCGCCGGAAAACCGCGCCCGCCCAATGCGGCTGCCGCTTTTACGGAGAAGAAAGCAAGAAATCTCCTTCTGATTGATTTTGCGCAGAACCAATCGCGCCGCATGCGGAGCCGCAGCCAGGGAAGCAGAAAGAAAAGCATTCTCTCTGCGTCCGCGCACAATGTGCAGAAAATGTTTGAAATGGGTTTGTGCCCGCGCCGCCTGACAAAGAAAGGCAGGCATGCGGGATGTGCATTTGAAAAATGCACGACACAGCCAGGCACTGGTGCAGCTCCCCGCCCATAGGAAGGGAGTCCGGCCCCGCAGGGGTGAGATTTGACGGCCCGGAGCGCCCGGACGGAATGACTGTCTGAGCGACCGAAGGGAGCGAGTTTCATTCCGTCAGCGGAGGGCCGCCAATTCTCAGGGCGGAATGACCGGGCGGCGGTTTCTTCCTTTGCGCACTTTCCATTCTTTTTCGGAAAAGAAGGAAAGTGCGCGACTATGGAATCGTATTCCAATAACGGAATCAGCCGTATGTTTCGGACACGTACGGATTTGAGTTGTGGGTCCTCAGAATTGTGAAAAGAAACGGCTTCATTGTGATGTGGGGCGCTCCCCCATGAAGAAGAGCGTCTGCGCCGTCATGCCCCCGCGCCGCGCGGGAAACGTTTTCCATCCTGCGCCCCGCTTCCCTCCCGATTTTCTCTGAAAAGAAAAACGCCTTTTCCATTTTCTATATATGTATATATAAAGCCCCGCCGGAGGCATCCCCTCTTGTGCTACAATGAGAAGAAAAAAAGGAGGTTCCCATGCTCATTCCCTACACCGCGCCGTCCGGGCCCTGCCGCGCCGCGACGGACATCCAGAAATCCACCTTCATCGCGGACATCGCGCCCGTCTCTTCGCTGGACGAGGCCGCGGCCTTCCGGGACGCGCGGGTGAAAGAATTTCGCGACGCGGCGCACCATTGCTTCGCCTGCCGCATCGGCGCGGGGCAGGCGCTGGAAAAATCCGGAGACGACGGCGAACCCCAGGGCACCGCGGGCCACCCCATCCTGCGCGTGCTCCAGATGCAGGGCCTCTCCAATACAGTCCTCGTGGTGACGCGCTACTTCGGCGGCATCAAGCTCGGCGCGGGCGGCCTCACCCGGGCGTACAGCGGCGCGGCGGCGGCGGTGTGCCGGGCGGCGGATCTCGTGACCATGACGCCCCACCTCTCCGTGCGCCTCATCCTCCCCTACGATGCGGTGGGCCTCTTTGAGAAGTACATCGAAGGCACGGCCCTCCGCGTGACGGAGCGCTCCTTCACCGATACGGTGACGGTCTCTCTCCTCGCGCCCCCCGCGGACTGGCCCCGCTGCGAAAAGGACCTGACCAATCTCACCGCGGGCCGTCTCCGCGCGGAAACCCTGGGGGAGACCTACGTGCCTCTCCCTGCAGAAAGGAAGTGATCCCCATGCCGGTGGTCTATGAACGCAGGGAATACCTGTCCTTTCTCCTGCAGAACCGGGACCGGGAAATGGTAAAAGTGCTCACGGGCCTGCGCGGCGCGGGCAAGACCGCGCTCTTCGCGGCGTACATCCGTCTCCTCGAGGAATCGGGCGTCCCCGAGAGCCGCATTCTCTACATGGACCTGTCCGATCCGGATATGCTGCGGTATTTCCCGCAGGACCATCTGTACCGGCGCATTCTCGACCGGCTCCGCGGCGCGGAGCGCGCCTATATCTTTCTCGACGAAGCGCAGGCGCTCCCCGACTGCCCGCGCCTTGCGGACGCGCTCTTCCGCATCAGCCGCTTCGACCTGTACCTCGCCGGTTCGGGCCTCGCGGCCATGCTGCCCGCCTTCTCCGCGGCGCTTCCCGGCCGCTGCCTCGTGAAGACCGTCTATCCCCTGTCGTTTGCGGAAATGGCCTCTGCCGAAAGCCGCGCTCCTGACGAAGCGGCGCTCCTGCGCTACGTCTCGGAGAGCACGCTTCCCGGCGTGACCCGCCGCCATGCGCCCCGGAGCGAACTGGACGGGTGCGTCTCCGCGGCGCTTCTCCACGAAGTGCTGGACAATGCCGTCCACCCGGGCCTGTTGGAGAAGCTGCTCCGCCTCGTGTCCCTCCGTCTGGGCGACTGCCTCACGGACCGTGAACTCTGCGCCGCCGCAGGCCGGGCGGGGCGGCCTCTCCTCGCCAAGACCCTGCGCGCCGCCTTCGGCCGCCTCGAAGCGGCGGGGCTGCTCCTCTCCGCGCCGCTCCTCCATCTCGCGCCGGACGGCACGCTGCGCGCCGCCGACGGCGCCCGGCGCTACTTCTTCCCCGACGGCGCCATGACCTCTCTCTGGGGCGCGGACGACGACCGGGACGCGCGGCTCCTCGCAAACGCCGCCGCCATGGAGCTCATCCGCCGCTGCGGCGCGGTGCACACCGTCCAGACCGCACGGGGCCCGGTGGATTTCCTCACCGGGCGGGACGCCCTCCCCGCGCTGTGGCAGCTCATCCCCCGCGCGGACGAAACGGCGGAAGAAAAGCTGGCCGCCCTCGCCGCCGCGCCGGATACATACAAGAAATGCGTGCTCACCTTCGAGACGGCGCTTCCCGCTCCGGACGGCGTCTTCGTCTATCCCCTCGTGCCGTGGTTCCTCCGCCGGGATCCCCGCCTCGTATGAGGCCGGCACGCCAACATCCCCCGATGCCCTGCGCCGCATCGGGGGATGTTTCCTGCTCCGGAAAACAGGCCGCGCGAAAAGGCCCCGCCCGAAAGGGGCAGGGCCTTCTCGCTAAAGGGGATCAGAATGAAACAAATGAGAGGGGGTAATTCTCAGGGGTATATCTCAGCCGATCTGGATGTGATACGGGGCCTTTTCCACTTCCTGCTCCACTTTCGGCAGGCAAATGGTAAGGATGCCGTCTTTCAGGTCAGCCTTGATGTCTTCTTTCTTAATGCCTTTCACGGCGAACTGACGGCGGAACGCGGTGGCGACTCTCTCCCGTCTCAGGAAGTGACGGTCCTCGTCCTTCGTTTCCTTCGTGTCGTCTTTCTTCGCTTCGATGGTGAGCACGTCGTTCGTGTAAGTGATGCTCACTTCGTCTTTCGTGAAGCCGGGCAGGTCGGCTTTGATTTCATAGTGGTCTTTCAGCTCCTCGATGTCTACCTTCGGAACCTTCACCGCTGCCGCCGGGCTGAAGTCGTCGAAGAACGAGTCCAGCATACCATTGCCAAAGAATCCATCGTCAAACATAGGAAGTAAACTACGCATATCCAAGACTCCTTTCCGGTCAGATGTTTGATTTTCCTCAGGAGGCGGTCCCTTGCAGGTCCTCTTCCTGATTACGTCTGTATTATATTCGTTATTAGCACTCGTGTCAAGTGAGTGCTAATAAAATTTTGAAAAATTTCCATCTTTTCCGAAAAAATTTTCCGCATAGTCCGGGCGGGCGCCCACACGGTCCGCCCGCAGACACGCGGAAGCCGCCTCCCGCGCGGAAGCGCCTGCACCGCCCGGCGGCAGACGCACAGAAAAAACGGTAAGACCGACCGCCTTACCGTTTCCGTTTATTTCTGATGCCGTGCGGCCCGCACCGCCGCGTACTCCGCGAGGAGATCCGGCGGATTTTCGCTCTGCCACGCCCAGTCCGGCGCAGCGGCCGCCGCCCGTTCCTTCGCCGCTTTCAGATCGTAGTACACGTCCCACTTGGACTGTACGAGGTCGCGTCCGTACTGGCGCAGGAGGTACGCCGGATGGTACGTGGGCATGACGGGGATGCCTTCCCACTCGAACCAGTGGCCGCGGCTCCGCACGATGCCCGCCTCATGGCCGAGGAAGTACCGCAGGGCCGCCTTGCCCAGCGCCACGATGGCTTTCGGCTGCACCAGCCGGATCTCTTCCCGGAGCCATTTGTCCGCGCAGAAGCGCCCTTCGAGAATGTCCGGCGTACGGTTGCCCCGGGGCCGGCACTTCACCACGTTCGTCACATACACCCGGTCGCGGGTGATCCCCACCGAAGCGAGCGCCTTGTCCAGGAGCTGCCCCGACGGCCCCACGAGCGGCGCGCCCACGTCGTCCTCCACGCCTCCCGGGCCCTCGCCCACGAGCATGAGCGGCGACGGCACGGGCCCCGTGGAAAGGACGGGCCCCAGATTGCCTTCATTCCGGAGACGGCACGCGGCGCACGTATGGATGGCCGCGGCGAGCGCCTCATGCGACGCGAAATGCGCCGCCTCCGCCGGTTTCTCCTCTTCCATCCGGTCTTCCGGATCTTCTCTGCCCCACAGATCCATGCGTTACGCTCCTTCCGGTTCCTCCCGGTCCGTCGTCTCGTAGAAGAGCGTGAACTGACCGGCAAAATACATCTCCACCGTGCCCACCGGGCCGTTGCGGTTCTTCGCCAGGATGATCTCCGTGAGATTCCGCCGGGCGTCGTCCGCTTCGAGCTCCTTATTGTAGTACGCCTCGCGGTAGAGGAAACTCACCATGTCCGCATCCTGCTCAAGGGACCCGGACTCGCGCAGATCCGACAGGAAGGGCCGGTGATCCTGCCGGGCCTCCACGCTGCGGGACAGCTGGGACAGCGCGATGACGGGCACGTTGAGCTCGCGGGCGAGACTCTTGAGCGACCGGGAGATCTCGGAGATCTCCTGCTGGCGGCTGTCGCCGGCGCGCGTCCCCCGGCTCTGCATGAGCTGGAGATAGTCGATGATGATGAGGTCCAGCCCCTTCTCCGCCTTGAGGCGGCGGGACTTGGAGCGGATCTCCGCCACGGTGATGCCCGACGTATCGTCGATATAGAGCGGCGCGTCCATGAGGACGGAGGCGGCGTTCGCCAGATTCGCCCATTCCTGCTGCGTGGACAGCCGCCCCGTGCGGAGCTTCTGGCTGTCGATGAGCGCCGTCGAGCAGAGCAGGCGCTGCACGAGCTGGCTCCGGGGCATTTCGAGCGAGAAGAACGCCACGGATTTCTTGCCCCCGAGAGCGACGTTCTTCGCGATGTTCAGCACGAAGGCGGTCTTCCCCATGGACGGGCGGGCCGCCACGATGATGAAGTCCCCCTTCTGGAAGCCGCTCGTGAGCGCGTCGAACTTCTGGAAGCCCGACGACAGGCCCGTGATGCCCGTGCGGTTCTGGTACTTCGTATTGATGTCGGACAGCTCCTGCTGCACCGCTTCCCCGAGAGAGACGAAGTCCCCCTTGCGGTCGTCCTTCGCCACTTCGAGGATGCGCCGCTCCGCGTCGTCCACGATGTCCAGCGTCTCGTCCTCGCCGGCGTACGCTTCGGCGGCGATCATGTTCGCCGCGTCGATGAGCCGGCGGAGCTTCGCCTTGTCCGCCACGATCTCCGCATGGCGGCGCACCGACTTCGTGACGATGCTGTACGTGGGCAGCTCGTTCACATAGAGCACGCCCCCCACGTCTTCCAGCCGGCCCATGCGGCGCAGCTCTTCCGACACGGTGAGAATGTCCACTTCCCGGCCCTGATGGGCCAGATTCAGGATGGCCGTGAAAATGACCGCGTGCGCTTCCTTGTAGAAATCCTCCGGGCGCAGCAGGTCTTCCCCCACGACCACCGCTTCCTTGTCGAGGAGCATCGCCCCCAGCACGGACTGCTCCGCGGGGATATTCTGCGGGGGCAGGCGGTCGATGGCCATGGCCCCCGCGTCTTCGGGCTTCCGGTCCCGCTTCTTCTCAAAGGGCATGGCCGTCCTCCTTCCCCGCTACCAGTTCCCTGTAAATATCCTCGATGGTCTTCACCGGCACCACCTTCATGCCGAGGTAATCCGGGCCGATGTCGTCTTTATTTTTCTCCGGAATGAGGAGCTTTTTCATCCCCGCCTGCCGCGCGCCGAAGGCTTTCTCCGCCACGCCGCCCACAGGCTTCACCTCGCCGGCCAGCGATATCTCCCCGGTGAGCGCCACATCCTGCCGGAGCGGCAGCCCCTCCACCGCGGAGAGGATAGCCGACGTGATGGCGCACCCCGCGCTCGGCCCGTCGATATTGCCCCCGCCGATGACGTTCACGTGGAGATCGTAATCGGAAAGATCCTTGCCGATGGCCTTCCGCACCACCGACGCGGCCGTCGCCACGGAATCCTTCGCCATGGAGCCCGCCGTCTCGTTGAAGCGGATAGAACCCTTGCCCTTCTCCCGGGCAGGATACGCCGCCGCCTCGATCTCGATGATGCTGCCCCAGTAGCCCGCGACCCCGAGGCCGTACACATGCCCCACGCGGGGCGTCTCCGAAGCCACCGTCTCCCGCCACGGGGAGAGCCGCGCCGCCCGGGCCGTCTCCCGCACGAGCGCCTCCGTGATGACCGCGCCGTCCGTCGTGCCCCGACGGTACACCGCCCGGCCGTACGCATCCGACAGCAGATTCACCGCCTTGCGCCCCTCCATGGTGTACTCGCTGATGAGCTCCGCCGCGCCCGGCTCCATGGCCACGTGAAGGCGCGCCGCCGCGTCCCGCGCGATGGCCGCTACCGACTGCGGCGACAGCGGCTCGAAGAAAATCTCCGCGCACCGCGAGCGGATCGCCGGATTGATTTCCTCCGGCAGGCGCGTCGTCGCCCCGATGAGAATGAAATCCGCCGGCGCGCCCTCCTTGAAGAGCTTGTGAATGTACGCCGGCACGTACTCGTCCTCCTCGTCGTAATAGGCGGACTCGAAATACACCCGCTTGTCCTCCAGCACCTTCAGGAGCTTATTCAGGAGAATCGGGTCGAGCTCCCCGATTTCATCGATGAAAAGCACACCGCCGTGGGCGTCCGTCACGAGGCCCGGCTTCGGCTCCGGGATGCCGTCGTCCGCCAGATCCCGCTGCGCCCCCTGGTAAATCGGGTCGTGCACCGAGCCGATGAGCGGATTCGTCATATCCCGGCTGTCCCAGCGGAGCGTCGTGCCGTCGCACTCCACGAAAGGCGCGTCCGCCCGGAAAACGGACGGCTTCCGCCCCCGCACCGCCTCCAGCACGAGCCGCGCCGCCGTCGTCTTGCCCACGCCGGGCGGCCCGTAGAGAATCATGTGCTGCGGATACGGCGATCCCAGCTTCGACAGCATGGCCTCCACCGCCCGGTCCTGCCCCACGATCTCCGACATCTTCTGCGGGCGGAGCACCTTCATGGCCGTATCCGTGAGACGCACCTTCTCGAGCGCCTCCAGCTTCTCCAGCTTGTGCCGCGTCTGCGGCGTCTCGATATCCTCCGTCTCCTCCTCGATGACCTCCCGGCGGATCTCGTCCACATATTCCTGATGGCGCTCCTCGAGGCGGCTGGAAATCTTCCGCTCCAGCTGCTCCTCCACCGCGCGCCGCGCGAGCAGATCCGACAGCTTCTCCTCCAGATTGTCCAGCACGAGCGGAATCTCCTCGTCCGTAGGCGGCCGGTTGTAGTCCCGGCTCTCCAGAATCATGCGCTGCATCCCGATGAGCCGCACCTTCGGATTCTCATCGTGAATATACTTCAGCGCGTCGTACCGGCTCGTATGCACGATCAGCTCCTCCGGCCCCACCAGATTCGCGTAAATGCTGTAAATGGCGTTGATTTTCCGGTTCAGATCATCCGCCGCCCGGTCCGTATCCTGATCCCGCCGCATCAGCCGGCTCAGCAGCTCCTTAATATCATCCATCCCAAACTCCCCGCCCCGAGAGGGCGTTCATTTTTTATCTATATATACAGTCAAATCATTTTATCTTTCAATCTACTTTATTATACCGCATGAGAAAACTCATATATAGAAGCAACAAATGAAAAGGCAGAGTCATTGCGCCTCTGCCCAATTGTATCCATTACTTCATATAAGACCGCATTTCTTCCACAGCCTGAATCTTTTTTACAATCGCTTTGACAATCGTTTCTACGTCACTTCCAGGACCATATTCCGCAGGTACGATATAATTAACTCGTTCTGCTTCTAATAAATCCTTAGCTGTTGATTTTCCTTTCTCCGGATCAAAAACGGCAATGGATTGTCCACCATTGACACGCACCAGTTTCATACAAGGGACATCCGTCAGTCCATCTCCTATATAAATCATATTTCGAAACGGAATCCTTCGATCATTTTCCGGCGTAAACTGATTCAATTTTTCGGCACTTGTACTATCAATCGTCAGTACCCCCTTATTTATTCGAAATAAAAACTGCGTCTTAGCCGTATAATTCACGGCAAATTTCGGCCACTGGATTGACCCCGTATAATCATACATGAATTCACAAGCATAAATTTTCTTCATGTAGGGAGCAATCTCCGTGCCTTCTATAATTTCTTTCAACCCCGAAGAAACAATGTAATGTTCAATTCGAACCCCAAGGGCTTTCCCATATTCATTGATCCGTTCAAACCAGGTGTCCACTCCATCAAAGAACTGCACCCCTTTGCCCAAGTCATTAAATTTCTTTCGAGTAATAGGAACCTTTTTCTCCTTACACATTTCAACCATCAAAAACATATAAGCCAGAATGTTATCCATCCCCTGTTCATCGGTCAATGTATTCACTTGTCTCCAAAATGAACCTGCATCCATTCCGATTTCGGGAATAAATCCATATTCCTGCATATCTTTAGTGCAAAGCGTCCTGTCAAAATCATACATTAATGCAACAATCGGCTGATTCATATAGCCTTCCTCCTTATATTCTCTGCATTGCCATCCCCGAGATTCTGATTACGTTTCAATGCTTTTTACGTCAATACAGATTTCTCCTCTGCTCTGTCATATACTACTTTCCGCCTTTTCCCGCCTTATATCTTGCAATGAGACGTTCCGCTTCCCGCAGGCCTTCATCGGACAAGGTATAATAAATCTCCTTTTTCTCCATTTTACTACGATAAGCCCACTCTCCGTGATGAAGCGCATATCGCATTTTTCGTTGAGTGATTGATACATGAAATATCTGTTTAAACAACGAAATCAGTCCCGCTGTAGAGAAAAATTGGATATTTTTTTCTTTGATGAAAATATACATAACTATCAATAGCTGTTCTCGAAATTTTTCTGCTTTCATTGGGTCACAGTATTTAGATATAGAAGATTCTCCTACGGAAAGTTTCGAAAAATCTGATGCAACCAGCAGCACCCCGCCCAATCCTTGGGAAGATCCTTTTATTTCCGGTTCGGACCGTACTTTGTACTGCTCACACCAACGCTTTCCGGCCTCTTGCAGTTTATACGCCTTTCTTCCCTTCTTAGTTTCCTCCATAACCTGAAGCCACCCGCGCTTGATATTACTCCGAATATTTGACCATATGTTACTTGGACGGGCAATCTGCGCCTCATCTATTACCGCTTGAATATCTCCAGCATTAAAGATTTCTATTTGTTTTATACAAGTAAGATAATACGCCGCGCCCATGACAACTTCAGCTGCACTGGTAAATTGCTTTTCCTTTAAAAACACGGCGGCAGATATTTGAGTATCTTTGTTGTCTGAAGCCATAGGCTGAAAGGTGCCAGCAGCCACCGGCCTTTCTCCCGCCTCCTCAAGAGGCACTCTTTTCGGAATTTGCGTCGATACGCCAGAATCAAACTGAAATATCCTGGATATATTTTGCCAGAAATACTCCCTTTCTTTGGCAATAAATTCACTTTCTCCTTCTACACTGAATTCCGTAGTTCCAATTTTGATATACACTTTATTCATTAGGGCACTCCTTTTCTCTTGATTTTGATTTTATAGTTCAAGTTTTAACTAAATAGAACACATCTCTTCCGCTTTGCGCGTTCTCTGTAGCCATCCTTATTTTGTCATTATATATCAGATCAAATAGAAAATACACTATTCGGTAGGAACCATTTCTTTGCACGCGATATCTCCTATAGAAAAAAGCGGGATCAGTACAGATTCCGCTTTTTTCTATTTTCCCAATGTAATCGCTATATTGCTACCTTTTCAATCTTCTATCGATTAACAACGTAATTCTTTTATTTTACCAACTGCGGCTTCTATTCCTCAAGAACTCAATCTGCTTTTTCCGCGCTGATCCTTAATTTCTATTCAATATCCTTTCATTTTTCAGACGATATTCGCCGCTCAGGATATGCTTCCACCATTCTTTGTTCTCCAGGTACCACTGGATCGTTTTCTGTACGCCTTCTTCAAATGTTGTCCCTGGCAGCCAGCCCAGCTCGTTGTGAATCTTCGTCGGATCGATAGCATAGCGGCGGTCGTGACCGGGACGGTCTTTCACGTACTGGATGAGCGACTCCGGCTTGTCCAGCGCGTGCAAAATGGTCTTCACTACGGTCAGATTATCCCGCTCGTTGTGGCCCCCAATATTGTAAATTTCTCCTTCTCTCCCCTTGCGGATAATGAGGTCGATGGCCCGGCAGTGGTCTTCCGTATAGAGCCAGTCCCGCACATTCGCGCCGTCGCCGTAGACGGGAAGCGGCTTGTCTTCCAACGCATGAATAAGCATGAGTGGAATGAGTTTTTCCGGGAACTGGTACGGACCATAGTTGTTGGAGCAGCGGGAAATCGTCACAGGCACGCCATAGGTGCGGTGCCACGCCTGCACGAGGAGGTCTGCCGACGCTTTTGAGGAAGAATAGGGACTGGACACATGAAGCAGCGTAGTCTCCGTGAAGAATAAATCTTTCCGTTCTAACGGCAGGTCGCCGTACACTTCGTCCGTGGACACCTGATGGAAACGGCGGATACCGTACGTGCGGCACGCGTCGAGCAGCACGCCGGTGCCCATGATGTTCGTTTCAAGAAAAACGCCCGGATTGGCAATGGAGCGGTCTACATGGCTCTCTGCAGCGAAATTCACCACCACATCGGGCATTTCTTTTTCAAAAAGGTCATAGACAAACTGTCGGTCCGCGATATCGCCGCGCACAAAGACAAAACGCGGATCGTCCCAGACAGGCGCAAGGCTCTCCAGATTCCCCGCATAGGTCAGTTTGTCCAAGCAGAGGATCTGATCGTCCGAATGCGCCAGTTCGTAGTAAATGAAGTTACTTCCGATGAATCCGGCCCCGCCGGTGACCAATATTTTCCTGCTACTACGATCCGGAGCTTTTTCATTTATCCTCACCATTGACTGTCCCCATTTATACCGTATCTATTCAGTTTCGAATCTTACGATTTTTATGATTTATACAGTTTTCTGTACTGGTCCTCCATCGTTTTCACATCAAAGTTTTCTTTCACTAGTGAATACGACTGCCGCCCCATACGATGGATTTGAACCGGCTCTGTCAGAAAACATTTGATGCATTGAATGCATTCCTCTTCCGTATGATAGAGGAACCCGTTTTGTCCCATATTTACCAGATCCACATTACCGATACAATCTGAAAGCAGCAACGGTTTTCCCACGTTCATCGCTTCGATAACCGCATAAGGCAGTCCCTCCCATAAAGCGGTAGACAGATACACATCCATATGACGTACCTGCTCCTGTACCTTCTGCGGCGTCAGCCAACCAGTTACTTCCACATTTTCTGCCGGTTCAATGGCCTCGCATAACTCCCCGTCACCGATCCACAGAAATCTCACCCGATCATCCCCACGAAAGGCTTTAGCAATTTCATTGAATAAGGTCGGATTTTTCTGATAAGTCAGTCGTCCGGTGGTCCCTATTACCAGAGGATACTCAAACTTCCGATATGCCGGTAGTGTTGCAGACACTTCAATGCCATTGTTAATGACGTGCACATTGCAGATACCGTTTTTAACAAGCAGATCTCTTTCTGAATTAGAACAGGCAATAACATCACCACAAAATGAATTTCCCAGCTTTTCCAGACAGGTATAGAATTTCTTTTTCTTAGCGCCCACATCTTCCCGTGCAAAGGAGAGTCCGTGCGGCAGATAGAATACTTTTTTCGTCCTGCCGAGGAGCCGGCACGCAAACCGCCCCAGGAAACCGGCTTTGCTGGAATGGAGCTGCACCACATCTGCCTGCAAATACTGCCGTAAAAGCCGCATGAGTTCAAGTAAAGCCAGCAAGTCCTGTTTTGCGCGGATTTCTCTCCCCGCATATTTCCACGGAACCATTTTGACATTACTTCCAAACAGTGATTCTACATCATCCGGCGTATTGTCTCTTCGACTGTAAATAATAACGTGCTGTTCTTCATCCAGCGCCTTAGTCAGGTTCAGCAGAAATGTGAGCACGCCGCCGGCCAGACATTCCGTCACATGTACGATCTGCATATATTCCCATTCACCCTCAATACGCGCCTTTGCGGCCTGCTACGACTTTGACGGTGCGCCAGAGCATGACGAGGTCGAGCCAGACGGACCAGTTGTGGACGTACCAGCTGTCCATGCGGACGCGCTCGGGGTAGTCGATGTCGCTGCGGCCGCTCACCTGCCACATGCCGGTGATGCCGGGGCGCACCATGTAGTATTCTTTGATAAATTCGCCGTACCGCGGCACTTCTTTCTGAATGATGGGCCGCGGACCGACGAGGCTCATTTCGCCTTTCAGCACGTTCAGGAGCTGCGGGAGCTCATCGAGGCTGGTCTTGCGCAGGAACGCGCCGGACCGGGTGATGCGCGGGTCGTTTTTCAGCTTGAAGGAGGTCTCCCATTCTTTCCGCGCTTCGGGATCCGTATCGAGCAGTTTCTGGAGCCGTTCCGCAGAGTCCACGCACATGCTGCGGAATTTATAGCAGTCAAACTCTTTCCCGTCTTTTCCCACGCGGCGGTGTTTGTAAATGACGGGTCCCGGAGAGTCCCGGTACACCCAGAGCGCCACGCCGAGAAGGATAGGGGAAATCATAAGTCCGCCAAGGATCGTCATGACCACGTCGAAGACACGCTTGGCCGTGCGGTTGGACCACCGGGCGAGGTTGTTCTGCACGTGAAGAATCATCACTTTCGCATCGTAGTAGGATTCCACTTCCACGTTCGACATGGGCACTTCCACCAGATTCGGCACGACGCCCACGTCGGAGCAGATGGACTGGGCGCGGTACAGCAGATTGGCCAGCCGATCCTGCGAAAGGCCCGGCGCGGCGATGAGGACGTGCCGCACGCCGGTCGCGGCGACGACCCTTTCCAGATCGTCAAATCCGCCGAGCACGGGATACTCTTTTGCCCAGTCTGTCTTCGGCGTGTGGTCCTCGAGAAAGCCCACCACTTCGTAGTTAAGCCCGCTGTCTTTCTGAAATTCGCCGACCACTGCATCCGCCGTGAGCCCTGCGCCCACAATGAGCACGGGCGTACGGAGAAGGGCCGTCCGTCCCAGCGTGCGCTTCAGCAGATACCGCATGCCCGCCAGGAAGCAGAATCCCAGCACGGCAAGCAGCCCCACATAGAGGCGCGACACTTCTTCCGCTACTTTTCCCACGAACAGCAGCACCACCGCGAAGGTCACGCTGTACACACAGGACCAGAAAATTTTCTCCACCGCCTGATAGAAGAGCAGTTTCCCGCTGTACAGCCGGTTCATATACAGGAAGCTCAGGAAAATAAACGGCGTAATGAGGAAAAAATACGCCGGGGAAATATGATACACGCTGTAGGTCATGAAAAAATTGCGCAGGGTGAGCGCCGCCCATTCCGCCGCGAGGATCGCGAGATAGTCGCCTGCCGCCAGCACCAGTTTGGGCAGAAGCCCGCCCGGCCCGCGTCTTTTTCCTACCTTTTCCGTCATGCCATGCACTGCCTTTATCCATTCTACGAACGCCGCCCGCTGCGGCGCATTTTTCTTTTTATTGTATCACACTTGTACTTCATCGGCACTATAGAAAGTGCCGATGCGTCCGTATCCCCGCTTTTTTACTGAAAGAAATCCACGAAAAAATTCTCTTTTGAAAAATCAGCAGTTTTATGATATTATATTTTAAATTATTCTTAATTACATATATTTTTATATTTTCTTTTATGTTCATTTGAAAGTTGAGACGTTCCATGCTTTCCCCTCATCTTCGCCGCACATGGCGGTTGCTCCTGCTGTATGCGCTTCTGATTTTTCCGCTGTCTTTTGTACTGCCGTACTGGACAAATGTGGAAAACGGCCCCATCGAAAACACACAGGTACTGACGCTGCTCAGCGGCTGCGCGCTCTGCCTGCACTACGGCCGCAGCGCATCCCTGTCTCTTTCCCGGATGTGGCAGTCCGCCGCAGGCGTCTTCCTCATCCTTGCGCTGCGGGAGCTCTCCTGGGGCCGCGTCTTTTTCCCTCTGGGCCATACGGAGACCGGCGAACCCATCCTGGTGGCATCCGCAGATATGCCGTTTCATACGGAGATTCACATCGCGATCGGCCTCGCCGCCGCACTCTGTCTGTACGGTCTCGCGCGGTACACGCCGTGGCGGCAGGTCTTTCACGGAATCGCTCTCCCGTGGAGACATTTTGTACTGCTCGTCCTCTGCATGGCGTTCGTCACACTGGGCGATCATCACGCCATGTTCCATACCCTGCAGGATCAGACCATTGAAGAGCTGTCGGAGCTGCTGCTTTACCTCACGCTGTGCCACACTGCCTGGTACTACCACAGCCATCTCGAAAAATAATCCTCACGCAAAAAGCCCTGCCGAATCCGCAGAGCTTTTGTATTTTACAGTCATCCCTTCGCAGCGGCGCCCAGGGATGATGACATGCTTACCCCCATGCCGGCGCGAGCAGAAAATCCCGGATATGGCAGCGGCGGATGCCGTCCTGTCCCATGGAAATTTCATCCATGGATACCACATACTTGGGGAAATTGTCCCGGCTGCCCGCATACGCGCCGAACTCACGGATGCCGTGGTCCGCCAGATAGTATTTCTCCCCCACGGAAAGGCTCTACTTTCCCCGAAGATCCTGCCGCTTCGCCGGATAGAAGAGAAACGCTTCCACACAATATTTCAGATAATTCAGGATAGTCTCCCCCGCCGCGCAGCGGTGTTCATTTTTGAAATACCTGTCAGCATATCACAGATATATCTTCCATTTTTCTATTGTATTCAACTTTATCAGTTATATCTGCTGCATTACTTTTTATTTTATACTCTATCAGATATCAATGGTATATTATATCATAAATAACACACCATGATAATGTATACCGATGACTGTGAAGATGAGTAAAACCACAGCAAAAAAGAGAATCCCGAGGGATTCTCTTTTTTCCGTATGGTCATTTCCGAAGAAATTAGAATACGTAGTTGAGGGAGACGGTCCAGGTGTCGTCCGGATCGCCGGTTGCGCCGTCGCCGTCAGCAGCGAAAGCATATTCTGCATGAACATACATGTTCTGCATAACGGTCACTTCAGCGATCGCGTTCCAGAATTTAATTTCGTCATATTTCGCGAAATTGGTGCCTTCCGTCTGGGTCTTTCCGCTGTATTTCAGCGTGTTGAGCATGTCGGTCTGGAGGCCGGCGCCGCCGAGATATACGCCTGCGCCCACATCATTGTAAGCGAGGTCGAGCTGCCAGCTGCCGACTTTCTTCAGATCGCGCTTGCCGTAGCCGATGCCTGCGTTCCAGGCGTCGTCGCCTTTGCCGTCATACGTGGTGTTTTCCCAGTATTCGCCGAACACACGGAACTGGCTGATCGGCACATTCAGGCCGACGCCCCAGATGTCATAATCTGCGCCGGAGTTCTTGGTTTCGGTGTTGGTGTAGTAGGTCGCATAGAGGTCGAACGCATCGAAGTCCGCATTGGCTTTTGCATAGAAGGAATCCTGATTGAGGACAGCGCCGCTTACATATTCACCCGCAGCATTCCCTACGATAGACTTCGGGCTTCTGCTCGGATTGAACTGGCCATAGCCGACTGCGAGGTCTACTTTGCCGAACTGAGCGGCAATCTGCGCGCCGTCGAAGCCCCAGGAGCTGCCATAGAGCCAGCCGCCCTGGTTGCCGAAGGATACGCCGTAACGGCCGAGGGTGACATCCCAAGCGCCGAAGTCATGCTTTACGTTCATGACTTCCATGCCGACATCGCCGTCATCGTCGCCCTTCCAGTCAACGGTGTCCGTGGACAGACGAGCATTGACGGTGGTGGAGTCATTGACCTGGCCCTTCATGTTGATGCGCAGACGGCCGTTCCAGCCTTCGTCAGTGCCGTTATCGTTGCTCTGGTAACGCATACGAGCATCGCCGCTCCAGGAGATATTGCCGACTTTCTTTTCGAGGTTGCTTACGCGTACGCCGAGGCTGTCCAGTTCGTCTGCGTATTCAGCAGCCAGTTTGTCGATGGTGGCGCGCTGTTCCGCATTGTACTGGTCTTCTTTCGCCATCAGGCGGGCTACGATCTGCGCCATTTCGTAGCGGGTGATGTTCGTCTGGCCTTTGAAGGTGCCGTCCGGATAGCCTTCTACGATGCCCTGATCAGAGAGATCAGCCACTGCCTGATATGCCCAGTCGGAGGTGGACACATCGGAGAACGGATTGGCTGCATAAGCGGATGCGCCTGCAGCGAGAGCAGCTACAGCTGCCATTGCGAGAATTTTTTTCATAATTCTTCGCTCCTTTCTTTGTTCCTCACGGAATTTTTTCGGGAGCGATCGGGGAAAAGCGTCTGCGCGAGTTGCCTTGTTTCCTCTGTGTCGTCTTTTTCCGTTTCGCTTCGTCCGCCGCCGGCGTGAGGATGCTTCCGGCGGTTGTCATTAATATAGCATACGATATTTTCAGCTGCAAGGCGCAATGCTTCCCGTTTTGTTATTTCTAACTATTTTTACATGTATCGTTGTTACCGCCGATAAAAAATTGTTTGAAAACGAATTTTCCCGCAATTTAAAAGAGAGAATCTTTTCAGATTCTCTCTTTTTGGTTCAAGCCGCGTATCTGCTCTCGCAGGAGAGATTAGAATACGTAGTTGAGGGAGACGGTCCAGGTGTCGTCCGGATCTTCGCCGTTGTCTGCATCCGCTGCGAATGCATATTCGCCGTGGAGGTAAACGTTCTGCATGAGGGTGACTTCTGCGATGGCATTCCAGAAGGATACGCTCGTGCCGCTGTCTTCAATGAAGTTCCAGATATCCGCCTGCGCGCCGGTGCCGCCGAGGTATACGTTGGAGCCTACGTCATTGTAAGCTACATCCAGCTGCCAAGTGCCCGGTTTCTTCAGGTTCTTCGCGCCGTAGCCGATGCCTGCGTTCCAGGCGTCATCGTTTGCATCCGCAGTGGTGTTCTGCCAGTATTCGCCGAATACACGGAAGTCGCTGACCGGCACTACGAGGCCAACGCCCCAGATGTCATAATCAGTGATCGGATTCTTTTCCTGCGCTGCATAGTATGCCGCATAGAGATCGAAGGAGCCGAGGTCGGCGTCAGCCTTCGCGTAGAAGGTATCCTGATCTTTCAGATGATCGCCGCGGTTGAACTGGCCATAGCCGACTGCGAGGTCTACTTTGCCGAGCTGCGCGCCGATTTCAGCGCCGTCGAAGCCCCAGGAGCTGCCATAGAGCCAGCCACCCTGGTTGCCGAGGCTCATGCCATAACGGCCGAGTTTGATATCGACAGCACCGAACTGATGGGTGACGTTCAGGACTTCTGCGCCCATATCGCCGTCCTCGTCGCCCTTCCAGTCAACGTTGTCGGTGGAGAGACGGGCGTTGATGGTGGTCTGGTCATTGACATACGCCTTCATGTTGATGCGGACACGGCCGTCCCAAGTTTCGTCAGCGCTGTTGTCGCCGCTGATGTAACGCATACGGGCATCGCCGCTCCAGGAGATGTTGCCCACTTTCTTTTCGAGGTTGCTTACGCGTACGCCGAGGCTGTCCAGTTCGTCTGCGTATTCAGCAGCCAGTTTGTCGATGGTGGCGCGCTGTTCCGCATTGTACTGGTCTTCTTTCGCCATCAGGCGGGCTACGATCTGCGCCATTTCGTAGCGGGTGATGTTCGTCTGGCCTTTGAAGGTGCCGTCCGGATAGCCTTCTACGATGCCCTGATCAGAGAGATCAGCCACTGCCTGATATGCCCAGTCGGAGGTGGACACATCGGAGAACGGATTGGCTGCATAAGCGGATGCGCCTGCAGCGAGAGCAGCTACAGCTGCCATTGCGAGAATTTTTTTCATAATTCTTCGCTCCTTTCTTTTTCCCCGTGAATTTTTTCGAGAACCTTCAGAAAGGAGCCGCTGCGCGAGTTGCCTTGTTTCCTCTGTGCCGCCCGTTTCGTCCGATTCTGTCCACCGGAGAAGCTGGGGATGTCTTCCCGGTTACCGTCAATATACCACACTTTAACACCCCCCCCGCAACTATAATTTAGAAAATTTAGAATTTCTTTCGTGAAATCTGCTCACTCTCCGTCAAAATCACACCGAGCCCCCATTGCCAGAGCGGTCCTCTCCACAGCGTTCCCTGCGCCGTCATTTCTCATCCAGCCTCATCGCGGGCGCGAAGACACAGGATTTCCTCACGCAAAAAGCCCTGCTGAATCCGCAGAGCTTCTTTTTTATTTCCCGTAGTATGCCTTATACCACTTCGCAAAATGACCGAGCCCCTCTTTGATGGATGTGTCGGGCTTGAAGTCGAAGTCGCGGATGAGATCGGATACGTCGGCGTAGGTCTGGTATACGTCGCCGGGCTGCATGGGGAGGTATTCCTTCTGCGCTTCCTGCCCGATGGCTTCTTCCAGCGTACGGATGAAGTCCATGAGCTTTTCCGGCTTGTTGTTGCCGATGTTGTACACCTTGTACCGGTCTCCCATGTCGTTCGGCTTCGGGGGATTGCAGAGCATATTCTCCACGCCGCGGACGATGTCGTCGATGTAGGTGAAGTCGCGGTACATGTCGCCGTTGTTGTAAATCTGGATAGGTTCGCCCCGGACGATTTTATTGGTGAATTTGAAATACGCCATGTCCGGGCGGCCGAAGGGGCCGTATACGGTGAAGAAGCGCAGGCCCGTGGCGGGGATGCCGTAGAGATGGCTGTAGGTATAGGCCATGAGCTCGTCCGATTTCTTCGTCGCCGCATAGAGGCTGATGGGGTGATCCACGTTGTCCGTGGTCGCGAAGGGCGTCTTCCGCTGCATGCCGTACACGGAGGAGCTGGACGCGAAGAGCAGGTGCTCCACGGGATGATGGCGGCACGCTTCGAGGATATTGAAAAAGCCCACGATGTTTGACTGGATGTACGAACGGGGATGGTCGATGCTGTAGCGCACGCCCGCCTGCGCGGCGAGGTTCACCACGATGTCGGGATGGAAGTCCGCAAAGATTCTCTCCACGCACGCTTCGTCCGCCAGATCGCCTTTCACAAAGGTGAATTTCGGTTCTTTTTCCAGAATGGCGAGACGGCTCTCTTTCAGGGCCACGTCGTAATAGTCGTTCAGATTGTCCAGGCCGACCACGGCCGCGCCGAGGGAAAGCAGGCGGCGCGCCAGATGAAATCCGATAAATCCCGCCGCGCCGGTAATGAAAACGGTCTTCGCGGGGTCAAAAGGCTGAAACTGTGCCATGGCGCCTCCTTCAATCCCGCGAGAAGAGATCGCGGGTATACACTTTGTCCTTCACGTCTTTCAGATCGTCCGAAAGGCGGTTCGCCACGATGACGTCGCTCTCCCGCTTGAAGGCCTCCAGATCGTTCTCCACGCGGGAATGGAAGAAGTCCGGCGCATTCAGCGTGGGCTCATACACGATGACCTCGATGCCCTTCGCCTTGATGCGTTTCATCACGCCCTGAATGGCGGAAGCGCGGAAATTGTCCGACGCGGTCTTCATGGTGAGGCGGTACACGCCTACGACTTTCGGATGCCGCGCGAGGATCATGTCCGCGATATGGTCTTTCCGCGTGCGGTTTGCCGCGACGATGGCGGAGATGAGATTCTGCGGCACGTCGCTGTAATTCGCGAGGAGCTGCTTCGTATCCTTCGGGAGGCAGTAGCCGCCGTAGCCGAAGGAGGGATTATTGTAGAAATCGCCGATGCGCGGGTCGAGGCACACGCCCTTGATGATCTGCGCCGTGCTGAGGCCCCGCATTTCCGCATAGGAATCGAGCTCATTGAAGTACGCCACGCGGAGCGCGAGGTACGTATTCGCAAAGAGCTTGATGGCCTCCGCTTCCGTGGAGCCGGTGAAGAGCATGGGGATGTCCTTCTTGATCGCCCCTTCTGCAAGGAGATGCGCAAAGGTGCGCGCCCGTTCGGAGTCCTCGCCCACGACGATGCGGGAGGGATAGAGATTGTCATAGAGCGCTTTGCCCTCGCGGAGAAATTCCGGCGCGAAAATGAGATTGTCCGTGTGATAATGCTCCTTCATCTGCGCGGTGTAGCCCACGGGCACCGTGGATTTGATGACCATGACCGCCTGGGGATTGATGGCCAGCACTTCCTCGATGATGCATTCCACAGACGACGTATCAAAGAAATTTTTATCCGGGTCGTAATTTGTAGGCGTGGAAATGATGACATAATCCGCGCCGGTGAAAGCTTCCTTCGGATCGAGCGTCGCCCGGAAATGGAGCGGCTTCTCCGCCAGATATTCGGAAATCTCCGCATCCACGATGGGCGATTTCTTCTCATTCAGCATCTGCACCTTCTCCGGAATGATATCCAGCGCCACCACTTCATTGTGCTGCGCCAGCAGAATCCCGTTCGACAGGCCCACATAGCCCGTCCCCGCAATGGCAATTTTCATACGCGTTCCTCCTCTATACCCCTATGTCACACGTTACGTATGACGTTACAAGTTTTATTCTATTATAAAGGTTTTACGCTCAATTATAAACCGCCCATCCAATCTGCGCCACAGGAAAACGGCGCTCCCTCTCCGGAAACGCCGCTGCCATTCACCATCCTCGTATCCACGGACCCGCCGGGAAAAGCCGCCGTCCCTCGGATGTCCCGCCGCTCCGTCCGGATTCCCCGTTTTATTTTTTCCGCTCTGCCTCCCTTTCCAGCGTGTTTTCCCACAAATCCCAGATTTTCTCCGGCGCAAAGCGCGCCATGTCCCGGGCGGCTGCCGCTCCCATGACGGCGCGCAGCTCCCGACTGGCCATGAGTTTTCGCAGGCCGTCAGCGAAAGCTTCCGCGCCGTCCGCCGTGAGGAATCCTGTCTCGCCGTCCCGCAGAATTTCATTGACGCCGCTGCACGAAGCGAAGGCCGCCACCGGCAGTCCCGCGCTCATGGCTTCTGCCATGGCATTGGGAAATCCTTCAAAGGCGCTGGGAAACGCAAAGAGATCCGCCTTCGGATATTCCTGATAAATCTGCTTCGTGATCCCCCGCAGGAATACCCGCCCCTCCAGATGCAGCTCCGTAATCTGGTCCCGCAGCTGCCGTTTGTACTCTTCCTTGCCGTCGCCCCAGATATCGACATGCCAGGCGGGAAACTCGTCCGCCAGCCGGGCGAAAGCTTCAATCAGCAGGTGCTGGCGCTTCGATTCCCGCGTGAGCCGCCCCGTACAGAGGACGGTATATGTTTTCTTTTCCGCCGAGAGGTCTGCATGATGGGAAAACTGCGGCACCGCATTGGGAATGCATATCGTCTTCGTATAGGGAAACGCCTCCTGCAGCATCCTCTGAAACTGCGGCGTAAGCGCCTGAATCAGTGCATCCTGTGAGATGGCCCTCCGCTGTCCGGCGCTCATTTCGGGGAAGCGGGTGCGTGGATCGTTCCGACATAGCTGAATCACCGGACACTCCCCGCTGAACTGCGACACGAGCCAGCTGGAATTGTGTTTATAAACCAGAATTACATCGGGCCGAATGCTGTCGTACAGTTTTTTTGCCTCAGGCACGATATACGCCGCGCGGTACCGCTCATACCAGCCCGCCATGGCCTGCGGCCCCCGGAGACGCGTAATTTCCCGGCCCAGCTTTTTCCGCAACGGCATTCTTTCCGGCTCATGATTCATCTGCCAGAGATTCACCAGTTGGACTGACGAATCCAGCGGATAAAAAGGTTCACCGCTTTTTTCATCATATGTAAGAATATACACCTCGTGTCCCCGATGACTCAAGGCATTAGACAGATTACAAAGCAGCCGCTCCAATCCGCCCGCAATGCCGGCAAATTTCATAAAATGAACCATAAAAACTTTCATCGTCTCTGCCTCCGGGGTTTACTTTTCATTGGCAATTCTATATTCTGTCGAAGATATTTCGCTATGATTAAGATATTACAGCATCCTTTATTATGCAATTTATTCCTGTGCGTCATAAAATAATTTAACATATATTTCATTCTTTCGTATGTGGCATCAAAAAAGAACGGCTGACGCCGTTCTTTTCCCCTTTCATTTTCTATTCCGTTTCATCTGACGCAGCCGATGATGCGCCGGTTTGATGCGCTGCTTTTCCCACCAGACACGGAGACGATCCGCACGCATGGCCAATCGGCGCCGCATACGCTGTCCTGCCGTCAGGGGAAGAAGACGCACTTCAGAAACGAGACCATCCGCCTCGGCACGGAGAGTATGGCTTGCGCTGATGCCTGCAGCACAGCAGGCCTGAATGTCTGCGAGCGTGCAGGACGCACCATCCCAGTACCAGCGAATCTCTCCCGTAATGCCAAAGGTATACGCGGAAATTTCCGGGCCAGGCGACCCCGCCGTGACGGTCCAGTCATACGCGAAGTTCCCGTCGGCCAGAATGTGGAGGACTTTGCCGGGCATTGTCTTCTTCCCGAATAGTTCCCACTCGGAGAGTCCGGCCTCTTCCCCTTCCGTTTCCAGCACGCGGAATTCCACCCATTCCACTGATTCCTGCGGCGGAAGGGGTACGGCGGTCTCCCGTCCAAACGGACAGAGAGCAGGCACATCACAGGCATAGCCATTGCTGAAAGTGAGCCGCCCCCGGGTAATGCGGCCGGTATTATTCGGATTGCCATAGAAAGACACGGCCTCGATGCGGCGGGGCGTATCAAAGGTGCATCGGCAGACTTTCTCCGGGTCGTCCGCATCGGGCACCCACAGGCAGCCCGTCAGGACGACATCATGCTTCGGACAAATGTCCCGCGCATTGATCATACGAAAATCATGAAGATGCCGGCTGTCCCCGGAAGAAGCCGTAACTCGCCCTTCAAAGAGGAGGCTATCGGTGCGGCGAAGCCAGAAGACTTCATCCCCATTGATGATACGGTCTGCCCGAAGAAAAGCACGCTGGGAAAGATGGGCCCGGCAGGCCTGAAAAACGCGGTTCTTCCACAGCAAAGGCACACGGCAATCGGCAGGTACGGGAAGGCGAAGGCGATGCTCCCATTCGAGGACAGGATTGTCCGTAGTGAGCGCTTCGTCCATGATACGCGCCCGATTGAATACCGTAGAAAGCAGATTGTCCGCATAAAAATCTTTTACCGATTCAAAGCCCGTATTGTACGCAAAAGTTTTCAACACAACGGGATGCCAGGTATTTCCCTTCGTATTCAAAATTTCTCCGAGCGCGGTTTCCACGGCGATGGAGCACATGCGGTGATCCGGATGGGAATCAAAGTCTACGGCGACAATACCGTCCGGGTGATAATGTAAAAGAAGATCCCGCACATCGTCGAGAAATCCCCGCCAGGTATAGGGCTGATGCGCCCCACGGAGGGCCATGGCGAAGTCTGGCTTTCCCGCCGCGCCGTAGGTGGCGGAGCGCCCTTCCACCGTGAGCACGCCTTCCCGACCATGCATGAAGACACACCGCGCCGCGTCAAGGCCGCCGTCGGGATAGCCGAGGAATACCACGTCTTCCGCCGGTACGCCGAGAACGGCGAGAGACCGGAGTGCTTCAGCAATGCGGGTCTCAGCGAGATAGCTCCGGTCCCCATTGGCGGCAAAGGCACAGATAACGCGAAAGCCTTCCTGCCGCAGTCCCGCCATGAGCGCGCCGGCCACGTTGATTTCATCATCTTCATGTGGAACAAAGACGAGCACCGTCCTGCCCGGGAAAATATCGCTGTAAGAAAAAGATTTTCCGTCCATATTATGCCTTTCCCGCAATCTCTTCGAGGAGCTGCTCCCACTGGTCCCAGATGCGTTCCGCTGCGTAGACCTGCACCGCTTTCCGTCCAGCCTGTCCCATGCGTACACGGAGAGCGCGGTCCGCCATGAGCCGGGCGAGGGCGTCCGCCATGGCCGCCGGACTCTCGTCTACCAGATAGCCCGTCCGACCGTCTTCAATGAGCTCGTTCACACCGGGGCAGGTGCGGAGACCGACCGCGGGGAACCCCGCGGCCATGGCTTCGGTCAGAGAGAGAGGGAATCCTTCCCTCTTGCTGGGAATCGCGAAAAGATCAGCTCTACGGTAGATGTCGCTGTCCACATCTTTCGTCAGCCCTTTGAGGAAGACGCGCTCCGTCAGGCCCTGTTTTTTGATATATTCCCGAAGCGGACGAGCATACCGTTCGTCGGTCTTGCCCCAGAGTTCCACGTCCCAGTCCGGGAAACGGTCCGCCAGAGAAGCGAAGGCTTCGACGACGAGTTTCTGGTTCTTATTGGGATTCACCGTCCCCACGCAAACGAGATGGTACCGTCCCTTTTCCTGTCCGAGTTCCGCCTGCCAGTCCGGAATTGCCACGGCATTCCCAATCACATGGATGGGCAGATCCGGGAAAACGCGTCGCGTCTCTTCCACGCCGGAGGGCAGCAGGATCTGGATGCCCGCGCAGCGGCTCACCGCGCGGTGCTCCGCGGGAGAAATGGCCGCGAACTGCACGGACGGCTGGGAGTGAATCATGGTGATGACCGGTGCTTCCGCAACGGCGTCTTCCACGACGTATTTCGCAGACGGCATGGACGTAGCAACGATGACGTCCGGCTGAAGGCGGTCCAGCCATTTCCGGATAGCCGGACCGTAGGCCCGCCCTTTGGCCACCGCATTGATTTCATGCGCTTTTTTCGCGCTGAACAGGCGGAAAAATTCCCGCTTCAACCGGATTTCCGCAGGCAACTTGTCCTGAATGATGCGGCAGTCCTCATCGTTATAGAGAATATTATGCTCGGGGATGCCTTCATCAAGCGGGAAATAGGCATGGCCCAGCTTGGAATCCCGGAAAAGGATGGTCACCTCATGGCCGCGCCGGTGCAGGGCGTTCGCGAAACTGCACGTCACCTTTTCCACGCCGCCGGGCATGCGTACATAGGCGCTGTTGAAATGAGCAATGACGATTTTCATGCTCCGCCTCCCGGATTTCTCTCAGACTCTGCCGTACGCGCTGCCAATTTCCGTTTCATTTTCTTCTTTCGCCGCCGCTGCTGATGATCGACCAGCCGTCGCTGCAACGCCCCCAGCAGAAGAAGCGGCCCATGCCGCCGACGTTCAATGAGCCCGGCCATCCACCGGATTTTCCCCGCTACCTGCGTGTGCGGATGTTCCGCTATATATGTCTCAATATTCCGCCGTTCTTCTTCAGTCAATATATTTTTCCCCACATCAAGGCAGTACGCCCGCACGCCTGCATAAAAAGCTTCCGCCGCACAGGTCTCCATACAGTCTGGGAAATGTGCACAGGCGACACGCTCGTGCTCCCGCCAGGCGAGGAATTTTCCATACCGCAGGCGGGCATATTTCTCCCCGCTCACAGCCATGATGCTCCCGATATTTTCATGACTGTAAAAATATACCGGCCGTCGGTCCAACACAATGCGCCGGGCTTTCACATACAGGGACGGGCAGACGTAGAGGTCCTCCATAACTTCCCCTTCGGGCATGCGGACTCCGTCCCAGATCTCTCTCCGGTAAAGCCGGCCCCAGACGAAATTGGGCAGGCGGTTCAGCAGAATGGCCCGCTGAATCTCTTCCGTATCCGTTATATCAGGCCAGACAGCGGAGTCGCAGTGTATGAGCCCATCGGCTTCCACGCGATTGTGCCCGCCAACGGCGATATCCGCTCCGGCGGTCCGCAGCTCCTCCAGAAGGATCTCCAACGCATCCGGCGCGAGATAATCGTCCGGGTCAAGGCAGAAAAGGTACTCGCCATCGGCTGCAGCGAGGCCGGTATTTCGCGCCGCGCTGACGCCGCCGTTTTCCCTGTGGATCACGCGGATACGGCTGTCTCTTGCAGCGTAGGCGTCGCAGATGTCTCCGCACCGATCGGGCGATCCGTCGTCTACGAGAATCATATCCCATGCCGCATATGTTTGTGCCAGCACGCTGTCCAGCGCACGGGGCAGATAGGCGGCGACCTTATATACAGGCACAACGATGGAGATGGTGTTTTTTTTCATGTTCCCGCTCCCTTATAACGATGATTGGCTGTCTCATGTGCACTCACGGTTTCCATCAGCAGATTTTCCCACGCATTCCAGACCTGGTCTGGAGAAAATTCTTTCATCGATTCATGCGCCGCGCGCCCCATGCGCACACGCAGCTCCTGATTCTCCATCAACCGGCGCAGAGAGGCCGCCAGAGCTTCTACGCCATCATCTGCAAGAAATCCGTTCACCCCGTCCCGTATGACCTCATTGACTCCGGGACAGGAAGCATAGCCCACGGCAGGCAGACCTGCGCTCATCGCTTCTCCCAGCGCGTTGCTGAATCCTTCATAAGCACTGGGAATGCAGAAAATATCTGCCTGCCGATAAACGCTCTCCACATCGTGTGTTTTCCCACAGATACGCACGCGGTCTTCCAGATGTCGATCCCGGATAAAGCGTAAAATCTCACCGGTATAGCCGCCGGCGTAATGAGCGTCGTCCCCCCAGAGTTCAACCTGCCAGTCCGGGAAATCATCCGCCAGCCGTGCAAAGGCCTCCACGAGCAGATGCTGCCGTTTCTGTTCCCGATTCAGCCGCGCGGCATCTACAATGCGATGCACCGCACGAGATGCATCCAGCTCGGCTGGTTGACTGCACTGCGGAATGGCATTGGGAATATACTGCACTCTGGTATTAACGCCGTAATGCGGGAAAGCCGCCGCATAGGAAGGAAGCAGCACATGAATCACATCGGATGCATTCAAACCGCGAATCTCCAATTCAGTGGCTTTCCGCATCAAATGATCCGCATTAAATCGAAAAGACGTTATCAGCGGAACACTATTTCCTACAGCGTACTGCAAATAATAAGTCATATTAGGCTGAAAAGAGACGATGATATCCGGCTGGAACTGCTGTAACACCCCGCGGATGCCATTCTGAATCAACCGGACTTCACAGTGTTCATTCCAGGCAGCTGCCCACTTTCTGCTGAACGGGCGAAGTATCTCCCGCACGGCTTTTCCCCAGGGGGTAAGACAGCGTCCCAACCGGGGTGAGCGAAACGAACGCCCGCTTCCCTGCATGAACGATCTCAGCTCAATGTCCTCGTCCAGCGGATAAAACAGCGCTTCCAGTTCTCCATAAACACAGCCGATTCCCACAATATGGCCACGGCGACGCAGCGCATTGGCCAGAGAAATACACGCTTTTTCCATGCCGCCCGTACGGTGAAGCGCATGGGGAAAGGCAATCAGGACACGAAGAAATGTACGGTTCATCCGGCCTTCTCCTCTTCTGCCAAGGTCTTGCGGTCTTTTTCATACCACCAGTCCGCAATCAGGCTATACCCTAACATAAAATAGAAAATGCGCCCGGTCAGCTTCAAAATAAAGCTCTGATCCACCAATCCATGTGCCATCACTGCAATAAACATGAACAGCATGGCCCAGTTGAATGGATTCGCTCCATGCTGCCTAGTCTTTCCTATCAGATAAAAGAACACCAGTGCGCAGTATGTAAGGTAAGCCAATCCACCCGGCGTACCGGCCGTGGCAAAGAAATAGAGAAAGACGTTATGCGGATGAACCGCGCCGTGTTCTCTGGCCAGCGGATGTGTATACTCGCTATCCGCCCACAGACTCTGCCAATCATTGAGCCCGATGCCTGTAAGAGGATGATCTGCCCACATATATACTGTACTTTCCCACATGAGCAGCCGTTCCTCACCAAGCATGCGGTGCATGCTGCCCCAGCCGATGCTGACGCCGTATACCACGAGAACGGTAATAAGGATACCTACCGCGAGCCCAATGCGTTTCCGCAATACAGGAGATATCTGACCGCGCTGCTGTACAGCCCATACCAAAAATGTCACTACCAGTGCGACAACAAAAGCCAGGTACGTACCGCGCACCTTGACCAGTATAAATGCTATGATTTCCAGTACAAGCAAAACCTCGGAAACGAGGAAAATCTTTCGATTTTTCCGATAATACGCCGCGGCAGCCACAGTAAACGGGAGAAACATATCCATCATCATGGCCACACGGGTTCCCAGAGAATAAAAGCTGGTCAGCCGCGCCTCTCCCAGCAGAAAGTATTTGATGATGCCATAGCCGCACATGGCAAACAACACGGCATACAATGTATAGACCACCGCTTTTCTCACATCGTATTTCCCTCCGACATACAGCAGCATCCAGAAAGGCGCCGTATACATGAGAAAACCGGTCAGGCAATAATAGCCGCCGGAAAGATTCTTCATATGGTCCAGATGAAACAATGTGGTGACCAGCAGCGTCCCGTACAAAATTCCAAACGCCCAGAGAAGGCGCCGGTCAATCCGTATCTTCGGCAGGGAACGGTCCATCCACAGCATGGCGCAGAAAAAGAGGGCAAACGCAATCATGGCAATGGAAAAGCCGGTGTTTACATAGGTATACGCCGTCACGCCCCAGGCCATGACAGCCGCCGTCCCATTTGCCCCCCATCGGATTCGATTTCCTTTCAGCATGTGCTTCTTCCCCTTTCTGCCGTCTCTTTCAAAAGTTTTTCCCATTGGTCCCAGACGATCTCCGGCGCATAGGCGCGCATGCTGTCCCGGGCCCGCTGCCCCATCTGTACACGGAGTGCTTTATTTTCCATCAATCTCCGCAGCGCGCCCGCAAGCGCTTCCGCGCCGTCGTCCGCAAGGAGGCCGTTTTCCCCGTCCCGAATGAGCGAGGGCACACCGGAGCAGGAACGAAACGCTACAGGCGGCAGCCCGGCGCTCATCGCTTCGGCAAGCGCATTGGGAAATCCCTCGTACGCGCTGGGGAAGCAGAAAATGTCCCCCTTCACATATTCGTCCAGAATATGCCGGCTCTCCCCTTTCAGAAGCACCCGGCCGTCCAATCCGCATTCGTGAATCTGCCGGCGCAGTTCGTCCGCATAGGAGACGCCCGATTCGTTGCCTCCGCCCCAGAGTTCCACCCGCCAGTCCGGAAAATCCTCCGCCACGCGGGCAAAGGCATCCACCAGCAGGTGCTGCCGTTTCTGTTCTTTATTCATGCGACCGGCGTGGAGGATGGTATACACGAGCTTTTCCCCCGCGAGGTCCGCCTGCCGGTCGTACTGGGGCACCGCATTGGGAATGCACACCACATGCGCATGAGGACAGAATCTTTTCATGTCCTTTATATCTTCTCCCAGCTGCACATGCGCGGCGGCGCTTTTTTCGATGGCCGCGATTTCCCCCGCCGGCGCTTTCGGCAGGATGACGCGCGGGCTGATATACGAGCGCATGACCACGGGCGCCGTCACTTCCGCCGCATTCAGCAGATAGTTCCCCGTCTCGAAGCGGAGCGATACGATGACGTCCGGCTGAATCTCTTCCATGACCTGGCGGATTTCTTCCCGGATCATCCTGCCTTTGGCTTTTTCATTCCAGCCGCGGGCTTTGTTCGCATCAAATACGCGGAGGATTTCCCGCACCAGTTTATCTCCGCCGGAAACGCACTGGCTGAGGGAATCGCGCTTCCATTTTTCCGGATGAATCGCCATGAGGTTGTACAGCTTCACCGATTCGTCCAGGGGATAAAAAGGCGCGCCGGACCGGCCGTAGCAGTACACGATGGACACGTCGTGCCCGCGCCGGGCCATGGCGTTGGCCATGGCGCAGCATACGCCCTCAATGCCTCCGCTCATTTCGATAAACCTTTCAAAATAGGCGAGCGCAATACGCATTCCGCCCCCCCATATTTGTTCTGCATTGCCGTCCATTTTTTTCATCTTTCCGCACCGCATCAAAATACAGTCTGCCCGCAGATGACAATTTCCTTTCGTAAATTTAATTTCAGTATATCACATTCTTTTGCTATCGGCTTTTCGGAATATTCCGCGCGAACCACGCCGCCTGCGCGAGCCGATTTCTCCATTTCTTCAGAAACAGGGCCGCCGTTTGTCTTAAGTATATAAAAAATATGATATGATAATAGCATCAAAGAGATTGATACACGGAGGCGCTGTATGAGCGAAATCACACTTGTCACCGCATATTTTGACGTGGGGAGGAAAGACTGGACCGGATTCAACCGCGACAACGCAAGATATCTGAATTATTTCCGCCACTGGGCGCGCATGCGCAACCGGCTCATCGTTTATACGTCGCCTGATCAGGCAGACGCGGTGCTTGCCGTACGGAAAGAATTCGGTCTGGAGGATCGGACAACGGTGATCTCTATTCCGGACGTGCTGAAAATCGCTCCCGATGTATACCAGGCCATCCGACAGGCCATGAGCAACCGAGAGTCCTGGCTTTTCCACCGCTGCCTGAATACGCCGGAATCGTGGAGTTACAAATACAATTACATCACCGGACTCAAGACCTACTGGGTGCAGGATGCGGTCAAGCGGGGACTGGCCGGCGGCATGACCGCATGGATTGATTTCGGATACGACCACAGCGGCGACTATTTTCCATATGATGAAGATTTTGATTTCCTCTGGGACTATGATTTTTCACCGCGCATCCATCTGTTTCTGAAACATGATATGGACGATACGCCCATTTTCCGAATTGTACAGAACATGACGGTCTATGTGCGGGGCAATCTCATGGTGGGTCCGGCCGAACTGTGGCCTGCCGTATGGAAAGACGCACGGCAGTCCATCCTGACGCTGGCGGAGTGCGGCCTGGCAGATGACGACCAGCTCATCATGGTCATGGCGTACCGCCGCCATCCGGAATTGTACCAGACGCATGTCATGGCCTTCTGGGGCGAGGCGCTGTACCGATTCGGAGGTTCCGCGCTTCGTCTTGCGCCGTTGAAGACGAAGAACATGGAATGGGTACACGTGCTGCACCGCCGGTATAAAAGCTGGCGCCGCAGAAAATGGGCCGCGCTGAAAATGAAACGCGACGTGCGCAAGCGTATGGGCCGGGAAATCGAGAAAAAATATTATCCGCTCTCGCCGGAAGATTCCCTCAGAAAATGAAAAAAGGAAAGCAGAAAATTCTGCTTTCCTTTTTTGTCAGCCGTTGCCCCGCCGCTTTTTCTGCGCGAGTTTCTTCGCACGATGGTGCGCCGGCTTTTCCCGGCGGCGCTCCACCCACTGTATCATCCGATTCTGTATGGTCCGCCACCGGCAGGCTGCGTCTGCTTTCCAGTCCCGCGGCCGGATCTGCACTTCGCTGCTGATGCGGGGCTCCTTTTCCCATTCCACCCGCACCACCGCAGGCGAGCGAAGCGCGGCGCACCGCTGCTGTATCTCTGTCAGGCGGCACGGCGCGCCGTTCCAGTACCACCGGAGCGCGTTATCCATTCCCACGCGATACGCACTGATGACCGGAGGCCGCCGGCTGTCTGCACTCCAGTCGCAGGCAAACTGGTCATCGCAGAGAATCTGCAGTATGCGAAGGCCGGAGTCCGGCTGTTCAAAAATCTCCCACTCGGCCAGCCCGGCCTGTGTTCCTTCCGTACGGAGTACACGAAATTCCACCCACTCCACTTCCTGCGCGGGACAGGAAACCGCTGCAGGCGCTCCTCCCCATGGCATCGGACCCACCGGATATACCGCTCCGGTGCTGAATCTCACTTCGCCCGCCAATATGCGTCCGCTTTTTTCCGGATTTCCATGAAAAACCATACGGCTCACGCACCGGGGCGCAGAAAAAGTACAGCGGCACCACGGCGCCTTTTCCGGTCCCGGCCGCCAGCACCGGCCTGTCATCTCTGAGGAAACGGCGGTGATATCCTGCGGACGAAGCACCTGGAAATCATGGAGCCCCGCCGTATCGCCGGAGGAAGACGTCCACCGCCCGACAAAGGACAGACTGTCCGTACGCCGCAGCCAGAAGACCTGATCGCCGTTGATGATTTTTTCCGCACGGCCGAGCATTCTCTGTGAGGCATGACAGCACATGGCCCGGTACAGAGGATTTTTCCGCAGCAGCCGGCTGCGGCAGGACGCAGGAACGGGCAGCCGAATCCGGTTCTCCCATGGCAGCGATGGATTGTCCGTCCCCTGCCCGCGCGCCGTCTCTCCGCTTCCATAACAGCACACGGTGGAACGCAGATTCAGGGCGTTGAAATCGTCTGCCGATTCATACGCCGTGCGGTAGGCAAATCCCTTCAGTACTTTGGGGCGATACGTATTGCCGGAGCAATTTAAAATTCGTCCCAATGCGGTTTCAAAGGCCATCGAGCAGAGCCTGTGATCCGGATGCCAGTCAAGATCTGCCACCATCAGGATATCCGCACGGTATTTCAGCAGCACGGCTTCCATATCCTGCAGCAGACTGTCCCACAGGTACGGCTGGTGACGTCCATACGCCTGCCACGCAAATTCCGGATGCGAGGCCATGCCATATGTTTCGCAGTGCCGGCCGGCCCGCACCGGTTCGCTCTGTCCGCAGACATAGACATTCCGCTCGCCCTGCACACCGCCGTCCGGATATCCCAGAAAAACGATATTTTCTTCCGGCACACCAAGACAGCGAAGCGAACGCACCGCCTCCTTCATGCGCACCCCGCCCGGATAAAACCAGTCGCCGTTTGTCATAAACACGCAGATGACGCGCATCCCCGCCTCTACGGCGCCATAAATGGACGCGCCCGCCAGATTGATTTCATCATCTTCATGGGGAACAATCACCATCAGGCTTTTCCCGCCCAGTATCTGCTGCAGATCCTGCGCCATTTTCCGTGCCGCCTCCTGTCTTGATTTCACGGCTTCCGCTCATGAACCATCTCCGCCAGAAGCTGCTCCCACCGATCCCAGATCTGCTCCGGCGCGTAATCTTTCATGGCGTCCCGTCCCGCCTGTCCCATACGCACGCGGAGCATCCTGCTGTCCATCAGAGCAGCCATGGCGGACGAAAAACTTTCTACGGAATCCTCCGTGAGCATCCCCGTCTCTCCATCGCGAATCAGCGCATTGACTCCCGGGCAAGAACGGAAGCCTATCGCAGGCAGACCGGCGCTCATGGCTTCCGCCAGTGCCAGCCCAAAGCCTTCATACGCGCTGGGGAAACAGAATACATCAGCTGCCGTATAGACATCTTCCAGTGCAGCGCATTTTCCCTTCAAGAAGACGCGCTTTTCCAGATGGCGCGAATCAATGGAGTGAGCCAATTCCTTCGCATATTTTTCGTTCTCCACGCCCCCCCATAATTCCAGATTCCACTGGGGAAAGCGGTCCGCCAGCGATGCAAACGCTTCAATCAGGAGATGCTGCCGCTTGGTATGTCTGTCCAACCGTCCCACATGGAGAAGAGTATATGACGCTTTTTCCTTTGACAGGTCCGCCTGTTTTCCATACTGCGTCACAGCATTCGGGATGCAGACCGTGCGCACGCCCGGAAATTCCCTTTGAAAACATTCTTCCGCCTCTTTCGTCAGCAGCTGCACACAGCATCCTGAACGCAGTGTTTCCTTTTCTTCCTGCGACTGGCAGCGCATGGTTTCCTGCACGGGAAAATGGAACATGGTCACATCCGGCACGGTCAGGCGGCTGCCGAAGCTTTCCCGCAGCAGCATGGCCGATGACAAATCAAAAGAAACCAGCACATCAGGCCGAAACGCCGCCGCAAGTTCCCTCACGCGCACACCATAATACCGATTTTTTCTCCGGCTTACCCATTGATACATTTTATGCTTGTCAGCAAGGCGAAGCAGTTCCCGCACGCAGGCTGCCCAGAAAGGCATATACGGCCGGGCGCCTTCCAGTCCCGCAGCGAAATTCATGAGCTGCACCTCCGGAAGTAGAGGAAAGAAAGGCCGGCCTTCTTTTTCTCCGCAATACAGCAGTCCCACCTGGTGTCCGCGGCGGATGAAGGCATTGCACATATCCGTGCACACTTTTTCCATACCGCCTGCGCCGCCCATGAACTGCGCCCGCCATGCAATCAAAATCCGCATTTCCGTCCTCTTCTTTCTGAAAAAAGCCCCGCGCACTGCGCAAAGGCTCCTTTCTCTCTCATTTTAATCAGATCCGCCCGGATGGGTTTCTGCCAGCAGCGGATATTCTCCCAGAAATAAAATCCCTACGCCAAGGAGCATGTAAAAAATGCGCCCGGTCAGTTTCAGGATGAAGGTCTGGTCGGTCAGGCCGTGCATGGTCGCGGCGATAAACATGAACAGGAGCGCCCAGCTGAAGGGATTGGCCGCCAATTTTTTCGTTCCATTCACCAGCCAGGACAGCATGAGCCCACAGTACGCCAGATAAGCCGCGCCGCCAATCGTCCCCGCCGTGGCGAAAAAGTAAACGAAGACATTGTGCGGCATGACCTGTCCCGCTTCCCGGCTCACCGCAGGGTGATACAGTCCTTCCGCATAAGCCGCCTGCCATTCGTCAAGGCCAATACCTGCCAGAGGATGGTCGAGCCACATGTGGAAGCTGCTCTCCCACATCAGTAACCGTTCTCCCCCAATCATACCGAGATAATTCCCCCAGCGAAGCCATACGGAGTAAACGACGGCCGCCGCCGCAAACAGGAGCGCCCCCGCAAGCAGCCCACGGCGGACCCGCTTCGGCACGCGCGTCCGATTGACCTGTATCCATACGGCCGCGGTAACAACCGACGCGATGGCAAGGGCCACCATGGAGCCACGCACTTCCGCCAGAAGGAGGCATAGAATTTCCATCGCAAGAAGCAGAATGGACAGATACCGGAAACGCGTGCATTTCCAGTAATACGCCGTAAATCCTGCGGTCATGGGGATGAACATATCCATCATCATTCCGATGCGCGTAGGAAAAAAGTAAAAGCTGGTGAGCCGGCCTTACCCGGTCACGGCGTATTTGATAAGGCCGTACACACACAGCGCATAGAGGATGACGTAGAAAACGGATACAACCGCTTTCCGCACATCCCGCGTCCATCCGACATACAGCAGCATCCAGAGCGGTAGCGTATACTGCACAAATCCCAGCGCACTGAAATAGCCGCCGGAAAGGTTTTTCAGGTTGTCCAGATGAAAGAGCGTCGTAAAAAAGAGCGCGCCGTACAGGACGGCAAATGCCAGCAGCATGCGCCGGTCCAGCCGCCACCGGGGAAGCGGCTCCCTTTTATACCGCGTCCACAGAAAATACAGGGCAAAAACAATCATGGCGATGGAAAAGCCCGTATTGATATACTGGTACGCCGTCGCACCCCATACGACGACCCCGGCGGTAACCAGCGCCGCCTTATCCGTAAACGTCCCTGTCACAATTTATTTCCTTCCCGTCAGTTTTTCCCCAAAATATTTCAAATACAGTCCCAGAGATTTTCCGTATTTGTGCATACGCCGCGCATGCCGGGCCGCCTGATGGACGTCTTTGTGGCGCTGCGGGCCGACGAGCGGCACATCGCTCCACGGCGAATCGAGACGGAACGCATTGTACCGCTTCACCGCCGGCAGATCCTGCACCCAGGTGCGCCAGGGCTTGACGATACCCGCGAAATGGATAAGAACAGCTTCCGGGTCATAGACAAGCGGTTCCTGCTTCTGGAAAAAGCCTTTCATATCCATATTGTAAATGGCGTTGTACCGGCGATTCACCATTTTGAACCGTCCGTCAAGGAGCAGATTCAGGATATCCTGATCGTGAGAAGCAAGCGGCCTGCCGGAGCGTTTCCGTTCCACGGCCATGGCCGCCGCCCGGGCGGAAATATCCGCTTCATTCCACCGGTCCACATCCATCAAGATGACACCGGAGTTGAAATACTGTTTCGTCCCGATTTTCTGTCGGCGCATCTCCGCAAAGGCCGGGCTGGTGTCTTCCACACAGGCCGCAATATTCCCTTCCAGATCCATATTCAGAAACGATTCCAGTTCTCCCTGACACATGACGTCGCCGTCCGTGTATAACACGCGGCGGACCTTTTCTTCCGCCAGCGCCGGAGGAATCACAAACCGGTAGAAGAATCCGGCGATGCCGTCCCGATGCAGCATGTCTTGAAATACCGCATCATTAACATAATACAGGGTCACAGCGCTGCGGGTCTGCTCCGCCAGCCGCTTCATCTTTTCTTTGTCGTCCAGCTCGATGCCGTTTATGAACAGATGGAAATGAAATTGCAGGCCGGGATTGCTCTCCGCCACAGAGGTCATAGCGATTCCCGTATGCCCCAGATAATTGGATGTGCCGGAATAGGCCATGTGATATACAGTCCCGCGTTCCGGTTCCTCCCGCAGGCATTCTTTCTTCAAAATAGCCGTTTTCAGCCGCTTATGCAGAGTTTCCATGAATGCACCTCCTCAATTCTCCGCCGTCTCTCGAAGCAGGTGATCCCACATATCCCAGATACGGTCCGGCTGATACGCCCTCATAGCTTCCCGCGCCGCCTGTCCCATGGAGGCTCGGGCCTTGCGGTCTTCCATGAGCACGCGCAGCCTGTCCGCCAGCGCGTCCGCTCCGTCGTCCGCGAGCAGTCCGGTCGCGCCGTCTTCCACCAGTTCCGCCGCCGCGCCGCAGGAACGGAATGTCACCACAGGCAGTCCGGCACTCATGGCCTCCGTCATGGCCAGCGGAAAGCCTTCATAGGCGCTGGGGAAGCAGAAAATATCCGCTCTGCAGTATTCGTCGATGATATGGCGGCTCTCACCTTTCAGCAGCACCCGTCCTTCCAGGCCATAATCCCGGATTTTCCGGCGCAGTTCTTCCGCATAGGCAGCGCCCGATTCGTTGCCGCCTCCCCAGAGTTCCACCCGCCAGTCCGGAAAATCTGCCGCCACGCGGGCAAAGGCGTCCACCAGCAAGTGCTGCCGCTTCTGCGCCTTATTGAGACGCGCCGCTTGAATGATCGTGTACATCTGTTTTTTCACGCCCGGACGCGCTTCCTGTTCATACTGCGGCACCGCATTGGGAATCCACACCACGTGCGCGCCGGGACAGTATGTCTCCACTACGGGCCTATCCCGCTTGAGGAGCACCTGCGCCGCCGCGCTATTCTGAATGGCGCGGATTTCTCCCGCCGGCATTTTCGGCAGAATGAACAATGGGTCCATATGAAACATGGTGATGACCGGGGCCCGCACCTGCGCATAATTGAGCAGGTAATTGCTCGTTTCATATCGGAAAGAAAGGATGACATCCGGCTGAATTGTTTCCATGGTCTGCCGGATTTCTCCGCAGATCATACGCCCTTTGGCTTTTTCATTCCAGTCGCGGGCCTTATTGGCATCGAATACGCGGAGAATCTCCCTCATCAATTTCTCCCCGCCGGAGACGCATTGGCTGAGGGAATCATTTTTCCATTTCTCCGGATGGACCGCCATGAGGTTGTACAGCTTCACCGATTCGTCCAGGGGATAAAAAGGCGCGCCGGACCGGCCGTAGCAGTACACGATGGACACTTCGTGACCGCGCGCCGCCATCGCACTGGCCAGATTGCAGCATACACGTTCGATACCTCCGCTCATTTCAATGAATTTTTCAAAATAGGCAAACGCGATCCTCATGCTCTCCGTTGCCGCTCCTTCCCTGCGCACTATGCGATAATTCCTTTTATTGAGTGTTATTGTACCACATCTCCCTTGCTTCCACTATGACGCAAATAGAGAAACCAGACGCGCTAAAACACCGGCCATATGCTCATGGAAAAACCGATGCCCTCGTGAAGACATCGGTTCTCTTTCAAAATTTACTTGCCAGATATTTTCCATACCACTTCAGCATTTCGCCCCAGCGGCCATACATGCGGGCAGTGCGCGCCGCCTGATGGAGATTTTTACTTCCTTTCGGGGGCACGACAGGGCAGTCCCGCCAGGGCGACGCCTGCTGAAGGGCGGCGTAAGCCCGCACCACGGGCCATTCCTGCACCCAGCTGTGCCAGGGTTTCGCGTGGCCGGCAAAATGAATGATGACCTGCTTTTCCCAGTCGTCATTGACGGGCTGTTTTTTGAAGGCGGACTGGCGGTCCAGATTGTAGAGATAATTGTATTTCCGCTCAATATAGAGGGTCCTGCCGTCGAGCATCTGGTTGTGGATGTCCTGATCGTGATGGGAAAGACGCCTGCCTACTTTTTTCACATTGTCCTGCGCGCGGCGGACGATGTCGTCGAAGAAATTTTCTTTTTTCCATTCATCCACGTTGATGAGCATCATGCCCGCGTTGAAATAATGGGCGGTGTGCACGCGGTCCATCTGGAGCTGTTCCTTCCGGTCGGTAACAACGGCCGCGGCATATCCGGTCAGGTCGAGCTCCGCCAGGTACTGCAGAGAGCCGCGCACCATCATGTCCCCATCAAGGTAAAGCACGCGGTCCGCCACACCGTCCATGGCGGGCGGTACGAGAAACCGATAAAAGAACGCCGCCACACCGTCCGAAAGGAGAAGGGAAGCAAAGCAGCGGTCGTCGATGAGATGCACCTGGATCTCGCTCCCCGCCATGTCCGCCGCTTCGGCGAGCCGCCCCCTTTCCTCTTCACTGAGCTGATTCACGAAGACGTGGTACGTGATGGGCAGCTCCGGATTGGATTTTGCCGCGGACAAAATCACGACGCCCATATGCGGAATGTAGTCCGCGGTGCCGGTCAAAGCGATGTGAAACGTTTTTCCCTCTGCTTTCCGCCCCAGAGATACGGTCTCCACGACGGCATGAGTCAGTACATTCGCCATAAAAATTTCATTTCCTTTCGAGCCGCTATACGGCCCTGCCTTTTTATTTTCTCTGTATCATAATACCGGTCTGTTTCCCATTTCGCAAATATGGGGACAGCCGATTTATCCCACATCTGCGAAATCCTTCTGCGAAGCAGCCCCGCCTCAACGCAGGGCTGCCCGCTTACTCTCTCCATATTCCCAAATCACTTTTTCAAGCAGATGCTCCCACTGCGTCCACACGGCTTCCGGACTATACGCCTCCATGGTGCGGTGCGCTTCCCGTCCCATGCGTATCCGTTTCTCCTGATCGGCCATAAGCTCCTCCAATGCCGCCGCAAAAGCATCCACACCATCCTCTGCCAACAGGCCGTTCTTTTCATGACGGATCAACTCATTTACAGACGCACAGGAACGGAATCCTACGGCGGGCAGCCCTGCGCTCATCGCTTCACTTAAAGAAAGAGGGAATCCTTCAAACTTACTGGGGAAAGCAAAAACATCGGACCGGGCATACACCTCGTCAACATGATGGGTAACACCCCGGAGAAAAATCCGATCTTCCATATGCAGACGCCGAATCATCCCCTGCAGCTCCGCCTTATATCCGGAATTATCACCCCCCCACAATTCCAGAATCCACTTCGGATACCGGTTTGCCAGCCGGGCAAACGCTTCCACCAGAATTTCCTGCCTCTTCTGCTTTTTATTCAGCCGGGCCGCTTCCACCACACGATACACATCTTTCTGGCCGCTCAGCTCTGCCAATCGGCTGCATTGGGGAATCGCATTGGGAATATGCACGATCTTCGGATTTTCCACAAAGGCTTTCAGTGCTTCCATATAAGAATTCATCAGCACGTGAACTGCGCAGCTCTGCTCTATGGCCTGCAGTTCATCTTTCGGAAGATGTTCGCAGCAGATATGCGGTTCATTCTGCAGAGAGGTAATCAGCGGGACCCGGATATTCTGCCGATAGATTTCCGCGCTGGTCATCGTCTCGAAAGACACAATCGCATCGGGCCGGAGTTCTTCCACAACCCGGGTAAAATCCGTCACGCCATACTTTCTTTTATATCCCGCTTTCCATGTCCGCACAGCCGCCCGTCCGAACAGACGGTAAATTTCCCGCGTGATTTTTTCCAGATAAGTCAGATGCAGCCATTTCCTTTTCTGCAGATTGATCACGGGTACGCTGTCGAGGAGCGGATGTGCCGGTCTGCCCTGCCGCCGATCAAACGTCACAACAGTCACGCGGTGACCTCTTCGGGTAAATTCATTGGCGAAGTCGCAGATGACTTTTTCCAGACCGTCAGGAATATTTACCATATCTTCAAAATAGGCAAGGATGAGATTCATTGGTAAGCTCCTTTATCAATCCGGCAGACGCGCATTATCCCGCACCTGTATGTCCTGAATGCCATAATATTTACAGATCCCGCGCGTAGTCAATCCTTTATGATAATCCACAAAGAAAACATGGCGAAACGCGCGGTTGTCGTCTGCATGGGCGGGAAAGCAAGGATTTCCCCCGAACCGGCCCGGCTCTCCATGTAGGCGACGCGCGCCGCGTTTTCCCGGGTAATCGCAAGGGAAATCTGCAGAGCGCTTACCGCAAAGAACATCGCGATGCATCCTCCGCCCAGAAGGAGGAAACGGCCGGCCCTTCCCAAAAGGCCCCGGCGCACATCCGGAATCTGCAAGACCGACAAAACCGCTGCCAAGAACAGGAATGAGGAACTGAAAGCGGCCCGCGCTGGAAACGTGGGCGCTGCGATCATCACCAAATTATTAAAAATACATAACCCAAGCAATGCTGCCGGATAGCGCACCGCAGGACAAATTCGCCACAGACGCAGGAGTGCCTTTCCCGCCGGGGTCCTGTCGGACGTACCGGTCAGTCCGGCAATCCGTTTCGCCCGCACGTACAGCAACCACAACCCAAGCAGGTATATGGTAAATTCTTCCAGATCGTCCGTCATATTGGCCAGATGGGCGGGCGCTTTTGTCTGAAGCAGATGGAGCGGCGCCAGCACATGGTCTGTCAGAAAAAACCACACTGCCCGGCCTGCCCAGCCGCCCTCCGCATAGGAAACCGCCATAAGCACAATGCACACCAGCACAGCTGCCTGCGGCGCCGTCCACTGTCTTCCAGATCCGCGCTCTTTCCAACAAGACATTCCCGTAGACCGCTTCAACAGATGCCATGACAACAGAAGCAGCAACACTGCCGGAAGAATATAAATGAGCATTTCCCCATTTCCCGCAAACTGGTTGCCGATATGTATGAGCAGGCCCTTCCCTTCGCCCTGTTTATCATACCGTACGAAATTGCCCGGTGCTGCGAGCAGGCCCAGCAGGCCGAGAAGCGCGCCTGCCGCGCCGGCAGGAAGCCATGCCTGCCCTCTGTGTTTCTTCCACGCATAGAAAGAAATCCCACCGCTCAGGCAGACCACCGTCACGGCCAGATTTTCTACGGACCATCCGCCAAGAATGCCAAGGAAAAACATGGGCAGCGCCATCCCCGCTCCCCAATACAGCCGACCCGCCAGAAATAAATTGTATGGCAAAAGAAAGAGCGCCGCAAAGCACCCGGACCAGAGATAAACTGTAGACCCGCTCTTCCACACGGCCACTTCGCCGAAGTGAGGCAGACAAAGCCACAGGAACAGCGCTGACAATGCCAGTATTCCCGGCTTGTCATAAAATCTTGTGCTGCGCAGGCTGTGACAGCAGAGCAGCACTACAAGGACAGTGAAGGCAGCCGCATTGGCCAGGTCGAACCAGGATTTCCCAAGCCACAGAAAGAAATCCAGTACAAAGACCGTCACCATGCGGCCGCCATGGGTCAGATAATGATTTTCCATGGACTGAAAAACATCATTCAGCGAGACTACATGCTGTGTCGTGCCCCAGATGAGGGAATAATCGTAATCATCCCGATGAAGCGGCATCCAGTGATTCAGCACCAGCATGAAAAGAAATACCACCAGAAGCACTGCCGCCGATTTCATCCGCCGGACAGCCGTCTCAGTCATCATTCTTCACTCCGGTCACATCCCGTTCCACAGGCATCTGCCGCCATACGTACGCCATTTTTCTTCCATTCCATTCATCCACAAGATACACCGGCCGCCGTTTGCTTTCATTAAAAACCCGCCCCAGATATTCTCCGATAATTCCCAGAGACAACAGCTGCACGCCTCCGAGGCAGAGCATGACTGTAAGCAGCGTGGGATAGCCCGCCACGGGGTCGCCGTAAATGAGAGCACGCACAAATACATACACCATGTACAGGATGGCCGCGAAGGAAACCAGCACGCCCACCATGGACGCCAAACGGAGCGGCGCAGTAGTAAAAGCGGTCAGCCCCTCCAAGGCAAAATCAAAAAGCGACCAATAGGTCCAGCGGCTCTTTCCCGCGGCGCGAGGCTGCACACAGTAGGGCAGTTCCTTTTTCCGGAAGCCCACCCAGGTGAAGAGGCCTTTCGTGTACCGCTCATTTTCCCTCATGAGCCGCAGCGCCGCAATGCACCGCCGGTCCAGCAGGCGGAAATCGCCCACGTTCCGCTGTATCTCCGTACGACTGCATTTCTGCAGAAGTTTATAAAAAAAATTGGTCAGGTGCCGCTTGACGAAGCCTTCGTCGTTCCGATCCGCCCGTTTGGCGCACACATCGTCGTACCCCTGCCGCCACCAGTGGATCATCTCCGGAATCATTTCCGGCGGATGCTGTAAGTCCGCATCCATGATGACCGCCGCATCGCAATCCGCATAATCCAGCCCGGCCAGCATGGCCGCCTCTTTTCCGAAATTGCGGGAAAAACTGAGATACGACACCTTTTTATCTTCCGCCGCCAGCCGCCGCAGAATCCCCGGCGTTCCATCCCGGCTGCCGTCGTTCACAAAAAGATACCGGAACTGGCAGTCGGAAATCCCGCGGAGCACGTCTTCCGTACGCTTATGAAATTGTTCCAACACTTCCTGCTCATTGTAGCAGGGAACAATAAGGGTAACGGTGTCCATGACTTGTGCTCCTGCACCGGACCGGCAAGTATTTACTGCAAAGCATGCCTGTCCACAACTTCCTTTAAAAGATTTTCCCATTTCGTCCAAATAGTTTTTTCGTCATATTTTTGCATTTCCTCGTGAGCCGCCTGTCCCATGGCCTCCCGCATTTCCCGATTGCTCATCAAAGCGCGCAATCCACAAGCCAACGCCTCCGCTCCATCAGCCACCAGAACTCCTGTGACATCATCTTCCACCAGCTCTCTAACGGCGGTACACGACCGATATCCCACCACTGGCAAACCGGCACTCATCGCTTCCGTCATCGCAAGAGGAAATCCTTCAAAAGCGCTGGGGAAAGCAAAAATAGACGCTCTACGGTATACCGACAACACATCGTCCGTATTCCCGCAGAGATGGATGCGATTTTCCAAATGAAACGCACGGATTTGCTCGGATAATTTTTTTGTATAGGTATTTTTATCCTGCTCTTCTCCCCAGAGTTCCAGCGTCCAGTCCGGAAATTGTTCTGCCACTTTAGAAAAAGCTTCAATCAGCAGATGCTGTCGTTTCTGTATGCCATCAAGTCGGGCGACATTGATAATCATCGGTTTCCTCTGCACAGCAGCCCATTTATACTGAGGCACAACATTGGGGATGCACACGATCGGAGTATCGGGAAAAACTGACTGAAAAATTATTTTATCAGAATCCATTAGTACCTGTATGGCATCACAGGCTTTCATTGCCTCCAGCTCTGTAGACGACGCCCATTGCAGAACGGTACCCGCATCGAAATGATTCATCGCTATCACAGGAATTGCATGATTTTGATTTGCCCTTTGAACTACCGCCGTTGTCCACTGCTTCATTGTTATAATAACGTCCGGTTTTTCTTCCTGCAAGACTTTCTGCATAGCTGCATCAGATTTATGAAAAGTAAATTCGGTGTTCCACCTCTCCATCCAAGCTGGACAAATCACCCGAAAAATTTCCCTGCGAACTTTAAAAGCCGCAGATTTTTTTATGGATTCATATTTATGGTCTGGAGTATACCGGGTCAGATTTATCAGTTTTACATCATCTCGAATAGGAGTATAAATTTTTCCGCTCTTTTCTGTACAATACACCAGAACCGATTTATGTCCTCGTCGCGCCATTTCATTTGCGAACTTAACAAAGACCCGATCCATTCCTCCATTGTGCCCTACAAACTGAGCAATCCAGACTATCAGAATTTTCATGCAATTTTCTCCGTCCGCATTTCAAACGCCAAAACACAAACCCATTTTCCACAATGTTGCAAAATGGGTTACACCCTCGTTTCATTTAAAGCATCTCTGTGGCTACTGCTTTAAATGATCTGAAACAATCTGACGGATCAGATTTTCCCATTGATTCCAAATGCTATCTGCTGCAAAAGTCTTCATGGCATTATGTGCTGCCCCTCCCATCTCGATTCTAAGATCTCTATCCTCTAACAAACGCTTCAATCCCTCTGAAAACGGCAAAACACCATCCTGCACCAGAAAACCGGAAATCCGGTCTTTCACCAACCGGTTCACCGCCTGACAGGATTGATATGCCACAACAGGAAGTCCGGCACTCATTGCTTCTGTCATCGCCAGAGGAAACCCTTCATATGCACTGGGAAAAGCAAATACGGACGCTCTTCGATAGACGGAAACCACATCCTTTGTCGCGCCGCAAAGTTTCACCCGTCCCTGCATGCCGCATTTCTGTATTACCTTTTCCAATGCTTTTTTCTGTTTCCCACCATCCTGGTCTTTTCCCCAGAGTTCCACTGACCATTCGGGAAACTCTTTTGCAATCTCGGCAAACGCTTCTACCAGAAGATATTGCCGTTTTTGTCCATTATCCAGTCGTCCCACATCAATAATCAGCGGTTCCTTCATGGTTTTCTCCATCACATCTTTCCCATATTGCGGCACTACATTGGGAATACAGACGAGTTTCCAATGCATTCCCGCATCCCGTATTACCCGTACATCTTCCGGCATTAGGACCTGTACTGCATCACAGGCACTCATTGCCTTCTTTTCCAGATCCGAAGTCCAATCCAATAAACTCTGCCCGTCCGCAGGACACATGGCAATCAACGGACACCGGTGCTCCGGATCTGCGATGTAATGAACGGCTGCCGTGGTAATCGGCGCCGGGCTGATAATTATATCCGCATGCTCCTGCTGCACCAACATCTGAATCGCCGTGCCAATTTTTTGCATTTCGAACCGTGCTTTAAGATTTTTCATGGCGCTTCGCCCTTTAATTTTCAGCAACTCGCGATGAATTTTATATTTCCACGTTTTTTTTTACCGATTCAAAACGGCGGCCAGGTACAAATGAAATGATATTTACAGTTCGCACCCGGTTGTCAACAGGATAATAAAAAGGTCCGTCCTGTTCTGTACAGTATGCCAGCACTACTTCATGACCTTTCTGCGCCATGGCATTAGCCATATTAATGAGAACGTGACCGACTCCACCAATACTGCTCACAATGGTTCCGGTTTGTATAATCAATATTTTCATTGCGGTACTTCATCCTTTTACTTATCCAATCCAAGTGATTTTCACATTTCGGAGATCATTCTCCATTTATTTATCGGCAATGGAAGCGCTTGTCTACATGATAAGAAATCACATGCCTCATTAGATTTTCCCATTGATCCCAGTCCAGTGAAAACACTTTCATGAATTTACATACTTCCTTTCGAAAAACATTCCCGAAGCAATCCATTTGCGTTTTCATTTGTCCCTCTGTCTTGCGGATGCCGCGGCAGCGGAAAGCAAAAGGTCACTCCCACCATCACTTTTTCCAGTGCTTCATATCCGGCAAATTCCGATCCTCTGTCTGGTATTATGGCATATACGGGTTGATTTTTGAGATATTGGAGCATCACAGCACCCACTGCCTCCGTTGTTCTTGCTGGGGAGCATCCGCACAACAGATAACGGTTCATGCGGTCCACCAGAGTGACAAGGCAAAATTTACCGCCTTTTCCCATAACCGTATCTGCTTCCCCAATCTTCAATCCGGTTCCTTTGATTGGCAATCTCCGGGCGTTCTGCAAAAGGATGAGCGGCCTTGAATTTCCCCTTTTCTTTTCATACCCTTTCGTATGTCTTCGTTTTCCCCTGCGACGCAATTTGCGCGCAGCCCTTCGTTCCATTCTTGGCTCATCAAAAAAATGAGCGTAGATTGCTCTATATATGGTCCGACAGCTGACACAAGGGACACCTGCCTGTTTCATGCGGCCCACGATTTGCTCTGGAGACCATTGATGATTCAGAAACTCGTCTTTAATTTTGAGGGACAGCATTGAATTGGAGAGCAGGATGTTAGGATGACGGCATTTCTTTCTGCGTTGTTCATATTTCTTTTGAGCAGCTCGAGGATCATAGTGGTGAGTGCGGGGATCGGAATTTCACCGGAACTCTCTGGAGATGGTGGATTTACTTCTGTTGAAGAGTTTGGCCTTGAATGAAATGGAATAACCGCGGCGGAAAAGCTCGCTTGTAATGATTCGTTCTTTACTGGTAAGATGGCAGTAATGGCACATAGGAACCTCCTGTTTAACAAAGACTTAGGACATCTTTATTGTAACGGAGGACTATGTGTCATTTTTTCATGACCGATAGGACGTTGCACTTGAAGTGTACATTCACCCATCAAAAAACGTTACATTGACTACATTAGCCCATTCTGAAACCGGGAATAAAAGACTCCCCGTTTTTCAGTGCTATATACTAGCGAAATATGATATCGTCTACGACTCATTTTATTAACAAAATGAATGCAGACCTTTTCCATGCCGCCACTACTGTTCCTCATCTGTGCCAGCCATGCCACAACAATTTTCATCGCCTTCCATTTCTTTTTCAATTCTTCAGCTTTTCCCCAAATCCCGGAAATGGATGATTTCTACTCGTTTGTCCTTCAGCAACGCCGCGATGGCCGGGGAAATGATGGCATCCCGCTCGGCTTCGAAGTCGTGATCCCAGAGGCAGGCCTTTTGCAGGACGGCGGTATCGGTGCCGGGGTGCATCATCACTTCGGTCACACCGGGCTTCAGACGCTCTATGATGGAGCGGAAGCAGGGTTCGTCCACGGCTTCCCCGGCGACGATGCCTGCGAAGTGGTCCGGCGTGCGGAAACCCCGGCGCGCCGCTTCCCGTCCTGCAATTTCCGCGAGGGTAAACAGGCCGAGGCGGCCCACAAGCTGACCGAAGCCGCCGAAGGAACCGGAGAAGAGGGGCGTCCTGGGAATGCGCACGGCGTCAAGATGGAGGGCAGCCGCCGCGTCGAGTACGGCGTCAAAGATCCCCGGCAGAACGTGCATGTGCTGGTGGCTGTCCACATGGGTCAGGGCAAGGCCGGTGCGCTCCATTTTTTCCGCCTGTGCGGCGAGCTCCCGGCGCACGTCTTCCATACGGATGCGGCCTGCGAGAAAGCGCTTCACGAACTGTACGTGATTGTCGTAAAAGACACCGTCTTCCGTAACAAGGGAAGGAATATCTTCCGGTGGACAGACGGGGAATCCGTTCACCAGCGTAAAGTGGATGCCTACGCCGAGCGCCGGATGGGCCCGCGCCACGGCCACCGCATCGTCGAAAGCTCTGCCGCCGGGCATGAGGGTGGCCGACCGGAGGCATCCCCGCTCGACGCACTCCGCCACAGCGCGGTTGATGAGCGCATGCCGCCCGAAGTCGTCGGCGTTCACAAGAAGCTGGTAATTTTTCTTTTGCATCATAGATGTTCCTTTAGCTAAAAGTTCATTTATTGCCTGTATTATAGCATATCTCTTATTTAATTCATTTTACTGTGTATCTTTCAATAACAGAGAACGGTCCATCATGACAAATTTCCGGCAATTGGCCAAACTTACTTGGCTTCCTGTTTTTTACACCCCTCCCGCATATGGTATGATAAACCCGCATATGGTATAATAAAGAGAAAAATTACCGGAAAGGGTGATATGTATGAAATGGAGTCGGAATGTGGTATTGGCGGCGATGCTGGCGGCGGCGCTGGGCGGCGCGGCGGACGCGGCGGTGAAGGGCGAGATCCCTGCGGCGGCGGTCGGGAGCGTGCAGGCCGCCTCGGCGGAGAGCGCGCGGCAGACGGCGGACGCGGAGACGATGGCGCTCCTGTGGATGCGGACGGCGGCGGAGTACCGCGCGCTGTGCTATCAGGGGTACAACGCGGCCATGGCGGAGATCGACCGGGCGCTGGCCGATCCCGCGCGGCAGGAGAAGCCGCTCGCCATCGTGCTGGACTGCGACGAGACCGTAGTGGACAATACGCCCGCACTCGCAGAAGCGGCGGCGGACGGGAGCGGCCTCTACACGTCGCCCTGGTGGAACGTGTGGGTGGCGAAGGGCGAGTCGTCGGCCATGCCGGGCGCGGCGGATTTCCTGAATGCGGTCCACGCGAAGGGCGTGGCGATTTTCTACGTGACGAACCGCCTCGAGTCCACGGGGTACGCCGCGACGGAGCGCAATCTCCGCGCTCTCGGCTTCCCGTCGGTGGACCGGGAGCATCTGCTCCTCGCGACGACCACGGGGAATAAGCAGATCCGCTTCGACGCCATCGCCGCGAAGTACGACGTGGTGTGCTACATGGGGGACAACGCGGGCGACCTCCCTCTCGGCACGTACGGGAAGGACCGGGCCGCGCGGAACGCCATCATCGACAGCGAGAAGAGCGCCTTCGGCACGAAGTACATCGTCTTCCCGAATCCGGTGTACGGCGCATGGGTGAGCGCGCTCGCGGCGAATTATCTCGGCCTCTCCCCCGAGGCGCGGGCGGCGGCGAATGAAGCGCTGCTCCGCGAAGGCCCGACGGCATGAAGCCCGCGCCCGTCATCCCCGTCCGTCCGGGCGGCGTGTATGAGCTGTCCATCGACGATCTGGGCGTGCACGGCGAAGGCATCGGGAAATACGAGGGCTTTACCCTCTTCGTGCCGGGGGCGCTCCCCGGCGAGCGGGTGCGCGCGAAGGTGACGCTCGTAAAGAAATCCTACGCCATCGCGCAGCTCACGGAACTTCTCACGCCTTCTCCGGACCGGACGCAGCCCGCGTGCCCCGTGTACGACGCGTGCGGCGGGTGCCAGATTTCCCATCTCACGTACGAAGGCCAGCTCCGCGCGAAGTGGATGCGCGCCGCCGGCGCGGTCTCGAAGATCGGCGGCTATCCCGCGGAGATCGTGCGCCCCGTGCTGGCCGCGCCCCAGCCTTTCGGCTACCGGAATAAAATGGCCGTGCCCGCGGGCCGCGCGGGCGGGCGGGCGCGTCTCGGGTATTACCGGCAGGGGAGCCACGCCATCATTCCCACCCTGTCCTGCGCCATCCAGCGGGAAGCGAACAACCGGCTCCTCCTCTTCGCGGAGACGTTCATGAACCAGCACGGCATCGCGCCGTACGATGAAAGGACCCGCACAGGCTGCGTGCGCCACATCATGGGCCGCGTGGGCGACGGCGGGAAACTCATGGCGGTCGTCGTCACGGCCACGCCAGACCTGCCGTGCGAAGCGGAATGGGTGCGGGAGATGCGGGACGCCCTGCCGGAGCTGGTGTCTCTCTACCACAATGTGCAGAGCCGCCCGGGCAACGTCATCCTCGGGCCGAAGCTCCGCCGCCTCTGGGGGCGGAAGACGCTCGCCGCCTCCCTCTGCGGACTCACGTTCGAAGTATCGCCGTATTCCTTCTTTCAGGTGAATCCCGAGCAGGCGGAAGTGCTCTATGAGACGGCGCTCGACTTCGCGGCGCTCACAGGAGAGGAAACGGTGATCGACGCGTACTGCGGCACGGGCACCATTTCCCTCTGCCTCGCGCGGCACGCCCGCCGTGTGATCGGCATCGAAATCGTCCCCGCCGCCATCGAAGACGCGAAGAAAAACGCGAAACAGAACGACGTCTCCCACGCGGAATTTCACGCCGCCGACGCGGGGCGGCTCATGCCGGAGCTCTACGAAGAGGGCCTCCGCCCGGACGTGATCGTGTGCGACCCGGTGCGCGCGGGGTGCAGCGAAGACGTGCTCCGCGCCGCGGCGGGCATGCGCCCCCGGCGCATCGTGTACGTGTCGTGCAATCCCGCCACCTTCGCCCGCGACGCCGCGCGCCTCCGCCCTCTCGGCTACACCCTCCTCGAGGTCCAGCCGGTGGACATGTTTCCCCAGACCACCCACGTGGAGCTCGTGGGCCGCTTCGTACGAAGCGATGATATCCTGTAAATGCAGAAATCCCTGTGCCGTTTCCGCACAGGGATTTTTCATGCGCGCGGGGCCTTCTGCCGCAGCGCTTTCCGCTTCGCCCGGCGCACGCGGTTGATGTGGCGCTCGAAGCCGCCGCCGTCGATGAGCTCCGCCAGCACCAGCTGCTCAAAGGTGGGCACGGTGCAGGAAAAATGGCCGAGGCGCTCCGCAAAGAGGGGCACGAGCCGCCGGGGCAGCACCATGTAGCCCACGCGGAGGGACGGCGAGATGGTCCGGGTGAAGGTATTCAGGTAAATCACGTTGTCATCCCGGGAGAGGGCAAAAAGCGTCTCCTCCGGTTTGTCCAGAATGGTAAATTCCGATTCAAAGTCGTCCTCTACGAGGAAATGGTCCGGCCGCGACGCCCACCGCAGGTATTCGTACCGCTTGGACGCGGAGGCGGTGATGCCCGTGGGAAAGCTCCGGTAGGGTGAGATATGCAGGACGGACGCGCCGGCCGAGCGCAGGGCGGCGCTCTCGATGCCGTCCGCGCCGAGCGGCAGAAATTCGCACGCCGCGCCCAGCGCGCGGTAGACCTGCTCGATTTTTTCGTACGACGGTGCCTCCAGCGCGAAGAGGCGCTCCCGCCCGAGCAGGCCCACGATCAGGCCGTAGAGGTATTCCGCGCCGGAGCCGATCACGATCTGCGCCCGCTCCGCTTCGATGCCCCGGCTGCGCGCGAGATACCGGCAGAGCGCGTCCCGCAGCTCTTCGCAGCCCGCGTTGGGCGCCTTATCGAGGATGGCTTCGCCCCGGCTGCTCATGACGCGGCGCATGGTCTTCGCCAGCACGGAGAAGGGGAAAGCCGTGGGCGAAGCGTGCCCCGCCCCGCGCGCATGCGGCGCCGGACGTTCCCCGGCGGCTGCGGCGAATCCGTCGGCGGGATGAAAGACGACGAAGAAGCCGCTCCGCTGGCGGGACTCGGCGTAGCCTTCCTCACAGAGCAGGTCGTAGGCGTGCGCCGCGGTGACGACGCTCGTCCCCGCCTCTTCCGCGAGCGTCCGCTTCGACGGGAGGCGGCTTCCCCGGGGACAGACGCCCCGCACGATGTCCGCCTTGATTTGTTCATAGAGCTGCAGATACGCCGGAGCCGGCGATCCGCGATGGATACGGTAATGCATCTGGTGTGATAAAATTCTCCTTTTCTGGTTATTTTCATGGATTCAGAACCAGTATATAGTATTTCCATCGGAATGCAAGGAGGAATCAGATATGCAGAACGACCGGTATGAATTGAATAAAAATCTCGCCCAGATGCTCAAAGGGGGCGTCATTATGGACGTGACGACGCCCGAGCAGGCGAAAATCGCCGAAGAAGCGGGGGCCTGCGCCGTGATGGCGCTGGAAAAAATCCCCGCCGATATCCGCGCCGCGGGCGGCGTGGCCCGCATGAGCGACCCGAAGCGCATCCGGAGCATCCAGGAGGCCGTGTCCATCCCCGTCATGGCCAAATGCCGCATCGGCCATTTCGTGGAAGCGCAGATCCTGCAGGCGCTCGACATCGACTACATCGACGAATCGGAAGTGCTCTCCCCGGCGGACGACGCGCACCACATCGACAAGACCCAATTCGCCGTGCCCTTCGTCTGCGGCGCGCGGGATCTGGGAGAAGCCCTGCGCCGCATCGCCGAAGGCGCGTCCATGATCCGCACCAAGGGCGAACCCGGCACGGGCGACATCGTGCAGGCCGTGCGCCACATGCGCCGCATGCAGAAAGACATCCGCCGCGTCGCCTCTCTCTCGGAGGACGAACTCTACGAAGCGGCCAGACAGATGGAAGCGCCGTACGCGCTCGTGCGGTACGTCCACGACCACGGAAAGCTCCCTGTGGTAAATTTCGCCGCCGGAGGCGTGTCCACGCCGGCCGACGCGGCGCTCATGATGCAGCTCGGCGCGGAAGGAGTCTTCGTCGGGTCGGGCATCTTCAAGTCCGGCGATCCCGCCCGGCGGGCCGCGGCCATCGTGCAGGCCGTGACCAATTTTTCCGACGCGTCCCTGCTCGCGGCCCTCTCGGAAGATCTGGGCGAAGCCATGGTGGGCATCAACGCCGATGAAATCCGCCTGCTCATGGCGGAACGGGGCCGGTGATCATGCGCATCGCCGTACTCGCCCTACAGGGGGCCTTTCTGGAGCACGAGCAGATGCTGGCCCGCCTGGGCGTCCCCGTCATGGAGATCCGGCAGCGCCGCGACCTGGAACGCCCCTTCGACGGGCTGATCCTCCCCGGAGGCGAAAGCACCGTGCAGGGCCGGCTCCTCCGCCTGCTGGGGCTGTATGAACCGTTGAAAGCCCGCATCGCCGCAGGGCTCCCCGTCTTCGGCACCTGCGCGGGCCTCCTGCTCCTCGCCCGGACCATCCGCAACGATCCCCGCACCCACTTCGCCACCATGCACATCGCCGCCGTGCGGAACGCCTACGGCCGCCAGCTCGGCAGCTTCACCGCCAGCGCCCCTTTCGACGGCGCCGGCGTCGTCCCCATGCCCTTCATCCGCGCGCCGTTCATCGCAGAAACCTCCGGCGAAGCCCGGCCTCTTTCCGTAGTGGACGGCCGCATCGCCGCGGCCCGCGAGCGGAACCAGCTCGTCACCGCGTTTCACCCCGAACTGACCGGCGACCCGTCCGTCCATCAATACTTCCTCGACATGGTCCGCCGCGCCCGGCGCCGCTGACCCGCCGCGGACCGTTCTCCTTTTCCGCACGCAAAAACATCCTGCCGGACGCGGGTCTGACAGGATGTTTTTTTGATTGGGATTATTCGCCCATTTCGGTGAGGACGCGGGCGCAGCGGGCGCATACGTGGGGATGCGCCGGGTCGGAGCCGACGGTGGGGTCGTGCTTCCAGCAGCGTTCGCATTTTTCGCGCGTGGACGGCGCGACGGCGACTTTCACGGCACCGTCTTCGGAGGCCTGCGCGCCTTCGGGCGCCTTGTCCGCCCCTTCCACGAGGGTGACGGTGCTGACGATGCAGAAGTCGGCGAGGAAGTCTTTCATCGCGGCGAGTTCTGCATAGCTTTCGCCGTCGGCGTAGACGGTGACGTCCGCGTCGAGGGCGTGGCCGATTTCTTTCGCCACGCGGGCGTTTTCGAGGGCCTTGGTGATGACGCTCCGCAGGGCGAGACGCTTCTCCCACCGCGCCTCGAGCGCTTCGTCGAGGTACTGGGGCTTGGCTTCCGGCCAGTCGGCGAGATGGACGCTTTCTTCCCGTTCTACGCCTTTGGGCAGGGCCTGCCAGACTTCTTCGGCGGTGAAGGAGATGACCGGGGCCATGAGGCGCACGAGGGTGGTGAGGATCTCGTACATGGCGGTCTGGGCGCTCCGGCGGAGGCGGGAGTCCGCGGTCTCGGTGTAGAGGCGGTCTTTCAGCACGTCCAGATAGATGGCGGAGAGGTCCACGGTGCAGAAATTGTGCACCGCGTGGTACATCACGTGGAACTGGTATTCGTCCATGGCTTCGGTGACTTCGTTGCGCACGCGCTCCATGCGGAGGAGCGCCCATTTATCGAAGTCTTCCATCTGGTCGTAGGGCACGCTGTCCGCGGCGGGGTTGAAGTCGGAGAGGTTCCCCAGGAGGTACCGGAAGGTGTTGCGGATCTTGCGGTACACGTCGCTCATGCCCTTGATGATTTTATTGCCGAGGCGGACGTCGCCCTGGTAGTCCACGCTGGAGATCCAGAGGCGGAGCACGTCCGCGCCGTATTTGTCGATGATTTCCTGCGGGGCGACCACGTTGCCCACGGATTTACTCATCTTGCGTCCTTCTTCGTCCATGGTGAAGCCGTGGGTGAGGACGGATTTGTAGGGAGCGCAGCCGTTCACGGCGACGGAGGTGAGCAGGGAGCTGTGGAACCAGCCGCGGTGCTGGTCGGCCCCTTCGAGGTACATTTCGCAGGGGTAGTCCATGCCTTCGCGCTGGCGGAGGACGCCGTTCCACGTGGAGCCGGAGTCGAACCACACGTCCATGATGTCGGTTTCTTTGTGGAAATGGGTGCCGCCGCAGAAGGGGCATTTGTAGCCGTCCGGGAGAAGTTCTTCCGTGGTGCGGGCCCACCAGGCGTCGGTGCCTTCTTTTTCCACGATGTCCATGACGTGCTTCACGGTGTCGTCATTGATGATGTATTTGCCGCAGTCGTCGCAGTAGAAGGCGGGAATCGGCACGCCCCACGAGCGCTGGCGGGAAATGCACCAGTCCTGCCGGTCGCGGATCATGTTGTACAGGCGGTCATGGCCCCACGCGGGGTAGAAGGTGGTGGCGTCCACCGCGTCGAGCGCTTCCTGCCGGTAGGAATTGATGGAGGCGAACCACTGGTCGGTGGCGCGGTAGATGATGGGATTCTTGCAGCGCCAGCAGTGGGCGTACTGGTGATGGATGTTCTTCTTGCCGAGGAGCATGCCCGCGTGGGCGAGCTTCACGATTTCCTTCACTTCCGCGTCCCACACGGAGAGGCCCGTGAGGTCCGGGTCGCACGCTTCGCCGGTCATGTGCCCTTTCGCGTCCACCGGGCAGAGCGCGTCCAGATGGAGCCGGCCTTCGTTGTTGTACTTCTGCACCACTTCAAAGTCGTCTACGCCGTGGCCCGGGGCGGTATGGACGCAGCCCGTGCCGGCGTCGAGGGTGACGTGGTTGCCTTCGAGCACGTAGGACGGACGGTCGATGAGGGGATGGCGGAAGGTGGCGAGCTCCCACTCCGCGCCGAGCATGTCCCGGCCCGTAAATTCCCAGTGCTCCACTTTGCATTCTTCGAGGGCTTTCGGGGCGAGCTCCTTATTCATGAGGTAGTATTCGTCCGCGTCGAGATTGTGCACCCACACGTAGGTGAATTTCGGATTCACGCAGATGGCGAGGTTCGCCGGGATGGTCCAGGGCGTCGTGGTCCAGATGACGGCGAAGAGCTTCGACGCGTCCACGCCGTCCGGGCCGAGGCCTTTCACGTCCATGGCGGGGAATTTCACGTAGATGGAGGGAGACTTGCGGTCCTTGTACTCGATCTCCGCTTCGGCGAGCGCCGTCTCGCAGTGCGGGCACCAGTAGACGGCCTTTTTGCCCTTGTAGATGTAGCCCTTGTCCGCCATCTTGCCGAACACTTCCAGCTCGTGCGCTTCGAGCTTCGGGTCGTAGGTCACGTAGGGATGGTCCCAGTCGCCGATGACGCCCAGACGGATGAAGTCCGTCTTCTGGATCTCGATCCATTTCTTCGCGTAGGCCAGGCATTTCCGGCGCAGTTCGAGAGGCGTCATGGTAGCCCGGTCTTCGCCGGAGTCCTTCAGGACGGCGTATTCGATGGGCAGGCCGTGCGTATCCCATCCGGGGACGTAGTTCGCCTCGCAGCCGCGCATGGCCTTGTACTTCACGATGATGTCCTTGATGGTCTTGTTCATGGCGTGGCCGATGTGGATCTTGCCGTTCGCATAGGGCGGGCCGTCGTGCAGCACAAATTTCGGCGCGCCGTCGCGCTTGGCGAGACGTTTATGATACAGATCGATGTCCTGCCAGAATTTGATGAAATCCGGTTCCTTCTTCGGAAGATTGCCCCGCATGGGGAAATCCGTCTGCGGCAGGTGCAGAGTCTTGCTGTAATCCATTCTTTCCTCCTGAATCAAAAAATCCCGCCCCGATAAGGGGCGGGAAAGTTTCCCGTGGTACCACCCTCATGACCTTCCGGCCACTCGGCACAGATAACGGTGTCCCGGCGGAGCTTTTCTTCTCCGCAGCTCCAGAGTGATCCGTCTGCTCCCATGCCGCCCCTTTCCACCGTGCGGGGCTCTCTGCTGACACGCCGCGGCGCAGACCGTCTCCTTCAATGCTCATATATGACAGTAGTTTACCCTCTTCCCCCGCATCCGTCAAGGGCGCGCCCCATGGTTTCCCCGGAGAAACCGGGGCACTTTTCCGCGCGTACTTCCCGCGTCCGTCCGCCGCGGCTATAATGAAAACAGCGTATACAGAAAGAGGTGCATCATCATGACAGAAGACACGCTGCATTTCATGAAAGAACAGACCGCGGCCCTCCTCGCCGCGCCGAGCTGCTGCCAGCCCCTGAAAGACAAGGCGAACGCCTGGCTCGCCGCCGTCGGCACGGAGCAGGAAGCGGCGGCCGCCGCCGCGTACGTGGAAGAGCTCGAAGCGGACCTCATGCCCGTGGACGGGCTCATCGCCTTCGCCGGGTCCGAAGCAGGCCGGAAAGTCTTCGGCGCAGAGCTCGCGGCAAAGGTCGAAGCGCACGGCCGGGAACTCAAAGCCGCCGGCGCAGCGCACTGCGACTGCCCGGCGTGCACCGCCGCCGCGGCCATCCTCGCAAGGAAAGCGGACATTCTCTGAGAAAGGAAGACGGCTCCGGCCGTCTTTTTTTCGCGCCGCTTTACGGAACCATCACGGCGAGCCTGGCCGATCGTTTCTGAAACGGGCCCGCTGTCCTTCCGGAGCGCGCATGCCGCCGCGTGCGCCTTCTCCGGGAAGCGCCCGGCGGCCGCCGTTTGACACCCCGCGCGCCGTTATGGTATCATGCTGAGCAGAATTACGCCGGCTGCGCATCACCGGATGCCGCGGCCATGAAGGCATTCAGAGTTCCCCCGCAGGTGCGGCGCGCGGCGCCGAAGGAGGAGCGCTGGATGCCTTTTTTCGGAGCTTCGCTCCACGGAGGCACCAATGCTCACCATCGCCGTCATGCTGCTGGGCGTCCTTGCGGGACGCTGGTTTCCCCGGCAGTACAAGCACCTGAACGAGCGCTTTCAGCTCGTCTGCACCCTGCTCCTCATCTTCGCCATGGGCGTCTCCCTCGGCGGGAGCGAGCGCTTTTTCGCCGACCTCGCCTTCATCGGCGGGCAGAGCCTCCTCTTCTGCCTCGTCCCCACGGCAGGCTCCATCGCGGCAGTGTACCTGCTCTCCCGCCGCTTCATGGACAGCAGCGCGCCGGACGCGGAGCAGGAACCGAAACGCGCCGTCCCCGCGGCGGGCGACCCCATGGTCTTCCTCGCGGCCGGTTCGCTCGCGGCAGGACTCGCGGGCGGCGCATGGCCCGCCTCCGCGGCGCACCTCGTCCCGCTGTCCGCGTATTCCGACGGCCTGCTCCTGCTCCTCATGCTCTCCGTGGGCGTCAGCGTGGGCATGCGCCGGGGCCTCCTCGCCATCATCCGGCACTACCACGTGAAAATCCTCGTCATCCCCGCGGGCATCATCGCCGGCTCTCTCGCAGGCGGCGCGCTCCTGTCCCTCTGCACGGACTGGCCCCTCGCCCCGGCCCTCTCCATCGCGGGCGGACTCGGCTGGTACAGCCTCTCCGGCGCCGCCGTGAGCCGTCTCGCCGGCCCCGAGATCGGAAGCATCGCCTTTCTGGCGAGCCTCCTGCGGGAACTCTTCTCCTTCTTCCTCATCCCCTTCCTCGCGCGCGGGCTGAACGGATGGACCGCCATCGCCCCCGCGGCGGCGACGAGCGAAGACACGACGCTCCCCATGCTCATCCGCTACACCGACGAGGAAACGGCGGTCTTCGCCGTGGTGAACGGCATCCTCTGCTCCGCCGCAGTGCCCTTCCTCATCGCGCTCTGCTATTGACGCCGGAAAGAAGCGATGGCTATGGCAAAACGGATTCTTATTCCGAACGGAGCAGCCCAGCCGCAAGGTCACACAGCGGCGCTCATCCGGGAGAATTATTTTAAATGAAATAAATAGACAGAAACACCGTCAACGCCTCTGATGACGGTCTTTTTTGTAAGAAGTATTTCCCTTTGTATAAAAGTTTCCTTGATTTGCCGCAGGCTTATGACAGGAAGTTCATGGTTCCGTTTCCTCCTATTGTAAAATGTGATGTTCAAAACTTTTCGTTGTGACCGGCAGGCGGACGTGGTATTCTTTGAGTAGGTCATATGGTTATATACAGGAGGTGCCATTATGAAAAATCATGCTTTCAAAAGGGACCTGGCATTGGGCGTATTGATCGCCTGCAGCCTGACCGGTCCCATTTATGCACAGAATGTCAATGTGGTTTCCGGGGAAACACAGAATAACACCCCCCCCGAAGATTGTTGTAGAAAATGGTGAATCTTTTATCAATGCAGGGACTGTCATCGCGGACGACAGCATAACCATTAATAAAGGTTATTTTGAAAATAACGGTGATATTAACACAGGTACGTTAACTATTTGGGGCGACGTCAACAGCAAGAAAGCTTTCGACGCCGGTACAATTACTGCCGAAGAGGAAATTATTTATCAGGGAATACAAGGCAACCTATTTACGCAAAAGTTAAACAATACAATTCTTCACACCCCGAAGCTTACTATTATTCAGGAAGAAGGGGGCGTTCAGGAAATCGGATTATTGGTCACCAATCCCCAAACCTTAAAGGATGTCGGAGAAATAAGCGTTGAATCCAACGGGGGGAAAACCGGACTTGTTATAGGCGGCGAAGAGCCGATAGAGATACATGCTCCAGTTTATTTGCATAATAATGGAACTACTAATGATGCCCGGATAGAAGTAACGGAGGGTGGAAACCTTACTGTTGACAACATCATATCGGAAGCAGGAAAAACCACGGTCCAGCTGGACGGGGGTGGAACCTCTGCTGCACTCAAGAACATCACCGTACAGGACGGCGGCAATTTTAACTTGCAAACCAATGGCAAATCGGATAACCCCTCCACTTTCGAATTAAATACCGTCACTGTGGGAGATGGTGCGCAGTTCAAGACATCCATTTATGGCAATAACTGCAACGCGGTCATTACCGGTAATGATGTGACCATCAATCTGGGCCAAAATGCCAAAGCCGATTTTGGCGGCGTGGGCGACGGAACGAAAAAGGACTGGCGCGGCGATAGGATTGATTTTCAGGTGAAGGACCTGACGATCAATTTAAACAGCACCGCCGAATACAACTATGCCAACATCGACGAATACAAGCAGGATTATTCTAAAGGCGTGTATATCCATGTCAATGATCAATATGACCCTCGGGACCCTTCCATTGGCGTCAAACAGGTCAAGGTTGTGGGCGCCGGCAGCGCTAATACGGGCGATCTGGAAAATGACCTGCAGCGGCTGGCGTATGTAGTGAAAATTACACATGAACTGGATGGGCAGGAAGGCACAGCTCTTCCGGAGATTCTGGCTCCTGCGGGCGCTACGGTCGAGCAGAAGCCCGGCGGCATCGATGACGGCGGCACCGGCACGGTCGGTGAAGACGGCGACGTCACCGACATCAAGCCCATCAAAAATCCGGATGTGTACGGCGCGGCGGAAATCGGCGCTCTGGGGCTCCTGAGCTGGCGCACGGAACTGGACGATATGAACCGCCGTCTCGGGGAACTGCGCGACAGCGCCGGAGAGCAGGGCCTCTGGGTGCGCATGATCCGCGGCGAAAACGATTATAAGAGCCTCGACAGCCAGCATAACATTTACCAGATCGGCTATGATAGAAAGCTGAGCTCGGACCCGCACTGGACGCTGGGCGCGGCATTCAGCTACACGGACGGCGAAGGCAGCTATGATACCGGCCGCTTCGACATGAGCCACAAGACACTGACCCTGTATGGGAGCCGGCTGAATGACGACGGCAGCTACATCGATATCGTGGGCAAATATTCCCGCCTGAATCATGATCTGGAAAACACTTGGGGCGACGGCGAATACGATGCGAACGGTTACTCCCTCGGCGTGGAAGTGGGTAAACGCTTCACACAGGACAGCGGATTCTGGATTGAACCGCAGGCACAGCTCATCTATGGATATGTGGACAGCGCGAGCTACAACGCCGGCGACATCCGCGTATCGCAGGACAGCATGCAGAGCCTGATCGGCCGTGCGGGCGTCCGGCTGGGCAAGAACTTTGACAAAGGCAACGTCTATCTGCGCGCTTCCTATCTGTATGATTTCGACGGAGATACCGGTGTGACCTTCACCGACGCGCAGGGCCGGCAGAGATCCTTTGATCAGGACCTTGGTGGCGGCTGGTGTGAAGTGGGACTGGGGACGAATGTGAATCTCAGTGACACCACGCACCTCTATTTCGATATTGAAAAGACCTTCGGCAGTGACATTGCCATCACCTGGCAGTGGAATGCAGGCGTGCGCTGGAGCTTCTAACCGGTTATCAAACCACAAAGGGATTAAGTGTATCTGCTTAATCCCTTTTCTTTTTTCCTGAAACGGGGCAAAGAAGACGGGCCCCTGTGCCGGCGGATGTCGTGGGCTCTGGCCGCCGCTCCGCCGGCATGTTTCGGGGCCGCTCTCCCCAGCTCCCGCATCCCATTCCTGCGCCGTGCTGTCTATGGTACAATTTTTTCAGCAGTATTTCAGGAGGATTTCATGCAGAACGTTTTGCTCTACATCCACGGCAGAGGCGGCGGACCTGAGGAAGCGGCGTGGTACGGCCCGCTTCTCCCCGCCTATACGGTGCGCGGCGTCTCCTACCGGGACGAAACGCCCGGAGAGGCCGCCGCAGACATCCGCGCGGCCTATGACGAGGCCCGCCGGGAGGGCCCGGTCGCTCTCCTCGCGGTGAGCCTCGGCGCGTACTTCGCCATGGTCGCTCTCGGCGGCGCGGACATCGCGCGGGCGTTCTTTATCTCTCCCGTGCTCGATATGAAAGGGCTCATCGCGTCCATGATGGCCCGGGCGGGCGTGACGGAGAACGAGCTCCGCGAGAAGAAAAGGATTCCTGTGGACGGCGGCGGGACGCTCTCGTGGGCGTATCTTTCCTATGTGCGGGCCCATCCCGTCCGCTGGACCGCGCCCACGGACATTCTCTGCGGCGGCCGGGACGCGCTCCTTCCGCAGGCCGCGGCGGAGCGTTTCGCCGCCTCCTGCGGGGCGCGCCTCACGGTCATGGAAACGGGCGGCCACTGGTTTCACACGGTGGACGAGCTGCATTTTCTCCGCGCGTGGCTGCGGCGCGCGGCGGGACCAGAGAGAACGGAAAAAGGAGAAGAGGAAATATGACGCGCATTTTATTCATCTGCCACGGCAATATCTTGAAAAGTCCCGAAAAAGCCAGTAAAATCAATGGTTTTACAAAGCAAAAAGGCGCTTACTACACCACTACTACACCATTTTTGAAAGTGCCTTGATGTGACGAGTTTTATAGACGATACAGCAAAGCGGTGGTATTCCTGAAGAGAAATATCGCCGCTTGCTGTATGCGGGTGAATATGTCCGTTGCGTAAATGCTCATGTACCATAAAGTAACACACAAGAATTTGATAGACAGCCTTTCCACTATTCCGTAAAAAATCACAAAGTCTTTCGTGGAATGGGAGACGAAAGAGTAAATAAGGTTTGGAGTGTGCCATATTGTAGGGTGCTATTTTCGACCTGCTCTAATGCCGTTGTTGACTCAACTTGTATTTTGATTAGATAGTTGTATTGTCCACTTATTCGGTGACATTCGACAATCTGCGGGGAATTGGTACAGTAATCAATAAAATCAATACAGTTTGTTGTACGAACAAGCATAAAAGCGGTAATAGGTTTACCTATCTTCTCACTTGAAATGATTGTTGTATATTTCTCAATTACACCTTGTTCTTCTAATCGTTTAATTCTTTCTGCGACAGCAGGTTGAGATAAACCGACCGCCTTTCCTATTGCAGTCATAGTAAGTCGTGCATCCTCTTGCAAGCAACGAATTATATCCATATCCGTGGTATCCATCATAGCAATTCCTTTCTGTATTTGCTTGTTTTTATTATATCATGTTTTTTGAGATATATAATTTGATTTCAAAGGTATATTCCAATTTTTCGATGATTTTCAAAGGGAAAATGAATATATTCCTTTATCATCACATTCAAAACTACACCGAATTTTGCTATTATATCCTTACAAAATCTTAGTAGAAATAAGGAGAGGTTTTTATGAACGAACTTATCAAGACAATGTTAGAACACCGTTCCATTCGGTCTTATTTAGACAAGCCAGTTGAAGAAGAATTATTGTCACAAATCATTCAAAGCGTTCAAAATGCACCTAACTGGGTTAATATGCAACATACAACAATAATTGTAATCAGAGATGAGGAACGCCGAAAGAAATTGTCTGAACTTTGTGGCAACCAAAAGTATATTGCAGAGGCCCCGATATTTCTTGTTTTTTGCGCCGATTATTACCGAACAGAACTTGCGTGCAAAAAATATGGAGAAGATATGAACCAAATCATGGGAGGTATTGATAATGTGATTGTTGCGGCACATGAGGTAGGCATTGCTTTAGGCACCGCTGTTGTTGCAGCAGAAAGTTTGGGGCTGGGGACTGTACCCATTGGTGATGTTCGTCTAAACGCTTTAGAAACAATTAAACTGCTTGACTTACCCAAATTTGTAATTCCAGTTTTAGGCTTATGTGTAGGTTATGCGGCTGATAATCCTGACAAGAAACCGCGTTTGCCGAAAGAAGCAGTTTGTTTTGATGAAGTCTATAATCGAAATCTAACCGGACTACTTGAAGAATATGATAAAACCTACGAGAAATATTTGAAAGGACGGTCAAGCAATAATCGCATAGGAAATTGGACAGAACAAGTTGCCGAGTTTTATCGCTATCCGTATAATCATTATCCAGAAGTCAATGAGATGTTAAAACAACAAGGCTTTATAAAATAGCAAAGCCAGCCGAGCCAGTCAACGGTCAAAATGAATGACGCATACGCGCCGCCGTTGACAGCCCCGCCCGCCTTTGCAGGCAGACAATCAAGGGGCGACAGCAAAGAGTGCTGCCACCCTGCACTATTATTCAGAGAGGGGGAATTTCCATGACCGAAGATGAAGCCTATAAAGTCCATATCCAGTACACCTTTAATGCCTTTGCCAGCTATGACCGGGCGACGGAGCAGATGGCGAAAATCATTGATTTCAAGAATATCGGCACGCCGGAAAAGCGGAGAAAATCAGGTTAAAAACGTACCGAGTTACTACACCACTTACTACACCATTTGCCCGTGAATTTACGTAGATTTACGAAGAATAGCGTAGGTTTGGGGCAAAACACAAAAATCGAGAAAAGCGCCGGAAAGCCCGAAATATCAAGGTTTGAAGGCTTTTGAATGGATATAAAAGATATGATAAAAATACTATTCATCTGCCACGGCAATATCTGCCGCTCCCCCATGGCGGAATTTATCATGAAGGACCTCGTGCACCGCGCGGGGCGGGACGGCGAATTTTTCATCGCTTCGGCGGCGGCCACTACGGAGGAAATCGGACGCGACATGTACCCGCCGGCGAAGCGGAAGCTCCGCGAGAAAGGCGTGCCCTTCGCGTCCCGGGCGGCGCGGCTCGTCACCGCGGCGGACTACGCATCATATGACCTCCTCCCGGTGATGGACCGGGAAAATCTGCGCCATCTCCGCCGCCTCCTCGGCCCGGACCGGGATCACAAGATCCGCCTCCTCATGACGTACGCCGGCGAAGAACGGGAAGTGGCCGACCCGTGGTACACCGGCGATTTCGAAGAAACCTATCAGGACCTCATCCGGGGCTGCGCGGCACTCCTCGCGTACTGTACGGGCCTCTCCGATTTCTCAAAATAAAAAATGCGTTTCCCGAGAGCGCTTCTGCGCCGGAAAGGGAAACGCATTTGTATTTCCTCAGCCCACGTAGCCCAGCCAGTGCCAGTAGGTGAGGGAGAAGACGCCCAGCAGGACGAGGGCGGCGATGGTCATGGGGATGCCCGTCTTGAGGAAGTCTTCGGAGGTGACGTAGCCTGTGCTGTAAGCGATCATATTCTGCGGGGCGTTCACCGGGAGGATGTAGCCGAAGCAGATGGTGTACTGGAGGATCATGGTCATGCCGAGGACATGGATGCCCGGGCCTTCCACGCTCTGCAGGACGGCGATGACGATGGGGATCATGGCCGCGGCGAGCCCGGTGGCGCTGGCGAAGCCCAGATGGATCACCGTGAGGAAGACTGCCATGATCATGAGGATCATCACGGGCGTCATGGTTTCCATGCCGGCCGCGGCCACAAAGTAATGGGCGAGCCACACCGCGGCCTGGCTCTTGAGGAGCGCGCTCCCCAGGCTGATGCCCACGCCGAAGAGGGCGACGGTGCCCCAGTTGATATGCGGCACGGCCTGCTGCCAGGTCATGACGCCCCACCGGGGCAGCATGAGGAGCATGATGCCCGCGAGCGTGACGGTGGTGGTGTCGAAGGGATGCAGTTTTTTCTCCGTCACCCAGAAGAAGAGGAGCAGCGCCGACACGAGGAGGAGTTTCTTTTCCGGCAGGCTCACCGGCCCCATTTCGTCCCGCATGCGCCGGATGGCTTCTTTCCCGCCGGGCATTTCCTTCACTTCGGGCGGCATGGTCTTGATGAGGATGAAGTAGAGCACCACCGAGAGGACCACCGCATAGGGCGCGGCGGCGATAAACCATTCCAGCCAGCTGATGTCCTCGCCGAGGACCTGCTGGATGAATCCCACGGCGACCACGTTCTGCGCGGCGGCGGTCTTGATGCTGATGTTCCACAGGCTGTCCGCCTGCGCCACGGCCATCATGAGCACGCCCGCGAAGGTGCTGCCCACTTCGAGGCCGAAGGCGCGGATGATGCCCGCCACGATGGGCACCATGCAGGACACGCGCGCCGTGGTGGACGGCACGAAGAAGGAGAGCAGAAAGCCCACGAAGATGACGCCGATGATGAGGCGGTTCGACTGGACGCCGATGCGGGACATGACGAGAAGGGCGATGCGCTTGTCCAGCCCGGTAATCATCATGGCGGCGGAGAGGAACATGGCTCCCGCCACGAGGGCCCAGGCGGACGTGGAGAATCCCGCGAGCGCCAGGGAGAGCGCCCTGCCCGTGCCGAGCAGCTGCTCCGGATGCGCCGGGTCGGGCGCCATGCCGAGCAGAAAGGCCATGAGCGTGATGATGACAAACGCGCTCACCGGATAAGACACGCCCTCGGTCATCCAGATGAGGACCGCGAAGGCGAGGATGCCAATGAGGCGGTGCCCCTGCGAGGGCAGGTCGGGCGGCGTGGGCAGGCAGCACACCGCCGCCAGGGCGAGTACGGCGAAAAGGAGGCCGTACCGTTTGCACCAGCTTTCTTTTTCCATGGAAATCCCTCCTTCAGAAACAAAAGCGCCCCGGCGCCTTTTCAGGCACCGGGGCGTCTCTGCTCCGCAAATATTTTCTTCAGTATAAAAAATTTCCGGAAAATGTCAAGCCGGATTTTTTTCTTTTCGCAAAAAGGATTTCCGGGATATACGAAAAAGGACAGGTGGCCGCCTGTCCTTTTTCCTGTTTCGTGGATGTGTTCGCAAACATCTGACATCTGTATTGTACCGCACCCCGGGACGTTTGCTAGTCACTTCCGGAGCGCCGCGAAGTAGTCCTCCAGAAGCCCCGCGAGCTGATCGTTTGCGGCAAGGCCCGGCGCGAGGGAGATGAAGCGCAGGCTGAAATCCTCGTCGGAGAGCGGCGGCACTTCCCGCGGGAAGACCGCCCACACTTCCTTCACGGGGCGGCTGTTCCGGAGCGAGTCGTGCTCGTCCATGGCGCGGTAAAATTTCGTATTCATATCCCGGTACGCATTGAACTGGATGCGCAGGTCCGTGCTGGCCGCTCCGTCTTTCCAGAGGCGGTAAATGTCGCGGTACTTGAAATCCGCCACGAGGGAGCCGCAGTAAAGCGATTTCCAGTAGTAGTCGACGCGCAGATCCGGCCGGCGGTGGGCGTGATTGGAATAGAGCGGCCGGGTCATGCGGTCCGTCGCGGAGGCGGTGTCCGGCACGACCGCATCGTACACCAGATGGATTTCCTCTTCCCCCCGGGCCATGGCGATGACCGTGCCCGCCTCGAGGCTCTCCAGAATGTACTGGCCCCCTTCTTCCGTCACGGCGGGACCGCTCTCGGTCTTCCAGCCCCCGGAGGCGAGCGCCTTCAGGAAGGTGAGGAAGCACCACAGCTCGTAGAGCTTGTCCGTGCGCTTCCACTGAAACCGGTAGAACGACGATACGGCGAGGCTGGTCTCCGGCCGCTGGAGCTGGCGGTGGAGCTGGTAGAGCACGGCGTATCGCGGATCCCGGAAGACGGTCATGTCCGGCACGAGCGGATGGACGGTCTCCGCTTCTTCAAACCACGGGGCGCGCCGCGCCTCCCGGATGGCGTTGCGCAGCTGCTGCGCCCGCGCCCGGTAGCCCCGGAACCGTTCCAGCGCTTCTTCGCGCATGTGATACTGGTAATCCCGGGTGTACCGGCGGAATTCTTCCTGCTCGCTCCCCACGCGGGCGGCGTTCTCGTCGATCTTCGCGATAAATTCGCGCAGGCTCTGGTCCAGATGGAGGAGGAGCGTCTTCGCGTAGCGGTTTTCCGGCACGTCCCACGTGGTCTCCGCGCGGACGGCCCATTCGTAGGGCAGGCCCGTATGGATGCGCTCCCGCCCCGGGCGGGCGTGGATCTCTTCTTTCCGCTCCATGTCGCCGGGGATGCGCCGCGCCCGGAGCGCGATGCGGCTGTTGGCCGTGCGGGCCAGTTCTCCCAGCACGTGCAGCACCCGGTCAAACCGGTCGCTCAGCAGGTAGAACCGGAGCAGCATGGCGCTCCCCACGCCGAGGGCGTCCCCGAGCGAGGGCGAAATGTGCATGGTGCGCTTCATGAAATCGAAGGACAGCCGCCGGATCTCGCCCGTCAGCTCGTCCCGCATGGCCTGCCACTGGCGCTTCTCCATGTAGCGCGGCACGATCTCCATCACGCCCCGCCAGACGCGGCCCCGGCCCGTGACGGTCACCACATAGTAGCCCGGCACGAGGGGGAAATTTTTCGCCTCGAAAAGCGTGACATACCGGTTCTGCGGCGGCAGCTCCACGCCGCCTTCCCCGCGCTCCGCGCCCGCCACGGACACCACGTCGAGCCCGTCCATGGTGAAGCGGAAATCCGCCGGCGCGCGGAAGAGGAGACCGATGTCCTGATTTTCCATGAGGCCCAGCTCCGCTTCCGCCGGAGGCGCGCCGCCTTCGGTAAACCGCGTGAGCGGCCGCTCCCCGTCCCGCGTGCGGAACCGCACCTCAAAGGGCAGGCGCTCAGAAGGTGTAGTCATAGAGCTTCAGCTCCCGCGCCTTCCGGAGAAGGACTTTCCGCGCCTCCGCAAAGGGCGACAGCGCGCTGTACCGGTCCAGCACCGCCGCGGCGTCTCCGGTGAGCCTCCCCTGCTCGTCCGTCGCCACGAGCTGGCGGAGCTGTTCGCCCGATCCGCGGAGCTTCGTGAGGATGCGCTGCACCGTCTGGCAGTCCAGGCCGTCTTCCCGGGTAAAGGCCGTCCCTTCGGGAATATTATGGAGATACCGCCCCATCTGGCGGGCCACGCGGTAGCCGATGCCCCCGCCGAGGCCGCCCGCGAGAAGCGCCTCATTGAGCGCGTCCAGGAAATCCAGCTCCGTCTCGGTGAGCGCCACCGCGTCCGACGTCCGGCGGAAAGCGCCCCACGCCTCCGCGGAGATCTCCGGCCATACCGCCGGTTCCGCGCGGCCGATCCGGGCGAGGTCGCGGAATTTCCCCTGATGGAGCGTGATCACGTTGGCCCGGTCAAGAATCTTGTCGGAAAAATGATATGTGGACTCATCCACATTCACCGTCCCTGTGAAGAGCACGTTCTTCCCCACGGGAATTTCCGCCGGATAGGCGGCGCTGTTGTAAATGCGCGGCGCGAGAGACGGATTATACAGGCGGATCACCGGATGGTCTTCCTTCTCCAGCACGGAGATGAACTGGGCGAAGTAATGCTCCGCCCGGGCGAGATTCATCTCATCGAAGCACACGATGTACATCTTCTCCGGATGGCGGGACGCTTCGATGAGAAGCTCCGCCAGCCCCGTATCCGCCGGGCGGTAAATCATATTCTTCATGTCGAGATAGCCCAGCAGATCGCTGTCGTCCATCCACGACGGCCGCACGGGAATCATGGCGGCCTGCTCCTTCGGCAGCCCCATGGCCTCCGCGTAGAGGCGCACCAGTCCGGATTTCCCCGTGCCGCTCATCCCCGCAAGGATCACAAGGCACGATACCTTGAGCGCCGTGTGGAAATTGATGAGGTCCTTCGCGCTGTACAGGAGCCCCCGGCGCTTCGCCGTCTGCGAAAGGCGCTCCAGAAACGCCGCCTCCGTGAGCGCATCCGCACGGGCGGGAGCGGGTTTGTCCGCCTTCTCATCCTTTCCCGTTTTCTCCGGAGCCGGAGCGGCCTTTTCCTGCGTCCGGGCCGGCGCGTCCGCCCCCTTCCGCTCCTTTTTCGCGGCGGGCTTCTCCTGCGCTTTCTTCGGCGCGGCCTTCTCCGCCCGGTCCGCCGCCTTCGCGGACTTCGGTTCCGCCTCCGGCGCGGCTTCCCGGCTATCCTTTGCCTCGGACGCGTCCCTCGCGGCCTCGCCCTTCTTCTGCAGCGCGGGCCTTCCCTGGGCGCGGCGCGGGCGGCTGATGAGCCGGAGCAGATTATAATCCTCCGGCGCGGGCGCGCGGCCTTCCTTCAGAAACGGCACCATATCCTGCGGGATGAAGCACAGCGGCGCCGTACGGCACAGCACGATGTGCGAATGGAGCTCCGGCGCGGAAAAATCCACCACCGTATAGCCCAGATCCTGCCGGTCCGACACGCCGAAATACGCGCCGCCCTCGCTGATGACCACCTGCTGGAACGTATCCTCATGAAGCGGCGAAAAGAGCACGTACAATTTTCTCCGGCTGCCCTCGGGCTGGCGGAACGCCGCCGCCACGAGCGGCGGGAGCATATTCCTGTCCCAGTACTTCCGGGACAGCCCCGGAAGCGGTTTCCCCTCCATCATGTGCCAGCAGAATTTATTGATATCCCCGTCAAAAGCCGGATCCACCTCCGTATCGAACACCGGCACCGGCACAAACGACGGATCCTCGGGCATGGCGAGCGGCTCCGCCTCCTTCTGCACATCGTCGATGACGAAATACCGGTTATTCCGCAGCGCCGGAGTGAAGAGCACCAGGCTCTGGGCCCATTCCTCCTCCAGCGCCTTCCACGCCTCCTTGTCCGTCGGGAAAAAGCTGCAGTCGTAGCCGATGCGGCTCATGAATCCCGTGAAGCCGAGCCGCCGGGCGTCGTCGTAGCCCTTCGGAAGCGGCGACAGCGGCTCCACAAAGAATCGGTAATCCTGCTCGCCCGCCGCGGGCACCGCGGGCTTGACCCCCGCGCGGATGCGCCCGATGACCTTTCCGTCCTCCTGGCGGAACGAAGAATATGTATTTCCATTATTATTAAATGCCATAGATAAAATTCCTTTCTCCTTCCATCCGGAGCAGCATTCTCCCGATGGTCCATTTAGCCTGTGCATGACGGCGCGCCGTCCCGATCACGGCCATGATCCTTCAATTTACTTAAATCTGCGGAAAGCTGCCTTTCCTGCGGCGGCCATTGCTGGCCCCGGGGCCTCCTTTCTTCTATCCAGCTCCTATTTTAGCACATCCGCCGAGGCCGGCGGCCCGCGGCGCAAAGAAATGCGGCGGCCTTTCCCACGCGGCTCCGTGAAATTTTTGGACATCGCACCGCCGCGCAAACATGTCCGGCGAACGATTTCGCGCCCGTGTTCAAAAAATTCTGCCGGAGGTTTCCCCGTCCCGCGCCGTCAGAAAAGTGCGCCGGCCCCGTCCGTTTCATCGCGGCTGGGAAAACCTCTCCCAATGAAGACCTCTGAAAAAAAATTCCACCGCTTCCGTCCCGGCCGGAAAAATTCGCCGCGTCCCGCGGGGTCTCCGGCGGCTCCGCAGAACATTTGGGAAACCGCAGCATCGCAAAAAATTTCCGGCAAAACATGTCACTGCCTCCCCGCGCACCCTCCGCGGAAACATTTCGCACCTGCGGGGAATGCCCGCCCCCAAAAGCGGCTCTGCAGGGCCGCTCCTCCCCTGCGGAGCAGACAGTGGAGAAAACGTTTAGAAATTTGTCAGAAAATGGTGCTGGCCCCGCCGCGCACCCTGTGATATGGTTACAGCAACAGATAGGCAAAGGCGCTGTCTCCCCAAAGGAGCGCGCCTTTTTATGTCCTCGGAAGAAAGAAGGCATCCCCATGAAACAGGCGCTCCTCCTCATCGACGTGCAGAACGATTATTTCCCCGGCGGCCGGTATCCGCTGGACCATCCGGAAGACACCCTTCCCGTCATCGCGCGGCTCCTCGCCTGCTTCCGCGCGCGCCGCCTCCCTGTCTACTTCATCCAGCACCTCTGCCCCGCAGGCGCGCCCTTCTTCGAAGCGGGCACAGCAGGCGCGGCCCTCCATCCCGCGCTCGCGCCCCGCCCGGACGAAGCGGTCATCCGCAAAACCACGCCGGACAGCTTCTACCGCACCACGCTCGCCGCGCAGCTGGAAAAAGACGGAGTGGACGCGCTCGTGGCAGGCGGCATGATGACCCACATGTGCGTGGACACCACCGTCCGCGCCGCCCGCAGCCGGGGCCTTCCGGTGACGCTCATCACCGACGCCTGCGCCGACACGGCCCTCACCTGGCAGGCCGTGCGCCTCCCCGCAGACATCGTGCAGGCCGTCCACTTCGCCGCCCTCGCCGACGGATTCGCGGCCGTTATGGAGAGCGCGGAATTTTTCACAAAGACCGCCGCGGGCTGAACGCAAAAAATCCCGCGCCGCAAGAGCACGGGAACATTTCACGCAAAGAGCATCGCCCCGGACAGAAGGATGAGCGCGTACGTAAGCTGACGGAACCGCTCCTGCGGGATGCGCTCGTGGAGCCGGTTCCCCGCCCACACCGCCGCCGCGAGAGGCGCCGCCCCGATCGCCAGGAGGAGAAAAAATTCCGATGTATACACGCCGTGCGCGTAATCCGACGCCATCATGAGCGGATTCAGCGCCGTCCATACCGCCGCCGCATTCGCGCGGAACCGGTGCTTGTCCCGGAAGACAGCCGCCAGATACACCACGAGGAGAGCTCCGCCCGACACAAAGAGCCCGTGCACCACGCCCGCCGCAGGAAGCACCGCCGTGCGCGCCCATCCCCGCAGGGGCTTCTCCGAATGCACCAGCAGATGCTTCAGCGCCACCGCGATAAGAAGCGCCCCGTAAAGCGGAATGAGAAACGCCGCGTCCACATGATCGTAGAGCCATACCCCCGCGGCCATGCCGAGCAGCATGAAGCCCAGAATGCGCGCGAGCTCCCGCCCGTCCAGATACGCCCGGTTCTGCCACGTCACCGCCGCGCAGAGCAGCCATCCCGCCACATTCGCCACCGCCTTCGCCAGATCCGGCCCGAACAGCAGAATGCACGGCGGCAGAGTGAGCAGCGTCCCTGCAAATCCCGTCAGCGCCTGCACCGTATTCGCACAGAAAATCACCACACCGTACAGCGCAAGCCGCCACATCTCCAGCGTCTCTTCCACAGCGCACCGCCTCCTTCTTCTCCATTATAGCCTGAATAGACAGAAGAAATACAGCCGCCGGAACCTTCCCCTCTCTCTGGCAAATGAAAAAGGACATCCATCTCTG
>CATVYJ010000006.1 GCA_958348245.1 uncultured Veillonellaceae bacterium | reverse complement strand
TGCCCGTGGAAGATTTGTGTCGCCGCTTCGCGTCTCCCTTGTTTGTGACGTTTGTACGCAGACGGTGCGAGGCGGGCGAGTGTTTTCCTTCTTGCTCATGTAGTTGGAATATTTGTGTCGCACGCTTCGCGTGCGTCCCTTGTGCTATCGTTTCTCTTCATGAAGAAGCGGACCCACATACGATAAAAATGTTTATCGTCGTATGTGGGTCCGCTTCTGTGTTTGCGACACATCAGCAAAGGGGAGCCGCCATCAGGCGCGACACAAAACCGTGCGAGAATACAGGCACGCACATCGCACGCGCCCGGCGTTCGTCGCCGGGCAGTTCGTGCGGGCCGCTCTTTATTTGTGCGGCCTTCTTTTCACCCGCTCCCCGGCCCCGCGCCGGGATGTCGTCCGGCCATTAGAAAAAGAGACGGTGCGGTTCCCGCAGAACCGCAGGAGGCGGAGCGGGCTGACGCGTCCCGCAGTTTGTACTGTTACGGCGGCATGATACTCTGTCGTCTTTCTTCTCACTGGCTGTGCGCAGGGAATTACAAACTGAGCGGCAGAACGCCCCGCCGACAGGCTCTTTTTCTACCGGCCGGCAGCTTCTTCCTTTGTTACTTTCCATTCTTCTCTGGAGAAGAAGGAAAGTAACGACCATGGAATCGCATTCCAAAAATGGAAAAATTCGTATGTTTCGGGCACGTACGAATAGACGATGCGGGTCCGCTCCCGCATGGAGAAAGTGCGTATAGTGCCGCAATGTGGGGCCGCATCTTATGTAGGAAAAAACTTTCCCGCCGCGATGTAAGTCCGCAATAAAATGAGAAGAAAAAAGTATCGCAAGGTACGTCCGCTCCCCTTTCCCCAATAAAAAAGACCCCGGAGGGTCTTCTTTATTTTGCGGTCAGAAGGCGTGGTTCAGCCCGATATTGATCTGGTATGTGTCGTCGTTGTCGTTCCCGAAGCTGTGCTCCACGTCGAGGAAGACGTAGCTGTCTTTCCCCATCCTGTGCGCGAAGCCGAAGCCCACGTCGTACCATGTGCCTTCGTTCTCGTACGTCGTGGAGAGTGTCCCCGTCGCGTCCATGGCGCGGATGCTCTGGTCTCCCAGGAATTCGTGCAGGATGTCCGCCTTGAAGTACACCGTGTTCCCTTCGCTCGTGTCGCGCCCGAGCCGGAAGCCCGCGCGGCCGATGAGGCTGTCGATGGAGTCGAGGTTCACTTTCGTTCCCTGGCTCGTGGTGTAGTCCGCGCTCGTCACATAAGCGTACTGCGCCTGCACCTGCGGTTCGAAGTACCAGTCGTTTCCGATGTCTTTCTTCCGCCCGTATTCCGCGCTCACGCTCCATACGTCGTTGTCGTAGTCTCCGCTGATCTTTTCGCCCAGTTCGCTGTAGATGTCGAAATCATTGGAGAGACGGCCGTACTTCACCACGTAGTCCGAGTAGTGGCCCTTGTCGCCGAGCCACGTATCATAGAGCCACACGCCCGCGCGGCGCACGTCCCCGTCGCCGGCCACGTTCTTGTAGTCCGCGGTGCCCCGCATATAGTCGAAGGCCACGCCCTGCCGGTGCTCGCCGTCTTTCTGGCCTTTCGCGTGCCAGTCGTACCCGAGTTCAAACATGGTGTTCATGCTGCGGAAGGCGTCGTCTTTGCCGATGCGGTCATGACGGAGACGCACCCACAGGCCGTCGTCCCCCTCGATGTACCGCGCCTCGCCCATGCGCTTGTTCAGCCGGTCCATGTACACCGCGTTCGAGTAGTTCACCTTCGACATGTCGATGATGGTCTGGCCCGCGTTGGACGTCTGTTCGTCCGCCCGGCCGATCAGTTTGTAATTGGTGGGGCCTTCCGGTTCGGACGCGTCATTGCTGACGGCCTCGTCCGGCGTTTCTTCCGCATAGAGAGCCATGGTCTGGATGCCCTCGTTTCCGGTCTCATCCACGCCCGGCGTACCTTCGCTGCCGAAGAAATTCTCCACCATCGAGTCTCCCGGTTTCTTTTCCGAGAGAGATTCCCCATTGTAAGCGCTGTTTTCCGTGCTCGTCGCATAGTCGTCCGTGCCGACTTCGTATTCCACGTTGAACACGCCCTGTCCGACGGTGACTGCCCGGAAATTGGCATTCGAGCCGGCCCCTACTGTGGCGAAGCGCAGGCCGTCGAAGCCCCCCGCATACATGTCCGCCAGGGTCACCGCGTCCACCACGTTGATGATGTAGTTCCCTTCCGCATGTTTCATGTAGAGTATGTCGCTCACGCTGCGGTTGGCATGAAGTTTCATATTGAACGCGGCATCGCCTTTCATATCGTAGACGGTGAGCGCGTGCCCGCCTTTTTCAAGGTCGGAGAATTCCGAGGTGAGGTCGATGGTCGCCATGTGCCGCAGCACTTCCACGGGATTTTCCGCGGCAAAGACGCTGTCCGCCGAAGCGGCCGCCGTTGTATTGATGCGGGTGATCCAGCTCTGGCCCGTCACATTCCACCGGGAACCTTCGCCCATGGTGAGATTCACTTCGCCGCCTTTGTAGATAGAGCTGCTGAATGCGGGGTTGAAGAATTCCGTGCCGTGTCCGCTGTCATCCACGATTCCCGCGTCGCCGTAGTCGTCCGCACGGCCGGTGAGCGTGCCGCCCTGCCCGAGGTCGAGATTCAGTACGCCGTTATTGCCGGAGAGGATATTGCCCGTCACGGAAATGCCCGCGCCGCTTCCCGCCTTCGCGGCAATGTCCACCTGTCCCGCATAGGCCGCGAGGATGTCCCCGGTGATGGAGCTCTGATACACCATCCCGTCAGTTCCCGCAAAATCATCATAATTCAGCGTCACCGTAGCCCGATCCGCTACCGGCGCATTGACGATTTCATTCGTCAGTCCTGTCGCCGTACCGGCCACAATGGCAATATCCGCACTGTTTCCTTTCTGCGCCGCGGACGTCTCCGCATATCTGTCCGTGCTGATAACCGTATGGCCTGTGATATCAATATCGGCCTTATTATAGGCCCAGATCGATCTTTCCAACGTATTCGTATCCTTCGGGTCTTCTGCATAGGTTCGGAACACGTTCTGCGTGCCGCTCACGGAAATCTCCGCCCCGTCCTCCGCATAGAGCGCGGAGATGACACTTTTTCCTGCGAAACCTTCATCCGTATTCAAATCGCCCGCATTGGCAATGACTGCCGTCGAATAGACCGCATTGGTCCGTCCATTAAGTGCAACGTCTGCCCCTTTGCCATACGAATAAACAGCACCGCTCAATCCGTTGCTATCTTCCGCCGTTAAAGTGACCTGACTTCCATATATTGCACGAACAGCATTCCCCGTGCCATATATCCCATTATTTATGGTATATAATTCTCCTGCATAAATGGAATTATCCCCTTTGGTCGCTTCCAGAGTTACCGTCGTGTTATCCTGATTTTCTTCCGATTCTGCCAGAATGCCGATGTTGTCAGATATAATTTTGGTGCTATTTTCACTCATTACCTGAATGTTAGTCTTATTATCTGTAATTCCATCGTCCCAGTGTGACGCCCATATTCCAATGGCATCTCCAATACCACTATTAGATTGAATTTCTACATCCTTTGCAGATAAAGTTGTTGTCGCAAATTCCGTATAAATTCCTCGGCTGTATCCTTCTCGTGAGTTAACTTTAACACTTAAAAGGCCGGAATTATCTTTCGCTCCGGTTGCTTTCACAACCAGAGTATTTCCTCCATCATTCGCCGTTGTACCTTTAAAGTACCCAACGTTCATCCCCTGAACACCCGTTCCATCCATGCTGTCAGCGGTAATAAATACATCGGAAGCCGTAATTTCAGCTTTTGTCTCTTTTCCGGCATCATTATTGCCCGCCCCAACTGCAATATGATCATTATTTCCCGCTTGATCTCCAGAAGCCGTAATACTCAACCGAATAGCACCTTCTGCTTCTAATAAAGAATTAACTTCTGCAGTGTTATATGCATAAGTCTCTTCTCCTGTGCTTGTTGCCGAAACGTTAATATCTCCTTTTGCACGAATCTCCGAAATCTCTCCTGCGGTTCGGATACCATTTGCGGATGTTCCATACGCCCCAATAGAAACACTTCCTTGCGTGGAAATATACAATCCATTTCCTCCTGATTGCGGATAGTTGTTGATTCCCCATGCAGAAGCCGCTTTATCATCTCCAGCCTGAATAATTAAATCATTTCCCGTAGTGATACGGATTGTGCCGTTCTGGTTCCAAATGCCATTTGCCGATGAACCATTACTATACGCATTAATCCGCACATCTTTCGCAGAATCAACCGTAATTTCAGCATTTTCTTCCGCTTTCAATCCATTTGCCGCCGCAAATTCATTATTTACCTCAATTTGTACATCCCCATTTGCTTCATCTTTTGTCTGTAAAGTAACATGCGAAGAATTGTTGGCATATACCCCGTTTCCGGATTCATCCCCACTCTTCATCTCTGCATAATCCACATGAATTACATTACTGCCTTTTTCTGCTGTCAGAGAAACAGTCCCGCTACCGTCTGCTTGTATCCCATTACCTTTAGATGAAATGAAATTCCCAATCAAGTGTCCTTCATTATCACGATATCCCGTCGACGAATGTAGCTCTACAGTTCCCGTACTATCCTCAGCCAGATAAATTCCTTCATCACCGGAAACAATCTCATTGTATTTCGCCTCTAATTTGACTGTCCCGTCACCAGCGACCCGGACTCCATCTCCGATCCCGCCTTGCGCATTTCCTTCTCCATCCTGTCCGGCATGAATGATATTGCTGCCATTTTCCGCTTTCAGCGTAATGGTGCCGCTGCCCCGGTGGTCGATGCCGTTGTTGCCCGTGGTGATTTCGTTATTTCCATTTTCAGCAATGTACTCTTCATCATTGGTGCTGCCGCTTTCCGTATAAATGCCGTCGCTGACGACACGGATGACATTGCTGCGGCCCGCCGTCAGGGTAATTTTCCCCGCGTTGTTTTCCCCAGCATTCACGCCGTCGCCTTCGGACGCTTTGGAGGTAATGATGTTGTCATTGGCCGCCGTAAGCGAAATGTCCATTGCGCTGTTCGCGTCAATGCCATTGCCCTTTCTATTGAAGTTAATCGTATTATGATTTGCCGAATCCAGAACGATACTTCCCGTGCTCGTTCCCTGCGTGCGAATGCCGCTACCTGCGGATTCCAATGTAATATTATTCCCTTCTCCCGTCGTAGTCAGGAGAACTTTCGCATCCTCTTTATTTTCAATCTTGATGGATGCTTCCGTATCTTTATCATTTTCTACAGTCACGCTGTCCGTAAACGTTTCTGTATGGCTATCGGTAATCGGTCCCGTAATTTCTTCCGCCATACCTGGCGTCCAAATAACGGCGCTCATGGCGAGGGACATGAGGATGTGTCGGGTGAGTTGTTTCTTTTTCATGATGGTTTCCTTTCTGTATTCCCGGATTGAAACTGTTTATTCCGATTCGCCGCTTCCCCGACGTTTTGTTTTCTGCCAGGCGAGGCGGCAGGCGTCGCTGCAGAAGACGCGGCGGCGCGAGCGGGGATCGGTGACGGTCACGGTTTTGCCGCACTGCCGGCACGGGAACGTGCGGCAGACTTCTTTCTCCGCTTTCTCTTTCGAATGCTTCCAGTAGAGGCGCTCGCAGTGGGAGGAGCAGAATTTCCGCCGTTGGTCGCGTTCGTCGGTCACGCGGACGAGGCGGCCGCACCGCGCGCAAGGGAAGGTGCGGAGCGCCGGGCCTTCGCCGTCTCCTTCTTTCGGATGTTTCCGATAGGCGAGGCAGCGGCACGCTTTCGAGCAGAAGTGCTGGGTCTTCCGGTGCGCGGTGAAAGCACGTCCGCAGAGATCGCAGGTTCTCGCTATGTCCATAGGGGCATGCGCTCCGTGGCGAAGGCACGCAAAAAAGGCCGCGTGAAAAGCGACCTTCGTATGGAACATCCGGGACATTCAGACGTCCCTTCATATACAGTTTCAGACGCCGGAGAGGGCGCAGAAAAGATTACCCTACCCCCCCCGTCTGCGGCTTATGCGGAGAATCGGTTTCCCGAAACGGCCTGCTTCATAACGGACGGAGCTCATGACGTTCACCTCCTTTGCGTCAATGGTTTTCTTTATTGTAAAGATTTCCCTGCCTATATGTCAATAGCCATCATCTCATTTTCCCTATCAAGAGGCACTGACTGCGGGGCGCGGCCTGTGGAAGCGGGCATAAAAAAAGACCCCGGAGGGTCTTCTTTCACAGGCGCGCTTTCACGGCTTCGGTGATGTCCCCGTCGGCCTGGCCGCAGAGGACGCTCCGCGCGCGGACGACCACGTCGTAGCCTTCTTCGCGGGCAACCTGCGCCACCACTTCGAGAACGTGGTTGTACGGTTCGTTCATCGCTTCTTTTTCCGCGGCGCGCGCTTTCTGCCGGTATTCCTGCAGAAGCGCGGCGAGGGCCGTGCCGGTGAGGCCTTCGGATTTTTCGTCAAATTCTTTTTCGAGGGCGGCGCGCCGTGCGCCTGCGGCCTGTGCGGCGGCGTGCCACGCGTCGTTTCCTTCGAAGAGGGCGCGCATATCTACGGTGGCCACGGCGGCGTCCGCGGGCGCGGCGGTGAAGAGGACCGCGGCGGCGAGGAGGGCCGCGGCGAGGATTCTGCTGTGCATGATGGGAGTTCCTTTCCGGGCAGATGCCCACTCTCTGTATTCCGTACTTCGATGATGCGCTTTTTTTCGCGTCTTGTCAAAGGCGTATGGTATACTGGAATTGTCTTTGCAGTAGAGAAAGGATTCCCATGAAACGATACAACGCAGTGTTATTTGATCTGGACGGCACGCTGTCCGAATCCGCGCCGGGCATCACGCGGTCGCTCCAGGCGGCGCTCCCCGCGGCGGGCATTCACGAACCGGACGCCTCGAAGCTCACGCGCTTCATCGGGCCGCCGCTCAATGTGGAGCTCCGCGCGGCGTACGGCCTGTCTTCGGAAGCCATCGAGGCGGTGATCGCCCGGTTCCGCGTCTATTACGAGGCGAAGGGCATCTTCCAGTGCAGGCTCTATCCGGGCGCGGCGGATCTGGTGCGGCGGTGCGCCGCGGCGGGGCTCACGCTGGCGGTGGCGTCGAGCAAGCCCGAGCCGCACGTGCAGACGCTCATGCGCCACTTCGGCATCGCGGACTGTTTCCGCGTGATCTGCGGGAGCCGCATCGAGGACGAGCTGGAGAATAAGACGAGCGCGGACAATAAAGCGCAGGTCGTGGCGAAGACGCTCGCCCGCCTCGGCGGCGCGCAGCCGGCGGTGATGGTGGGCGACACGAAGTACGACGTGCTCGGCGCGCGGGCGAACGGCCTCGACGCCATCGCGGTGACGTACGGCTACGGCACGGCGGAGGAACTCGCCGCGGTTCATCCCGCGTACACCGCCGCCAATGCCGCGGACCTCTCGCGCATTCTCCTCGAAGCGTAAAAAAGAAAGACCTGTCCTATTTCCGACAGGTCTTTTTTATTTGGCTTTATTTCCGCGCCGCTTCCCGGAGGATGGCTTCCGCTTCTTCGAGGCTTTCGATGAAATGGAGGCCGCCCCGCTCCCCTTTCGCGAGGAAGCCGTGCGCTTCCATGGCGGCGAAGTACGCCGCGAGGCAGTCGTAGCAGCCGGCCGCGTTGTATACGAGGACGGGCTTCCCGTGCCGTCCGAGGCGGCGGAGGGAGTAGGTCTCGGCGATTTCTTCGAGCGTGCCCGGCCCGCCGGGAAGCGCGAGGAAGGCGTCTCCCATGGCGATCATGCGCGTCTTCCTCTCGGCCATGGTCTCCGTGGACACCATGGCGGTGAGCGCGGTATGCGCTTCTTCCCGCGTTTCGAGGAACGTGGGAATGACGCCCACCGCTTCCCCGCCCGCAGCGAGAAGCGTATCGGCGAGCGCGCCCATGAGGCCCGTGCGGCCTCCGCCGTAGACGAGGCGCAGGCCCCGTTCCGCCATCCACCACCCCGTTTCTTCCGCGGCGCGGCGGTACGCCGGATCATTCCCGACGCTCGCGCCGCAGTAGACGGTGAGATGGAAGGGGCGGCGCTTCGTCATGACGGCGTTCGCCAGCGTTTCTCCCCGGCGGCAGACGGTCTGCCGCTTTTCGACGGTCCATCCCCGGGCGAGGAAAAAGGGCTCCGCCGTGAGGGACGCTTCCGTGCGGAGCATGCCCGCCGGGCCGGACGCTTCCAGCGCGGCGAGGAGCGCCGTGCCCGTACCCCGCCTCTGCCGGTCCGCGCGCACGAAGAGGCGGTCCAGCAGGCCGTCGGCCCGCATGTCGCCGAAGCCCGTCATCACGCCGTCTTCTTCCGCGACGAAGGCGAAACGATCGGAAAAGCGCGCGTTCCACGCCGCTTCGTCGTCTGCCCCCGCGGCCCACGCGCGGCAGGCGCGCTCCCCGTAGTCGGCGCGGTTTACGGTGAGGATGGTCTCCCGGAAGAGGCGCGCCGCGGCGGGGCCGTCTTCCCGGCGGAACTGGCGGAGATGCATGTCCGCTCCTTTCTGTGTCAGCGCTTCCGGTCGTACACGGGCGCGCCGAGTTTACTCTGAAATTCCCGGAGGGTGCCGTTCCGGGAAAGGACGGTGAGAAGTACGAAGGCGATGGAGCCGCCGATGAGGGTGCCGCAGAGGAAGCTCGGCACGTAGTACATCCACGACAGGCCCGTGCGCCCGTAGAAAATTTCCATCACCGGATAGGACGCCATGGCCCCGATGACGCCCGTGCCGAAGACTTCCCCCGCCACCGCCGCGAGGAGCCGCCCGCCCGACGCGCGGTAGAAGACGCCCGAGAGCACCGCGCCGAAGACCGCGCCGGTGAGCGCGAGGGGCGGGATGCCCATGAGGGTCATGCGGAGCACGCCGATGATGGTCGCGCAGAGCAGGGCCTGCCACGGCCCGAGCAGGACCGCGCAGGTGATATTGATGAGATGCGCCATGGGGCACATGCCCTCCACGCGCAGAATGGGCGAAATGACCACGCCCAGCCCGATGAGCATGGCCAGAAAGACGAGACGCAGTACGTGCCGGTTTGTTTCCATAGAAAAACTTCACTCCTCCCGCAGCCTGCCGGCGCGCGGAGGGTGAAGTTCCGGGACATACTATCCCACAGCCTTCCGGCGCTGCCGGTCGGTCGGTGCTCGATTGCACCCTCTCACCCCGAAACACGGGTTCCCTCGCTATGTGATCCCGGATTCAGGGCGCTCCCCCTCAATCCGCCCCTTAGTATACCAGAAAGAGCGGCGCGCCTCAAATGCACGAAAAAAAGATACGGCCGCGCCGTACCTTTTTCCGCAGGTCAAATGACTTCTTTTTCTCTCACTTTGAGGAGGATGCCCGCCATCTGCTTCACCCGGAGGAAGAAGCTCTCCACGTCGGCCCATTCTTCCACGGTGTGATTCCGCGCGCCTTCCACGCCGGTGGCGCAGAGGGAGGGCACGCCCGCGGCGGTGGTGTACGCCGCGTCGCTCCCGCCGCCGCAGAGGCGCGCTTCCGGACGGGGGAATCCGCTCTCCGCCGCCACGTCCTGCGCGATGGCGAGGAGTTTCATATTGCCCTCGAGGCGCGGCATGACGGCGAAGCCCACGCTGTCCGTGAGTTTCGTGGCGGTGTCCGGCACCCAGGTCTTCGCGCACACTTCTTCCACTTTTTTGCGGAGCACGGGCAGGTCTTCCGGATGGGTGTAGCGGAAGTCGCATTCCACCCTGCAGTAGGCCGGCGCGGCGTTCGCCACGGTGCCCCCTTCGATGGTGCCCACGTTCACGTTGTATTCTTTCGAGAAATCGGTGAGTTTTTCGATTTCGATGATTTTATGGGCCATTTCGAGGATGGCGCTGCGGCCGTTCTCGGGGTCGTTGCCCACGTGGCAGCCCCGTCCGTACACTTCGATGAAGAAGCGCCAACACCCTTTGCGCTGCACCACGAGGCTGTTGTCCGTGAAGCCGGTCTCGAAATTGAACGCGCATTTCGCGCCCTGCGCTTCTTTTTTGATGACTTCCGGCGCGTCGGAGAAGCAGTGCGCCGGCTCTTCGTCCGCGTCGAGGAGGACTTTCACGGGGAAATCGGAGACGCCCGCCGCGTCCAGCGCTTCGAGCGCGGAGAGGAGGATGGCCACGCCGCCTTTCATGTCGAGCACGCCCGGCCCGTAGGCTTTGCCGTCTTTGATGGTGAAGGGGCGGCGCTCCGGTTCGCCTTCGAAGAAGACCGTGTCCATGTGGCCCATGAGCATGACGAAAGGCTTCGTCATATCGCCCCGCTCGGCGATGATGGTGTCGCCGCATTTTTCGTAGGACACGCGGCGGATGGAGAAGCCCAGCTTCTCGAGGATGCCCGCGCAGAGGTTCCCCATGGCCATGCCGCCCGCTTTGACGCCGATGCCCGAGTCGATGGCGACCATGGTTTTCCACAGGTCGATCATGTCGTCCCGGTGCGCGTCGACCCATTCGTACGCTTTTGTTCTTTCGTCCATCGTTTCCTCCTTAGAGATTCATAAGCAGCGCCGCGGTGAGTTTCGCCCGCTCGGTGAGGGAGCTTTCTTCCGCCCATTCGCGCACGGTGTGATTGAACTGGCCTTTCACGCCCATGGCGCAGAGGGTGGGCACGCCCGCGGCGGTGATGTACGCGGAATCGCTGCCCCCGCCCACGGCGATGGCTTTCATGGCGGGCAGGCCCGCTTCCCGCGCGACGGCCTGCGCCTTTTCAAAGAGGGCTTCCGAGGAGGCGAGGCGCTCCATGGCTCCCATCTTCACTTCGCAGAGGCAGGTGGTGGAAACGCCGTCGATGTAGACTTCGTCCGTGATTTCCCGGAAGGCTTTCTCCACGCGCTCAAAGCCCGCCATGGTCCGGAACCGCACGTCCACCCGGCACCAGGCGTTCTCCGGGATGGCGTTCGGCACGGTGCCGCCGGAGATGACGCCCACGTTCACCGTGGTGCCTTCCGCGTAGTCCGTGAGCGCTTCCATTTCGAGCGCTTTGCGGCAGAGTTCCTTCACGGCGCTCCGCCCGTCTTCGGGGTTGTTGCCCGCGTGGGCCCCTACGCCGTGAAATTCGAAGCGGTACTGGGCGCAGCCTTTCCGCTCGAGGACGATGCCGTCGTCGATGAAGCCCGTCTCGTAGTTGAAGGCCATGCACGCCCCCTTCGCTTCTTCCGTATAGTCCTGCGCGGCGCGCGACCAGCCGTGGCCGGTCTCTTCGTCGCCGGCGAGGATGATTTTCAGCGGATACCGGTCCCACCCCGCTTCGAGAAGGGTTTTCACCGCGTAGAGCATGACCGTGATGCCGCCCTTCATGTCGAGCACGCCCGGGCCGGTCACTTTCCCGTCTTTCACGGTGAAGGGCCGCTCCGCCGCCGTGCCGTCCGCAAAGACCGTGTCCATGTGGCCGGTGAGGATGACGAAGGGCTTCGTCATGTCGCCGTATTCCGCGACGAGCATGTTGCCCGCTTCTTCGTATTCGTGGAAGCGGACCCTGAATCCCAGCGGTTCGAGGAAGGCCCGGATATCGCGGCCCACCGCGTCCACGCCTGCTTTATTGCCCGAGCCGCAGTCCCGGTCTACGAGAGAGCGCCAGGTCTCCATCATGGCCGGCTTTGCGCTGTCGATGGCCTGAAAAATTTCCTGCTGTGTTTTCATTTCGTGTACTCCCATTTTTCAATCGTGTGCGCGTCCACCACGTCCTGATTCAGATCAAAGCCCGTGCCGGGGCGGTCGGAGAGGCGGATCTTCGCATGGCTGTCGATGTAGGTGGACGGGGTGACGATGTCCACCGCGTAGTACCGGTCGCTGCCGGGGATGTCGTTCGGGTAGCGGTAGTACGGCAGGGTCGCCACGGCGAGATTGTGCCCGCGGGCCACGCCGTCGTCCACCATGCCGCCGCACCAGCAGTACACGCCGTGCTCGCCCGCATACTGCTGGATGCGCTTCGCTTCCGTGAGGCCGCCCACGCGGGCCACCTTGATATTGATGATGCGGCAGCTGCCGAGCTCGATGGCGCGCCGCGCGTCGTCCACGGAGTCGATGCTCTCATCGAGGCAGATGGGCGTCTGGATGGCCGCCTGGAGATGGCGGTGGTCCACGATGTCGTCCGAGGCGAGCGGCTGCTCGATCATGAGGAGGTGCAGGTCGTCCATCTCTTTGAAAAGATTGATGTCGTCCAGCGTATAGGCGGAGTTTGCGTCCGCCATAAGGAGGATGTCGCCGAATTCTTTCCGCACGGCGCTGAGGTACTCGATGTCTTTGCCCGGCTTGATCTTGCATTTCACCCGGCGGTAGCCCTGCTCCATGTACTGCTCCACCGTGTGCAGCAGCTTGTCCGGCGACTCTTCGATGCCGAGGGACACGCCCGCTTCGATTTCGTCTTTCACGCCGCCGAGGGCCTTGTATTCGGGGAGCCCCTGCTCCTTCGCGTACAGTTCCCACAGGGCGCAGTCCACGGAGGCGCGGGCCATGCGGTTCCGGCGGATCCAGGACGTCTCGTCGAAGAAATGCTCCGGCGAGGGGATGTCTCCCGCGTCGAAGAGGGCGGGAATGAGGTAATTCTGGATGACGTAGAGCGCGCCGATGGTGGTCTCTTCGTTATACCACGGGCGGAGGAACGCCGAGCACGCCCCGCGGCCCACGTTGCCTTCGTCGTCCCAGAGCTCGATCACGGAGAAGTCCTTCTCGATGAGGCCGAAGCTCGTGCGGAAAGGTCTCTTGAAATCCAGATGCATCCGGCGCAGTACGACTTTGCGGATTTTCATGAAATAAGCCTCCTTTGCAGGAAACGCCGGCCTCCGCCTGTGCGGACCGGGACCGGCGCTTCGGAAATCATTTATTGTTCAGCCCCGGCTTCCGGTCTCTTGCGGATGGTGAGCGCGAAGATGACGCAGAGCGCCCCCATCGTGATGAGATAGTAGAAAACCGCGGCGAAGGAACCGTTCACGGCGTAGAGGAATCCCATGAAGGCCGGGGAAAGGAAGCCCGCGATCTGCCCGCCCATATTGACGAGGGCGGAGGCGGAGCCCGCGATGGCTCCCGTGACGACCTTCAGCGTGAGGCCCACCGTGAGGGCCATGATGGTGGATTTGAAGAAATACACGCCGCACTGGAAGATGACGACGGTGGCGATGGTCTCCGCATGGTACATGAGGAAGAGGAAGAACGCCGTGCCGCCGCCGGCGAGGGCGATGAGGTATTTCTCCCTGTTTTCAAAGAATTTATCCATGATCCAGCCGCAGGACGCGCTGGAGACGAAGGACGCGATGAAGGGAATGGGCGTGAGGTATCCCACGGCCTTGAGGTCGATGCCGCGCTCGGCGATGAGGTACGTGGGAATCCACGCGTCGAGCCCTTTATTGATGCAGGACACGCAGAACGCGCAGAGGATGAGCTTCCACACGAGAGGCATTTTCAGAAGCTGGACGAAATATTTCGACTGGTTTTTCTTGTCGTCTTTTTTCTCTTCCGCAGGCTTGCGGGATTTCACGAGGAAGACGTAGAGGAAAACGTACGCCAGCCCGATGAGCCCGAGCACCTGGAACATGCCGCGCCAGCCGAACCAGAGGATGAGCGGCACCACCACCACCGGCGCGAGGGCGCTGCCGATGTAGTTCGAAGAGAGGACGAAGCCCGTGTATTTCGCGCGGACCTCGCGGGGGAAATATTCCGCCACGGCGCGGAAGCACGAGCCGGCGTAGGGCCCTTCGCAGAGCCCGAAGACGAACCGCAGGAAGAGCAGCCCCGCGAGAGTCTGCGCGTGGCCCGTGGTGAAGGTGAAGATGGACCACAGGGCGAGCGCCACACAGATGACCGTCTTCGACCCGAATTTATCCGCGAACCACCCGCCGGGGATCTGCATGATGGAGTACCCGACGAAGAAGACGCTGATCACCACGCCCATCTCGGTGGGCGCGAGGTTGAAATCCTTCGACACGGACGGCAGGGCCAGCCCGATGGCCGAACGGTCGATGTAGGAAATGCAGAATCCCACATAGAGAAAGAAGAAAACCAGATATCGGTTTTCCGTTTGGAATTTTTTCAGCCAGCTCACATTAAAACCTCCCATCTGCGCACAGAGCCACAGGAACGCGCTCCTCCCGCTTCCCCGTGGCTCCCTTGCCCGCAGGCCGAAGCCTGCTTTACATGAAATTGACTTGTTTGTATCATAGAAGAAACGAATTGTCCTGAATAGACCTTTATGCTGTCCCAAACAAGGAGTTCTCATGAAAATCGGAATCGTCATGCCGGAAGAAATCCTCCCGGACATCTCTTCTTTCATCCAGCGGGAGTTCCCGCAGCTCACGCTCCTTCCCTTTCCGTACCGGTCCATCCTCGAGATCCCCGAGGCGCTTTCGGGCCGGCAGAACCAGGCGGACATGTTTCTTTTTCTCGGGCGCACGGCGCGCCATTTCGCCGAAAAAGCCGTGCCGCCCGCCGTGCCCTGGCACGAGGTGCCCCGCTCCGCCTCGGCCCTGCTGCGGCTTCTTTTCCGCGCCGCCGTGGAAGGCCGGCCCATGCGCATCGCCACGGACTGGAACCGGGAGGACATGTTCCGCCTGGCGTTTCATGAAATCGGCATCCCCCCGGAGCGCTATGCCGTGCGTATCCAGCCCGTCACCGTGTACAGCGAGGAGCGCCTCGTCCGGGATGCGGCGCGCATGGCCGCGCTCTACCGCGCGGGCGCGGTGGATTTCTGCATCACCATCTTCTACCGGGTGCGGACGCTGCTCGAAGAGGCGGGCGTGCCCGTGTACATTCTCCAGCCGTCGTTTGAAGACATCCGCGCGGGCATCGAGCGGCTCATCCTCTCCTACGAGCTCCGCCGCAGCCAGAGCAGCCAGATCGCCGTCATCGCCCTGCGCCTCTCCGCATCGGAGGAACAGTTTCCCGCGGACCGGGGCTACGACCTGGCTTCGGCCTTCCTCGCCGCGTCCCGCCCGGTGTGGCAGTTCGCCCGGTCCATCCGCGCGGCGTGCGTGGAGCGGCCGCCGACGGGCTACCTCCTCTTCTCCACGCGGACGCTCATCGAGAACGCCACCGGCCAGTATCACCAGATCCCGCTGCTCTCGTCGGTGCGGGCCAACACGCCCTTTACGCTCTCCATGGGCTTCGGCTTCGGCGCGTCCGCCGAGGAGGCCAAGCTCCACGCGGAGCGGGCGGTCCAGCGGGCGCTCCGCCGGGGCGGGGACCAGGCGTACCTCATCGGCCCCGGCCTCGCTTCGCCGCTTCCTCTCGCGGCGGGCAATCAGCTGCCCCCGGAAGAGCCGGACCGCCCCATGGAGGAGAAGCTCCTGCCCCTCGCGCAGAAGACGGGCATCAGCGTGCGCACGCTTTCCCTGCTCGCCCGGGCCGGCCGCGACACGGGGCGGCGGCGCTTCACCTCCGCGGAGCTGGCGGATTTCACGGGCGTCACGCCCCGCACGATGAACCGCATCCTGCTGAAGCTCCTCGACAGCGGGGCCGCGCGGGAAGCGGGCCACCAGTTTGCCAACCGCACGGGCCGGCCGAGCCGCCTCATCGAGCTTCTTCTCCCATGAAAAAACACGCGCCTTTTTCAGAGCGCGTGTTTTTTCATGCCGGATTCACCGGTAGATCCAGTGGCCGGCGGTCATGCGGTCCACCGCCTTTTCGTCCACCCGGTACTCGACGCCGTTTTCCTCGTCGGGGACGACGATGGTGCACCGGTCGGTGATGTCCACCATGGGGTCCGTGATGTCTTCTTCAAAATACCGGCTCGCCGCGGCCACGTCGTGCGCGAGCTCCGTGAAGCCCGGCAGGCTCGCGAAGGAAATATTCTGCGCGCGGCCGATGCCCAGCTCGGTCATGCCGCCCGCCCACACGGGGATGCCGTGGGCGAGGCACAGGTCGTGGATGCGTTTGCCTTCGTAGAGGCCGCCGCACCGGCTGGACTTGATATTGATGACCTTGCAGCTCCCGAGGCGGATCGCCGCCTCCGCCGCTTCGTAGGAGACGATGCTCTCGTCGAGGCAGATGGGCGTCTCGATGGCTTTTTGCAGCGCCGCATGGTCCACGATGTCTTCCTCTCCGAGCGGCTGCTCGATATACTGCAGCCCGTACTCGTCCATGGCGCGGAAGAGGTCGATATCTTTCAGGGTGTACGCGGAGTTTGCGTCCACGGTGAGCGTGATGTCCCCGAATTCTTTCCGGATGGCGCGGATCACGTCGATGTCTTTGCCGGGATGAATTTTAATTTTCGTGCGGTGGTAGCCCAGCGAGAGATAATGGTCGATCTCGTGAAAGAGCACGTTGATGTCCTTCTCAATGCCGAGGGACACGCCCACCTTGATTTCCTTCTGCGTCCCTCCGAGGAGCGTCTTCAGCGATTTCCCCGTGCGCTGCGCCATCAGGTCCCACAGGGCGTTCTCCACGGCGGCCTTGGCGAGGCGGTTGCCCCGGATGTAACTGAACATGCGCATGAACGCTTCCGGGCTCTCCACGTCTTCGTGCAGGATGCGGGGGATGATGATGTCCCCGAGGATGTGGAGCACCGTGCCGTTGTCTTCGGGATTGTAAAACGGGCCGTAGAAGGCTTTGCACTCGCCCCAGCCCACGAGGCCTTCGGAATAGATTTTCACAAGCAGAGCATCCCGGTTTTCAAAACGGGTGAAGCTCGTCTGGAAGGGATGCCGGAAGGGATTCAGCACCCGGATGATGTCTATGCGGTCGATTCTCATGACGCACCTCCTGAAATACGGTCGATATGTGTTTTATTATAGCACGGAAAAAGGACGCCCCGCAGGACGTCCCCGCGTCACTCCGCTTCGGGATGCTTCCGGTGGTAGTACCGGAGATAGGCGCGGACGAAATTGGCGCCGATAAACTTCACCACCACGATGAGGCCGATGATGATGCCCACGGGGAGCACGCTGATGGGCAGCAGCGCCGCGCCGGAGCCGATGGTGTTGTTGATGGTGGCGGAGCCCGCGTACTGGTAGGCGGCGAAAATCGTGCGGTGATCGTCGTTGATGAGCTTTTCGTCGGCCATGTTCTTCGTCATGAAGGCCGCCACATCGGACGAGGTGAAGCTCGACACGAAAGCGAGCCCCACCACGCCGGGCACGCCGAGCAGCCTTTTGAAGAACGGCTGGAACAGCCGGCCCGCGGCGGTGATGGCCCCCAGATGCTGGCACACTTCGATGAGGCCCTGCGCGACCATCGTGGTGGGCACCATGGTGAGCGCCACGAGGAACGCTTCCCGCGCGCCGGAGCCGCCCGTCCCCTGCAGGCTCACCTTCGCCCCTTCCGCATGGCCGAAATCGCCCAGAAGCGCCATGAAATCAAAGGCGCGGAGGAAATTGTCCTCGTGGGAAAAGACGCCGGAAAAGCAGACGATCAGAAAAATCAGCGACGCCCAGCCCTTCCAGGTCACTTTCTGGACGGTGAGGTCCTGCACCGGTTTGTGTTCAATGTTCTGACTCATGACAGCCCTCCTCAGCGGTACAGCGCGAGCACGAAGCGCGTGAGAAACATGACGATCACCGCGTCGATGACGGGCGTGGCGAACATGACGGGGTAGTACACGGGGCGCACTTTGCACACGAGAACGATGCGCGCGAAATGGCCCACGAGGGTCCCCATGGTGATGCACGCCGGAAAGAGGATGGTGGCCTGCTCCGCCGTGAGGATGCCCGCCGCGAAAAGCGACGCCGCCGTGGCCGCCCCCGCCGCTTTGGCGAAGAACGCCGCGAGAAGCACCACCGACGCTTCCCCGGGCAGGCCGAAGATCCCCATCACCGGTCCGAGCAGCTGCCCGATGAGGGGCATGATGCCCGACAGCTGGAGAAACCGCACGATGATGTACGCCATGACCAGCGCCGGCGCGATGAGTTCCACCGTGATGTAGAATCCTTTCTTCGCGCCGAGCATGAAATATTCCGGAATGGATAATTCTTTTTCTGTTTTTGCTTCTCCCATAATCCCACTCTCCTCTGTGTTTTCCCGCTATTATATCAGAAAAAGCGGACGCCGCGGTCATGCGGCCGCCTCTCCACCGCGGCGGACCCCGTTTCTCCGCCGCCTGCACGCAAAAAGGAGCCCGAACGTCTGTCGGACTCCTTTCCCTTTATGAACTTGTTTCCGCCTTATTCCTTCGGCGCGGATTCGCCGCTCTCCGGCGCTTCCGGCGCGGGCGTCTCTTCGACGGACGCGTCCGCGGCCGCCGGTTCTTCGCCCGGCGCGTAGATGGAATGATACTTGAACAGGTTTTCCACCTGGCGGTGGTCGATGGTTTCCACCTGGAGGAGCGCCTGCGCCATGGCGTGGAGCACGTCCAGATGTTCCGTCAGGATATTCAGCGTATCTTCATACGCTTCGTTCAGGTATTTGTGCATTTCCTCGTCAATGATGGTGGCCACGGTCTCGCCGTAGTTCCGCTCCGAGCCGAGCTGCTTGCCGAGGAAAATCTGCTCCTGATGCTCGCCGAAGACCATCGGGCCGAGCCGGTCGCTCATGCCCCACTCCATAATCATCTTGCGGAGGATGGCCGTCACCTGCTGGAGGTCGCCCGACGCGCCGCTGGAGATCTCATTGAAAATGATCTGCTCCGCGCAGCGGCCGCCCAGCGCGACCCGGAGCTGCGCGAGAAGATGGGACTTCGTGATGAAGGACCGTTCTTCGTGAGGCAACATCATGGTGTAGCCGCCCGCCTGTCCGCGGGGGATGATGGTCACTTTGTGCACCGGGTCCGCGTCCTTCAGGACGGTCGCCATGATGGCGTGGCCCGATTCGTGGTAGGCGGTGAGTTTCCGTTCCGGCTCGCTCACTTTGTGGCTCTTCCGTTCCGGCCCGTAGGAGACTTTTTCACTCGCCTCCTCGAGATCCGCCATGGAAATGGTCTTCCGCTTCTGCCGCGCCGCGAGGAGCGCCGCTTCATTCAGCAGGTTGGCCAGATCCGCGCCGGTAAAGCCCGGCACTTTCTTTGCAATGGTTTCCAGATTCACATCGGGATCGAGCGGTTTATTCCGGGCGTGCACTTTCAGGATGGCGATGCGTCCCGCCAGATCGGGCTTGCCCACGATGACCCGCCGGTCGAAGCGGCCCGGGCGGAGCAGCGCCGGGTCGAGGATGTCCGGCCGATTCGTCGCCGCAAGGGTGATGATGCCCTCGTTGGCGCCGAAGCCGTCCATCTCCACGAGGAGCTGGTTCAGGGTCTGTTCCCGTTCGTCGTGGCCGCCGCCGAGGCCCGAGCCTCTCTGCCGGCCCACGGCGTCGATTTCATCGATGAAGACGATGCACGGCGCGTTTTTCTTCGCCTGCGCGAAGAGGTCGCGCACGCGGGAAGCACCCACGCCGACAAACATTTCCACGAAGTCCGAGCCGGAGATGGAGAAGAACGGCACCTTCGCCTCGCCCGCGACGGCTTTCGCCAGAAGCGTCTTGCCCGTGCCGGGCGGCCCTACGAGGAGCACGCCCTTGGGGATCTTCGCCCCGATGGCGGTGTACCTGCCGGGATTCCGCAGGAAGTCCACCACTTCTTCCAGTTCTTCCTTCGCTTCATCTTCCCCGGCCACGTCCGCAAAGGTCACGTTCACCTGGCCCTCGCCGGTCATTTTCGCCTTGGACTTGCCGAAATTCATGACGCGTCCGCCGCCGCCCTGGCTCTGGTTCATCATCCAGAACCACACGCCCACGAGGATGAGAATGGGCAGCAGGGACGAAAGAAGGCTCATCCACCACGACGGCTGCTCCGGCGGGCGGATGGTGATGCTCACGTTGTGATCTTCCAGCGCGCTCATCGCCTTGTCGTCGTTGTTCGGCAGGTAGGCCGCAAAGGGCGTGCCGTCTTTCAGCGTGCCGGAGACGGCGTTGTTTGTGATGACCACCGCGTCCACTTTGTCATTCTGCACCTGCGTGATGAAGTCGCTGTAGGTAATCTCCGCCTTCCGCTCCTGCGGCTGGACGAAGGTCTGAAACATGGACACCGCTATGACGATGAGCAGGACATAGAGGGCCACATTTTTTACAAATTTGTTCAATCGGTTCCTCCTTTGAACGGCGCCGGCGCCGCGTCAGCCAATCTGTGTTCAGAATATAATAAGTCAATGATTATTTTATCATATTCCCCCATGGCTGTCGATGAAATATTTCGATATCCCCGTCACGCCCGGATGTATACTTCGCTCTTGAGGGTGCATACGTCGGGGAGGTTCCGGTATTTTTCCGCATAGTCGCAGCCGTAGCCCACGATGAATTCGTCCGGCACGGCAAAGCCCGTGTATTTCACGGGCACGTCCTTCACGCGCCGCTCCTTTTTATCGAGGCAGATGGCGAGCTCCACCGAGGACGCGCCGCGCCGCTTCAGCAGAGGCACCAGCGCCGCCATGGTGATGCCCGTGTCGATGATGTCTTCCACGACGATCACGTCTTTGCCGCGGATATCGCTGTCCAGATCTTTTTTGATATTGACGCTGCCCGAGGAAATGGTGCCGCTGCCGTAGCTGGAGACGCACATGGTGTCCACCGTGAGCGGCAGGTCGATGGCGCGCATGAGGTCGCACAGGAAGGGCATGGCCCCTTTCAGGATGCCCACGAGCACCACGCTGCGGCCGGCGTAGTCTTCGGCGATCTGCCGGCCGATTTCCGCCACGCGCGCGGCGATTTCTTCCTTCGTAACGAGCACGTGATCAATGTCTTTCATCAGGTTTTCCATGACCGTTCCTCCTCAGGGTCAAAATCAGATACCGTCTGGTATGCCCGGCGGGCGCGCCGAAGCGCGACGCTTTTTTTCCGCCGATCCAGTAAATATGATGTTCATCCGCCGCCAGCGGCCAGCTCTTCCGGAGCGGCGCGGGGATATGCAGTTCATTCATGTAGGGAAACAGTTTCTTCGTCCCGGCAAATCCCGCCGGCGCGAAGACGTCCCCCGGCCGGGGACAGCGCAGGCGCACGGTCCCCACCGCGTCCGCATCGAGGACGAGCGTATCCGCCCTGGCGGGCTCGGGCCTTTCTTCCGTCACGGCCTGCGAGAGCGTCCATCCGCCGCCGTCCTGCGGAAACGCGGTCTCCGCCCGGGTGCTTCCCGCGTAAAAAAAAGCGCGGCCCCCTTCGATGCGCACAGCGGTCCCCGCGGCGGACGTCCATTTCCCGTTCGCGCCTTTCCGCAGGAACGCCAGCATGCGCTCCGTCCCCGCAAAGTCCGGCGCGCGGCCGCCCGTGCGGAGCCAGATGCGCCGCAGGAGGCGTCCCGCCAGCGCGGGAGGCAGGCGGCGGAAAAGCGCCGCTTCCGCGGAGAGCCCTTCCTTCCCGCCGGTCAATTCATCCTCATACCGCGCCGCTTCGCTTTCCAGATAGTCGTCTTCTCCGCGGAAAATTTCCGCCGTGCGGCAGAGCGTATCCGTCAGGTTGGGATTGTACCGGGCGAGTTCCGGCATCAGCAGGAGCCGCAGCCGGTTTCTCGACGCGCAGGGGATATCGTTCGTCCGGTCGTGCCGGGGTTCGTAAGGATATCCTTTCAGATACTCTTCGATGTCCCGCCGGGTCACGCACAGAAAGGGCCGGATGAGCCGCCCTCTCCGGGGCCTCATGCCCGCCAGCCCCGCGCTGCCGCTGCCCCGCAGAAAATGGAAGAGCACCGTTTCCGCCTGGTCGTCCTTCTGGTGCGCCGCGGCGACGGCCGTGCAGTCCAGCGCCCGCGCCGCGCGGCGCAACGCCTCGTAGCGGAGCGTGCGCGCCGCTTCTTCTTCCGAGCCGCCGTGCTCCTTCCGCCACGCGGGCACGTCCGCGGTCTCCACGCGGCAGGGGATGCCCCGCTCCGCGCAGACGTCCGCCACAAACCGGGCGTCATCCGCCGCTTCCTCCCGCAGGCAGTGATTCACCGTACAGCACGCGAGATGGAATCCTTCGCTCTCCCGGAGCGCATCCAGCGCAAGGAGCAGCGCCAGCGAGTCCGGCCCGCCGGACACCGCCGCAAGGAGCCGGTCGCCCCGCCGCCACAGGCCTTCCCTGCGGGCAAAGGCGCGCACCGTCCCGAGAAAATCCATGGTCAGCCTTCCGGCCGGACCGCATCCGCGTCGAGCAGGCCCTCCGTGAGGCCCCGGTCGCTCACGGTCATTTCCGACAGCGCGAAATATTCCATCAGGCTGTCCACGATGGCCACGCCCGCCACGATGATGTCCGCCCGGTCCGCCCGGAGCCCTTTCACATGGCAGCGCTCTTCGTAGGACATCTGGTAGAGCTCTTTCAGGAGACGGGCCACGTCCTCCTGCCGGATCACATAGTCCTGTACCTTCTCCGCGTCGTAGACTTCCAGCTTCTGCAGCATGGCCGCGATGGACGTGGCCGTGCCGCCCACGCAGATCCAGTTCTTTACCGGAGCGAGGTCCTGCGTATCGTGAAATTTCTGGAAGCAGTACTTCTTCAGCTCGCCGATGCCCCGCGCCGTGGTGGTGTCAAAGAGGCCGGAGCAGCGCACGCACCCGATGGGAAAGCTGTGCCGGTAGCCCACGGCGGGGCCGAAGCCCATGCACACTTCCGTAGAGCCGCCTCCGATGTCCGTCACCGCCGCCACCGACGAGGACACCCCCACCGCGCCGAGATAGCTGTAAAACGCTTCCTCTTCGCCCGTGAGAATGGCCACGTCCACGCCGGTCTTTTCCTTCGTGAGCGCCGCGAAGGCTTCGCCCTGCGGAGACGAACGGAGAATCTCCGTGCCGTACGCGCGAATCTCATCCGCCCCGGCCTCCCGCGCGGCGCGGACAAACTCCTCCACCGCCTCGAGCGTCCGCCGGCACGCCGCCTCGGAGAGCCCTTCGTGGATCGTCATCCCCTCGCCCAGCCGGGACGACTCGAGCCCTTTCCGCAGCGTTTTCCATTCGCCGCCGGGCTGGCGCTCCGCCACCAGCAGGCGCACCGAATTGGTGCCGATGTCAATGACAGCCCTGATCATGATTCCTCCTCCAGCAGAAAGAAGCGCCGCAAACGGACGCTTTTTCAAACAAGGAAGGGAGCATCAGATGCCCCCTCCCGACTTGCGAAGCAATCAGTCCGCACGGCGGGCGCCGCGGCCCCCGCGCTTCGACTCCACATTTCTTTTCAAATCCAGCAGCCGTTCGTCGCTGTCTTTCAGGAAACGGCTCAGTTTATCTTCAAACGACACGGTTCCCTCGTGCCGCTTCGCGCGGAAATCGCGGCCCGGACGGCCTTCTCCGCGCGCGGCGAAAGGCCGGCTCTGCGCGCGGTGCGCGCCGTCCCGGCGTACTTCCGGATGTTCGCTGCGGCTCTCAGGCCGTTTCTTTTCCGGAGCGGCCTGCGCCTGCTTGATGGACAGGGCAATTTTTCCCTTCGCATCGACAGAGATGATCTTGACCTTTACGGTGTCATGCACTTTCAGATAGTCATTCACATCATTGACATACTCACTGGAAACTTCTGAAATGTGTACGAGACCGACCTTTTTATCGGGGAGCTCTACGAAAGCTCCGAATTTTGCAATTCCGGTGACTGTACCCTCTACGATGCTGCCGATTTCTAACTCCATGAAAAAATTGCTGCCCCCTTATAATCTGGTAAAAATGTTGGTTTCATTATACGAAACTTTTTCCCGATGCGCAACAGAAAGAAACGCGGGAAATCCCCCGTATTATCTGCTTTTCCCGGCCTTTTTCCCGCAAAAAAAGAGCGGTTTCCCGCTCTCAGCGCACGTAGGGAACTTCCCCGGGCTTCACCATGCCCAGATCGTCCCGGGCCTTTCGTTCGATTACCGCCGGGTCCTGCAGTTCTTCTTTCCGTCCGGCGAGCGCCTTCTGCTCGTCCAGAAGTTCCTGCCGCGCCGCTTCCGCGCCCTCGATCTGCCGGTCCAGTTCGTAGATGACGTACAGCTTGCGGCAGAGGAAAATCACGAAGAGTGTGAAGAGCACGGCCGCCGCGATGCGCCCCAGGCGGAAACGGCTCCCCTTACGCATGGGGCTCCCTCCCCAGCATCCGGTTCACCCATTTGTACAGGGGCGGCTCCGCCGCGAGGGCCGCGCGGTACGCATCGTCCGCCCGCGCCGCCGCAAAGCCGTAGTCCAGCCAGGCTTTCACATCCTCGAACCGGTCTTCGTCGTGATACACCGCGGCGATCATGAGGCGGCCGTCCTGCTCGGCGGAGGCCACGAGGCAGTCCCCCGCGGCGTCGGTGGTGCCCGTCTTCACGCCGTTTGCGCCGGGGTAGCCGCCCGTGAGAAATTCGTTGCGGTTTTCCACGATGCGGATCATCCCGTCCCGGTAGGTCATGGCGTGGGTCTTTTCTTTCACGATGGCCCGGAAGTCCGGATTTTCCATGGCGCGCCGGGCGATGCGCACCATATCCCGGGCGGTGGTGTAGTGATCCGGATCGGTCAGGCCGTTCGGATTGGCGAAGTGGGTATGGCTCACGCCGATGGAAGCGCACTTCTCGTTCATCATCTCGATGAACCGGCCGTACGAGCCGCCTACGGTCTCCGCTACGGCCACGGCGGCGTCGTTTCCGGAGACGAGCATCATGCCGTAGAGCACTTCCCGGAGCGAAATGGGCAGATCGGAGCGCAGGCCCAGATTCGTCCCGTCCTGCGCCTCCGCCAGCGGCGTCACCACCGCGTCCGCGTCGAGCAGGGCCTTCCCTTCTTCCAGCGCGATGAGGCACGTGAGAATCTTTGTGGTGCTCGCCGGATTGACGCGGAGAAGCCCTTCTTTTTCCGCGTAGATCTCGCCGGTCGCCCCGTCGATGACCGCCGCGGAGACCGCCTTCGTCGCAGGCGGCGCGGGCCGCACGGGCGGGCTGGGAGGCGGCGGCGTGGTGGCCGCGAGATAAGCCCCTGCCGCTCCGCAGAGGAGGAGAAGCGCCAGCGCCGCTTTGAGCAATGTTTTCATACCAGTATCCTTTCGGCAGAGCCGGAGGCCCCGCGATGTCTCCTATTGTAGCACAGCCGCCGGAAAATTCACGCGAAACCGCTCCGCCGCAGGCCGCGCAGGTCAGCGCTGCGCCCGGCCCGCCTCCGACGCCTCGGGAATCTCCTCCAGGCGTCCCGTATGGATGTCGTACATATAGCCGTAAATGGGAATGGTTTTCGGCACGAGGGGATGCGCCCGGAGACGCTTCACGTCTTCGATGAGGCAGCGCGGCTCCTCCGCGATGGGAAAGAAATCCATGTCCGTCTCTGCGCCGGGCAGGTCCGATACGTTCCGCCACCGGCCGTTCTCGCAGACGGAGGGGCCCACACTTTCCTTCATGAGAGCGCGCATCGTTTCATTTGTAAAGGACGCCATGCCGCACTCCGTGTGGTGGATGACGTACCATTCGGTCGTGCCCAGCATTTTCGCGGAAATCACGAGGGACCGTACGGCGTCCTCCGTGACGCGCCCGCCCGCATTGCGGATGACGTAGCCGTTGTCCGCGAGGCCCGCGAACTGCGCCGGGTCCATGCGCGCGTCCATGCAGGTGAGGATGGCGCACTTCACTGCCGGATGCTTCGACGGTCCTTTCCGCAGCACGTAGGCCGCGTTTGCTTCTTCGATGTTTTCTTTCAGGCTCATCAGGAATGTCCTTTCGTTTACAGAGATGTTAGATATCAGCTGTCCGTTTTCAGAAGGCAGTGGGAATGGCCGGCGGGCGTCCGGACGCGGCTTTCCCGCCGGGCGGTCATGATTTTGCAATCCCCTCGTTCAGCGCCGCCGCCATGGCCGCTCCGTCCTCGCCGGCGCTCACCGTGTAGATGGACGTGCCGCCGCAGACGATGCCGCTCCCGTCGTACGAGGCGGGCGTGATCTGGTTGTCGTGATAGAGCTTCGCCAGCCGACCCGCCGCGAGATACGTGCGCTCTTCCCCGGTGTAGCCGCTCAGAGCCACGCCCGCGAAGGCCTTCTTCCCGTTCACGACGATCTGCCCGTCCTTCACGTTTACGTGTTTGCCGGAATATTCGTACAGGCGCTTGATATTCTTATTGACCCGGTCCGACGTGGCGGGATGGTTGCCGGGCGCGAGTACCGCCCGGATGCCTGTGGGCGAGCTCTCGCCGTAGCGGTCGCGGAGCACCGCCATGGACGCCGCCGCGGCCCCCGGATTGTACCCCGCGTCCACGAGGTACTCGAAGCCGATGTCGTCCGCTTCCTTTTCCTGATCCTTTGTGAAGACCGCGTTGGATACATAGTTTCCCGCGATGTTGGCGAGGAGCACCGACGCGATGGTGGGATCGTCCGCAAGGTACACGTTGAGCGCAGTGGTGAGGCCCACCTGTTTCTTCACGCCCGAGACGGAATGGCGCTTCTCCCCATGGACGAGCTCGTGGGCCATCACGTAGGCCAGCTCCGCGTCGTCAAAGGCGTCGAGCGCCCCCTTGTTGACGCACATCACGCCGCCCAGGCTCATGAACGCATTGATTTCCTCATCGGGCGCGACATAGATTTCATAATCCCGCTTGATATTTCCCGTGCTGCGCAGCTGCTGGTAGATGCCCTGCACCCGCGCGTCCGCCGCCGGGTCGCCGTATACGCCGGTCTGCTGCTGGCACTCGCCGAGAAACTGGGACTGCGCGCCATCGTCCAGCGCGGAATAGTATTTCGACACGTAGAGCAGCGCCGCCGCGCCGTAAATGAGCTTCTCCGCCACGGATGCCGCCATGACCGGCGCGGGAGCCCACGCGAGGACGCACGCCGCGAGCGCCGCCGCCATGCCCTTTTTCCACCGTTTCACCGCCATTCCTCCTTTCCTTTCTTTTCGCTTTTATTGTACCATACCCCGTCCTTCCGGGCGCACGAAAAAAGGCTCCGCAGAGCCTTCTCTCAGAAGCTGTAGGAAATCTGCGCGGTGCCGCTCACGCCGTCCCGTTCGCCCGCATAGCCCCGGAGGAGCAGCGACGCGCGCCACCGGGAATCGGAGGGCCGCCACGTCACGCCCGCCTCTCCGATCACCGTACCGCCCCGCAGGCTCTCCTCCGGCGCGTCGAAGCCTCCGGCCCGCATGGCGCCCGCCCCGTCGAATTCATACTCCCACGCGAGACCCGCATAGGGACTCCACGCGCCCTCGGCCCGCGCCGTATACCGCGCGCCGAGACGGAGGCGGTCGCTCGTCATGCGGCTGAACTCGAAGCGGTCGCCCCCGATGGACAAAGACCCGCCGTCCACTTCCGTGTGGAAATATTTTCCGTACAGGTCCCATTCTCCCTCGCCGCGGCGCGTCTTCCAGCCTGCGCCGGCATGCGCGCCCCAGTAGGAGCTGCGGCTGTCAAATCCGTAGAAATCCTGCTTCCCGTCCATGACCGCGTCTGTCATGGCGGAATCCAGCGTGCCCGCGCGGAACGACGCTTCGCAGTACGCGCCGCTCTCCGCGGTGTACCGCACCGCCGCGCCGCCGCCGTGATAGTGGAGGCTCCCCCGTCCGGTGAAATTCACGCCGAGGAAGGAATTGTCCGCGTCGTACCGGCCCGTGCCGTTCTCGTAGAAGAGGCCCCACGCAAGCTCGCCCCTCCGTTCGGGATGCACGCCGCCCACACCGGCGACGCCGTTCCATCCGCGAATGCGGAAGCCGCCCACCGCGTCGTACCGGCTGTCGCTGCCGTACACCAGCCCGAATGTGCGGAGCCCCCAACCGTACCGGCTGTCCAGCAGGTCAAGACTGTCCGAGGCAAGGTCCGCCCCCTGATTGAGAAAGGCCAGCGAGACAAGGCGGCTGTCCGCCACCACGTCCGTCTGGGGATTGCGCTCCGCCGTGCCGCTGCCCACCTGGAAATCGGCTGCGCCGCCGCCTTCGTACACGGGAAGCCGCCCGATGACCGCCACGCCCCGGCTGTAGAGAACGCCCTGTCCTTCGTAATGGTTTTTCAACGCGTCAACAGAATCATGCTGCGTGCTGTCGCCCATATGAATCAGATCCATGTGACCGTCCGCCGTGGGAAGCGGGCTGTCCGGACTGAGCACGAGGCGCACCGTGGTATGCGTGAGGTCCCCCGCCCCGATGGAAATGACCGGCGTGTCGTTTCCTGCTGTTTCCGGGGCCCACGTCACGTCCTGCAGGACCAGCGCGTCGAAATTCCGCACGCTCTGTACGAAATTATGTCCTTTTTCCGACACATTCTCCCACGTGTGATCCACCACGAGCGTATTGCCCCCTCCGGATACATTGCCGTTATAACCGTAGAGATCGGCCCCGCTCACGTCCACGCCGCCCGAGAGGGTCATGAGGTTGTACTTCACATCCCGGCTGCCGTTTTCATCGGAGGACGCCCCCGCGTAGACGTCGCCGGTCACGGTCCCATTGGCGAGAACCACCACGTTCGCCGCCACGGTGCCGTTCCCGTATCCGCCATAGAGCGTGCCGCTCACTGCGGCGTCCGTTCCGTTCACCGTCACCACGTTGCTCACCACCGAGCCAGTGCCCGACGCGCCGTACACCGTGCCCGCCACGGACCCGCCGGTGATGTCCACCGTATTGCCCGCGATGGTGCCTGTCCCGCTACCGCCGTAGAGAGACGCATTGGCTTCCACCATCCCGCCGGTGACGCGCACCGCGTTGTACACCGCGCGGCTGCCGCTCTGCCCGCCGTAGACGGAGGCTCCGTTCGCGACCGTACCGCCGGAAAGCGTCACCGTGTTGCCGTTCACCGTTCCACTGCCTGAGCCGCCATATAGTTTGCCGCTTGCCGCGCCGCTGTGGAGCTCCACTTCGTTGCCTTTCACGAGGCCGCTTCCCGCGCCGCCGTACAGCGTATTTCCGACGGTACCGCCCGCGTCGTCCACGAGCACACGATTCCCTTCGACTGTGCCGTTTCCCTTGCCGCCGTAGACTTCCACAGCTTCCGTGAGCGTCCCGCCGAACAAGGTCACGGTGTTGTTCGAGACGGTGCCGTCTCCCTGCCCGCCGTAAACCGGGCCGCCCACGGCGCCGCCGCTGACGGTCACCGTATTGCCGGACACGACGCCATTCCCCGCGCCGCCGTACACCGCATGGCCGCCGTCTACATTCACCGTACCGCCATCAATCTCCACGCGGTTCCCCGCCGCGTCCCCGTAGGGATTGTACCCGCCGTACACGTCCCCGATGACGGAAGTCTTTTCTCCCGCAATGGTCACCGCATTGTCCCGCGCGGCCAGTCCCGGTCCGTAAATGATCAGCCCTCCGTAAAGGCCCCCTTCTGCCGTGACCGTGCTGTCTGTGATGGTCATCGTATTGCCCGACACCGCGCCGTAGGACGCCCGGCCGCCCGCCAGTCCGCCTTTCAGTGTGAGGCCCTCCGTCCCGGAAATAACAACCTTGTTGCCCGAGACGGTGCCCGCGTCCCCTTCGCCGCCGACGATTTCATTGACAGGCCATCTGGATACATTGGCATCGAAAAACTGCACCGTATTATCCGTCACGGGACCGCTGCCGCTCCGTCCGCCGTACACGCTGCCCGCGCCGCCGTCATGGGTAACGTTCACCATGCCGGTCACAGATACGTGGTTGTCCCGCACCGCGCCTTCGAAAACGCTCCGCCCGCCGGTGACCGCATCGACGCGTGCGCCGTTCTCTACATGGACTTCGTTGCCCGTCACATCGCCATGCAGACTGTACCCACCGGTGACGTCCGTTTCTGTCGTACCGCCCGGCACATGAATGACCTGCGCGCCCGCCGTCATGCCCGCGCCCCACGCCAGAGCCGCGCACATGAGCGCCGCTGTTTTCCGTTTCCAGTTGCTTTTCATTGAGAAGACCTCCCTCACACGCCATGAAGGAGCCGTTCCGTCATGTAAATTGCTGTGCAGCAGACTATACTGCTGTTGTTTATATTATACCATATTTCCTATACAATAGCGAATTTTTAATAATTTTTATTTTATGCAAAAGAACCATCGGACGTCCGCTCCCCGCCGCGGGACGGAACGCGCTCCGTTTCTTCTCTTTCCCCGCGCCGTCTGCTATAATGGGACATACGATAGATTGAAACTTTTGAAAGGAGTCATTCCCATGACCGCAGATAATCTGACTTTCTCTCTGGAAATCGACTACATCCCCGACGAAACCGCCGGGCGCAGCGAGTTTGAAGCGAAGCTGAAAAAGGAGACGGAAGCGCTCCACGGCTTCTACACGCTCGACAAGGATCACCGCCCCATCGCGGCGGGCCTCGCGAAGGACGACGTGGACAAGCTCCTCGCCGCGGCGGGCCTCTCCGCGTTCGGCACATGGCCCGCGTGCATCCTCACCGCCACCATCGCCTCCCCGCTTCCCCTCCGCGCCATCGGCATGTCCGACGGCTGGGATATCTACGTGGGAAAGAAGACCTTCTTTGCCTTCGCCCAGTTCCCGGCGGACGCGGTGAATATCCTCATGAAAGCCGCCACGTACTACCTCGACCGCGAGACCTACCAGCCTCTCGAAGAATTTATCCGGGAAACGGGATTTGAAACTTTCCGCAACGCCGTGCTGGGCAACGAATCGCCCCAGCCGTTTGCGGACGACGGCGGCTATTACGGCAGCTCCTGGGGCATGCCGGACGTGCCGCCCCTGAAAGCGGGCGACTTCGTCCGTCCGGATCACAACGTGATGCAGGTCATCGAAGTGTATCCCGAGATGGGGCCGCTCCTCATGGAATACGGCATGAGCTGCGTGGGCTGCTTCGTCTCGTACGACGAAAATATCTGGCAGGCCGCGCAGGCCCACGGGCTCGACGTATTTGAAATTCTCGGCGAGATGAACGAATATCTCGCGGACAAATACCACAAGCCGCTCCTCACGAAGGACACGCCCCTGCAGGACATCCTCACGCTCTATCCGCAGCTCCTCGCCGTGCTCGAAAAAGAAGGGCTCGCCATGCCGCAGGACATGGAGACCACGCTGGGCGCGCTCTGCGAGGCGGCCCACGCCGATGCGGACGCGGTCATCGCCGCGTGCGACAGGAAGCTCCGCAAAGAAGACTGACACCGAAAGACAGCGCTCATCCGGGCGCTGTTTTTTTCGTGCCCGTAAAAAGGCGCACGAAAAAAGCCCGCCCTCCGGCCGAGAGGGCAGGCTTTCCGACGCCGTTTCTTATCTGCTGATGCTCCAGCCGCTCCGGTGCAGCGCCGCAATGATGGGCGCGACGATGACGCCGGACACGATGGCTTCAGGCAGGCCGTTCGCGATGGTGATGCCGATGAAAATATTCGCCACCGCCTGCATGGAGATGCCCTGCATTTCCGCATAGGGCGCACCCACGAGGACGAAGAGCGTCCCCAGGAAGAGCACCGTGTGGAGCACCGTGGTGACCACCGCCGCGACCGCCGCGCGGATGAAGACCCGCGTCTTCAGGCGGCTGAAAATGACATAGGCGATGATGCCGATGAGGATGCGCGGCACGATGCACACGACGGCGTCGTAGGCGATGTTGTACTGCACGGCGAACTGCAGGAGCAGGCTCGGCGCGCGCAGGGACTGGACGAACGAAAACAGGCCGAACATGAAGCCCACGAGCGCCCCCACGCGGGGCCCGGCGGCGATGCTGCCGATGATGGTGGGGATGTGCAGGATGGTCGCGTCCATAAAAAGAAGCGGGATGAAGCCATACCCGGTAAGCCCGAGGAAAATGGTGATGCCCGCAAGAAGTCCGGACACGGTGAGCTGGCGCACGTTCAGGAAGGCGTGCGGCGCCTGTGTCTTTCTGAGATTTTCCGTTTTTTCCATAAAAAAAGCCTCCGTTCTTATTCTCCGCGAGATATAAGCCGTACGAAACATGGTTTCTCTGCTGGCGGTACTCGCCATGCGGTCCAGTTCGACCGATACCGGCAGTGCATGACCCCTGCGCCAGCTTTTGTTATTATACCCGCTCCGCCCCTCGTGTCAACGGAAATCCGCCCGTCCGGCGCCGCGCCGCTTCCAGAAAAATTCTGTACATCTTCATAAAAATAACCATAAAAAAAGCGCGCCTACCGCGCGCCGAAAAGGGCGTCCCCTCCGCTCCGGAGAGACGCCCTCTGCCGATATGCCGTCCGTTTTATTCCGCCGCCGCGTAGATCCACGCGGTGATCTTCCGCCCCGCCCAGTACGCGAGACCCACTGTCCACAGGTCGGACAGGAAGGGCACGATGGACAGATACGCCGGGTCCGCCCACACGCGCCACGCTCCCGCGCCGGGGATCTGCACGGACAGGACGAGCGGCGCATACAGCGCGAGCAGCCACAGCGCCCCCGTGAATACCACCTGAATGACGCGGCGCAGGCGCGGCCCCCCCGCGGAGAAATAGAGATAGAAAACGATGCCCATGAGGCCGAGGAAGACTTTCAGGTACAGCGCCCAGGTCATGCCGCCGCTCATGACGAGAAGGAATAAAAACGGGCTCCCCGCATTGGCCAGCGCGAGCGCAAAGACCGCGCACAGGATGACCCCGGGAATCCATCCCGCAAGAAAAGACAGCGCGATCCACTGCCGCCGCGCCTCTCCCAGGGAAAAGAGCCGGCGGTAGAGCGCGAGCACGCCCCGGTCCAGGGAAAAGATCACGAGCATCACCAGAAGCATCGCCGTCCCGCCGGCAGCCGCGGAGAGCGCCGGGCCGAGCCCCGTCTCCAGCGCCGCCCCTTCCGCCGCCGCGCTCCACAGGCCGAGCCACAGCAGCGCAAAGACCGAAAGCGCGCACTCCAGATGGACCGCGCAGCGCCGCTTTCCGTCCTCCGCACCCCAGCCGCGCTTCTGCGCGGAAAAATACAGAAACGGCACCGCCGTGCCCAGCACGGTCAGCGTGAGAAGGCTCACGAGCAGCATGTGCGCCGTCTGCACCGCAAACATTCCCGCGGGCACAGGCACGATGAGCACGGACAGCCACAGGGACTGCCGCAGGAAATCGTGAAGAGAATGCATGACACACCTCCGGATCTTCTGGAAAAAATTCTTCTGCTATTGTACCACGAATGCGGGGAAGCGGCGCGCGTATGATATAATACAGCTGATTCACAGAACGGACAGATTGTACAGGAGGTACCCATGGACACATTCATTTCGCTGGGCCTGTCCCGAGAGCTTTCGGACCTGCTCGCCCGCGGCGGCATCACAGCCCCCACGCGCATCCAGCAGAAGGCCATCCCCGCCGCCCTCAAGGGAGCCGACGTGATCGGCCGCTCCCAGACCGGCACGGGCAAGACCCTCGCCTACCTGCTCCCCTTCCTTCACCGGGTGAAGGCGGACGACGACGGCGTGCAGGTGCTCGTCATGACCCCCACGCGCGAACTCGCCCGGCAGGTCTTCGACGTGCTGCGCCCCTTCGCGGAAGCGCTCGGCCTCGACGCGGCGGACGTCATCGGCGGCCGCACCATCGAGAACCAGATCCGCAAGCTCCGCCGCTCCCCCCATTTCATCATCGGCACGCCGGGCCGCCTGCTCGACCACATCCGCCGCCGCGCGGTGGACCTCACCACGGTGAAAGCCGTCGTCCTCGACGAAGCGGACCAGATGCTCGCCGCGGGATTCCGGGAAGACATGGAAGCCATCATCGACGAGACGCCGAAGAAACGGCAGATCCTCCTCTTCTCCGCCACCATGCCCGACGCGGCGGTGCGCCTCGCCCGGAAATACATGAAGAGCCCCGCCGTCATCGACGCCGCGCCGAAAGTCGCCGCCTCCACGGTGGAACAGCGCGTGTACATGACCACGCAGGACCACAAATTCCGCCTGCTCCTGCGTCATCTGGAAGAAATGCGCCCCTACATGGCGCTCGTCTTCTGCAACACCCGGGACGAAGCGCACCAGCTGGCGGACCGCCTCGCGGAAGCGACCGATCTCGTCGTAGACGAACTCCACGGCGACATGTCCCAGGGCCAGCGCAACCAGGTGATCCGCAATTTTGAAAAAGCCAAAATCCAGGTGCTCGTCGCCTCGGACATCGCCGCCCGCGGCCTCGACGTGGAGGGCGTGACCCACGTCTTCAACTACGGCATCCCGCGCAACCTCGAATACTACGTGCACCGCATCGGCCGCACGGGCCGGGCCGGAACGAAAGGCCTCTCCGTCACCTACGCCGTGCCGGAAGACGCGCTCCTCCTGCGCCGCCTCGAGCGGGCCATCGACGAGACCATCACCCGCTACAACGAAAAAGGCGAAGTCCTCCGCGTGCGTCAGGCGAAGCCGAAGCGCCGCACAGTGACGCCGGGCATGTACAAGCCCACGAAGAAAAAAGAACACAAAGCCCTCGGCCACAACGGGCGGAACATGCGCCAGCGCCGGAAAAAAGATCCCTCCGCGCCCCGTTCCCGCCGCGGCCGGTAACTAAAAAAGAATCGTCCTCAGGATTGTCCTGAAGACGATTTTTTCTTTTGCGTTATGAAATTACGAAATGCGGATTTCTTCGGGCAGCTCCGCCGTCATGCCGAGAGGGTCCGGGCCGTACCGGTTCGGCCCCGGCGTGCCCCGTCGGAAGCCGAAGCGCACCGCCACGAAGAGCCACGCCATGAGCGCCGCGATGATGAGATACTTCGCGAGCACCATATCCGGAGACGACGCCTCGCCCCCGGTGAGCGCCACCGCGTACACGAGATACGAGAAGACCCCCAGAATGAAAGCGAAGAAGGCCGCATACCACCAGCCGGACACATTCCGGTCGTGGAAGCGCCGCACCCAGAGCGACGCCGACCCCACCCAGAACAGGAACGTCATCGCCAGCGACGCATAGAGCGTCGCCTGCTCCGAAAATCCCAGCGCCGGTACGCCGTAGGCGACAGCACCCGCCAGAACCTGCATCGCCATGTACAGCACGAGCATGCGCAGCCAGAAAATTTTCCGTGGAAGCCGTCCGCGGAAGGAGAAATAGCCCTCGCGGATGCGGCGGAGCGTCCGCTTCATTTCGTGTCCTCTTTCTCCGCGTCCGCCGGAGCCTTCGCTTCCGCCTTCGGCGCAGCCTTCTTCACCACGACCTTCTTCACGCGGCGCGCAGGCTTCTTTCCTCTGCCCTTCGGCGCTTCCTGCGCCTTCCGCACGGGCCGCGCGTTCGGGTCCGGGCCGTACCGGTTCGCCCCGGGCATGCTCTTCGTGAAGCCGAACCGCGCCACCAGATAGATCAGGTACAGGCCGAGCACGATGAAAAGCCCGATCCCCGCCTTCGTGAGCATATCCTGCATGGGCGACGGCTCCATGTGGAAATTCGACCAGATATTCAGCGCGAATACGAGCGGCACCGCGACGGCGAAGCCCCCGTACCACCAGCCCGACGCGCCCCGGTCATGACAGCGCCGCGTCCACAGCGTGGAAAGGCTCCACCAGTACACCACGAGGATGCAGTTCAGCCACGAGCCGTAATTGATATGCGTGTACTCCGTAGACAGGCTGCTCATGGTGAACATCACGAGCGACACAAAAATATTCAGCAGGACGATGCGGAGCCAGAGCGTCACCCTGTCAAGCCGTCCGTGAAACGAAAAATACATCCGATACCAGCTGTCGCCGCTGTTCGTATAAAACCACTTCATGCACAGTCCTCCCACGCGGGCCGGGCCCGCAAAAAATTCTTTTCCTATTATATCATCAATGGCGGCGGCTCCGCTGAGAAAATCCGGAGCGCTTTCCGTGAAAAGAACCGTCATTTTTTTCATCCCGTTTCCGGCGGGCCGGCTCTCCACATGCCGCGGTCAGGACAGATTTCGCAGCCATCGGATCAGAAAGGATGAGGAAACCGTGAAAAAGCATCCGCCCGCCGCCTCTGCGCCGCGCGGGAGGCCCCGCTTCTGACGGCCGCCGTACCGCAGCGAAAAAAGGCGGCTTCTTCCGGGAGGCCGCCTTTCCCCATGCAAAAACGGCCGCAGAACGCAGCCGCTTTTTTCATTGTCTTTTATTTCACGTCCCGCCACATGGTAAAGCTCGTAAAGCCGCACCATACGAGGCCCGCGCCCATGGCGTACACGAAAACCTTCGCCGCGAAGACCGGCATCAGCGCCAGCGCCAGCCCGAGCACCACCTGCACCGCCGCCGCGAGGAGGAAGAGATGCGGGCTCTTCACGGTCTCCCTGGCGCGGAAATAATACACGAAGAGCAGCAGCCCCCGGGTGAGCACGTACGCCGCCAGCATGAAGGGCAGGAAAATCACCAGCAGCAGATAATTCCCCGAGATGAGGAGCCATCCCCCGAAGAGAATGTCCATCGCCGCCGTGACGAGCTGCCACCGGGAACGCTTCTCCCCCGGCGTGCCGAAGTAGCGCATGAGCTGCGACAGGCCGCCGAAGAAGACAAGGAAACCGATATAGAGCGCCACCGCTTCCATCGCCATGTCCGGATGAATGAAGCAGTACACCCCGGCCACGCCGAAGAAGACGCTCGCCAGAATGAGCCACAGAGAATGCATGTCCCGTATCCTTTCTTATACCCTGCGGGGCGGACGGATCTCCGTCAGTTCCAGCATGGGCTCCAGCTCTTTTTTATGGAACGACGGGAAATCCGGCTTCTCCCGCAGCATGGTGAGCACATAGGCGAGCGCCGCCTTCACGCCGCATACGAGGCCCCGCTCGTCGATATCAAATTCCGGCGTGTGGTGGTTCGCGCCGCTGCCCACGTCCTCATTCTGAATGCCCGTGAAGGCGAAGACCCCCGGATACGTGAGCTCCGTGATGGAAAACGTCTCCGCCGCCATCCACGGGGGCATCTGGCAGAGCGCGTCCTCTCCGAGCACCTCCGCCGCGGCCCGCCGGCCGATCTCCGCCGCTTCCTTCGTATTCACCGTGGCGGGGAAGAACTGGTCCTCCACCGCTTCCGCCGTGCAGCCGAAATCTTCGCACACGCGGCGGAGCAGCGTCCAGAAATGCGTGCGGAACGCTTCCCCGCTCTCGTTGTCCAGATAACGCGCCGTTCCCGCGAAGGTGAGCGTGTCGGGGATGACGTTCGGCGTATCCCCCGCCTGCACCATGCCGAAGGAGTACGTGAAGCTCGTGTCGGGCCGCACGGCGCGCATGCGGTACGACTGGAGCGCCGCCGCGAAGGCCGTGAAGCAGTCGATGGGATTCACCGCCAGATGCGGCATGGAGCCGTGGCCGCTCTTCCCGTGCAGGACCACGCGGAAGAAAAACGCCCCCGCGAGCATCGCCCCGTCCATGAGGGCGATCTTTCCCGCGGGCACGCAGTACATCACATGCGACCCCCAGCACACGTCGATGTGCACCTTCTGCTCGTCCAGATACCGCAGCATGGGCGCGATGCCCCGCTCGCCCATCTCCTCCGCCTCTTCAAACATGAAGACGATCCGTCCGTCCCAGTCTTCCCGGTGCTCCGCGAGAATCTTCGCCTCCGTGAGCAGCATCGCCATGTGCCCGTCGTGGCCGCAGGCGTGGCTCACGCCGGGATTTTCCGAGACGCAGGCCTTTTTCCGCGACAGATTCGTCTCCGACTCCTGAATGGGCAGCGCGTCGATATCCGAGCGCATGAGCACCGTCCATCCCGGACGGGCCCCTTCGAGAAACCCGAACACGCCCCCGTGGGGCACGCGCACCGTGCGGATGCCCAGCCGCGAAAGCTCCGCCTCGATACAATCCATCGTGGCAAATTCCTTCTGCGACAGCTCCGGATGGGCGTGGAAATGGCGGCGCAGGGCCGTCACATGGTCCGCCTCCGCCTCCGCCAGTCGTTGTATATCCAGCATAGAAAATCCTCCTTTTCGCCCGGCCGCGCCGGGTAATTATTTTTAATTATAGGGAACGCCGTCTGGCGTGTCAATCGCCGGCGGCGTCCGCGCAAAAGAAAAAGGGGTACGCTTTCGCATATCCCTTTTCTTCTGTCTGTATCAGAACGCGTAGCTTGCGTTTACATACCAGGTCTTGTTCTTCGTGTCGTCGCCTTTCTGGTAGCCGTAGCCAACGCCGAAACTCCACACATCTTTCGACGCTTCCACGCCGAGAGAGGCGAGCCAGCTGTTGTCGTCCATCACGTCGTAGTAGAGGCCGCTGCCGACGCCGCCCATGTCGATGGTCATGTCCGTATCGGTGTCGCCGAACGCCCAGATGTAGGACAGGTCCAGCTTCGGCGTGATCCGCCAGCCCGCGTCGGTCTTCGTCTCATTCCGGAAGGACACGCCGATGGGGAGCAGCCACAGGTTCTGGTTGTCCGCGTCCGCGTTGAACGCTTTCTGCCCGTCGTAGTACACGCTGTACCGCGCGGGGTTCACGCTCATGTAGCGCAGCCCCACGTAGGGCACGAGCTGATTCTGTCCGAAGACGTATTCCTTCTCGCCCCGCAGGCCGATGGTCCACGCGTCCACATCGCGGTCCGCGCTCATGTGCTTCCCTGCCACAGTGCCGTCGATGTCGTTATCGCTCGTCACGTAGCCGATATCCGCCATGAGGTTCGTGTGCGCTTCTTCGTCCTTCACGCTGCCGTAGAGGGTGAAGCCCCATGCGTCGTAGTCGTTGCGGCTGATGACGCCGTCCCCGTCGCCCGAGCCGTAATGGAAGGCGATACCGCTCTGGAACTTGCCGGACTTCTGGAAGTCCACGCCCACGATGGCGCCGTCATAATCCGTGCTGGAGTGGATGCCGCCGAAGGAGGAGCCCATGCCGTCGGTCTCATACTTCCTGTGGATGTACTTCGCCCAGATGCCGCCGTCGTTGTTCACCCAGCCCGCATCCTGCACGTAGTCGTCCGTGAAGGAGAGGCGCTGCATCACATTGTCCGCCATGTCGCGGGCGATGGACACCGTATTGCCGGTCACCGCCGCATCTTCGCCGATCATCACGCCCCGGCCGTACGCCGCACCGGTCTGATCCTTGCTCCAGTCGCTGAAGAACTGCTTGCCGCCGGCAGTGAGACCTTTCGACGTATCCCAGTTTTTGTTATACGCGTCCTGAATCGTGGGCTGGAGCGGCCCTGCATGGAGTGCGCCCGCCATGGAGTCCGCGGCCTGCGCCTTTTCTTCGTCGGTAAGGCTTGCCACACCCTTGTAGGTCACATCGTAGGCGGTCTTGTCATCTTCCGTCGTGGTATTGCCAGTCGCGAAGCCTTCCGTGCGGTCATAGACGAACTGTTCATCCGACCAGAAGGTGCTGTCCGTCGCCGTATTGGCCGCGATGTGGTAGGCATCCGCTGTCTTCGTGAGTTCGGAAATATCGAGCTTCGCGCTGTCCGCCACGGTCACTTTGCCGCCGTCGATGAGCGCCGTACCACCCGCTTTCACCGTTTCACCATCAAGAATGGTCGTGCTGTCAGCGACTACATTCACATTGGTGAAATCATGAATCTTGCTGTCGCTGGTGTACTTCTTATCGGAATTATCCAGCGCGGAGAGCGTATTCGTGCCGGAAATATTCAGTGTGCTTGTACCGGTGACGCTCCCGTACAGCGTCTTGTTGCTGTAGGTCACACTGTTGCCGCTGTTATAGGGGTCGAAGTCGTCATTGGTATACTGCGTCTCTTTGCTGTAGCCCTGCCCGGAAATTTCACCGGTGACAGCGGTGCCGTTCAGCGTAACGGTCGCATTTCCTACGGTAGAGGAAGTCTTGGATGCATCATACCCAATGGAGCTATAAACCGCATACACCTTTCCGGGCGTGGAGCCATTCACTGCGCCGCCCGCATAGACGCTGCCTTCCACGGTGCCGCCGTTCAGTGTGATAGTGCTGGTGCCTACATGTGCGCCGCCTTTTTCGCCGATATTGTCGATGCCGATACCGCCGCCGAGGATGTCCTTTGCAACGGTGCCGCCGTTGACGGTCACATTGGCCGTCTCGACGGTTGCTTCGCCGGTCATGCCCATGCCGAGGCCGCCCGCCGCGATGGACGTCTCATCCATGATGCCTTTCAGGTCCGCCATAGCGCCGCTTGCATTGACACCAAGCACGCTCCACTGCGGATATGTATCTCCATCCGCATTATCATTTTTCAGAGCACTCATGAGAGCTTCCATATTCAGATTGTCCACGGTGCCGTTGTTGACAGTAATATTGCTCGTCTTCACAGAGGATACAGCGTCATTGTATTCCGCGTTCCCTCCATTACGGTTGGAATTGCCGATGGCCATACCGCCGCCAAAGATACCGTCCGTATCGCCATTATTAGTGATATTCACAGTACCTACGGCGCTCTTGGCAAGCGTTTCACTGGCTGCGGCACGATACCCGTCGGAGCCAGCTTCCCCTTCCATGGAGAGCGCAAGGCCGCCGCCGAAAATCCCCACAGTCTTCATATCGCTATATGTCGTGATATTGACATCATCCGTCATGTTGGCTTCTGCGCGGGCCAGATTTTCCGTCACCGCCGCGCCGCCGCCAAAGACCGCCGCCGCATAGCCGCTCTCAAGGGCAATATCGGACCCGGCCGTATTGGCGATAGCCGTCGCGCCGTTTCCTTCCGAAAGCGTAGCGCGCAGGCTGCCCTGTCCGACCGCTACGCCGCCGCCGAAGACGCTGAGAGCCATCCCCTGCCCTTTCAGGCCAGAAAGCTTATCGTTGTCAATTTCTCCGCCTTTGACCGCCCCGATGACGCCCTGCACCGCATCGCTCAGCGCGCCCACATCCTGACTGCCGTTCAGGTTGACAACGATGTTCGATTTCCCGATGTTCGCCGTCGCAGTGGAAGAGCCGTAGGCATCGTTCACTTCATAGCCTTCCGGAATCGCACCTGCTCCGTCAGTCACAGGACGCACGGTGTACGTATGAGAAGCTGCCGCCAGACCGCCGCCCACGACGCCCACTGCCGTGGTGTTGCCTTTCAGATTGACATGCGTTTCGCCCGATACGTCTGCGGTAGCGGTTCCGCCGTCAATGGCATGATCGACATTCACAGTTAAAGTTACGCCAGAAACAGAAATATCTTTATCTGCACTTCCATCGTTTTTCCCAATCTGTACATCCGTACCATCAATGGCCTTCTGTACCGCTTCCACTACGCCGGTCGCATCCACAGAGGCCGCCGCGCCGCCGCCGATGAGACCCACGCTGAGGCCGTTCGTGACATCCAGTGTGGTATCGCCGCTCACGGTGCTGGTTGCATTGCCGCCGATGGTGGAAATGGCCGAGCCGCCGCCTGCGACAGCCGCGGTAATCCCGTCGTGATTCGTCTGCAAATCCACCGAAGAATCAATGGTCATGGACGCATTGCCCGTGACGATGGAAGTGGCGTTGCCGCCAAGCGCAATGGCCGAGCCGCCGGTAGAGAAGCCGCCCACATTGGCCGGGCCCTTGATGTCAACAGTCACATCTCCATCGATGGTCGTGGTTGTCTTGGTCGGATTTTTATCATTACCAGTCTGAATAGACGCCACTCCACTCAATACACTTCCCGTAAGATTTCCCACAGTGACCGCCGCACTACCGCCCGTGCCGCCAAGCACGTTGCCGCCGTTGATGGTCATCTTCACATCACCGGTACGGGTAATAGAAGTTTCCCCTTCAGCTTGAACAAGCGAAACCCATCCACCTAATGCGCTAGCGCTTGCTCCAGAATTGACGGAAAGATCGCCTCCAACTGCGCCCACCACTACAGGAGAAGTGCTATCCGAGCCGACCACATATTGAATATCGCCATTCAGTTCTGCATTTTTGTCTGGAACGGTATTGGCATTCGTGATTTTATCTCCCACGCCGGGAAGTATCCCGTCAATCGCTCCGCCTAAAGTTTCGTTTTCCAGAATCCCCAAAAAGCCTGTATCGATTTTACTTTCTCCGCCGACAGCACCAACTAATACCGTATTACCTTCTGTAGGCGTCAGCGCGCCGCGAATGCCGTTCAGGAACCCCATCGCTCCGGCATTGTTATTTTTGATGGCATTCTTCAAATCATTAAACAGAGTGCCCGCATTGCCGTTTGTCTGAATATTGAGATTTCCCTGCCCAATAACGAGTTTGCCGCTCTGCGCCGTATTCACGACAAAATCATTGGTGACGGCCTCTGAGGTCTCATGTCCGTTCAGGGTGGCAGCGTTTACTACCCCCCCCTACCGGGACCAGAATGGCCATGGCGGCCATTGCGGCGAGCAGCTGCCGCCTGTTTTTCTGTTTCATAGATGTTCCTCCTTTTTCATCGCCATAGAGGCGAACCATATGGAATCTGCCTGTATTATACGCCCACCCCGCGCTATTTGTCCATCCTTTTGCTTTTCTTATCATGTCTTCCGTTCTGATTTCCCCCGCAGACGCACCGGCGATCCCCACAAAAAAAGAAAGAGCGGTGCGCTCTTTCCTTGATTTCTTATTCTGTTTCTCCGGCTTCGCTGTCGGCCATGCGGTACACGAGGGGGAAGACGTTCTGCTCCGGGCCGATATCGACGGCGGCGAGGGCATCGTCTGCGAGGCGGTCCATGGGGAGACCCTCCCGGCCGTAGAGGGTGAGGAGCGGCTCGCCCTCCTCCACCCTGTCCCCCGGCTCTTTCCAGAAGCGCAGGCCCACCGTGAGATCGATGGGGTCTTCTTTCCGCGCGCGGCCCCCGCCCATGTCCATGACGAGCCGGGCGAGCTCCACCGGGCGGACGTCTTCCACGTATCCGCTCCGGGGCGCGCGGACGAGGCGGGCGTGCGTCTCCGGCGTGAGGGGCCGCCGGCCGATCCACGAGACGTCGCCGCCCTGTGCCGCTATGCATTCCCGGAATTTCGCGAGAGCCCGTCCGTCCCGCACGAGAGCTTCCGCCATGCGCCGCCCTTCCGCGAGGCTTCCGGCTTTCTCTCCGGCGCAGATCATGGCCCCGGCGATGGTGAGGGCGAGCGCGGTGAGCCGCCGCCCGCCCCGGCCGGAAAGGACGTCCACCGCCTCGTCCACTTCGACGCTGTTTCCGATGGCGGTGCCGAGAGGGACGTTCATGTCCGTGACGAAGGCGATGACCCGCAGGCCCGCCGCCCGGCCGAGCGCGGTCATTTCCCGCATGAGGGCTTCCGCCGCGCGCCGGTCTTTCATGAAGGCCCCGCGCCCGCATTTCACGTCGAGCACGACCGCATCCGCGCCGGAGGCGATTTTCTTGCTCATCACGGAGGAGGCGATGAGCGGGAGGGATTCCACGGTGCCCGTGGCGTCGCGCAGGGCGTAGAGGAGCGCGTCCGCAGGGCAGAGGTCGGCGGACTGGCCCGCCATGGCGATGCCGTGCTCCCGCACCTGCCGGATAAATTCCTCGAAGGAGAGGGCCGTGCGGCAGCCGGGGATGGAGGACAGTTTGTCCACGGTGCCGCCGGTGAAGCCCAGCGACCGCCCGGAGAGCTTCGCGATGGGCACGCCCGCGGCAGCGGCGATGGGCGCGGTGATGAGAGTAATGGTATCGCCCACGCCGCCCGTGGAGTGCTTGTCCACTTTCACGCCGGGAATGGACGAGAGGTCCGCCCGGGGGCCGGAGTCGGCCATGGCGCGGGTGAGGGCCGCGGTCTCTTCGGGCGTCATGCCCCGGAAGTACACGGCCATGCACCACGCCGCCATCTGGTAGTCGGGGATGCGGCCCGCGGTGTAGCCTTCGATGAGCGCGCGGATCTCTTCCGCGGTGAGCGCGCCCCCGTCCCGTTTCTTTTCGATGAGCTGTTCTGCGTTCATAGGTCCTCCTCTGCGTTTCCGCCGTTTTCTTTTATTATAAGCCGGCGCACGAAAAAAAGCCCGGATGCCCGGGCCTCTTTTCAGCCTTCTTCGTAGAGTTCGAGGATGGCCCCGTCTTTCCAGACGAAGGCGAGCCGGTCTTTTTCGCCGGCCGCCATGGGGCCGCAGATGACGCTGTCCGCGTCGGCGATGTATTTTTCCAGATCGTCCACTTTGTATGCCACGTGGGGATGGCGGTGGAGCACTTCCGGGAAGGGGGTGCCTTCTTCAAATTTCAGGTATTCGATCTTGTAGTCGTAGTCGTCCACAGCGCTCACCCAGAATTTGCCGTCTTCGTTCCAGACCATGCCGGGTTTGCGGTTTGTCACGGGGATGCCGATGTGCATGTAGCTCGCTGCCATGTGTCCTCCTCAGGCGTGTTTCACGGTTTCATACAATTCGTACGCTTCGCGCGGGGTGTACCCTTCGTGCACGATCTTGCCGATGGCCTGCGCCATGCCCGCGGGGCAGTCGGACTGGAAGATGTTCCGCCCCATGTCGACGCCGCGCGCGCCGTCCTGCATGGCGCGCCACGCCATGGTGAGCGCGTCTTCTTCGGGGAGTTTCTTCCCGCCGGCGATGACGATGGGCACGGGGCAGGCGGCGGCCACTTTTTCAAAGCCTTCGCAGTAGTAGCTCTTCACGAGGTTCGCCCCGTTTTCCGCGAGGACGCGCGTGGCGAGGAGGAAGAATTTCTCCGTGCGCTCCATGTCTTTTCCCACGGCGACGATGCCGAGGGTGGGGATGCCGTATTTCTCGCCCGCGTCGGCGGTGCGGCAGAGGAGCTCGAGGGAGCGCGCTTCCCCTTTCGCGCCGATGAAGGTCTGCACAGCCATGCAGTCCGCGCCCATGCGGACGGCGGTGTCGATGTCCGCGGAGAAGCCGCCCCCGTCGGACATGTCGTCGAAGAGGACGGTGGCGTCGTAGGTGACGCGCAGGCAGAGGGCCGCCCGGGACGCGGGCGGGATGCACGTGCGGAGCATGCCCCGCGCGCCCATGAGGACGTCCACGTAGGGGATGAGGGGCGGGATGGCGAGGTCGATGCGCTCGAGGCCCGCCGTGGGGCCCATGATGTAGCCGTGGTCGAAGGCGAGCATCACCGCGTTGCCCGAACGGGGCTGGAAGAGGCGGGAAAGGCGGCGCTGCATGCCCCAGCTTTCGTGGGACGCGCCTTTCACGTAGAAGGAGCTCTGCGCGGGCGGCGTGTCCAGATGATAGTCGTGAGCGGCTTTGTTTCCGATATTGTCTGCCATGGGAGCCTCCTTATTTCGTCAGATAGGACGTGCGGCACGGCGCGTTCCACAGACGGAGCAGTTCGTCGTCCATGCGGGCCATGAACATCTGGAAGCCCGCCTGTTCCTGCACGGTGAGGAGTTCGCCCACGTAGTTGGCCACGATGTCCACGCCTTTTTCTTTCAGGATCTGTTCGCACCGGCGGTAGATGATGAGCTGCTCCATGAGGGTGGTCGCGCCGGAGCCGTTGATGATGAGCATCACTTTTTCGCCGGGCTGGATGGAGAGATCCCGGAGGAGGGCGTTCACCATGATGTCCGCGGTCTCGTCGGCGCTCTTCATGGGCTGCCGTCCGCCGCCGCCTTCGCCGTGCTGGCCCATGCCGATTTCCATTTCCCCGTCGTCCAGATCGGCGAGCGACGCGCCGGTGGAAGGATGGGTGGCTCCGCGCACCGCCACGGCGAGCGTGGCCATATTGTCCGCGAAGCGCTGGGCGATGGCCGCCACTTCTTCGAGGCTCTTCCCTTCCGCGGCGGCGGCCCCGGCGATTTTGTACGTGGGGATGCAGCCCACGAGGCCGCGCCGGTCTTCCGCCTGTTCGCGGGGCGCGTTGGAAATGTCTTCCTGCGTGACCACTTTCACCACATGGAGGCCCTGCTTTCTGCACTGCTTCATGGTGAGATTGCCCGTGAGCATGTCGCCCGCGTGATTCAGCACGATGTAGAGCACGCCGTGTCCCCGGTCGGCGAGTTTGATGGCGTCCACGCACGCTTTCGGCCCGGGCGCGGCGAAGATGTCGCCCACGACGGAGATGTCCACCATGCCTTCCCCGACGAAGCCGGAGATGGCCGGTTCGTGGCCGGCGCCGCCCTGGGTGACGATGGTCACGCGGTCCGCTTTGTCCAGGGCGTTATTGATGATCATGTTTTCTTCGCCCCGGTGAATGATGTCCCGATGGGCGGCGGCGAGGCCGTCCAGCAGTTCGTCGGTGAGATTGGCCGGATCGTTGATGAATTTTTTCATTTTCATGGGTGTTCCTCCTCTGGGAAATCAAAGGGATTCGTCGGGCAGGCCGTCCGCGAGGCCCCGCAGGAAGAGCGAGACCGAGACGGCCCCCGCGTCGGGCGTGCCGACGGTGGCTTCTTTATAGCTTTTCGCCCGTCCGTATTTCGACGGGAAATCCCGGCTGCGCTCCGCGCCCGCTTCGGCGGCGGCCGCCGCGGCGAGAAAGACGCCCCGCGCGCCGGCGGCGGTCTGCGCCGCTTCCGCCGCGGGGATGAGCGCGTCCATCATGGTCTTGTCCCCCACGGCGGCGTCGGTGATGTCTTCCATCTCCGCAAGGCACCCCGCAAACATGGCGCGCGCTTCCGCTTCGCCGAGCGCGTCCGCCCCGGAGAGCTCCGCCCCGAGGCCGCCGATGAGCGTGCCGTAGAGCGGCCCCGCGGAGCCGCCTTTCACTTCCATGACGTCCATGCCGAGCGTGTCCAGAAAGTCCGCGATGGATTCGTCCGCCCACCGGTCGGTCTCTTCGAGAATGAGCCGGGCGATCTTGCCCATGGTCACGCCGTGGTCGCCGTCGCCGAAGCGGGAATCGATGTCCGACAGTTCGTCTTCATGGGCGAGCAGGGACTCCGCCGCCGTCCGGAGCATCTGCCGGAACTGGTCCTGTGAGATTTCCATATGTGCACCTCTTTTCCTGCTATGTAACATATGTTATATACAAGCATAGCATTTCTGTAACATTTGTCAATCCGGGCAGCTTGCAAATTTGCGATAGAAGAATGGATGCATGAAAAGAAGGCATAAAAAAAGACTCCCCGAAGGGAGCCGGCAGTCAGCCGCCGCGGAGCCACGCGTCCGCCAGCGAGGCTTTCGCCACCACGTGCGTCACCCGGCGGGAGGCGAGCGCGCCCCGGAACGCGGCGAGGCTCGTATTGGCCGCGCAGAGGCCCACCACGCAGGCGCAGCGGCCGAGCGTCTCCAGCGGAATCTGGATGGCGAAGTCGTGCGAGGAGCGGATCACCCGGCCGCTCTCGTTGTAAAAATAGGCGAGGAGGCGGCCGCAGGCGCGCTCTTCGTGGAGGAGGCCGCCGTAGCGCGCGCCCGAAGCGAAGTCCGGCGTGGAGGGATAATTGCCGATATTGACGAGCGCCGCGTCCATGGCGCCCCACTCCGCCTCCATCTGGCGGTAGAGCGCGGTGGCGCAGAGCACGCGCTTTTCTTCCATCCCTTCCGCCAGCGCCGGCAGATAGAGGAAGCGCGGCTCTGCCCCGAGGCCGTCCGCGAGGACGCGCACGTTCTCATTGCTCTGGTAGTACCGCACGGGGACGCCCGCGCTGCCGATGAGGGGGCACACGGTCTCCACGGCGTTGTCCCGCCGGGGCGTTTCTTCCACGTCGTCCATCATGCGCCCGATGAAGTGCCCCCACCCCACGCCGATATGCCGGGGCGCGAGTTCCTCCAGGAGGAGAAACGCTTCCCGCGCGAGCGCCCGGTCCGTGGCGGCGTCGTCCTCGCCGTCTTCCACGAGACGGCATCCGGCGAGGCCCGTCCGGCGAAGCAGCGCGTCCCGCAGCCCTTCCCGCCGCTCGTCGGGATGATGGATGCGGATCTCCACGATGCCCCGCGCCCGCGCTTCGCTGAGCATGCGGCTCACGAGGGGGCGGGAAATGCCCAGCTCGACGGCGATGTCGCTCTGCCGCCGGTTGTCCAGATAATACCGGCGCGCGGCGTACACCAGCCGCCGGATGTGTTCGCTCTCTCCCATGGCCCCCTCCTGTTCTGTGCGGTTACATATGTAACTACCATATCACAGACGGCCCGCGGGCGCAACCGGAGGCGGCGCGGGCGCAAAAAAAGCACCGCCGGAGCAGTGCTTTTCTTTTCATTTCAGTTCGTCCATGGCGATGGCGAAGGCCGCGAGGGTTTTCGCATCGTGAATCTCCCCGTCCCGAATCATGCGGCGCACGTCCGCGAGAGGCACTTTCACCACGTCGAGAAATTCGTCCGCATCGAGGTGCTGGTGCGAGGGGATGAGCTGGTCCGCGAGATAGAGGTGGATGGTCTCGTTGCAGAAGCCCGGCGTGGTGTACACCGCGCCCAGTTTCCGCAGGCGTCCCGCGCGGTATCCCGTCTCTTCCGTCAGTTCCCGCGCGGCGCAGGTCTCCGGCGCTTCGCCGGGATCGATCTTGCCCGCGGGGATCTCGAGGAGCGCTTCCTCCACGGCGTAGCGGTACTGCCGCACGAAGAGGACGCACCCGTCGTCCGTGACGGGGATGACGGCGCACGCGCCGGGATGGAGGACCACTTCGCGCCAGGTCTTCCGCCCGCCGATTTCCACGTCGTCTCTGTACACATGGAGAAGTTTGCCTTCGTAGACGGGCGTCCGCTGCTCCAGCTTTTCCTTTTCAATCATGGCTCACACCCCCGTGCTGCCCACGCCGCCCCGGCGCACGCCGTCCGCGGCGTCTCCGTCGGCGGTGAGGTACCGGCAGAAAATGCCCTGCGCCACGCGGTCGCCTTTTTCCACATGGAAGACCGCGTCGGACGCGTTGTATACGGCAATGAGGATATGCCCTTCATTGTCTTCGTTGTTGTAATAGTCGCCGTCGATGATGCCCGTGCCGTTCGCAAGGGAAAGGCCGTGCCTGATGCCCATGCTGGATCGGATGTGGATGGCGAGATATTCCCCGCTGCCCATGTACGCTTTGAGCCCCGTGGGGAGGACGGTCACTTTCCCCGGAAGGAGGTCCGCCGACGCGGCGCTTTCAATGTCGTAGCCCGCGCTCTCCGCGGTCTTCCGCGCGGGAAGGCGGACGCCTCTGTCCGCCCAGCCGCTCACCACTTCAAAGCCGCGGCATCTCATTTGCGGGTCTCCAGAAGGAGGGCTTTCCGGGAGAGGTTGATGCGGCCCTTGTCGTCGATTTCCGTGACTTTCACCATGATTTCGTCGCCTTCATGGACCACGTCTTCCGGTTTTTCCACGCGGGTGAGCGCCAGCTGGGACACGTGCACCATGCCTTCCTTGCCGGGAAGGATTTCCACGAAAGCGCCGAATTTCATGAGTCGGGTCACGCGGCCGAGGTAGGTCTCGCCGGGCTGTACGTCGTGGGTGAGCGCTTCTACCATTTTCTTCGCCCGCTGCGCCGCTTCTTCGTCGGGCGTAGCGATGTAGATGCGGCCGTCTTCTTCCACATCCATCTTCACGCCGGTCTCGCTGATGATTTTATTGATGGTCTTGCCGCCGGTGCCGATGACGTCGCGGATCTTGTCCACGGGGATGGTCATGGTGATGATCTTCGGCGCGTACGGCGAGAGATGGTCCGCGGGCTTCGCGATGCACGCGGCCATCTTGTCCAGGATGAAGAGGCGGCCTTTCCGCGCCTGCTGGAGCGCGGCGAGAAGGATATCCCGGGAGAGGCCGTGAATCTTGATGTCCATCTGGATGGCGGTGACGCCTTTCGCGGTGCCCGCCACCTTGAAGTCCATGTCGCCGAGCGCGTCTTCCATGCCCTGGATGTCGGTGAGGATGGTGAAGTGTTCCCCTTCCTGCACGAGGCCCATGGCGATGCCCGCCACCGGCGCTTTAATGGGCACGCCGGCGTTCATGAGAGACATGGTGCTGCCGCACACGCTGGCCTGCGAGGAGGAGCCGTTCGACTCGAGGATTTCCGACACGACGCGGATGGCGTAGGGGAATTCTTCCACGGAGGGAATGACCGGCAGGAGCGCCCTTTCGGCGAGCGCGCCGTGGCCGATTTCCCGCCGCCCCGGCCCGCGGGAGCTCTTCGTCTCGCCCACGCTGTAGGACGGGAAATTGTACTGATGGAGGTAGCGCTTCTCCGTCACCGGCGTGAGGTCGTCGATGATCTGCACTTCCGACATGGGCGCCAGCGTCGTGATGGTGAGGGCCTGGGTCTGGCCGCGGGTGAAGAGGGCCGAGCCGTGCACCCGCGGGAGGAGGCCCACTTCGCAGGTGATGGGGCGGATCTCGTCGAGCGCCCGTCCGTCGGGACGGATCTTATCCACGGAAATCATGTGGCGCACGATTTCCTTCGTGAGGTGGTCGAGGCACGCTTCCACGTCCGCCCCGTTGTCCGGATAGATTTCCTTGAAATGCGCTTCCGCTTCTTCTTTCACTTCCGCCATGTGCGCTTCCCGGGTGAGTTTGTCCGGATTGAAGATGGCGGTCTTCAGCGGCTCTTCCGCATAGGCGCGGATGGCTTCTTCGATGTCCGCGGGGATTTCCGGGAAGACCATTTCGCGCTTCGGCTTGCCTACTTCGGCGACGATGGTTTTCTGGAAAGCCACGAGTTTTTTGATCTGCTCGTGGGCAAACATGATGGCGTCCAGTACTTCTTCTTCGGGCGCTTCCTGCGCGCCCCCTTCCACCATGAGGATGGCCGTTTCGGAGCCCGCCACGGTGATGTTCATGGTGGAGGCTTCCAGCTGGGCCTGCGTGGGGTTCACCACAAATTCGCCGTTCACCCGGCCCACGCGCACGCCGGCGATGGGGCCGTCCCAGGGAATGTCGGAGATCGCGAGCGACGCGGACGCGCCGAGCATGCCGCACAGTTCCGGCGCGTTGTCGTAATCCACGGAGAGAACCGTGGCCATGACGTGCACGTCGTTGCGGCAGCGCTTATCGAAAAGAGGACGGATGGGGCGGTCGATGAGCCGCGCATTCAGGATGGCGGAGTTGCCCGGGCGTCCTTCGCGGCGCAGGAACCCGCCGGGCATCTTGCCCACGGCGTACATCTTTTCTTCGTAATCGACGGTGAGCGGGAAGAAATCCGTCCCTTCCCGGGCGCTCTTGCTGATGGTGGACGTCACCAGCACCACCGTGTCTCCGTAGCGCACCAGCGCCGCGCCGGACGCCTGCTTCGCCATCTTGCCGGTCTCGATCGTGAGCGTCCGGCCCGCCAGTTCCATGGAAAATGTTCTGAACATTTCGTTCCTCCTCTGTTCTGTTTCATTTCTTTTTTACTCGTAAAATATATTATAACATAACGCCCCGCGCCGGTGGGAGGCGCTGCGGAAATTCTGCGCGCGGGACTTCCCGCACGCCGCCTTCCGCGCTCCGCCGCCTTTTCGGGAAGGCCCGCCTTCCCGAAAAGGCGCGCACAAAAACGGCCCTCCGAAGAGAGCCGCCGCGTGCTGGTGCCGAGGACCGGAATCGAACCGGTACGAAGCTCACGCTCCGAGGGATTTTAAGTCCCTTGCGTCTGCCAGTTCCGCCACCCCGGCAAGGATGGTACAAAACCCCCGTCGCCGGGGGTGTGATTGCTATGGAGGCGGCACCCAGAATCGAACTGGGGATAAAGGTTTTGCAGACCTCTGCCTTACCGCTTGGCTATGCCGCCATATGGAGCGGAAAACGGGACTCGAACCCGCGACCCCCACCTTGGCAAGGTGGTGCTCTACCACTGAGCTACTTCCGCATATGGCGACCCGGATCAGATTTGAACTGACGATCTCCGCCGTGACAGGGCGGCATGTTAGACCACTACACCACCGGGCCGCAAGATACTTTGATAGTATACCCGTTGAAAGACCGTTTGTCAAGTCCTTCTCCAAGGAGGAACGCGCCCTGCGGGCCGCCCCTCACGGTAGATAAGTATACCACAGGGCGCGCGCTTTGCAAAGCATGAAAAAACGGCCTCCTTTCGGAAGCCGTCCGCGGTCCCGCCGGGATCAGAAAGCCGCGCTCCACAGGCCGTGGAGATTGCAGTAGGCAAGGGCCGTGCCGTGTTCCGCCGCGGGGAATACGGTCTCCGGCGCTTCGCCCGGCGCGAGGTAATGGATCTGTACGGTCTCGCCTACGATGAGCGCGATCCATTCGATGTAGTGTTCGGGCAGCATGGGATGCGCCGTGGAGCCGACGGTCACTTTCAGCTGGCCGTCTTCGCGGGATACCACCGGGACGTGCTTTTCCTGCGCCGCGTCAGTGGTGTTCGGCACGAGTTCCTGCATGGGACGGCCGCAGCAGACGAGCGCCCCCGCCTTTTTATTGAGAAGAGCGGCTACATTGCCGCATTCCGCGCATCTGTAGATGGTGAAGTTCATGGGATTCCTCCATTTCTCCGGGTTTCCGGACATTGAAATTTCTCTATATCCCGAGTGTACCAGATACAGCGATATTTTTCAATATGTAAGTGAAAATCTTTCCGCGCTCTCCTTTTGCGGGCAGCAGAAAATCCCGCGGCGCAGGGCCGCGGGATTTCCGGAGAAGGGGTTCAGTCGTCCAGTACGTTCAGCGCGTAGGTGCGGTATTCTTTGCCCAGTTCTTCCACTTTCTTCATCATGTCCAGCTGGAGATCGGAGGCCGCGTCGTAGTCGTCGGCTTCGAGCGCCTTTTTCAGCTTCGTGCAGATGCATTCGCCGTCCAGGGTGTCTTTCGCCAGTTCGATGCGTTTGGCCTTGATGGCTTTCCAGCGCTTCTCGTCGAGCTTGTCTTCTTCTTCCAGTTCGCGGAAGCTCTTCACCTGCATTTCCGTGCCGGGGATGATGCGGTCGATCAGCTCGTTCTTCCAGCGGTAGAGGATGGACGCCACGAAGGAGTCGATGATGGACTGATCTACGGAGCCGCCCGCAGTGAGGACCGCCACTTTGTCCGGATTGGCCTGCATGGTCTTCACGTTTTCCCAGACCGTCGCCGGCGGTTTGCCGAAGAGGGCCGCCCGTTCTTCATCGGTGAAATCTTCAAAGACGTTGTCTTCGCAGCGGTATGCCCGGTCTTTTTCGAGATAGTCCGCTTCTTCGCCGGGCTTCTTGGAGAGTTCCGCCAGGAGTTCCGCCGGGGTCTTGCCGGAGGAGACCGCGTAGCGGATGCCGTCGAGCGCGGTCAGGTACAGCATGGATACGGCGAGGAAGGTATTCGTGAAGGGGTTCGGCGCGCGCAGCTCGAAGCGGGTCGCTTTCGGATTGTCGATGTCGCGCACGAGGCCGATGAGGATGGTGCGGTTGCGCGACGGCACCTCCGGCGTATGGCCGAGAGAGGTGACAATGCACACCGGCGCCTCGAAGCCCGGTTTCAGACGGTTGAAAGCGTCCGTGGTGGAGGAAATGAAGGGGTTCGTCGCTTCATAGTTCTTGAGGATGCCCATGATGAAGCCGTAGCCGATGGTGGAGAGGAAGTCCGCCTTCATGTCTTCCGGCGCGAGGAGGTTGATGGTCTTGCCGTTTTTCAGGCGGGCCGCGATGCCCACGTGGGTGTGTTCGCCGCTGCCGGCCACGCCGATGATCGGCTTCGCCTTGAAGGAGACGTCCAGCCCGTTTTCACGGAACACTTCGCGGATGATGATGCGCGCTTCCAGTTCGTTGTCGCACGCCTGCAGCGGATTCAGGCTGAATTTCCAGTCGCATTCGAGCTGTTCCACCACGTCGATGATGTTGCCCGCGTCGTCGATCTTCGGCTTGATGCCGCCCACTTCCTTGTGGCCCATTTCGACTTTCAGGCCGCGCGCGTCCAGCTCTTCGATGGCCTGTTCCATGGCGGTGCGCACGTTGCCGCGCATTCTCTGCCAGTACTGTTCCTGCAGACGCTGGGAAATGGAAAGGTGCTCCACCGTTTCCTTTTCGCTCGGGGTCTTCACCCAGAATTCCAGCTCCGTGCCGGTAGTGAAGACGATGTCCTGGATCTCGCTGCCGGGGAGATTTTCCATGCCGGCCACCGGTTTGTCCGCGAGGAGCTTTTTCAGTTCGGAAGCCACGTAGTCGCAGGACTGCTTCAGGATGGAGCGGGAGTCGATGTACCTGCCGTTGTGCAGGAGGAAGCACGGGATGCGGAGCGTGCCCACGGGGAGTCCCGTCTCATCGTCAATGTTATCGTTGTTGTAATCCACATACCAGTTCACGCTGCTGTCCGCGACCATGTCGACGCGGGCATCGTTCAGCGTGGCGATATTCATGAGAACGACGGAAGAGCCGTCGGTCTGCACCGCCCGGCCGGCGAAGAAATCGTCGTAGTCTTCCATGAAAATGCGCATCGGGATCTTTTCGTCCGTATCGTTCCCTGCCAGGTCGATGCCCACGAGAGATACGAAACGGATCTCCGGATGCTGCGCGAGCAGAGAGAGAATGCCTTCCTTTCCGTACTGACCAGCGGGAATGTAATACAGCAGTTCGTTCAACATTTCAAACCCTCCTGTTGAAATACCTGTGACACGCGCCGTCCTTAAAAATTAAAATGACCCACTCCTCATGGGAATGAGTCATCTTTGACGCAGTATCAACTTATGTAACAAGGATAGCCTAAGCTTCCCCGTTTGTCAAGCGTCCGGAGACGCTCAACCAAGGACCTCCCGCACGATGCGGTTGATCACCTTGCCGTCGGCCTTGCCCTTCAGTTTGGCCATCACGGCTTTCATGGCGGAGCCGAGATTTCTGGCTCCCGGGTCCAGTGCGTCTACAGTTTCCTGCACGACTTTTCTGATGTCCTCTTCAGAAAGTTCTGCCGGTAGGTACTTCTGCAGCACGGCCATTTCCGCCTTCGTCTCTTCGATCAGATCTTCGCGGCCGCTCCCCTGGATTTCCTCCAGAGTCTCTTTGCGCTGCTTCATTTCTTTCCGCAGAATCGCCGCGACCTGGTCGTCGTCGAAGTCCGCATGACCGGCGTCGATTTCAGCCTGACGGATGTGAGCGCGCGCCATGCGGATGACCGCCAGCGCCGTTTTCCCTTCCGCCTTTGCCTTCATGGCCTCTTTCATGTCGGCCAGAAGCTGTTCCTTTAACGTCAATTCATCTCACCTGGATTTGATTGGATTACTTAAATTTGCGTTTTCTGGCAGCTTCGGATTTCAGCTTACGTCTTACGCTGGGCTTTTCGTAATGTTCGCGTTTTCTTACTTCAGAAAGAACCCCGGCTTTTTGGCAGGAACGTTTAAATCTGCGAAGAGCGCTATCCAGAGATTCGCCCTTTTTGACTTTGATCTCAGACATCTTTATCCCTCCCTCCAAGTATACTCTGGGGTGCTGTTGCACACTTCTAAATTATAGAGTATCCCACAGGCTCTGTCAATCCGCTTTCCCCGGAGCGGCAAAATTTTCCCGCGAAAAAGACGCCTCGCGGCGTCTTCCGTCGGCTTATCTGTCTTCCGGGAAGGGCGGCCATCCCATCTCCCGCCCGCCGAGGATGTGCGCGTGGAAATGGAAGACGGACTGCCCCGCCTTCTCGCCCGTATTGATGACCACGCGGAAGCCCGACTCTTCGAGCCCTTCCTGCTGCGCGATCTTTTTCACCACCTGGAAGAAATCGGCAAACGCTTTCGCCTTTTCTTCATCGAGGGCGAGAATGTTCGCCACATGCTGCTTCGGGATGAGAAGCACGTGCGTGGGCGCGCAGGGCTCGATGTCCCGGAAGGCAAACCAGTGCTCGTCTTCATAGACCTTGTTCGACGGGATATCCCCGGCGATGATTTTGCAGAAAATGCAGTCGTCCATTATAATTCCTCCTCTGCCGTACCGATGAGGCCGCCGTCCGCGAGGGCTTCCACCCGTACGCGGTAGAGGCCGCCCCGTCTGACCTGCGCCCCTTTGATAAAGACGCGGATATATTCATCAGAGAGGCCCTCGAAAAGGCCGTCCTTCTCTTCCTCCGCGAGGACCCGCACGGTCCTGCCGGCGAAAGCGGAGCGGAACTCTCTGCTGATGGGTTCTTCCAGCGCTTCCACGCGGTGCACCCGGTCTTTCTTCTCCGCCGCGGACACCTGATCCGGATAGCCTGCGGCGGGCGTTCCCGTCCGGCGGGAATAGGGAAAGACATGGATGCCGGAGAAGCGGAGCTCCCGGAGCGTGGCGAGCGTCTCCTGAAAGAGCGCCTCCGTCTCGCCGGGGAAGCCCACAATGAGATCCGTCGTGAGCGCGATGCCCGGGATCTTTTCCCGGAGATCTGCGATGAGCGCCTTGAATTCCTCCAGCCGGTAATGCCGGTTCATCCGGCGGAGCACCGCGTCCGATCCGGACTGGAGCGGCAGGTGGAGGTGGCTGCACACCCTTTCTTCCGTCCGGATGATGCGGATGAGCTCGTCCGACAGCTCCACCGACTCGATGGAGCCGAGGCGGATGCGGGCGATGCCCGGAATGGCCAGCAGCGCCTCCACCAGCTGCGACAGGGTCGTCCCGTCGCGCAGATCCTTGCCGTAATTGCCGAGATGAATCCCCGTGAGGACGATCTCCCGGTAGCCCTTCTCCGCGAGCCGCCGCGCTTCCGCCACCGCGTCGTCGAGGCGGCGCGATTTCAGGCGGCCCCGCGCGTAGGGGATGATGCAGAACGTGCAGTAATTGTCGCACCCTTCCTGCACCTTGATAAACGCCCGGGTCTTCTCCTCCCCTTCCGGATCCACCGTGAGGTTTTCAAAGCCCTCCGCCTTCATGATGTCCGTGACGGCGTTGAGGCGCTTCCCCCGCGCGGCCTCCTCCACATAGTCCACGATACGATGCCGGTTCTGGTTGCCCACCACGACGTCGCAGCCGGTCTTCGCCACTTCCTCCGGCGCGAGCTGGGCGTAGCACCCCGCCGCGGCGATGACCGCACCGGGATGCGCCCGGCGGATGCGCCGGATGGTCTGCCGCGACTTCTTGTCCCCCACGCTCGTCACCGAGCACGTATTGATCACATACACGTCCGCCTCTTCGTCCGCGTCCGCAGCAGTATAGCCCCGGCGGAGGAAGAGACTCCGCATGGCGTCGCTGTCGTACTGGTTGACCTTGCACCCCAGCGTGAGGAACGCCACGCGCTTTCCATTGCTTTTTACTGTCGTTTCCATGCCTTGTATTATAGCAGAAATCCCGAGGCCCCGGCGAAAAAATTTCCCGCGCCGCCCCGCTTCAGCGGCCCTCCGGGAAAATCTCCCCCTCCGAAAAAAGCGCCGCATGGCCGGAGAGGAACATCTCTCCCGCCTCGATGCGCCCGTATACCCCGCCGCCCCGGGCCGACGCCTGCCGCCCGAAGAACGACGTCCGACCCTCCGTCATGGCGAGCCATTCGAAGGCGTGGCACTGGCCCGAACCGCACGCCGGATCCTCGTCCACGGCGAGCTTCGGCGCAAAGGAACGCACCACGCAGTCACAGTCCGTCCCCTTCGCCGCGAGATTCAGGAGCAGCCCCGGCAGCGCCTTCACGCGGACCATATCCGGAGCGGCGCGGCGCACTGCCGCTTCGTCTTCCAGGATGCAGAGCAGATCCCGCGCGAGATACGCCGCCCGAACCGGCGCGCCCACCGCCTCCGTCATGTCCTCCGTCACGGAGACTTCCGCAAGCGGCCACCGGGGCATCCGCATCTCCACCCGTCCGTCCCGCTTCGCGACGGTGAGCGCCCCGCTCAGCGTATCAAACGTCACCGCCTCCGCGCCCGGCTCCCATTCCCGAAGCACCGCGTACCCCGCGCCCAGCGCCGCATGGCCGCAGAGCGGAATCTCCCGCACCGCCGTGAACCACCGCAGCCCGTACCTCCCGTCCTTCTTCCGCACGAACGCCGTTTCCGACAGGCGGTTCTCCGCGGCGATCCGCCGCATCGCCTCATCCTCCGGCCATTCTTCCGCGAAACACACCGCCGTGGGATTCCCGCCGAACACCGTCTCCGAAAATACATCCACAATCACCTGCTGCATGCTTTTCCCTTCTTTCCGCCGCGCCATTTTCTTCTATTGTATCAGATGCGGCGCGCGAAAAAAGCCATGCCTGCGCATGGCCTTTATCGGGTGTATGGAATGGAAATTCAGCGGCCGAGGTTGACGGGCTGGCCGGCGGGGCGGATGGAGACGTCTCCGGCGATGACGCGGGTCACCTCTTTGCCCGTGTCCACGAGGAGGCAGCCGTCCTTGTCGATGCCCACCGCTTTGCCGGTGAAGCTGTCTTCATTGAAGATGACGCGCACATCCTGGCCGATGGTGACGGAGAGGGTTTCCCAGTCGGCGAGGACTTTGTCGAAGCCTTCGGTCTGGGCGACGCGGTATTCCTGCTCCAGTTCGTAGAGGACGGCGGCGAGGAGTTCTTTCCGGGAGACTTCCACGCCTTCGTTGGCGAAAGAGGTGGCGTTGTCCCGGAAGGCTTCGGGAAATTCGTCGTGCTTCGCGCCGGTGTTGATGCCGATGCCTACGATGATGTAGTCGATTTTTTCCATGGAGGCGGACATTTCCGTGACCATGCCCACCATTTTCTTCCCGCGGCAGAGGATGTCGTTCGGCCATTTGATGCCGCATTCGGGCAGGCCCATGCGGCGGATGGCGCGGCAGACGCCGACGCCGGCGAGGAGCGTGCATTTCGCCGCTTCCATGGGCAGGAATTTCGGCCGGAGGATGAGGGAGAACCAGATGCCTTTCGCGAAGGGGGAATAGAAATTCCGCGTGAGGCGGCCGTGGCCGGAGGTCTGCTCTTCGGCGACGACGATGGTCCCTTCTTCCGCGCCTTCCCGGGCGATGCGCTTCGCTTCTTCGTTCGTGGAGGTGGTGCTTTCCAGATAGACGATACGCCGGCCGAAGGTGTCCGTGCGGAGGACGCTCTCGATTTCAAGGGGCGTCAGGAGGTTCGGCGCGTAGATGAGGCGGTAGCCTTTGCGGGTGCTGGATTCAAAGATGTAGCCCCGCGATTTGAGGACGTTGATCTGTTTCCACACGGCCGTGCGGGACACGCCCAGGTCCTGTGAAATCTGTTCGCCGGAAACGAATTTCCCATTGGCTTTGCGGAAATATTCGAGGATTTCGTTGCGCATGATAGCCTCCCTGCTGCTGTGCAGCCTTGTCGTTTGATGTTTTCCATTATAGTCAACCGGAAATGGGCCGTCAACCTGTGCGCGCCGCGGAAGCGACAAAGAAAAAGCGCCGCCCGGAGGCGGCCGCTCTTTCAGAGGATGTAGCGGGAGGCGTCCATATTGTCCGTGACGGCGCCGAGTTTTGTCCGCACGTACGTTTCGTCCACCACCACGTCTTTGTCGTCCCGGTCGGAGGCGTCGAAGGAGATGTCCTCGAGGACGCGCTCGAGGATGGTGTAGAGCCGCCGCGCGCCGATGTCTTCGGTCTCGCGGTTCACCCGGGCGGCGATGTCCGCCACGGCGTCGAGCGCGCCGTCCGTGAAGGTGAGGGTCACCCCTTCCGCACTGAGGAGCGCCCGGTACTGGCGGATGAGGGCCTGCCGCGGCTCGGTGAGGATGCGCCGGAATTCTTCCCGGCCGAGGCTCTGGAGTTCCACCCGGATGGGGAAGCGCCCCTGCAGCTCGGGAATGAGGTCGCTCGGCTTTGACACGTGGAAGGCCCCGGCGGCGATGAAGAGGATGTGGTCGGTCTTCACCATGCCGTACTTGGTCTTCACGGTGGCCCCTTCCACGATGGGCAGGATGTCCCGCTGCACCCCTTCGCGGGAGACGTCGGGCCCGCCGGAGGCGCCGCTCCGCCCGGCGACTTTGTCGATTTCGTCGATGAAAATGATGCCGTGCTCTTCCGCATTGCGGATGGCCCGGTCCGCGGCGAGCTCCATGTCCACCATGTCGTCCGCCGCTTCTTCCGTGAGGATCTGCTTCGCCATGCGGACGGTGACTTTTTTCTTCTTCGTCTGCTTGGGCATCATGGCGGAGAGCATCTGGGAAATCTGGTTCACGTTTTCATTGTCCCCCATGCCGGGAAGGCGGCTCCGGTCGCGCACTTCGATCTCCACGGTGCGGTTGTCGAGCTCGCCGCTCCGGAGGCGCTGGAGGAACCATTCCCGCCGCTCCGCTTTCTCCGGATCGTCCGCCGGCGCATTCTGCTGCGGCGCTTTGCTGCCGAAGATGATTTCCATGGGGTTCCGGGTCTCCGCTTTTTTCGTGGGCCACATGATTTCCCCGATTTTCTGGACGGCCGCCTCTTCCGCGTCTTTCCCGTGGGCGGCGGCGTCTTTCTTTTTCTCCATGCGCACCGCTTCCTCCACGAGGTCGCGCACCATGGACTCCACGTCGCGCCCCACGTAGCCCACTTCGGTGTACTTCGTCGCTTCCACCTTGATGAAGGGCGCGTCCGTGAGGGAGGCGATGCGCCGGGCGATTTCCGTCTTGCCTACGCCGGTGGGTCCGATGAGAAGAATGTTCTTCGGCAGGATTTCCTTCGCCGTCTCCGGCGGAAGCTGCGCCGCGCGCCACCGGTTGCGCAGGGCGACGGCCACGGATTTCTTTGCATCCTGCTGGCCGATGATATATTCATCCAGATATGCCACGATCTTCCGCGGCGTGAGCGTGCTGTCCATCAGAGTTCCTCCACGATGACGTTATGATTCGTATACACACAGATGTCGGCGGCGATGTGGAGCGATTTCTCCGCGATGTCCCGCGCGGAGAGCGCCGTATTCGCCGTGAGGGCCCGCGCCGCGGCGAGGGCGTAATTGCCGCCGCTGCCGATGGCGAGGATGCCGTCGTCGGGCTCGATGACTTCGCCGTTTCCCGAGACGAGGAAGAGATGCTCCCCGTCGGTGATGATGAGGAGCGCTTCGAGCTTCTGCAGCACCCGGTCCCGCCGCCAGTCCCGGGCAAATTCCACGGCGGCGCGCACCAGATTGCCGCTGCAGTCCGTGAGGCGCGCTTCAAATTTATCAAAGAGGGCGAAGGCGTCCGCCACGGAGCCCGCGAAGCCCGCGATGATTTTTCCATGATAGAGGCGGCGCACCTTCCGGGCGGTGTTCTTCATGATGACCGCGTTGCCCATAGTCACCTGCCCGTCTCCGGCCACCGCCGTATGGCCGTCTTTCTTCACGGCCAGTATCGTAGTCGCAGTAAACATACCGTTCCTTCCTTTCCCTGCGCCGCGGCGCAGACCTGCTGTCCATTTCTTCTCATTATATCATGGGCCGCATCCCGCTCCGCCTGAAACCACACAGGCCGGTCCTTTCCTGTTCAGTACACGGGAAACATCCCACGCAAAAAAGACAGGCTCATTGTCCTGTCTTTCTTTCGGATTTATTTTTCTGCCTGCAAAAAGGCGTCCAGCGCGGCGAGGGCGCGCTCGGCGATTTTCCGGTTCTTTTCTTTCTTCGGCACGCGCTGCGGAAGGGGCGGCATGAGGCCGAAGTTCACGTTCATGGGCTGGAAATTCTTGCCCTCGTAGTGGGAGATGTAGTGCGTGAGCGAACCGAGAGCGGTCTCCCGCGGGAAGGGCACGGGCTCTTCGCCCCGGAGGCGCGCGGCGGCCCCGAAAGCGGCGGCGATGCCCGAGGCAGCAGACTCCACGTACCCTTCCACGCCGGTCATCTGCCCTGCGAAGAAGAGGCCGGGCCGAGTGCGCGACTCCATGGCGGCGGTGAGGAGGTCCGGCGAGTCGATGTAGGTATTGCGGTGCATCACGCCGTAGCGGATGAATTCCGCATGGGCGAGGCCGGGAATCATGCCGAAGACGCGGCGCTGCTCGCCCCATTTGAGATGGGTCTGGAAGCCCACGATGTTGTAGAGGGTGCCTTCTTCGTTGTCCTGCCGAAGCTGCACCACCGCGTAGGGGTCGCGCCCCGTGCGCGGATCGGGCAGGCCCACGGGCTTCATGGGGCCGAAGCGCATGGTGTCCTCCCCGCGCTGGGCCATCACTTCGATGGGCATGCATCCCTCGAAGACTTTTTTATTTTCAAAGCCGTGCACTTCCGCGGTCTCCGCCGAGGCGAGGGCCTGCTGGAAGGCTTTGTATTCCTCTTCGTTCATGGGGCAGTTCAGGTAGGCTGCTTCCCCCTTGCCGTAGCGGGAGGCGCGGTACACCACGGCCATATCGAGGGAATCCTTCGTCACGATGGGCGCGGCGGCGTCGTAGAAATGCAGCCCTTCCCCGCCGCAGAAGGCTTCGATGTCCGCGGCAAGCGCGCCGTCCGTGAGGGGGCCGGTGGCGATGATGACCACGCCCTCTTCGGGGATTCTGTCCACCCGTTCTTCCACGACTTCGATGAGGGGATGGCTCCGCACGGCGTCCGTCACGGCGGCGGCGTAGCCCATGCGGTCCACCGCGAGCGCGCCTCCTGCGGGTACGCGGTGGGCGTCCGCGGCGGCCATGACGACCGAGCCGAGGCGGCGCATTTCTTCCTTGAGCAGGCCCACGGCGTTCGTGAGGGCCGCGGCCCGCAGGGAATTGCTGCATACGAGCTCGGCGAAATACGCCGTGTGGTGCGCGGGGGTGCTCTCTCCGGGGCGCATCTCCACGAGGCGCACGGGGATGCCGCGCCGGGCGAGCTGCCACGCCGCTTCGCTGCCGGCGAGGCCCGCGCCGACGATGGTCACTTTGTCCATGAGGTCTCCTTTACTTCTCCGGTTCCGCCGCGTCCGCTTTCTTCGCGCGGGTGCGGCGCTTCGGCTGGGTGGGGCATTCCGGATTGGAGCAGACGATGTGCTCCACCTTGTCCCGGCCGACTTTCTTCACCATGATGTGCCCGCATTCCGGGCAGAATTGATTCACCGGCTCGTTCCAGAGCGCCATGTCGCACTTCGGGTACTCGCTGCATCCGTAGAAATAGCGGCCCCGGCGGGAGCGGCGGCGCACCAGATGGCCCTTGTGGCATTTGGGGCACTCGATGCCCGTGTCCACCACGATGGATTTCGTGGCTTTGCACGCCGGGCACGCGAGATACCGGCCGAAAGGCCCCGTGCGGTACACCATCTTCGCGCCGCACTTGTCGCACACCACATCCGACTCTTCGTCGGGAGCGCGATCCTGCCGGTACGGTTTGATATTGCTGCACTTCGGATAATTCGGACAGGCGAGGTATTTCCCGTAGCGGCCCATCTTCACGATCATATGCGCGCCGCATTTCTCGCAGATCACGTCGGACACTTCCTGATGCTTCTCCCGGTCTTCGGCGGCTTTCGCGTCGGCGTCTTTCAGCTCTTCGCTGAAGACTTTGTAGAAATCCTTCATGACCTTGCCGTAGGTGGCTTTGCCTGCGGCGATCTTGTCCAGCTCGTCTTCCATCTCGGCAGTGAAGTCCACGTTGATGATGCCGCCGAAATAGGTCTTCAGCAGGTCCACGATGGTGAAGCCCAGCTCGGTGGGGACGAACTGTTTATTTTCCTTCTCCACGTATTTCCGGCGCTGGATGGTGTCCAGGATGGGAGCGTACGTGGAGGGGCGGCCGATGCCCTTCTCTTCGAGGGTCTTGATGAGGCTCGCCTCGGTGTAGCGCGGCGGCGGCGCGGTGAAATGCTGCTCGCCCCCGATGGAAACATTCTTCACCGTATCGCCTTTGCGGAGCGCCGGGAGGGTATTTTCCTTTTCGTTCTCTTTCGCCTTTTCCTTCGCCGTCTGGAGCACGGTGAAGCCGTCGAAGAGGACGTGCATGCCCGTCGCGCGGAGGGTGTAGTCCCCGCACTGGAGGACGGCAGCGGTATTTTCCGTCACCTGCGGCGCCATCTGGCTCGCGAGATACCGGTTCCAGATGAGGGTGTAGAGCTTCATCTGGTCCCGCGAGAGGGAGCCTTCCAGCGCTTCCGGCGGGAATTTGAGCGACGTAGGGCGGATGGCTTCGTGCGCGTCCTGCGCCTCTTTCGACTTGGCGTACACGTTCGGCTTCTCCGGAGCGTACGCTTCGCCGTAAATCTGCGCGATGTACGCGAGGGTGGGCTTCGCCATTTCCTCGGAAATGCGCACCGAGTCAGTACGCATGTAGGTGATGAGCCCCACGTGGCCGTGGCCGGCGATTTCCACCCCTTCGTAGAGCGTCTGGGCGATCATCATGGTCTTCTTCGAGCCGAAGGAGAGTTTATTCACCGCGTCCTGCTGCAGGGTGGACGTGGTGAAGGGCGGCTTCGGCCGGCGCTGCTTCTTCTGCTTCGTCACGGCGGTGATGACCGCGTCCTGCTTTTCGAGAGCGGCCAGCGCCGCGTCGGTCTCTTCTTTATTGTGGAGCTTCGCCTCTTCGCCCCGGATCTGGGTGAGGCGCGCCTTGAAGGTCTCCTTGTCCGCCGTTTTGTACCGTCCTTCGATGGTCCAGTATTCTTCCGGCTGGAACGCTTTGATTTCCGCTTCGCGCTCGCAGATGAGGCGCACCGCCACGGACTGTACGCGCCCGGCGGAGAGGCCCCGGTAGACCTGCTTCCACAGCCAGGGGGAGAGCTTGTACCCCACGAGGCGGTCCAGCACGCGCCGCGCCTGCTGGGCGTCCACGCGGTGTTCATCGATGGGGCCGGGATGCTGCACCGCTTCCCGGATGGCGGGCGGCGTGATTTCGTGGAAGGCGATGCGCACATTGTCCTCGGGATTCACGTCGAGGAGCTTCGACAGGTGCCACGAAATGGCCTCTCCTTCGCGGTCGGGGTCCGTGGCGAGGAGCACGTCCCGGCACTGGTTCGCTTCCTTCTGCAGGTCTTTGATGACGCTCTCCCGCCCGTCGGCGTTCACGTACTGCGGCGCGAAGTCGTGGTCGATATCCACGCCGAGGGTCCGCGCCGGCAGGTCCCGCAGATGGCCCATGGAGGCCATCACTTTGTAATCCGGGCCGAGGATGCGCTCGATGGTGCGCGCCTTTGCCGGGGATTCCACCACCACGAGGCGTTTTCCCTTCGGATTCGGATGGCGCACGAAAGCGGGCTCTGCCGGGGGCAGCGCGGTGCGGCGCTTTCGGTCGCCGATGGTGATTGTGCGTTTGATGGACATAGTGCCTCCCAGTTGTCACACGGTTCCGCCCGCTCCGGCGGGGGCGTACAGCCCCGGCCCTTCTTCGGTGATGCACCCTTTCATGGTGAGCGAGAGGAGAATCATGGTGAGTTTCGCTATGGAGAGGCCCGTCTGCTCGAGGAGGGTCTCGGCGGACACGGTCTCTCCCATACAGCAGAAACGATACACCATTTCTTCTTCCAGTGTCAACTGCCGGGGCGCACTTTCCGCACGGGCGGCCTGCTTTCGGCCCCAGCCGTACTCGGAGAGGATGTCCTCCGCGCCGGTGCAGCACACCGCGCCCGACCGGATGAGATGATTCGTCCCGCGGCTCATGGCGGACCAGATGCTGCCCGGCACGGCGAAGACGTCCCGCCCTTCCTCGAGGGCGAAATCCGCCGTGATGAGAGAGCCGCTCCGCACGGCCGCCTCCGTGACGAGCACCGCCCGGCTCATGCCGGCGATAATGCGGTTCCGCGCGGGAAACTGCCGGCCCAGCGGCGGCGTGCCGAGGGGATACTCCGAGAGGACCGCCCCGCCCGCCTCGACGACCCGGCGGAACAGATTCCGGTTCTCCGGCGGATAGGCCACGTCGAGACCGCAGGCGAGCACCACCGCCGTGGGCGCGCCGCCCGCGAGGCACCCTTCGTGGGATACGGTGTCCACGCCCCGCGCGCCGCCGGAGACGATCGTCACCCCTTCTTTCGCCAGTCCTTCCGCGATGGCTTTCGCGGCGTTCACGCCGTACGCCGTGGCCTTCCGCGCGCCCACGACGGCCACGGTCCGCGTCCACACGGGAGCGCTCCCCCGGTAGAACAGCACCGCCGGCGGATTGGCCGTCTCTTTCAGGAGCGGCGGGTAGTCTTCGTCCCGCCAGGTGGTGACGTGAATGTCCCGCTTCCGCAGGGCTTCCCCGACCGCCTCCGGATCGGCCGACGCGCGGTACGCGAGAAACGCCCCCGCCATTTTGTCGGACAGCACGCCCGACGCGCGCACCTCCGCGGGGTCCGCCTTCCACAGGCGCTCCGCCGTGCCGAAATAATCCACCAGTCCCCGGATGCGCCGCGCTCCCAGCCCGTCCATGCCGGGCAGCGCCGCCGCGTAACAATCCATACGGCCCGCCTCCTTTTTTTCTTTTTCTTATTATAGCCCCGCCGCGGCGGTTCCGCAGGGCACGCGGCGCAGCGCACGCAAAAAACGCCGCACGGGGCGGCGTCTCTCTGCTGTGGATTTGTCTTTATTCGCCGTGCAGCGCTTTTTTCAGCACCCGCACGTATTCGTCCTCCACGAGGCGGCTGTAGTCCGTGCCGCGAGCCACAGCCTCGAAGGCGTGGAACGTCCGCGGGTAAACGTGGAGCTCTACGGGCACGCCCGCCTGGGCGAGGCGCTGCATGTAGTCGATCACTTCGTCGCGGAAAGGCTCGAGCGTACCGATCATGGAGTACGTCGGCGGGAGATGGGAAAGGTCCTCCGCGCGGGCGGGCGCCATGTACTCCGTCACCGCGTCCGTCCCTTCGATGCCGCCCAGATAGGCGTGCCAGCCGTAGCGGTTCGCGTCGGGATTCCACACGCGGGGATCGGTGGGTTCCGTGCTGGAGGGCGTCGTCATGCGGTCGTCCAGCATGGGATAGAGCGGCATCTGGAAGGCGGGCGTGAATTCGCCCCGGTCCCGCGCGAGGAGCGTCACCGCCGCGCAGAGATTGCCCCCGGCGGACGCCCCGGCTACGGCGATGCGGTCCGCGTCCACGCCGAGCTCGCCCGCATGAGTAAAGAACCACTTGAGACCGGCGTAGCAGTCTTCCAGCGGCGCGGGATAGGGATGCTCCGGCGCGAGGCGGTAATCCACGGAGACCACCACGGCGCCCACGTCCTTTACAAAGCGGATGCTCTGCGCTTCATTCTGCTCGGGCACGCCGAAGAGGAATCCCCCGCCGTGAATCCAGTAGATGCCGGGGAGCGTCCCCTCCGCGTGCGCCGGCTGATAAATGCGGAGCCGCAGCTCGCCCGTGCCGTCTCCGTTCGGCACGTACACGTCGCGCACGGAGACCGCCGCGTCCTTCGGAAGATTCGGCGAGCCCACGAGCGACGCCGAGCGCTGCTTCAGGAAATCCGGCCCCGTCCAGTCGAGGTCCATGGCGTAGCTCGCCTCAAAGGCGGGCACCAGCTCCGGATCGAGCTTCGACGCGTAATCGTCCGCCGCCCATCCCGCGAGCGGCGCGCTGAGCAGCACCCCGGCGAGCAGGGCGCAAATGGATCGTTTCAGTCGTTTCATGGCATTTCCTCCTTCCGCCCCGCAGGGCGTTTCCGCGGACGTCTTGTCCGTCTCTGTTTTCTTCATTATACGGAGGATGCCCGCCGCGCTTCCAATGCCCTCTTTTCATCGAATTTCATACAGCGGAAGCATACGCCGCGCAGACAACAAAAAAGACGCGGCCTGTGCTGCGTCTTTTTTCTGCGTCTCGGTTCACGCCGCGGCGGACGCGGGCGCGGTCCGTCTCCGCCGGAGTCCCGCGGCGATGAAGAGGAAGCTCCCCGCGAGGAACGCGAGGCCGCCGAAGGTCAGCGAGGCGATGCCGAAGCTGTCGATGAGCCGGCCGCACGCCGCCGCGGCGATGCACGTGCCCAGATTCGTCGCCACGAGGAAGAGCGCATTCGCAAAGTCCGGCACCTGCGGAGCCGCGGAGGTGATCCAGTACTGGTTGATGTTTGCCCCCAGCCCGGCGAGGACGCCCCAGAGGAGGATGACGGCCGCCATGGGCAGCGCGAGTCCGCCCGCGAAGTACATCCACACGTACACGAGCCCCAGCGCGAGAGGAAAGGCGAAGACCGCCTGCGCTGCCCGCGCCGTGAGGAGCCGCCCCGCGAGGAGATTGCCCGCGATATTCGCCAGACCGTACACGAGGAGCGCCGCGCTCACGCCGTCCGCAGAATAGCCCGACACGCGGGACAGATAGTCCGCGAGGTAGCTGAACACGCCGAAGATGCCTCCGTTCAGGCAGATCACCGCGAAGAGCGCCAGCCACAACCCGCGGTCCTTCAGCACGCGGAGCTGCGCCCCGTAGGAGAGCGCCTGCGCCGCCGGCATGGACGGCACGAAGAGTGCCGTCACGACGAAGGCCGCCGCGTTCACCGCCGCGAAAGAATACATGGCCGCGTCGAGAGAGACCGTTCCCGCGAGCCAGCTCACCACGGGCACGCCGAGCACCATCCCGGCGGACACGCCCACCATGACCTTCGCCGCCGCTTTCGGCGCGTCCTCCGGCGCCGCCTGCGCTGCCGCCGTGAAGGCGAGCGAGATGTACACCGGATGGAGGAAGGCCGGAAGCGTCCGCGCGAGGAGCGCCGCGTAGAAATTCTCCGTCAGCGCGGAAGCCGCGTTGCACACGGCGAAGGCGGCGAGCGCGGCCAGCATGACCGTCTTCCGGTTGCACTTCGAGAAGAGGAGCGGCAGCGTCGGCCCCGACACCGCCACGGCGAGCGCAAAGAGGCTCACCAGCAGCCCCGCCGCGGAGATGTCCACGCCGTACCGCGCGGCGAGCAGCGGCAGGATGCCGATGACCCCCATTTCCGTATTGATGATGCTGAACACGCCCAGCGTAAGAATCCATACCAGCATAGCGACCTTCCTTTCCTGACTCGAAAACCTGTGCGATGGCTGTATTATAAAAACGGCGCGGTGAAAAAGCCAATACCTATGCGCTGGCTCGCAGCATACCCGGCGGGCATGAAGAAATCCGCCGCGCCCCGCCTTGATAAATGCCTCTCATGGGACTATGATGAAAACAGATATGGACACAGGAGGGCCTATGGGAAATACCGCGCTCGGCCGCGCCGGAGAAGACCTCGCCCGCGCCTTTCTGGAGCGGAAAGGATTCCGTCTGGCGGACCGGAATTTCAAACGGCTCCACGGCGAGCTGGATCTCGTCATGGAAGACGGCGGGACGCTCGTCTTCGTGGAAGTAAAAACCCGGCGCAGCCTCCGCCTGGGCACGCCCGCCGAAGCGGTGACGCCGGCCAAGCAGCGCCATCTCCGCTGGTGCGCCGAAGTGTACTGCGCGGAGCGCCGCATCGAAGGCCGCCCCGTCCGGTTTGACGTGGTGGAAATCCTCGCGCTCCCCGGCGCTGCGCCCCGCATCCGCCACATCCCCGATGCATTCTGAAGGAGGAATCATGACTGACCCGGCAGGCCGCTGCCCCTGGCCGCATTACGACGACGCGCTCCGGGATTACCACGACCGGCGGTGGTGCAAACCGGTGCACGACGACCACGAGCTTTTCGCGCTTCTCGTGCTGGAGAGTTTCTCATCGGGCCTCTCGTGGGGCCTCGTCCTGCGCAAGGAGCCTCTTTTCCGCGCATGTTGCGACGATCTCCGCCCCGGGGCGTGCGCCGCGTACGGCCCGGAGAAGACGGAGGCGCTCATGGCGCAGCCCGGCCTGATCCATCACCGCGGCAAGATCGAGAGCATCGGGACGAATGCCCGGGCGTTTCTCGCCGTACAGGCATCGTTCGGCTCCTTTTCCGATTTTCTCTGGTCCCATGTGGACGGCCCCGTCGACCGCCGGCCCGCATCGCTTTCGGACGTGCCCGCGCGGACGCCGCTCTCGGAAGCGCTGTCCCGGGAGCTCCGGTCGTACGGCTTCCGCTATATGGGGCCGGTCATCACCTATTCGTACATGCAGGCGGCGGGCCTCGTGAACGACCATCTCGCGAGCTGCCCGTTCCGCTGAGTTTTCCGGGAGGCGTCATGTTTGCACAGTCCTGCGGCGCGGTCACCTTCGGGCTCTCCGGCCACATCGTCACCGTGGAGGTGGACATCAGCTCCCACGTGCCCAGCTTCGACATCGTGGGGCTCCCCGCGGCGGCGGTGAAAGAATCGAAAGAGCGGGTGCGCTCCGCCATCAAAAATTCGGGGTACCGCTTCCCCGTGTATAAAATCACCGTCAATCTCGCTCCGGCGGATCTCCGGAAGGAAGGGTCCGGTCTGGACCTGCCCATCGCCGTGGGCATCCTCGCCGCGAGCGGCCAGATCCCCGAAGGGGCGGCGGCAGGGGCGCTCTTCATCGGCGAGCTGTCGCTGCAGGGCGAGCTCCGTCCCGTGCCGGGCGTGCTCTCCATGGTCCTCGCCGGCGCGGACGCGGGCCTCGCCTCCTGCGTGGTCGCGCCCGAAGCGGCGCAGGAGGCGCTCCTGACGGGCGGCGCGGCGGTGTACGCCCCGCGGACCCTCGCAGAGCTCGCGGAGGGGCTCGCGGGCCGCGCGCCGCTGGCTCCGGCGGAGCGGACGGAGGAAAAAGCGCCCCCGTCCCGCGCGGAAGATTTCGCCGACGTGCAGGGCCAGCGCGTGGCGAAGCGCGCCATCGAAATCGCCGCGGCGGGCGGGCACAATCTCCTCATGACCGGCCCGCCCGGCTCGGGCAAGACCATGCTCGCCCGCCGCATTCCTTCCATCCTGCCGCCCATGACGGACGAAGAAGCGCTCGAAGTGACGGAGATTTACAGCGTGGCCGGCCTCTTCCAGGCGGAGCATATCCTGCGGGAGCGCCCTTTCCGCAGCCCGCACCACACCATCTCCATGGCGGGCCTCATCGGCGGCGGCACCATCCCCCGCCCGGGCGAAGTGACCCTCGCCCACCGGGGCGTGCTCTTTCTGGACGAACTGCCCGAATTTCCCCGCTCCGTCCTCGAAGTGCTCCGCCAGCCCCTCGAAGACCGGGTGGTGCACATCGCCCGGGTGAACGCGTCCTTCTCCTATCCGGCGGACTTCATCCTCGTGGCGGCCATGAACCCCTGCCCCTGCGGCTACCTGGGCGACCCCGACCACGAATGCACCTGCACAGACGGCGAGATCCAGCGGTACCGCCGCAAAATTTCCGGGCCGCTGCTCGACCGCATCGACCTCCACGTATCCGTGGCGCGGCCGAAGTACAGCGAACTCACCGAGACCGCCCCGGCGGAATCCTCCGCTGTCATCGCAGCGCGCGTGGCGGAAGCGCGCCGCATCCAGCAGGAACGGCTCGCCCCGTGGGGCCTCTCCACAAACGCCCAGATGGGCCGGCGGGCGCTGAAAGCCTCCTGCCCCCTCGACCGGGAAGGGAGCGAGCTCCTCCGGCAGATTTTCGAGACGCTCCATCTCTCCGCGCGGAGCTATGACCGCATCATCAAAGTGGCCCGCACCATCGCGGACCTGGCGGGCGCGCCGGAGATTTCCGCGGAGCACATCGCCGAAGCGGTGAGCCTCCGCAATATGATGAACGCCAAATAGAATCCGCGCCCGCGCTGTCTTCCCTGCAAAAAAACTTCCCTCACCGATCGGTGAGGGAAGTTTTTTCCTGCGTTCTTTTATTTCGTTTCATTCATGCGGGGCGTCTTGAAGTACGGCGCGTCCCTGAAGCCGAGCATCCTGCCGTAGAAACGCTGCGGGGCGGAGTGAAGCGCCCCGTTGTAGCGCTCGGCGGCGTTGTTGTAGTCCCGGCGCGCCACTGCGAGAGTATTTTCCGCCGCGGCCAGCGATGTGGTGAGCGCGTAGTACCGGGGATGGCCCACGATGGACCGGTACCGGCTGCCGGCGGCGAGGAGCTGCCCCAGAGCGGAAGACAGGGCGTCGCTCGCGGCCATGCGCGCGGCGGGCGTCTGTGCGGCGGCGAGCCGTTTCTGCGCGTCTTCTGCGGCGCGGAACGCCTCCTGCCCGCGGGACGTATACGAGTGAATGAACGCGATGAGCTCCGGCGCGGCGGCCGCCCGGGCGGTGATGGCCGCGTCCGCCGCGGCCCACGCGCGGTCCGTCTCCGCTTCGAGGGGCGCGAGCACATGGTACGAATACGCGCCGCCTCCGAGGAAAAGCGCCAGCGCGAGCGCGATGAGAGCGAGCAGTTTTTTCATGGGCACCTCCGTTTGTCTCATTGTAACACGCAGAGAAAAAACGCGCCGGAGCGCGTTTCCCATTCAGGATTCTGCCTTTGTTTCTTCCGGCGTCTCCAGCGCGGCCCCGAGGCCCTGCACCACCATCTGCCGCTCGTCCTTCCCCATGCGGAAGAAGCGGTACACGCTCTCCGCGGCGCGGCGGTTCATGCCCCGCACCTGCGCGAGCTCATCCACGGAGGCGTTCTTCATGTCGTCGAAAGAACGGAACGCCCGCCAGAGCGCGTTCCGCCGCGTGGGGCCGATGCCGGGGATGTGGTCCAGCACGGACTCGGCGTTGCGCTTCGCCGTCCACTGGCGGTGGTAGGTGATGACGAAGCGGTGCGCCTCGTCGCGGATGTACTGGAGGAGCTGCAGCGCCGGATCATGGCGGTCCAGCACCACCGGCACATCGCCGCCGTCTTCCGTATAGATTTCCTCCATGCGCTTCGCCAGGCCGATCACCGGGGCGGTGCATCCCGCCGCGCGGATCACGGGGAGCGCCGCGTGGAGCTGGCCGAGGCCGCCGTCGAGGACGATCAGGTCCGGCTGGGGCCAGTCTTTCTCATGGCCGTAGCGTCGGCTCATCACTTCCGCCATGGATTTGAAATCGTCCGGCGTGCCCTGGGTGGTGCGCAGCTTGAATTTGCGGTATTCGCTCTTCGCGGGCCGCCCGCCCTGGAAGACCGCCATGGAGCCCGTAGTCTCCGCGCCCTGGTTGTGGGAAATGTCGAAGCATTCCATCCGTTCGGGCAGGCGGGGCAGACGGAGCTTTTCCTGCAGCGTGCGGAGCGCCCCCTGCTCCCGCGCGTCGCGGTACTCCCACTGCAGCTTTTTGTCGGAGAGATATTTTTCCGCATTGGCCCGCGCCATGTCTTTCAACCGGCGTTTGAAGCCCCGCTCGGGCACGTAGAGGCGTACGTCGCTCCCGCGCTTCCGCGACAGCCATTCCGTGAGGAGCGCCGCGTCGTCCGGAAGCACCGGCACGAGGATTTCCTTCGGCGCGCCCGCGCCGTCCGCTCCGTAGTAGTCCTTGATGAAGCCCGAGAGGATGGACGCGTCGGTCTCGCCCGCGCTGTCGGGGATGTTGAAATTTTCCTTCCCCACCATGCGTCCGAAGCGGATGTAAAACACTTCGAGCCCGGTGTGCTCTCCGTCGCGGGCCATGCCCACCACGTCGCAGTCCCCTTCTCTGGAGACGATGTTCTGCCGCTGCTGCACGCTCTGGATGGCGCGGATCTTGTCGCGGAGTTCCGCCGCCTTTTCAAAGTCCAGCGCGTCCGATGCGGCGGCCATGTCTTTCTGGAGAGATTTCACGAGGGCCGTGCTCCGTCCTTCAAAGATGTCGCACAGCCCCTTCACGATGGCGTCGTACGCTTCGCGGGTGCAGCCGCCCCGGCAGGGGGCGCAGCAGAAATGGAGATGGTACTGCAGGCACGGCCGGTCCACGCGCATGCTCCGGCATGTACGGATGGGGTAATGCCTGCGGAGGAGGCGCAGCGTGGTGTGGAGGCTCCCCACGTCCGTAAAGGGGCCGAAGTAATGCGCCCCGTCGTTCCGCCGCATGTTCCGCGTGATGAAGAGGCGCGGCCATTCTTCGTTCGTGATTTTCACGTATGGGTAGGATTTGTCGTCCCGGAGAGAAATGTTGTACTTCGGATGGAGCTCCTTGATGAGGTTGCACTCGAGGATGAGCGCCTCCATCTCCGTGGCGGTCATGGTGATGTCCAGATCGTCCGCATGGCGGATCATGGCGGCCACTTTGGGCGAGCGGTTCTTGTCTTCTCTCACGTAGGAGCGCACGCGGTTTTTCAGGTTCACCGCCTTGCCCACGTAGATGATTTTCCCGTCTTTGTCTTTCCAGCGGTACACGCCGGGACAGTCCGGCAGAGCGTCCACCTTCGCGCGGATCTTGTCATTCACCGCGATCATGGTGCGCCTCCATGAGCTTCCGCGTGCGCTCGATCACCGGCGCGAGATACTGTCCCGTGTAGGACCGGGCCGCCCGGCAGATGTCCTCCGGCGTCCCTTCGGCAATGACCTCGCCGCCCCGGTCGCCCCCTTCCGGCCCGAGATCGATGATATAGTCCGCCACCTTCGCCACGTCCAGATTGTGCTCGATCACCACCACCGTGTTGCCCTGATCGACGAGCGCTTCCAGAATGAGGAGCAGCTTGCGGATGTCTTCGCTGTGGAGGCCCGTGGTGGGTTCGTCCAGGATGTACAGCGTGCCTCCCGTGGAGCGCCGCATGAGCTCCGTGGCGAGCTTCACCCGCTGGGCCTCCCCGCCGGACATGGTGGTCGCCGGCTGGCCGAGATGGATGTATCCGAGCCCCACCCGGGCCAGCGTCTCCAGCTTCTTTACGATCTTCGGATGATTTTCAAAGAAGGGGATGGCCTCGTCCACGGTCATATTCAGCACATCGGAAATATTTCTGCCCCGGTATTTCACTTCGAGGGTCTCCCGGTTGTACCGCGCGCCGTGGCAGGATTCGCACGGCACGTACACGTCGGAGAGGAACTGCATCTCGATCTTGATGATGCCGTCCCCGTGGCACGCCTCGCACCGGCCGCCCTTTACGTTGAAGCTGAACCGGCCCGGCTTGTACCCGCGCATCTTCGCTTCCGACGTCTGGCTGAAGAGCTCGCGGATGTCGTTGAAAACGCCCGTATATGTGGCGGGGTTCGACCGGGGCGTGCGCCCGATGGGCTGCTGGTCGATGTTGATGATCTTGTCGATATACTCCGCCCCTTCGATGGCGTCGTAGGCCCCCGTGCGGTAGTACGTATGGTTCTTCAGGTTCGACAGGCCCCGGAAGAGGATGTCGTTGATGAGGGTGGATTTCCCCGAACCGGACTCGCCCGTCACCACTGTGAAGGCCCCGAGAGGAATCCGCACGTCGATGTGCTTCAGGTTGTGCTCCGCCGCGCCCCGCACGGTGAGGTAGAAGCCGTTTCCCTTCCGCCGTTCCTTCGGGAGCGGGATGTACATGCTTCCCTTGAGGTACTGCCCCGTGTACGATTCGGGAACGGCCTCGACGTCCGCCACGGTGCCCTGCGCCACCACGCGCCCGCCGTGCTCGCCCGCGCCGGGACCGATGTCCACGATCCAGTCCGCCGCGCGGATGGTATCCTCGTCGTGCTCCACCACGATGAGCGTATTGCCCAGGTCGCGCATGTTTTTCAGCGTGGCGAGGAGCTTGTCGTTGTCCCGCTGGTGCAGACCGATGGACGGCTCGTCCAGGATGTACAGCACGCCCACGAGGCCGGATCCGATCTGCGTGGCGAGGCGGATGCGCTGGGCCTCCCCGCCGGAGAGGGACGACGCGCTCCGGGACAGGGTGAGATAGTCCAGCCCCACGTCCGCGAGGAACTGGAGCCGGTTCTTCACCTCCCGGAGAATCTGGTCGGCAATTTTCGCTTCCTTCTCGGTGAGTTCGATGCGGCTGAAGAAATCGAGGAGTTTCGTCACAGGCATGTCCGACACTTCCGCGATATTCCTGCCGCCCACGCGGAAAGCGAGGCTCTCCGGACGGAGCCGCGCCCCGCGGCACACCGGACAGGGCGTCTCCACGAGATACTCCGCGAGCTCCTCCTTCATCTTGTCTGTGAACGCCTCCTCGTAGCGGCGCTTCACCATGGGGATGATGCCCTCGAAGACGCGGCGGTACGTGTTTACGTCGCCCCGCATGTTTTCATAGGTGAAGGTCACGGGCTCGCCCCCGCCGTTTTTGAAGATGTCCTTCTGCTCCTCCGTGAGGTCGTCGTAGCAGTTGTCCATGGTAAGGCCGCACTGCGCAAGGAATCCCCCGAGCTGCCGGTAGAGCCAGCTGTCGCCGTTCACCGGGAAAGGCCGGATGGCGCCGAGGCGGAACGGCAGCGCCGTATCGGGCAGCACCCGCCGGAAATCCACCTCGAGAGACGAGCCGAGGCCCATGCACGCCGGACACGCCCCGAAAGGATTATTGAACGAGAAAATGCGCGGCTCCGCCTTCGGGAGCGAGATGCCGCACTCCGGACAGGCGAAATGCGTGCTGAACAGCAGGTCCTCTCCGTCCACCACGGACGCCACGAGCAGGCCGTCTCCCAGCTTGAGCGCCGTCTCCACCGAGTCGGTGAGGCGCTTCACAATGCCCTCCCGCACGATGAGCCGGTCCACCACCACTTCGATGGTGTGCTTTTTATTTTTCTCCAGATCGATGGCGTCCGACAGGGAATAAATGGCCCCGTCCGCGCGGACCCGCACGTACCCCTGCTTGCGCAGCTCTTCGAGGAGTTTCTTATGAGTCCCCTTCTTCTGCACCGCCGCCGGGCCGAGAATGAGAAGCTTTGTCCGTTCGGGGAGCTTCATCAGCTCGTCCACGATCTGGTCCACCGTCTGCCGCGTGATGGGGCGGCCGCACTTCGGGCAGTACGCCCGGCTCGCGTGGGCGTAGAGCATGCGCAGGTAGTCGTGAATTTCCGTCACCGTGCCCACGGTGGAGCGCGGATTGTGGCTGGTGGACTTCTGGTCGATGGAAATCGCCGGGGACAGCCCCTCGATCTTGTCCACCTCGGGCTTGTTCATCTGCCCGAGAAACTGCCGGGCGTACGCCGAGAGAGACTCCACGTACTTCCGCTGCCCTTCCGCGTAAATCGTGTCGAACGCCAGCGACGACTTGCCCGAGCCGGACAGCCCGCTGAATACGATGAGTTTATTCCGCGGGAGCGTGAGGCTGATGTTCTTCAGATTGTTCTGCCGCGCTCCCTGTATGACAATGCCTTTTTCCATTTTGTTTCCTTTATCACACATGCTTTTTCTTCGGGCGGGAAATGCGCTTCTTTGCGCTGGCCTGCCGCTTCATGGCGGCATTCGCCTGCGAGCCGTAGCGGTCGCTCCACTGCTGCCGGAGCTTCGCCAGCTGATCCCGCCACATGGCCGCCTCTTCAAATTCGAGCGCCTTCGCGGCGCGCTTCATGTCTTTCTCTGTCTCCACCATCTGCCGGTACAGCTCCTCGTCGGAGAGCTCGTCCGCCCCGCCGTCTTTCTTCCCGTACGACGCGGGCTTCTCCTCGATTTTCGTCAGGTCGATCAGGTCCTTCACCTTTTTCCGGATGGTGTGAGGCACGATGCCGTGCTCCTGATTGTACGCCTCCTGAATGGCCCGGCGGCGCTCCGTCTCGTCGATGGCGCGCTTCATGGAGTCCGTGATGCGGTCCGCGTACATGATGACGTGGCCGTGCTCGTTCCGCGCCGCCCGGCCGATCACCTGAATCATGCTCGTCTCCGACCGGAGGAACCCTTCCTTGTCCGCGTCGAGGATGGCCACGAGAGACACCTCCGGCATGTCCAGCCCCTCCCGGAGCAGGTTGATGCCCACCAGCACGTCGAAGACGCCCGCCCGCAGGTCCCGGATGATTTCCGCCCGCTCGATGGTCGCCACGTCCGAATGAAGGTACCGCACCTTCACGCCCACTTCGGAGAGGAAATCCGTCAGGTCCTCCGCCATTTTCTTCGTAAGCGTCGTCACCAGCACGCGCTCGTGGAGCGCCTCCCGCTTGTGGATTTCCCCCAGCAGGTCGTCCATCTGCCCCTCGATGGGCCTCACCTCGATGCTCGGGTCCAGCAGCCCCGTAGGCCGGATGATCTGCTCCGCCAGGTTCGTCTGCGCCCCCATCTCGTACGGGCCGGGCGTAGCCGACACGTAGATGATCTGGTTGATGCGCTCTGTAAACTCGTCAAACGTGAGCGGCCGGTTGTCCAGCGCGCTGGGCAGGCGGAAGCCGTAGTCCACGAGCGTGGTCTTCCGCGAGCGGTCCCCGTTGTACATCGCCCGGAGCTGGGGCACCGTCACATGCGACTCGTCGATCATGATGAGATAATCCTCGGGGAAATAGTCCAGCAGCGTGAACGGCGCCTCCCCGGGCTTCCGATTTGAAAAATGGCGGGAATAATTCTCGATGCCCGAGCAGTACCCTACCTCCTGCATCATCTCCAGATCGTAGCGCGTGCGCTGCTCCAGCCGCTGCGCCTCGAGGAGCCGGCCCTTCGCGCGGAGCTCCTTCAGCCGCTCCTGCAGCTCCGCCTCGATGGACACCTGCGCGCGGCGCATCTTCTCCGATGTGGTCACATAGTGCGACGCCGGGAAAATGGCGATGTGATTCCGCTCCGCCACGGTCTCTCCGGTGAGCACGTCAAACTCGGACAGCCGGTCGATCTCGTCGCCGAACATTTCGATGCGCACCGCCGTATTGTTCGACGCCGCGGGGAAAACGTCGATGGTATCCCCCCGCACGCGGAACGTGTCCCGCGTGAAATTCAGATCGTTCCGCAGGTACTGCATGGACACGAGCTTCGCAAGGATCTCCTCCTGCGTGACCTCTTCCCCCGGCCGGAGCGACAGCCCCATGGTGCTGTAGTCCTCCGGATCGCCCAGGCCGTAAATACACGACACAGACGCCACGATGATCACGTCCCGCCGTTCGAAGAGCGCCATCGTCGCCGAATGGCGCAGCCGGTCGATTTCCTCATTCATGGACGAATCCTTCTCGATGTACGTATCCGTCGAGGGGATGTACGACTCCGGCTGGTAGTAATCGTAGTAACTCACGAAATAATACACCGCGTTGTCCGGAAAGAAATCCTTGAACTCGCTGGCAGTCTGCGCGGCGAGCGTCTTATTCGGAGAAATGATGAGCGTGGGCCGCTGCACCTCCTCGATGACCTTCGCCATGGTAAACGTCTTCCCCGTGCCCGTCGCACCGAGCAGCACCTGCGCCCACTGCCCCTCGCGCAGCCCCTGCACGAGCGAAGCCACCGCCTTCGGCTGATCCCCCATGGGCTGAAAAGGCGCCTTCAGCGTGAAAGGCGTCATATGCTCCGGGTATTGTCGTTTGATGCGGGATGATTCCATGGCCTCTTCTTCCTTTCCTCTCATTCTGTCCGTATTATATCATGCAAAACGCCCGTTCTAAATATGCCCGCCTCATTTTATCGAAAATTTTCCATCAATTTGAAAAAAAGAAAAAGACATGCTCCCGCATATCCAATGCACGCCGCAAAAAATTCTTCGCGCTTTATTTTCCGCCGCAAATGAATGGTTTGCCTTTCATTTTTCATCGCAAAGAAATTCGCCGCTTTTTATTTTTCACCGTCTCCACACAATCTCTCCGCCCAGAAATTCTCCGCGTTTTCTTTGCTGCCATTCATTTCCTATTGCCCCTTTTCCTGCTGCGTGGTGACAAGAAGGAAAAGGCTCTGCGAAAAAAATGCACGAAAAAACTCCACCGTTTTTTACCGATGGAGTTGTAATTTCTGGTGCCGGAGGCGGGACTTGAACCCGCACGAAGTTGCCCCCGTCAGATTTTGAGTCTGATGCGTCTGCCATTCCGCCACTCCGGCGCGCTGATGACTTATTGTATCACACGGGCGGAATTTCAGTCAATCGGTTCGCGGACGATATGCGCGACTTCGAGGAGGCGGGCCGTATCGGTCTGGTCCCAGAAGATGGGCGTGAGGGTCGCTTCGCCCCGGTGCGCCCAGTAGACGTCTTCGTCGGGAGCGTGGCCGCCCGCAGGGGTGCCGGCGAGCCAGTAGCCTACGCGGCCCGAGGGGTCTTTGAGGGCGCGGATGGCGTTGTCGTAGCGCTGTAGGCCGAGCCGGGTCACGTGGAGGTCGTCCCAGGTCATGGACGCGCTTTCGGGAATGTTCAGGTTGAGGATGCCCGGATAGCGGTGCTGCCCGAAGCAGCGCTCCGCCACGCGCCGCGCGAAGTCGGCCGCCCGGGCGAGGAAGTCGGGCTTTTTCGTGGTTTCCGCGGAGACGGCGAGCGCGGGAATGCCGAAGAAGGTCCCTTCCATGGCGCCCGCTACGGTGCCGCTGTAGAGGCAGTCGCTGCCCGTGTTGTACCCGTTGTTCACGCCGGAGACGATGAGATCGGGCCGGTCGCCGGCCAGCCAGTATTCGAGGGCGATCTTGCAGCAGTCCGCGGTGGTGCCGTTGCAGGCGTAGACGGTGATGTTTTCGCCGTAGCTGTCTTTGGGCCATACACGGAGGTACTGGTGCAGAGTAAGGGAGCTGGAGCAGGAGCTCCGCCCGTGGTGAGGCGCGAGCACGGTGACCCGCGCCGATGCGGAAAGAGCCCGGGCCATCGCCTTGATGCCCGGGGCTTCCACGCCGTCGTCGTTGGTGAGAAATATGTGTCTCATTGGTCGATTTCTTTCTTTCTCGTGAGGGAGGCGTCCTGGAAATGGATGCTCCGCGTGTGGATGGTGTGCACCCACCCTTTCTTATGCCGGTCGAGGAATCCGAGGAAGGTCACGGGAATCCAGGAGTACATGAAGACCGGATACAGCAGCCAGTAGGCCCAGATTTTCTTCGGCACCTTGATCTGCAGGAGTACGATGAACGGCAGAATGTACTGCAGAAGGGTCACGGCGGTCCAGAACTGGGACGGCAGGAGTTTGTCGTTGTAGAGGATGACCGTGAAGCACGGGTGGAAGATATTGATGTAGGTCATGACGGCGTAGAAGGTGGACAGGAGCAGGAAATAATTCTGCAGGAGCTGCATGATGCCGTCGAGGATGCGGATGCTCCGCCGCCGGATGCCTTCCCGGAACAGAATGGGAATGTACCGCTCCGCGCAGTCGAACTGGCCCTGGGCCCAGCGTTTCCGCTGCCGCCACGAAGCCATGAAGCTGATGGGCTTCTCGTCGTAGATGATGGCGTCGTGGACCCAGCAGGTGCGCACGCCGTGAGAGAGGCATTTCATGGAAAATTCCATGTCTTCCGTGAGGCAGTCGCAGCCCCAGCCGTATTTCTTCACGATGTCCGCGGCGATGCACATGCCCGTGCCGCCGAGAGCCGTGGAGAGGCCGATGTTGTACTTGCCGAGGTGCCACAGGTGGTTCACCGTCCAGAAAGCGATGGCAAAGGTGCCGGATACCCAGGAGTCGGTAGGGTTTTTCGCGGAGAGGTAGCCCTGGAGCACTTTCTGCCCTTTCAGGAGACGGCTGTTCATTTCCAGCAGGAAATCGAGATGCACCAGATTGTCCGCGTCGAAAACGCAGAAGGCGTCGTATCCCCTGTCCAGGGCGAAGATTTTCGGAAATACCCAGTCCATGGCGTAGCCTTTGCCCACGAGTTCCTTGTTGAACCGTTCGAAGACGTAGGCGCCGTGTTTCCGGGCAAGCTTTGCCGTGCCGTCGGTGCAGTTGTCCGCGATGACGTACACGTCGTAGAGCTCCTTCGGGTATTTCAGCATTTTCAGATTGTCCAGAAGATCACCAAGCACCATCTCTTCATTGTGTGCGGGAATGACCATGGCAAACTTGTTTTTCGGCGTGAGAATTTTCTTCTCTTTCGGATGCCATGTCCCGAAGATGGCGAGCAGCACGTAGTAGGCAGTGAAAAAAATGACGATCCACTGCACCGGCAGCATGATGATATCCAGTGTGTAATTCATGATCCCGTATGGTCTCCCGACTGATGTCTTCTTCTGCGCTTTCTCGCGGCTTTCCGGCGGTTCTGCCAGGTATTGAGGATGCCGAAGAGAATGAACGCAAGGCACAGCGCCGCAAACCATGCGGACGGCGCGAGGAAGGTGAGCACGCCCATGAGAGCGAGGCAGAAGACGAGGGACTGCCAGTGGAGCTGGTCCGCGCTGGCGCCTTTATTGTCCGGATAGTGCACTTCGCTCACCATGAGATAGGCCACGAGGAGAATGAGCGCGAGCGTGACCGGCTGCCAGAGCACCACGCCGGAGAGGATGTATCCGGCGGTGATCATGCCTGTCATCGGGCAGGGCAGGCCCTCGAAGTAGCCGTGCACTTCGCTGCTCTTCACATTGAAGCGGGCCAGGCGGAACGCGCAGGACACGGCGAGAAGCGCGCAGGGCACGAGCGCGATGACGCCGTATTCCCGGAGCTGGGACGCATAGAGGAGCGTCGCCGGCGCGATGCCGAAGGAAATGTCGTCGCACATGGAGTCGAGCTCTACCCCGAGCGGCCCCGTGGTGTGGAGCGCCCGGGCGGTCTTGCCGTCGAAGAAGTCCGCCACCATGGACACGAGAATCAGCATGGCCGCGACGTCGTAGAATCCCTCTACGGACATAAAGATGGAGAGTGCGCCGCAGAATCCGTTCGTCGCCGTGACGGCGTTGGCAATCCATGATTTATTCACTTATTTCAGCCTCCCTACGATGGTGCTGCCCCCGCAGACCGTATCGCCTTTTTTGACCAGAATATCCACGTCGCCCGGCACATAGAGCTCCGTGCAGGAGCCGAATTTGATCATGCCGTAGAGCTCGCCCTTGCGGACCGTCTGGCCCAGCTCGCTCCAGAGGACGACGCGCCGCGCGAGGATGCCCGCGATCTGCACCACCAGGACGGACCGGTCCTTCCCGGTGATGCCGATGGCCCCCCGCTCGTTTTCATAGCCCACGCCGTCCGCATAGGCCGGGCGGAACCGTCCCTGCGTGTAGGACATGAGCGAGATCCGCCCCTCCATGGGCGCGCGGTTCGTGTGTACGTTGAATACGGAGAGGAAAATGGTGATCTTGTGGCACTTCTCTCCGAGAAAGAGGTCTTCCATGACGTCCTCTTCCACCGCCATGACCGTGCCGTCCGCAGGCGACACGAGGATGTCGTCCCCTTCGGGGATGACCCGCTTCGGACAGCGGAAAAAATAGGCGAAGTACAGGGCGAGCACCAGAAACGGCGCCGCCGCATAGTACCATCCGAGCCACGCGAAAAGAACCGTCACCGCCGCCGCCGCGCCAATGAAGGGATAGCCTTCCTGCAGGATAAACGGCTTCTGTATCATTTTGTCCAACGGTCCTTCTCCTTTCTCCGCTTCAGCGGGCGTCTCTTTCTTTTTTCCACCGCTTCACGGCGAGCATGTACTTCGGCAGAGCCGTCATGCGGCCGATGCGGCTGGGCTGGAGAAAGAGGCGGTACGCCCATTCCAGCCGGTGGCGCTGCATCCAGAGCGGCGCCCTTGTGAGCCGCCCCGCCATGATGTCGAACACGCCGCCGATGCCCATGCCGAGAACCGGCCCCAGTTCGTCTCTATGCCGGCAGAGCCAGTTCTCCTGCTTGGGGACGCCCATCCCGACCAGCAGGAGACGGGTGCCGTTGTCCCGGATCTCCCGGATGATTTTCTTTTCTTCCTCTTCATCGAAGTAGCCGTCGTGGACTCCGGCGAGGAGAAATTTTCCGTGCTTCTCCATGTAGCGGTCCGCCGCTTCCCGGGCCACGCCCGGAGCGCCGCCGAGGAAATACACCGGCCACTCCTTCTCTCTGGCGAGGCGAAGGAGCCGGTCCGACAGGTCGGCCCCGGTCACCCGCTCGGGAAACGGCGTGCCCAGCTGCTCGCCCGCCCAGAGGATACCCGCCCCGTCGGGAAGGACGAGGTCGCATTCCCGGAGGATGCGCTTCAGCCCGGCGTCCCGCTTCGCCATCATGAGCATTTCCGCATTGGCGGTGGCGATGAAATGGGGACGGCCGCTTTCTGCCATGGACGCACAGAGAGCCACGGCCTCCTCCATGGTGACCGCGGCAATCTCTACGTCCAGCACTTCATGAGAAGACTTGACTGCGTCTATCATTTCGCGCTGTAGTTCGGTGCTTCTTTCGTGATGCTCACGTCATGCGGATGGCTTTCGCGCAGACCCGCATTGGTGATCTGGATGAACTGCGTATTTTCGATCATGGCCTTGATGTCCGGAGCGCCGCAGTAGCCCATGCTCGCGCGGAGACCGCCGATGAGCTGGAAAATGACGTCGGATACGTGGCCGCGGTAGGGGATCTGCCCTTCGATGCCTTCCGGCACGAGCTTCTTCGCCCCTTCCTGGAAATAGCGGTCCTTGCTGCCCGCCTGCATGGCGCCGAGAGAGCCCATGCCGCGGTAGGACTTGTAATTCTTGCCCTGATAGATGATGGTTTCGCCGGGGCTTTCCTCCGTGCCGGCGAGCAGGTTGCCCAGCATGACGCAGGACGCGCCCGCGCCGATGGCCTTGGCGATGTCGCCGGAGTACTGGATGCCGCCGTCGGCGATAATCGGCACGCCGTACTTCTGAGCCGCCTGGGCGCAGTCATATACGGCGGTGATCTGCGGTACGCCGATACCGGCGATGATGCGGGTGGTGCAGATGGAGCCGGGGCCGATGCCGACCTTCACGGCGCTCGCCCCCGCTTCGATGAGGGCTTCCGTCGCCGCGCCGGTGGCTACGTTGCCGGCGATGAGCTGCAGCTGCGGGAAAGCGTCGCGGATCATGCGGATGGTCTTCAGCACGCCTTCGCTGTGGCCGTGCGCCGTATCGATGACGAACACGTCCGTCTTCGCCGCGAGGAGCGCTTCCACGCGGTCCAGCACGTCGTGGGTGACCCCGATGGCCGCCGCGGCGAGAAGACGTCCGTCGCCGTCTTTTGCGGAGTTCGGGTATTTTCTCATCTTCTCAATGTCCTTGATGGTGATGAGGCCTTTCAGATTGCCGTCAGCATCGACCAACGGCAGTTTTTCGATGCGGTGCGCCTGGAGAATCTTTTTCGCATCTTCGAGAGACGTATTTTCCGGAGCGGTGATGAGCCCTTCACTGGTCATGACGTCGCGGATCGGCTTGGACAGGTCGGTCTCGAAACGCATATCGCGGTTCGTGATGATGCCCACCAGCTTGCCGTCTACGGTGACCGGCACGCCGGAGATGCGGTATTTGTTCATCAGATCGTCCGCGTCAGAGAGAGTATTGTCCGGGCTGAGGAAAATCGGGTCGACGATGACGCCGTGTTCGGACCGCTTGACCTTGTCGACTTCCTTGCACTGCTCGTCGATGCTCATGTTCTTGTGGATGACGCCGATGCCGCCTTCGCGGGCCATGGCGATGGCCATGGCGGATTCCGTGACCGTATCCATGCCGGCGCTCATGACCGGAATGTTCAGCTTGATGTCTTTCGTCAGATACGTGGTCACATCCACTTCTCTGGGCAGAACATTCGAATGAGCAGGAATCAGCAGCACGTCGTCAAACGTCAATCCCTGTTTGCCAAATTTGTCTTCTCTCATCATGTACCTCCATCTCCTTGTAACACAGGACACCACACATACTTATTTATTTTATTGTAATGCAAAAAAAACTTCACCGCAAGCAAGAGCCGCCAGTGAAATGCGGGAATCGTCCGACCCGGGACGGGCGCTTTCCGCAATGCGGGAGGCCGGATGCGGCCGGTCTCCTGATAATTTATTTATTATAGCATATACGCCCAATTATACAACCGCTCTACGCCATGAAAAACAGCCGGCGCGGTTTCCTGCCCGCGCCGCTTCTTTTTATATTTCTTTATATATGCGCCGCGCCGTCCGCACGGAACGAAGCGCGGCCTCAATGATAAATGCGCTCGAAAAACTGTCCGCCGAAGCGGTGCGCCAGCTCGTCCCGGCAGTCGAAGCCCGCCGCCGTTTCCCGTCTTGCCGCGCGGCGCGCCTCTTCGAGCAGCGGCAGGTCCCGCAGGATGTCCGCCGCGCGCAGATCGGGCATGCCGTGCTGATGGTAGCCGAAAAATTCCCCGCTCCCCCGAAGGAGCAGATCTTTCTCCGCGAGAAGGAAGCCGTCCTGGATCTGCGTCATGAGCTGCATGCGGAGCCGCGCCGTATCGTTTGTGCTGTCCGTGTAGAGGATACAGTACGCCTGCACGCTCCCCCGGCCCACGCGTCCCCGGAGCTGGTGCAGCTGGGAGAGGCCGAAGCGCTCCGCGCCGTAGACGAACATGATGGTGGCGTTGGGCACGTTTACGCCCACTTCGATGACGCTGGTCGCCACGAGGAGCTGCACCTCTCCCCGCCGGAACGCGTCCATCACCGCTTCCTTGTCTTTCTCTTTCATGCGGCCGTGCACCATGCCGCACCGATGGCGGGGAAATTCCTTTGTGTGGAGCTCTTTGTACACCTGCTCCGCCGCGACGAGATCCTGCTTTTCGCTCTCCGCCACAAGGGGGCACACCACGTACACCTGATGGCCCGCGTCCATTTCCCGTTCCATGAAGCGGTACACCCGGGCGAGCATGTCCCGCCCCACCGCATAGGTCTTCACGGGATGGCGGCCCGGCGGCATGCCGCGGATGGCCGATACGTCCAGATCGCCGTAGACGGAAAGCGCCATGGTGCGTGGAATGGGCGTGGCGGTCATGATGAGCGTGTGGGGCGACTCGCCTTTCGTCTCGAGCGCTTCCCGCTGACGCACGCCGAAGCGGTGCTGCTCGTCGGTGATGACGAGGCCGAGCCGCGCGAAGACCACGTCGTCCTCGATGAGGGCGTGCGTGCCGATGAGGAGGTCCACGGTCCCCGCGGCGAGTCCTTCGAGAATCCGCTTCTTCTCCGCCGCTTTCGTACTCCCCGTGAGAAGCGCCGTCCGAATGGGCAGCCCTTCGTACCAGCCGGAAAGCGTCTCGAAATGCTGGCGGGCGAGCACCTCCGTAGGCGCCATGAGCGCGCTCTGGTACCCATTCTCGGTCATCTTCGCGACGGCGAGCGCCGCCACGGCCGTCTTCCCGCTCCCCACGTCGCCCTGCACGAGGCGCTGCATGGGCACGAGCCCCTCCATATCGTCTTCGATATCCGCAAACGCCTGCCGCTGTCCTTCCGTGAGCGCAAACGGCAGACGGGCCAGCGCCTCCGCCACGAGCCGCCCCGACGGCGCGCATTTGATCCCCCGGCTCCCCTCCTGCCGTTTCTGCCGGAGGAGGAAAATCCCCGCCTGCATGAAAAAGAGCTCCTCGAAAGCGAGGCGGCGGCGGGCCGCTTTCTGCGCCGCCCAGTCCTTCGGGAAATGGATGGCTTCGAGCGCTTCCCTCCGCCACATGAGGCACTCCTCCCGCACGACGCGGAGCGGCAGATTTTCCGCAAGGTCCTCCGTCTGCGAAAGCGCCTGCCGCACCAGGTCCTGCATGCGGGAAAGCTTCAGCCCCTCCGTGAGGGCGTATACGGGGACGAGTTTCCGGTATCCCTCGAGCGCCTCGGGCTGCACGTCCTCCGTGTCCGCGTTCGCCATCTGGAGCTTGCGGTAATTGTACTCCACCCGCCCGTAGGCGAGGAGATGCTGCCCCTCCGCAAATTCTTCCCGCTTCCAGGGCTGATTGAAGTACACCAGATTCACCGCGCCGGTCCCGTCGGTGAGCACCACCGTGAGAATGGACATGCGCGGCCGGGGACGCACTTCCCGCACATCCGCCACTTCGCCGTACACCGCCGCCTCCGTGTCAAAGACCAGCTCGTCCATGGGCGTAATCTTCGTCCAGTCCTGATAGCGCCGGGGATAGCAGTTCAGCAGATCGTCCACCGAAACAATGCCGAGCCGCGCGAGCTTCTCCGCGAGCTTCGGCCCGACCCCTTTCAGTTTGGTCACCGCATCCGTCCGTTTCATGAGCTCCCCTTTCCGATGCCGCCGTCCGGCGCGCTTCTCCCGGGCCGCGCCGTCCGCGCCGCGCCCGGTTTCTACTATTTTACCGCATAAAACGCTTGCCTCGAAAATTATTTTATGTTATATTATGAACGTTGCAATCACGAAAGCGCAAGGAGGTGTAGCACATGGCGCATTATTGCGAAGTATGCGGAAAGAAGACCGCCACCGGCATGAACGTATCCCACTCCCACCTAAAGACGAAGAGAACCTGGAAGCCGAACGTTCAGAGAGTCCGTGTCGTGGTCGACGGCGAGGTCAAGAGAATGAATGTCTGCACCCGCTGCCTTCGTTCCGGAAATGTTACTCGTGCTTAAACCGCATCCAGAGGCCGGCCCGCGCCGGCTTTTTTGCTGCCCCGGAGGGCGCTTTTTTTATGCGCGGAAAAAGCAGGAACCCATGCGGTTCCTGCTTTTTTATACGTCTCCGTCAATCCAGAAGATCGGCGAAATTTTTGATGATGACGATGGGCGTCTTCTGGCTCGCGTTGCCGAAGGGATTATCGATGAGAATTTTTGAAATGCGCTTCGGATCGAGGCCTTTGCTCTTCCCGAGGACGGCGGCACGCTTCAGGTCGTTCACGTCGGCGATGACCGCGCCGTACGCGCCGGTGGCCTTCACGATGTCTTCGCATACCTGATCCGTGTCCGCCGGCCCGTAGACGATGCATTTATCAAAGGGCGGCATGGTGCCCGTCACGTCGTCGCAGAGGGACGCCTGCCGGCATTTCGCGTAGAAGAGGCCGTTCTTCCCGGCCAGCTTCGCGAAGGCCGCAGCGATGAACCAGAAGAGCATGCGCCATTTCCCTTCCTCTTCCATGGCGGCCTGCATGCCGTAGATGGAGGACATGGAACCCTCCGCGGGGACGAAGCGGTTCATAAGGCGCGCCTGCCAGCACGGGGAGAGCTCCTCCGGGCGGACGTAGCGGTCCTGCGTGATGGCCACCACCGACTCCGCGGCGCACACGATGTCCCGCCCGGTGATGTCCCGCCCGGCGTACTCTTTGATGGCGTCCACGATGTTGTCCCTGTGCGTGAGGATGCGCGTGTGCACCGGCACCAGTTCAAGCTCTGCCATGTTCCCTTACCCCCGAAGTGTAATTGTACAGCGCGTCCCGCAGCTCGTCCTGCGTGAGATGGATGCGCGCCTTTTCATAGACCCAGTCGCTGCGGCCCACGGCCTGCCAGATGACGTCCATGGCCATGTCCGGGAAATGCTCCAGGTCCTGCAGGATGCTCCCGCTCTTCGCCGTGAGGAAGACTTTCACCCGGAGCTCCACCGTCCTGCCGGGCTCCACGATGAGCGCTTCCCAGTAGTCGTCTTCCCGGGGCCGGGCCGTATCCATGAGGAGGGCCCGCACGCCCGCCCGGTCGTACTGCTCCTGCGGCAGGTATGGGCGGACGAAGGCGTCCATGAGCGTGCCGTTCTGCCGGCCCGCGTTTTTGATCGGCACCGTGCAGGAGAGGACCGCGTGCGTGAGGTCCATGAAATCCACCTGGAAGGGCGTGCGTTTCCCTTTCAGCAGCACAAAGGCGCAGTTCCCCTGCTTCCACGCGAGAAACCAGTACGCCAGAAAGGCCAGACACACCAGCAGGATGAGAGCGGCCGCGATTTTCGTCAGCAACAGAACCATAACAAAACTCCTTATAACGCCGCCGGATAGACCGGCATGGTTTTTCCAAAGACTTCCCGCACGAGGCGCGCCCCGCCGCCAACTGCGGCGGTGAAATAGAAGGCGTCCTCCCCGCGGCGGTCCGCGAGCGCGTCCGCTTTTTCAAGCGCGGCCGCCGCGTCTTTCACGGTGCGCTCCGCCGGATCCAGAAAGGCCGTGTGCGGCAGAAGCGCCTCAAAGAGATCCCTCTCGAGGGGATAATGGGTGCAGCCCAGCACGGCGGCGTCCGCGTCTTCCGCATGATACGCGGCGATGCACCGGGCGATGAGCGCGCGGATCGCCGGTTTCGGCGCGCCCGTCTCGATGGCGTTTGCCAGCCCGTCGCAGGGCACCTCGCAGATCTCCGCCTCCGGGAGCGCCCGGGCGATGCCCTTCGCGTGCGAATGAGACGCGATGGACGCGGGCGTGGCGAAGACCGCCACCTTCCGCGCCTTCGGCAGGGCGGAGAAATCGGCGCTCATGCCGATGACCGGCACGGCCCCTTCGTAGAAAGACGGGGGCGTATTGAACGTGATGGTATTGCACGCCACGATGACCGCCTTCACGCCTTTCCCGACGAGGAAGGCTTTCATTTCCTCCGCAAAGCGGGCGATGTCCTCCGGGGAACGCTCCCCGTAAGGATTCCGCGCGGAGTCGCCCACATAGACGATCGTCTCTTCCGGATAGAGCCGGCGCAGGACCGACGCGACGGTGAGGCCGCCCACGCCGGAGTCCATCACGCCCACAGGATGATTATTCATGATACGTGTCCCGATCCTCCGCAGACATGGCGAGGAGCGGCGCGATCTGCTCCTTCGGCACGCGGGCGATGCGCCCGTTGTCCATGCGGGTAAATGTGCCCGTGGTCTCCGCCTTCACGAGGAGTTCCCCCGTGGCGTCCCGCACGATGTGGTACCGGAAGACCATCTTCGCCCGGTCCGCGTGGATGAGCCAGGTGCGCACCGTCACGTCGTCGTCGTAACGCGCGGACTGGACGTATTTCACATGCGCTTCCACGATGGGAAAAACGATGCCCATATTCATCCAGTCGTCCAGCGTGATGTGCGCCGTGCGCAGGTATTCCACGCGCGCCTCTTCCATCCAGTTCAGATAGTTGCCGTGGTAGACCACGCGCATGCCGTCCGTCTCATAGAAACGCACGCGCCGCTTCAATTCATACATGGGCTCACCTCCGTTTACCCATTCATTGTACTACACGGGGCGGAAATGTCAAAAATCCCGCGCTTGCCCGAAGGGGCGCGGGAGGCTATACTTTTTATACAAACGAAAGAAGGAGGCTCCATGGATTTCACTGTCATCTGTCCGAACTGCGGCGCCCGGCTCCGCCTGTTCGACGCGCAGGTCAAGCGCCGAAAGGGCGCGGTGCGGTGCACCCGCTGCGGCTGCCGCATTCCTTACGATCTGTCTCAGCCGAGGCCGCAGCGCACCGGGTACTGGCCGGAGACGGAAGTGCCTTTCAAACCGGGGGCGCAGAAAAAATTCCTCTCCCTCGCAAAAGCCCGGCAGAACCATCCCGATTTCCAGCTCCGGCCCCTCGCGGAAGGAGACGCGCAGCGCTTCACCCGCCCCGCGCAGGAAGGGCCGCGCCCCGCCCGCGTGCCGCCCGCTTTCGACCGCGCGCAGAACGGATTCAAAGCGTTCGACCTGAAGACGGGCCGCGTCCTCGAGGACAGCTCGCCCCTCTCGCAGTCGATCCCGGAGAAGCCGCGCCGCCCCGTGGAGCCGCCCGCGCCGCGGAATATTCCGAAGGCCGCGCCCCGCCGACGCGCGGCTCCGAGGCCGCCCGCGCGGGAGACGCTCCGCGCCGCGGCAGCCCCCGCGTCCCACACCGCGCTCCGCGCGCCGGGCATGCTGTCCCGGCTCCGCTCGTTCTTCCTGCGCTTTTTCCGGAAATGACCGCGCAAAAACGCCCGCGTCCCTCAAGGGACCGGGCGTTTCTGCATGATTCACGGGTTTCGCGCGATGCGCACGAAGCGGCCTTTATTTCTCCGGTTCCACCGGCGGCCGATCCACCGGCTGATCCGCTTCGGACGCCGGGGCGGGCGCGCTGTCTTCGCCGCGCCTGGCACGGTCTTCGGCGCGGCGCTGGTCCGCCCGCTCCATGACCTTCGTCCGGAAATCTTCCGCTGCGGCGCGCACCGCGTCTTTTGTATCCCCGGCGGTTTTCCTCGCGGCGTCCCGCGCTTCCTTCATCCGTTCCTGCGCTTTTCCCGCCGTCTCTTCCGCGCGGGCTTTGACCTCCGCTTTCTGCTCCTCCGCCTGGGCGCGGACGTACGCCGCCTTCACCCGGGCGCGGGCCATGCGGATGCGCGCTTCCGCTTTGGCCTGCTCGGCTTTGACCCGCGCTTCCGCCGCGCGGATGTCCGCTTCGAGGCGAAGCTTCCGGCCGGCGGCTTTCGCCGCTTCCATCTGTTCTTTCGCCTGCGCGGACAATTCCTTCGATTTTTCCCGCGCCTGCCGGGACAGCTCCTTCGACTTCACTTTCGCCTGCGCGGCCAGTTCTTTCGATTTTACCTTCGCCTGCGCGGAGAAATCTTTCGCCGCGTCCCGGGCCGTTTCCTTCGCCACTTCGGACACGCCGATGGCCGTGTATTTCGCCTGCTCGATCTGCTCGTCCGTGACGCCCGCTTTTTTCAGCGCCTCGATAAACCGGGCCGACGCAAGGCCCGCCGCTTCGGACAATTTATCCGACAGCCGGTCGAACGCTTCGTGCGCTTCGTCAGGATAAAGCGGCTTCTTCCCGTCCTCTTCCGCGGTGAAATCCACCGATTCGTCGCCGAGCGGCGTGTCTTTCTGCGGATTGTCCTTCAGTTCGTCCACGTGCGCTTCCCCTTCTTTCTTTTCCTCTTCAAATACGTCGCGGTAGGGCTGCACGTCGTCGGGCATGCCGTCCTTGATCCACTTCTGCGCGGCTTTCCCAAGACCGTAAGTCACGCCCACCGCGATGGGCACCTGCATGAACGCCAGCGGGATGAGCGTCGCCGCAAGGCTCCCCGCCACGGTGCCGCCGAGCGCGCCCAGGAAGGAAAGCACCGCCTTGCGGGAAAGCTTCACCCCGTAGACCTGGCCGATGCGGGAAATCATGTACACCTCGTTTGCCATGAGCGCCGCTGTGCCCAGCACGGGCGCCACCACGATGATGGCCGCCCGGGCCGCCGCCCAGCGCACGAGGCTTTCCGCTTCGTCGTCCCGGTCGTCGCGGATGTCCACTTCCATCTCCGCTTCGGGCAGATCGAACGGTTCGTCCATATCGGCCCGGCTCTCCGCGGCTTCCGCTTCCGCCGCCGCGCGGACGTCTTCTACAGCGCCGTCCGCTCCGGGCGCTTTCTCCCCGTCCGCCGGCTGCGTTTCCGCCACCGCGGCAGCGGGCTTCTCCGCCAGCTCCGCCGCCGGCCGTTCCGCCACCGCGCCGGCCGGTTTCTCCGCGAGCGGCGCGGCGGCCTTTTCCGCAATCTGCGCCGCCGGGCGCTCCGCCGGTACGGACGACGTTTCCTGTTTCATGTCTTCGCTCATGTCTATCCCTCCAGACTTGAGATGAATGCTGTATGCTGGGGCCGCCTCATGGCGTGCCTTTCTTCTTATTATACTAAAAATTCAGGAAATGGGCAGTCACCAGTCGGTGAGGCCTCCGTCCACGGGAAGCGCCGCGCCGGTGATGAACGAAGCCCGCCGGGAAATGAGAAACGCCACCGCCTCCCCCACTTCTTCCGGCTCGCCGATGCGTCCGAGCGGATAGGATGCGGCCATGTCCGCCTCTGTCCCGCCGTACCGCGCGAGCTGCGCCGCCAGGAGCGGCGTGCGGATATCTCCGGGGCACACGCAGTTCACGCGGATGCCGTACACGGAAAGCTCGAGGGCGAGCGAGCGGGAGAGCGCGAGCACCGCGCCTTTCGAAGCGCCGTAGAGCGCGGTCTGCACGTTGCCCTGGAGCGCCGCGTCGCTCGCCACGGTGACGATGCTTCCCCCGCGGGCTTTCATATGCGGGATGCACGCCCGCAGAAAATACAGCGTGCCGCATACGTTTGTCCGGAGGCATGCGGCGATTTCCCCGTCGGTGGTATTTTCCAGCAGGCCCTCCGTATAGACGCCGGCCGCCGCCACCGCCGCGCCGATGGGGCCGCCGTCCGCGGCAAGGCGCACCGCTTCCGTCACGGCCGCGCTGTCTCCCACGTCGCACGGGAGGAAGCGGCTCCCCTGTACGGATGCGGCGGCGCGCCGCCCCTTTTCCTCATCCCTGCCGAGCAGGACCGTGCGCCACCCCTCCCGGGCGAGGCACGCCGCCGCGGCGAGGCCGATGCCCGAGGTGCCGCCGGAAATGACGGCTGTCATTTGGTCTTCCATGGGCGCTCCTTTCAATGGCAGAGAGACGACACGTATACGAAGGTGATGCCCGCCGCGCGGAGCTCCGGCGCGATCTGCCGGAACGCTTCCGCCGTGTGGGGCCGGCAGTGGCCGATGATGACCGCGCTGCCGCTGGCGCTCGCCATGCGCGCCCCCTTGCGGATCATCGCCTTGATCTCTTCCACGTCGGCAGAATTGTCCACGAAGAGTTCGTTCCGCACGTAGGGCACGCCGTACTGCGCGGCCGCCGCGTCCGCCGCGGTGGTGCTGTTCGTGGCGCTGTCCAGGAAGAACATGTTCCGCGCGGCCAGCGCCTTCATGACATTGTTCATGGTGGTGCGATGGATGGTGGCCTTCGACCCCTGATGGTTATTCATCCCCACCGCCTGCGGAATCTGCCGGAAAGAATCGGCGAGGATTTTCCCCTGCTCCTCCGCGGTCATCGCCGTAGAGAGGAAAACCGGCTCCGCCGCCGCGCCCGATACGGACTCCATGGGCTGGTGAATGATGACCGGAAGCCCCGCCGCCGCCCACGACGCCGCGGCCTCCGCCGTATGCGGCTGGTTCGGCATCACCGCCAGCGTGAGGGGAATGCCCATCGCCTCGTATACGCGCTGCGACGCCAGATCCCGTCCGCCGTCGTCGATCACCACCGCGAGGCGTCCGCTGTACGACTCCGCGGGCGCGGACCGGCGGGGCGCTTCTTTTTTCGTCTCCGCCGGAGCCGCCGTCCCGTCCGCCGCGCGGCTTTCCCGTTCTTCCGCATCCGCCCGGGGCGCGCGCTTCGCCTCGCGCTTCGTTTCTTCCGTGTCCTCCTCCGCGGAAGAGACCGCCTCTTCCGCAGTTTCCCGCACCGTGTCGATCACGCGCTCCACCGCGTTCCGCGGCGCGGCAGGCTCCGGCCCTTTCGGCGCTTCCGGGGCCTGTGAGGTGAAATAAATCGCCGCGGCGGCCGCCGCAATAAAAAAGAGCAGCGAAAAGAGAAAGCGTCCGCCGCCGCTCCGCTTCTTCCGCGCGCGCCGCACGGGCTTCCGTCCCGCCGTTTTCCGTTTCCGTTCTGCCATAGTGCCTCCTGCAGACTTTGTATTCTCCTTATTATACCAAATGCCCGCAAAGGATTTCCCCGCGCGGGCTGTGCTATAATGAAGAAAACTTCCTCAGGTCGTTGCATAGAGGTGATGGATATGGCATTGAAACTGGTAATCATCAATAAAGTGTCCGACGGACGGCTTGCGTCCCTGCGCCGGGCTGTGCCGGGCGCGGCGGTGGAAGCGTACGCGTCCATGCGGGACGCGCTCCCCCATCTCGCCGACGCGGACGCCGTCGCCATGTGGGGCTTTCAGGACGCGGAGCCCGTGCTGCAGGCGGGGCCGCGCATCCGCTGGGTGCACTCCCTCTCGGACGGCGTGGAGAAACTCCTCACCCCGTCCATGATGGCGCGGGACATCACGCTCACCAATTCGCACGGCGTGCACGACAAAGCCGTGTCCGAGCACACCATGGCCTTCCTCCTCGCGTGGGCCCACCGTCTCCACGAAGCGGTGCGCCATCAGGACGCGCACGAGTGGAAGCGCCCGAAGGGGGACATCCTGTATAAGAAGCGCCTCCTCATCGCGGGCTTCGGCGGCATCGGCCGGGCCGTGGCGGAGAAAGCCAAAGTCTTCGGCATGACCGTCGCCGCGGTGAAGCGGAGCCGCACGGACGAACTCTTCGCAGACGAAGTGTACAGCACGGAAGACATCATGACCGCCCTCCCCTCGGCGGACGTCATCGTGGCGGCGCTCCCCGCGACGCCCGACACGGATCATTTCTTCGACGCGGAAAAATTCGCCGCCATGAAGGAAGGGGCCTTCTTCATCAATATCGCCCGCGCGTCCGTGGTGGATGAAGCGGCGCTCATCAGCGCGCTGCAGTCGGGGCATCTCGCCGGCGCGGCGCTGGACGTCTTCAGCAAAGAGCCGCTTCCCGCAGACCATCCCTTCTGGGACATGAAGAACGTCCTCATGACGCCCCACACCGCGTCCATGACCCGCGACTTCTGGGACCGCCTCCTCGATCTCCTGCAGGACAATTTCGCCGCGTGGAGCCTCGGCCAGCCTCTGCTGAATGTAGTGGACAAGAAAAAAGGATATTGAGCCGCCGCGGCGGCCGGTACCGGGCAGGGAGTTCTCCCTGCCTTTTCTGCGCGCGGACGGCGGCGCCTCCCGGAAATGCGCGCCGCGTATGCATCGGCATGAAAAAGAAGCATGTGCGCATTTCCCCGCGGACGGATACAATACGGGAAAAGGAGGGATCGCTGTGAAATATGCAAAACTGGGAACATCGGATCTGACGGTGTCGCGCATCTGCATGGGATGCATGGGCTTCGGCGACGCGTCGCGGGGGCAGCATTCGTGGACGGTGAACGAAGAGACGTCCCGGTCCATCATCCGCCTCGGCCTCGAGCGGGGCATCAATTTCTTCGACACGGCCATCGCGTACCAGAGCGGCACGAGCGAACAGTACCTCGGCCGGGCGCTCCGCCGCTTTGCGAAGCGGGACGACGTGGTGGTGGCCACGAAATTCCTGCCGCGCACCAACGAGGAAATCGCCGCGGGCGTATCCGGGCAGGAGCACATCCGCCGCATGCTGGACAAGAGCCTGGAAAATCTGGGCATGGACTATGTGGATCTGTACATCTACCACATGTGGGACTGGCAGACGCCCTTGGAAGACATCATGGAAGGGCTGAATAACGCGGTGAAGGCGGGCAAGGCGCGGTACATCGGCATTTCAAACTGCTTCGCCTGGCAGCTCTGCCGGGCCAACGATTTCGCCGCGCGGGAAGGCTTTGCGCAGTTCGTGTCGGTGCAGGGCCATTACAATCTGATTTTCCGCGAAGAAGAGCGGGAGATGGCGCCCTTCTGCCGTCTGGAGCACATCGCCATGACGCCGTACAGCGCGCTCGCCGGCGGACGGCTCTCGAAGCATCCCGGCGAGACGTCGAAGCGCCTTGCGGAGGACAGCTACGCGAAGCTGAAATACGACGGAACGGCGTCGGAAGACGCGCCCATCATCGCCCGGGCGGAGGAAATCGCCGACGCGCGGGGCGTGTCCATGACGGAGGTATCCCTCGCCTGGCTCCTCACGCGCGTGACGGCTCCCGTGGTGGGCGCGACGAAAGCCTCTCACGTGAAAGGCATGGCGAAGGCGGCGGACCTGTCGCTCACGGCGGAGGAGATCGCCTATCTGGACGAGCTCTACGTGCCGCATCCTCTCGCGGGAGTGATGGCGCAGAATACGCCCGAAGCGGCGAAAGCGGCGCACGTGTGGTCCACGGGCCCGCAGAAAATCTGAACGCATCCGAAAAAAAGCACGGATGTCCCGATGGGCTCCGTGCTTTTTCCAGCAAAAACCCCGGAACATCCGGGGGCTTTTTTTAATTGCCGAGCATGAGGCGGTCGCTGATGGCGTCGCTCGTCTCTTCAAATTTCTTGAGAAGCATGTCGATGGTGAGTTCTTTTTTCTCTTCCGGCGAGTAATCCGCGATGATGCGGCCGCTGTTCATCATGATGAGGCGGTTGCCGAAGCGGAGGGCGTCGCGCATGTTGTGGGTAATCATGAGCGTAGTGAGATGCTGCTCGCGCACAATGTCGTCGGTGAGCTTGAGCACTTTTTCCGCCGTCTTCGGATCGAGCGCGGCGGTCGGTTCGTCGAGAAGGAGAATCTCCGGCTTTTTCAGCGTGGCCATGAGAAGCGTCACCGCCTGGCGCTGGCCGCCGGAGAGAAGGCCGATGCGGGTCTCGAGGCGGCTCTCCAGGCCGAGATCAAGCCGGGCGAGCATATCCCGGAACCTGTCGTGGTCTCCTCTGCCGAAAGCCCAGCGGAGGCGGCGGGATTCGCCGCGCCGCGCGGCGAGGATGAGATTTTCCTCGAGCTGCATGCCCGAGGCGGTGCCCTTCATGGGGTCCTGGAAAACGCGGCCGATGTAGCGGGCGCGCTTGTATTCGCTCATGCGGGTGACGTCGTTTCCGTCGATGACCACGCTCCCGCTGTCGGGGATATACGCCCCGGCGATGCTGTTCAGGAGGGTGCTCTTGCCCGCGCCGTTGCCGCCGATGACGGTGCAGAAATCGCCGTCGTTCAGCGTGAGGGACAGATCCACGAGCGCTTTCTTTTCATTCTGCGTGCCTTTGAAAAAGGTCTTGCTGATGTGAGAGATTTCCAGCATGGGTCACGCCGCCTTTCCTAAGTTCAGATTTTCCTTGATCATCGGCATGGCGAGGGCGATCATGACGAGCACGGCCGTGAAGAGTTTCAGATCGTTCGGCGGCATGCCCATGAAAAGCACCACGGCGATGACGATGCGGTACAGCACCGAGCCGAGGACGACAGCGAACAGAGACGCCTTGAAGGAATTCACGCCGAGGATGACTTCCCCGATGATGACGGAGGCTAGGCCGATGACAATGGTGCCGATGCCCATGCCCACGTCGGCAAAGCCGTTATTCTGCGCGACCACCGCGCCGCAGAGGCCGATGAACGCGTTGCTGATGAAAAGGCCCACGATGATCATGGTGTCCGTATTCACGCCCTGGGCGCGCATCATCTGCACGTTGAAGCCCGTAGCGCGGATGCACATGCCGATCTCCGTGCCGAAGAACCAGTAGGTGGCAAGCCCGAGCGCGACCACCAGCACGGCCGGCAGCAGGAAGGCCGCCGCGCCCTGGCTGATGCCGAGCGCCTTCTGGGTGAGGGTAAACACGGTGTCCGTGCGGAGAAGCGAAATATTCGCCTTGCCCATGATGTGCAGGTTGATGGAATAGAGCGCGATCATGGTGAGGATCCCGGCGAGAATGGCGGGAATTTTCAGCTTCGTGTACAGGATGCCCGACACGGTGCCCGCCACAATGCCGCCCGCCGCACCGGCGATGAGGGACAGCCAGGGAGAGCCGCCCGCGGCGATAAGGGTGGCCGCGATGGCCCCGCCGAGAGGAAAGCTCCCTTCGCAGGTCATGTCCGGCACGTCCAGCACGCGGAAAGAAAGAAATACGCCCAGCGCGAGGATGGACCACATGAGGCCCTGCGCCACGGTGGAAACTGCAAGATCAAACATCGATTTCTCCACTCCTTAATGTCCGGGAACCGTTCCCGCTGTCCGGCGTTTACGGCCGCGCCGGCTGACCGTCATACAAATACAATTTACGCGCTTTCTGCCAGAGGCCGCCCGGCAGGCCCAGATGAAACGCATTCACCGCGGCCATATTGACCACGAGATCCGGGTCCTTCTGCCGGCGCACGGGGAGGTCCTGCGGCAGCGCCCCCTCGAGGAGCCGCGCCGCCATGAGGCCCGCGTCGAAGCCCATGCGGTAATAATCCTCCGAGACGGAGAGCACCGCCCCGTGGCGCACCATGTCTTCGTCGCCGCCCACGACGGGAATCCCCGCCGCGGTGAGGGCCGCCGCGATGGTCCGGAAATGGCGCTGCATGCGCTCGTCCACGGCGACGTACACCGCGTCCGCCCGGCCTGCGAGGGAGGCCGCCACCGCTTCGGGCGAAGCGTTGTGCGCGACTTTTTCCTTCACGAGGGTGATCCCCTTGTCCGCCGCGGCGCTCTGCAGCCATTTCAGCTGGAGGTCCGCTTCCCCGCTGTCTTCCGAGTACAGGACGGCGATCCGCCTGGCTTTGAGGACGCGCCGCGCCGTGTCGAACTGCTGCACCACTTCCGGCAGGGACATGGTGCCGGTCAGGTTTTTATGCCCTTTGAACCACGGCTGGCTGGTGAAATAGAGCACGCCCGCGCCCACCACGGGGGTCGTGCGGAACCGGCGGGCCGCCGCCTCCGCCGCGTCGGTGCCTACGGCGCACACAAGGTCTTTTCCTTCCCGGCGGAACCGGGCCGCCCCCGCTTCGAGGGCCGTCCGGCTGCCTCCGCCGTCGACGATGTCCACCCGGAGATTGTCCCCCGGCGTCCAGCCTTCCCCGGCGAGCGCCGCGAGAAAGCCTTCCCGCAGGCGGTCCTGCTCAGGCACGCGGTCGCCCTGCAGGATGCCCACCGCATAGACCTCTTTTTTCGGGAGCGGCTGCACGGGCGCTTCCTGTTCCGCCCCGCCCTGCCGCAGCAGGAGGCACGCCGCCAGCGAGCCCGCGCAGAGCAGCGCCAGCAACCGCAGAAGCCATCGGATCATTTCCTGTGTCTGTCCTCCCGAAACCCTCCGCTTTCTCAGATGAGCTCCGCCCGGTCCAGCACCGACTGCGGCACGGAAATGCCGAGCGTTTCCATTTCCTGTCTGTTAATGAAGAGCTTCGACTGGGCCGCCCCTTCCACGGGGAGGTCCTTCACGGTCTTTTTTCCTTCGAGGATATCCGCGGCCATTTCCCCCGCGCGGTATCCGATGTCGTAGAAACTGATGGACTCGGAGGCGAACGCCCCGTTCTGCACGTGGCCCGCTTCCGCGCCGTACACGGGAATCTTCCCGCGGTTCGCCATGGCCATCAGGTTCGGAATGGACGAGGCCACCACGTTATCCGTGGGCACGAAGATCGCGTCCACGCTGCCGAGGAAGCTTTCCGCCGCCTGCTGCACGTCGTTGATGGAGTTCACCGTCACTTCCACCACTTCGATGCCGTACTTCGCGCATTCCTTCTTCAGATTGTCCGCCTGAATGACGGAATTGATTTCACTCGAATTGTACATGATGCCCAGCCGTTTGAGATTCGGCTGGATCTCCCGGATGAGCGCCACCTGCTTATCGAGAGGCCCCCGGTCGTGGGTGCCCGTGACGTTCGCGTCGGGCGCGGCCTCCGAAGCCATGAGCTTCGCGTTTTCAAAATCCGCGATGGCGGTGCACACGATGGGGATATCCTTCGTGGCGTTTGCCATAGACTGCGCGGCCGGCGTGGAAATCGCCCCGATGAGGGCGTATTTGCCGGATACGAAGCGGTTCGCGATGGTCTGGAGATTGGACTGGTCGCCCTGGGCGTTCTGCTGGTCGATTTCGATTTTATCCGCCAGGCCCCGGTCGTTCAGGGCCTGGACGAAGCCTTTATTGGAATCGTCCAGGGCCGGGTGCTGCACGATCTGCACCACGCCCACCATCTGTTTGCCGCTGTCCGCTTTGTCTCCCGCGCCGCCGCATCCGGCCACAAGTCCAGCGGCCATAAGCCCCAGGACGCCTGCTGCGAGTACCTTTTTCCACATTGTTCTGCCTTCCATGCTGCTTTCCTCCTTCTGTATGCGCTTACGCGCCTGCGGGCCGGGCCCGCTTCCCGGAGCGGCGACTTCCCCGCCGTCTCCGTCTCCTATGCTTCTATCAGATCATCTCCGCGCGGTCCAGTACGGACTGCGGGATGGGAAGCCCCAGGAATTCCATTTCCTGTTTATTGATGTAGAGCTGCGATTTCTCCGCGGTCTCCACGGGGAGATCCTTTACGGTCTTCTTTCCTTCGAGAATGTCCGCCGCCATGTCTCCGGCCTGATAGCCGATGTCGTAGTAGCTGATGGACTCGGAGGCGAGCACCCCGTTTTCCACATGGCCCACTTCCGCGCCGTACACGGGAATCTTCGCGGCGTTCGCCACGGACATGAGCGTCGGGATGGACGAAGCCACCACGTTATCCGTGGGGACGTAGATCGCGTCCACCTGGCCTGCGAAGCTCTCCGCCACCTGCTGAATGTCGTTGATGGAGTTTACCGTGAGCTCCTTTACGGTGATGCCGAGGGGCTCGCAGATCTCGCGGAGATGCCGGGCCTGGATGACCGAGTTGATTTCGCTTGAATTGTAAATGATGCCGATGGCCTTCGCGCCGGGCTGGATCTCCCGGATGAGCGCCACTTCCTTCTCCGTGGGGCCCCGGTCCGACGTGCCCGTGACGTTGCCGTCCGGCGCGGTCTCCGACGCCATGAGGCGGGCGGTCTCATAATTTGTCACCGCCGTGCACACGATGGGAATGTCTGCGGTGGCGTTCGCCATGGCCTGGGCGGCCGGCGTGGAAATCGCCCCGATGAGGGCGTATCTGCCGGTCACGAAGCGGTTTGCGATGGACCGCAGATTGGACTGGTCGCCCTGGGCATTCTGCTGGTCGATTTCGATTTTGTCCGCAAGGCCCCGGTCGTTCAGCGCCTGGACGAATCCTTTATTGGCCTCGTCCAGGGCCGGGTGCTGCACGATCTGCACCACGCCCACCATCTGTTTGCCGCCGTCCGCCCCGCCTCCGGAGCCGCCGCATCCGGCGAGCCCCGCTGCGGAAAGGCCCAGCAGCGCGGCGGCCGCGAGCGCCTTCCATGTTTTACCTTCCATACTTCTCAACCTCCTGCAATCCTGCGGCCCGGCGTGCCGCTTCTTTTTCTCCCTGAAACGGCCGGCTCCGCAGTTTGGATTTTTTCATTATATCATATTCATGCTGTCTTTGCATAAGACCGCGCCAAATCCGCATGCGCAAAAAAAATACACCCGGTCGGGTGCATTTTCCTGTTCTTATTCAGCGGTCTTTGCGGCTACGACAGACTTGCCTTTATAGAAACCGCACACCGGGCAGACGCGGTGAGGCATCTTCAGTGCGTGGCACTGCGGGCATTCCACAAGACCCGGAACGGTCAGTTTCCAGTTGGCGCGTCTCTTGTCGCGACGGGCTTTGGAATGTTTTCTCTTAGGGGCTGGCATTTCTTGCACCTCCTTACCGAACTCGAACTGCGCCGACGGTGAATGACGGCTGAGGCATTCTGAAAAATTTATCAACTTCATCATTATAATTGGCAGGGAAATATTTGTCAAGGAATCCCGCTTCACCCCTCCGGCGCGGCCAGGCCGTAGGGAAATCCCGCGGCCGCCTCCCATCCCGCGAGGAAGAGCGCGGCCGCCGTCCGGTCTTCCGGGTCCGCAAGAGACAGCGCCGTCCATTCCCCCGCGTCTCCCTGCCGCACGTACACCGTGTACGGGTCTTCGGACTGGGGCTTGCGGAACCAGTACCGCCGGAACTCATAGGCATTCGGGTCCTGCCCGGCCTGGACCACGAACACATCCGCGGAGAAAACGAGCGCCGCCGCATCATTCGCCGTGATCTTCGCCGCGCTCCGGTGAAGATACCACGCCTCCCCGCCGTCGGAGCAGGCGAGCGGAAAATCGGGATCGCCGTTCCAGTACCCGGCGGGCTCCGCGGCCGCCGCCCCCGCCGTAAAAACCGCCGCCATCACCAGAGGATATGCCCAGCGAAACCGCATGCCGTCAGCCCCTTTCTGAAAATCCCCGCGGAATCCGCAGCCTGTGCGGCCCGCTTTTCCCTTTACTATATCATGAAGGGAAGCAGAAACACCAATGCCTTTTCGGTCTCCTCCGGACGCTCTTTCCAAAAGAAAAAGCACAGCGCGGGCGCTGTGCCGACAGAGGAGAGTTCTTATTCCTGCGTCTCCGGATGGTTCGCCGTCGCCGTGACCACGTCCACCACTTTCCGGCCCGCGCGGTGTTTCCGTTCGATGAAGCGGTAGCCGAGAAGGAGGATGGCAAACCAGACGGGGGTAACGTAGAGGGCGATGCGCGTATCTTCGCGGAAAGCCGACGCAACGACCACGCACAGGAGGAACGCGATGGTGAGCCAGCCCGTGTAGGGCGCGCCGGGCATTTTATAGGTGAGTTTCGCTTTTTCCTCTTCCGTGAGGGACGCGCGGAATTTCTGCTGCGTGCGGAGAATGACGAACCAGGTCCACATCGCGCCGAAGGAGCCCACGCTCGTGATGTACACGAAGACATGCGAAGGCATGACGTAATTCAGCACCACGGCGATGAGCAGGATGAACGCGGAGAAGAGGATGCCCACCCAAGGGAGGCGGTGCCGGTTCAGCGTCTGGAAGCACTGGGGCGCGTTGCCCTGCAGAGACAGGTTGTAGAGCATGCGGCCCGAGCTAAAGATGCCGCTGTTGCACGAGGAGAGCACCGCCGTGATGACCACCAGATTGATGATGTCCGCCGCGCCGCGGATGCCCAGCTTTTCAAAGGTGATGACGAAGGGGCTGCCCATATGGCCGATTTCATTCCAGGGATAGATGGACATGATGACCGCCAGAGACAGCACATAGAAAATGAGAATGCGCCAGAACACTTCGTCGATGGATTTTCTGATGGTGTTCTTCGGGTCTTTCGCTTCGCCGGCGGTGACGCCGATGATTTCGATGCCCAGGTACGAATACATGACCATGACGAGCGCCATGAGCGTGCCTTCGATGCCGTTTGGGAAGAAGCCCCCGTTCGCCCAGAGATTGCTGATGCCCGTGGCGATGCCGCCGTTGCCGATGCCGAAGAAAATCATACCCGCGCCGGAGACAATCATGAAGATGATGGTGACGATCTTGATGAGCGCAAACCAGAATTCACACTCCCCGTAAGCGGAAACGGCGATGAAATTGATGGCCGTCATGATGAGGAGCGCGACGAGCGCCGAGAGCCACTGCGGCAGTTCAGGGAACCAGAAATTCATGTAGATCCCCACGGCGGTCAGCTCCGCCATGCAGGTCACCATCCACATGTACCAGTAGGTCCACCCGGTGAGATAGCCCCACTTCGGCCCGAGGAAGCGCGTGGCGTGCGCGCTGAATGCGCCCGATACGGGGTAGGCGATGGACAGCTCGCCCAGGGCGCGCATCATGAAATAAATGGCGATGCCTCCGATGATGTACGTGAGCAGCACCGACGGGCCCGCCAGCTCGATGGCCGTGGCGGAGCCGAGAAACAGGCCGACCCCGATGGCGCCGCCCAGCCCGATGAGCTGAATGTGGCGCGCCTTCAGGCCGCGTTCCAGGTCTTCGTGGAATTCTTTGTCTTCGTTATTCATATTTCCCCCCTACTGTCCGGGCTCCCGGAGGAGTCCTGCTCTGACGACCGGCGGCGCCTACGGCGGGATCTTTCGTCCCCGCGCCGTGTCCGCGTCAGGGCCTGCCGCGCGGCAGGCTGAACATATCCTCAATTGTACTCATGGGAAAAAGTTATAGCAACATACGCAGATTTTATCCGCGGCATGCGCAAAATCTATAGCAGGCCGTCTCTCCGCCCGCGGCGGGGCGATTTTTCTATTCCCGATTTATTTTGATTTCCTTGTTTTCCGAGAGAAATCTGTGAGATTTTTTATCAAAAGAACAGCGGACTCCCCGCGTCGGATGGACGGCCTGCACAAAAAAAATCCCGCCGTGCGGCAGGATTCCTTTTTTATTTCGTTTCGCCGTCCGATGCGGCTTTTTTCTTTTTCTTCGTGCGCCACCAGATGAATCCGTAGATGACGGCCACCACGAGGACGATGATGGTGAGGCGCTCCGCGTGCTGTCCCATGCGGACCACGTCGTGCCCCACGCAGACTTCGAGCGCCACGGAGGGCAGCTTCCCGATGAGACTGCCCAGGAGATGCCGTTCAAAGGGCATGGATGACAGCGCGGACACGGCGGTGACGAGGCCGTTCGGCATGTAGGGGATGGCCCGCGCCACGGCGACGGCCTGCCACGATTCGTACTGGTCCAGCTTTGAGAGGGTTTTGCTCTTTTCGATGAGATGCATCGCCATGGTGCGGAAGAGCACGCGCATGGCCCAGAAAGAAATGACCACGCCGGTGGTCTCCGCCAGCCAGGAAATGATGGTCCCCCAGAACAGACCGAAGATGAGGCCGTTTGCGGTGGAAATGAAAATGGACGGAAGAAAGCCCACGATATTGATGACCACATCAATAAAGAAGCTCACAAAGACTGCCCAGATGCCGAAACTCTGGAGGTAGAGGATGAGCCCTTCCAGATCCCGGTTCTTCATGAGCTCCCAGATGGTGGGATAGAAGCCCGGCGCGATGAGGTGGATGGACGCGAGCGCGAGGATCAGCACGGCGAGAAGGATCAGGCGGAAGCGGCGCTCCCCTTTTTCGTCCCAGCTGCGCCGTCTCATGATTCTCCGCGCTCTTTTCCGATGGCGCGGGCGCAGTCCTTCACATACGCCGCGATGGCGTCTCTGGCGATGACGCCGGGGAAGCGCACCGGCGCGTGCTCCAGCCGGGCGAGCTGCGGCGGCACGGGAATCCCCGACGCGTCCGCGAGCTGGCGCAGCTTGTCATAGGCGCTCCCCGAGACGGAGAGATGCAGCGCGTCCGCCGCCGCGTCGGGAAACTTGTACGGATGCGCCGTAGCGGCGATCACCGTGTGGGAGCCCCGGGCGATCTTCCCCTCCCGGCGCAGGCGGTGGTACACCGCGTAAGCCACGGCGGTGTGCGGATCCATGAGATAATCGTACGCCTCGTAGACCCGGCCCGCCGCTTCCTCCATGGCCGCTTCGTCCGCCCAGCCGGCGAGCATTTCCGCCTGCATGCGGGCCAGCGCGTCCGCCGGCACGGTGTAGACGCCGTCCTCCGTCAGCGAGGCCATGGCCGCGCGGGTCTCCGCTTCGCCCGCCATATAGTAGAGGAAGCGCTCAAAATTGGACGAAATGAGAATATCCATGGAAGGCGACTTCGTGAGGTGGAACTCGCGCCGCCGGTCGTACACACCCGACGCAAGGACGTCGCTCAGCACATGGTTTTCGTTGGACGCGCAGATGAGCCGTCCGATGGGCGCGCCGATCTGTTTCGCCGTCCATGCGGCGAGGATATTGCCAAAATTGCCCGTGGGCACCGCCACGTTGAACGGTTCGTCCTTTCCGACGACCCCCTCGCGCACGAGAGAGAGCCAGATCCACACATAGTACACCACCTGCGGATAGAGCCGCCCGATATTGATGGAATTGGCGCTGGAGAATACCACCGCGTCCCCGCCGTCTTCCGGCGGAAGCCCCGCGGAAAAAATCGCTTTCACCGCGCTCTGGGCATCGTCAAAATTGCCCTCGATGCCGCACACGGCGACGTTCGCCCCTTCCTGCTTCTGCATCTGGTCCTTCTGGAGCGGGCTCACCCCGTGAGACGGATAGAAGACGCAGATATTCGTGCCCGGCACGTCCCGGAATCCTTCGAGCGCGGCCTTGCCCGTATCGCCCGACGTGGCCGTGAGGATGAGCACCTGCCGCGCCTCGCCCATTTCCTTCTTCGCCCACGTGAGCAGGTACGGGAAAAGCGAAAGCGCCAGATCCTTGAAGGCGCAGGTCCGGCCGTGGAACATTTCCGCCGCGGATGCGGCCCCGCCGAGCGTCCGCACGGGCACGACGTCGTCCGTCTCAAACGTGCCGCCGTACGCCCGGTGCACGAAGTCCGCCAGCTCTTCCTCAGGGATCTCCGCAAAGAACCGGCGCAGCACGTACACCGCCGTCTCCTCATAGGAAAAATCCTTCATCGCGTCATACGACAGGAACGGCGCGGGCAGCGCCTCCGGCACGTACAGCCCGCCGTCCGCCGCAAGCCCCCGCAGGAGCGCCTCCGCGGCCGTCACCGTCTCGCCGCTCCGTGTGCTTCTGTATTTCATGATCCACCTCCGATGGAATTTTTATCTATTGTAACACAACCGCCGCAGGAAAGAATAAAGGAAACGCTTTCCGGATCCGCTTCCGGGCAAAAGAAAAACCCGCCACAACGTGACGGGAATGAGTCTGGTGGATCATCAGGGCCTCGAACCCCGGACACCCTGATTAAGAGTCAGGTGCTCTACCAACTGAGCTAATGATCCGTTTCAACGAAGGTAATTATACCATCTGTTTTCTGTCCTGTCAAATGCCGTTTTTTCTTTTTCTGAAAAGCCGCCGCACTTGATGACGAAAATAATTATACCACATGCGCCGCGATTTGCAAGAGGCAATTTCGCCGCCTTGACAGAAGCCGCCTTTCATGCGCTACAATGCAGAAAATACGACGGAAAGGAGATCTCCATGACGGGAAACCGATACGCGCTTCTCGATGCGCTCCGCGGCGCGTCGCTCCTCAGCATGGCGGGCTTCCACCTCGCGTGGGACCTGCTCCATCTCTGCGGCTGGACGTGGCTTCTCGCGCACGCGTCCGCACTCTATCTGTGGCAGCAGAGCATCTGCTGGTCCTTTATCTTCCTCTCGGGCTTCTCCTGGCCGCTCGGCCGCCGGCCTCTCCGGCGCGGCGCGGAAGTCTTCTTCTGCGGCGCGGCCGTCACCGCGTCCACGCTGTGCTTCATGCCGGGCGCGCCCATCCTCTTCGGCATCCTCACCTTTCTCGGCTCGGCCATGCTGCTCCTTGCGCCGCTCTCGCCCCTGCTCCGCCGCACGCCGCCCGCGGCGGGCCTCGCGGGGAGCCTGCTTCTCTTTGTCCTCGTCCGCGGCGTCAATGAAGGTGTCCTCGGCTTCCCGCCCTTCTTCACGATCGCGGGCCTGCCCGGCTCGTGGTATGCGAATCTCCTCACGGCGTACCTCGGCTTTCCCCCGGCGGATTTTATCTCCCTCGACTACTTCTCCCTCGTCCCGTGGATTTTCCTCTACGGCGCAGGCTTCTTCGCGCACCGCCTCGCCGCCGCGCGGGGCCGCCTCGCTCTCCTCGCCCGGCCCGCCCCGGCATGGCTCGCATGCATCGGACGGCACTCCCTTCTCTTCTATCTCCTTCACCAGCCCGTGCTTCTCGCGGCGCTCTTCCTCCTCCGCGTACCCGGCCGGTGACGCTTCCCTCCATTTCCACAGAAAAACCGCAGAGCTCTCACGCCCTGCGGTTTTCGTTTCACCGGATAAAATTCGTCATCTGGAACGGCTCGCGCGCCGGCTTCCCGATGCCCGCCTTCCGCCCCGCTTCGATGCATTGCAGCAGCCACGCCATGTTGTTTCCGAGAGTCCGCATCGTCTGCAGCCCCTCCAGATCCTGCCGCACGTCGTCCGGCGTGAAGCCGTGCACCTGATTCCAGTACTGGGACGTGACGATGGGCATATTGTTCATGGAGAAAAATTTGTTGATCTGCTCGAACGCCGCGGTCGCGCCGCCCCGGCGGCAGCTCACCACCGCCGCGGCCGGCTTCCCGTCGAAACGGCCCGCCCCCGCGTAGAACGCCCGGTCCAGAAATGCGATGAGCTGCCCCGCCGCGCCCGCATAATACACAGGCGAACCCACGAGGAATCCGTCGATCTCCGGCAGCTTTTCCAGCAGCTCGTTCACCTTGTCCTTCACGAAGCATTCCCCCGTCGTCCGGCACCGGCTGCACGCGATGCACCCCGCCACGGGCGCGCCGCCCACATGCATCCACTCCGTCTCGACGCCGTTTCTCTCGAGCGCGTCCGCCGCCTCGCGGAGCGCCGTGTACGTGCAGCCCCGCGCATGGGGACTGCCGTTAATGAGCATGACCTTCATACCCCTGCCTCCTTTACCGCTCCCCGCGGGAGCCTTTTCTTCCATTATAGCGCACGCAAAAAGCGCGGATGCCCCGCGCCCTTTTCATTCGTCGTATTCGTTAAATACGTCCGTGTCCACCGCTTTGATTTCAAACACTTTCCGCGTGCGCACGCCGAAGTTGTATTCAATCATGTAGTTGGTGAGTTTCTCGCCGTCCATGAGAATGATGTGCTGTTTCTCCGCGTAGTCCCGCGCCTGCCGGCTGAAGCTGGACGTGGTGACGAAGAGGCCCTGTCCGCCTTTGCCCGCGATGGCTCCCACGAACGCCTGCACTTCCGGCCGCCCGACCACGTGGTCTTTGCCCCATTTCTTCGCCTGAATGTAAATGAGGTCAAAGCCGAGCTTGTCCTCCATGATGATGCCGTCGATGCCTTCGTCGCCCGCGTAGGAGGTGGTGCGCCCCGCGTTTTCAAAAGTGCCGTAGCCCATCTTCGCCATGAGGTCGAGCACCATCTGTTCGAACGCTTTCGGAGAAATGCGCATCACTTCTTCCATGAGCGCGTCCTGCAATTCTCTGTGAATTTTCTGGAACGCGTTTTCAAACGCATCGTCCGGCGTTTCCGTACTGTCGTCTATTTTTTCCACAGGCTGAGACACCCCGGTCTCCTCTTCGGCGGCGGTTTTTCCCGCTGCATTCTGCTCCGTCTCATCCTCTCCGACAAATTCACGGAAAGAAGAATACCGGCTCAGCCATTGACTGTCCACGACTTCCGGCAGATTTTCCAGCGCTTTCTTCCCTTCTTCGGTAATGACCACTTCGCCGCGCCGCGGTTTATCAATGAGTCCCGCTTTGCTCAAATAGGTGCTCGCCCATCCTACGCGATTGGCAAAATACGTCTGCTGCTTGCTGGGAAGGAGTTCCGCCACATCGTCATCACTCAGATTAAAATAGGCTTTCATTGCCTCCCGCACTTCTTTGATTTTCCTCGACTGCCCATCGCTCAAAAACCGCAGCATGGGCGCCTGAAACTCGTAATATTTCGGTACCGGCATATCCTCATATCCCTTCTGTTTCATTTCCATTGCTTTGTATTATATCAAAAATTTCACAGTGCCACAGAAAAACGCGCGGAGAAAATGTCTCTGCGCGTTTGTATTTCTGCAAGGATTTGCAAAGGCTTGCGGTGTGTCCCGCGGTTTTACTGCCGCACGGTGTGGCCGGCGCGGGCGAGGGCTTCCACTGCGCGGGCGAGCTGCGTCTCTTTCACGAGGAGGTAGTCCGTGTCGTAGGTGGAGACGGCGAAGAGGCCCACGTCCGCCGCGGCGAGGGCGGTGGAGAGATCGGCGAGGATGCCGATGAGGGAAAAGTCGAGCGGCCCATCCACGCGGAGGGCGCGCCAGCCCCGGTCGATGCGTTCCGCGTCCGCCGGCGCGTCTTCTTCGGGGCAGACGAGGGAGATTTCCTCGTCGGTGACGGCAAGGAAGTGCCACCGCCGCACCTTCTGCGGAAGCGCGCGGAGGCGGCACACGGCGAACGACGGGGACAGAAGCTGCAGGTTCATCAATGGTTTCCTCCTGTAAAAAAAGCCCCGCGCGGGGCCGGGCTCAAAGTCTCTGAATGGTGGAGATGGCGTGTTTGTAGATGAGCTGGGAGCCGTTTTCGCTCACGAGGAGCACGGTGAAGCTGTCGAAGGACTTGACCCGCCCTTTCAGCTGGACGCCGCTCATGAGGTAGATGCTCACCGGCGCGTTTTCTTTCCGCGCTTCATTCAGAAATGTGTCCTGTAAATTCATTTTTCCTTCCATGACTGTCTCCCTCGATTTGTGAAATGATGGTTTGTTCTATGGTATGATACCACATTTCTTCTTTTTCGCCCTGTTTTCTTTCGAACCATTGGATGTAGGGCATGCGTCGGTACCACGTGAGCTGGCGCTTGGCGAAATGGCGGGTGTTCGTCTTGATGCGTTCCGCCGCTTCGGCGAGGGTCGTCTCTCCCGCGAGGGCCTCCGCCGTCTCGCGGTAGCCGATGCCGCGCATGGACTGGGCGTCCCGGGGCACGCCCGCGGCGAGGAGGCGGCGCACTTCGTCCGCAAGGCCCGCGGCCATCATCTGGTCCACGCGCCGGTTGATGCGCTCGTAGAGCCAGGCCCGGTCCATGGTCAGGCCCACCACGGGCCCGGCGTAGACGCGGCCGCTGCTTTTTCCCGCCGTGCCGCCCCCGAGGTCCATCACTTCGAGGAGGCGGATGCGCCGCTGGGGGTCGGCGGGGATGTCCGCTTCCCGCGCGCCCCGGCGGAGGAGTTCGTCCCGGAGGGCGTCCGCGCCGTGTGCGGTGTAGAAATCGTGCCAGCGGCTGTGGATGCCTTCCCCTTTCGGCAGAAAGGTGTAGCCCTCGAGGAGGCTCTGCACGTAGAGGCCGGTGCCGCCGCAGAGGATGGGCACGCGCCCTGCGGCGTTTTCCCGCGCGATGATGCCGCCCGCGAGTTCGCAGAAGCGGCCCGCGGTCCAGCTCTCCCGCGGGTCGAGGCAGTCCACGAGGTAATGGGGCACGCCGTCCGCTTCTTCCGCGGTGACTTTCGCCGTGCCGATGTCCATGCCGCGGTACACCTGAAAGGCGTCGCCGGAGATGACGCACGCGCCGAGGCGCTTCGCGAGGCGCACGGAGAGCGCGGTCTTGCCCGACGCGGTGGGACCCAGTATGGTGATGACCTGTCCTTTCATGGCCGCTCCTTTCCCCTGCGGATGACGCCGTAGGCGGTGGTCTGCCCCCGGCGGCGGTGCACGTCCGTGAAGAGCGCGCTCCGGAAGACCGCCGCGAAGGGCCGCTCTTTCACGATGACCGCCCGGCGCGCCGCGCGGAGGGCGTCCGCGAGGACCGCTTCGTCCAGCGTGTCGTAGCACGCGCCGCTCCGGAAGGCTTCGCGGTTATTGACGGCGCGCTTCACGGGCCGGCGGAACATGGTGTCGAAATAAATCGCGTCGTACGCCCCGTCGGGCGCGCGGCGGAGGAAATCGCGGAAGTCCGCCCGGAGAAGTGTAACGCGCCGCAGGGCGGCGGTGACGGCGGGGTCTTCGTCCGTGAAGTGCGCGAGGCCGTCCTGCCCGATTTCCCAGAGGGCGGCGCTCTTTTCGAGGGCAGTCACGCGGCCCGCCGGCCCGAGGTAGTACGAGAGGACGAGCGCGTCTTTTCCTTCGCCGAAGGTGCAGTCGAGGACGGTCCGCGTCCCTTCCGGCAGGAGGGCGCAGAGCCGGTCGGTCCCGCCGCGGGCCAGGGCGAGGAGGCGGAGCCGCGCCGTACCGGTGTGAAAGACGTGCTCCCGGCCGCCGCGCCACAGGGCGGGGCCGCGCCTGCCGTACACGAGGAACGCCTCCGTCCCGTCCGCTTCCATCGCTTCGAAGGTGGAGAGCCGCTCCCGGTAGGGCAGGCCGAGGAAGGCGGCGCGCGCTTTCGCATGGGCGACGACGTCCGGCGGTGCTTTGTGCACGGCGGTGACGGCGATCATGTGCGGTGGAAGAGGCGGCCCAGCTCTTCCGGAGTGAACCGCACGATGGTGGGCCGGCCGTGGGGGCACACGAAGGGCCGCGCCGTCTGGAAGAGGTCGCGGATGAGTTCTTTCATCTGGCGGATATTGAGCGGGTCTCCCGCCTTGATCGCGCCGCGGCACGCCGCGTAGGCCATCATGCGGTGGCGCAGGGTCTCCGGCGAGGGCACGTCTTTTTCGTGGAAGGCGACGAGCACGTCCCGGATGACCCGCTCCATGTCGCTCTCGGAGAGGTCTTCCGGCGCGCCGGTGACGCGGATCACGTCCGGGCCGGCCTGCTCGAAGACGATGCCCAGCCGCTTCAGTTCGTCCGCCCGCTCGAGGAGCAGGTCCACGTCCGCCGGCTCCGCGTGGATGAGGTAGGGAATGAGCAGTTCCTGCACGGGGATGCCTTCCGCCCGTTCGGCGAGGCGGTCGTAGCGCACGCGCTCGTGGGCGGCGTGCTGGTCGATGAGGAAGAGTTCCCGCCCGTGCTGGCACACGATGAAGCAGTCCGCGATCTGCCCGAGGGGAATGACCGGCTCTTCCGCCGCATCGGCCGGCGCGTCATCAAAGAGCGGCGCGGGGGCGGTCTTCTGCGCGGCGGCGAAGACGGACCGGTCCGAGAGGAGCGCATCCCGGCCCGCGCGGGGCTCGTACGCTTCCGCCCGCGGCTCCGCCGTCTGCGGACGGGGCGCGTACGGCGCGGACGGCGTACGGAGACCGGCGCTCATGTCGGACGCGGGGGACGCGCCGTACGCGGCGGAGGATTCGCCCCAGAGGCGCTGCGGCGCGGGGGCGGGCTCTTCCGTGCGGATGGTCCGCATCGCGTCTTCCCCGAGGGCTTCTTTCGGCGCGGCGTGAATCATGCCCGCCGCCACCCGGTCCGGAGCGTGCTGCGAGGTGAGCGCCGCGAGCACCGCGTGGTACACGAGGCGGAAGATGGCCTGCTCGTCCTGAAATTTGATTTCCCGCTTCTGGGGATGGACGTTCACGTCCACCGTCTCCGGCGGCACGGTGAGGTGCAGCACAAAGACGGGGAAGCCGTTCTTCGGGAGGAGCGAATGGTACGCGTTGTCCACCGCCTTGGTGACCGTGCTGTTTTCCACCACGCGGCGGTTCACGATGACGGTCTGCTGGGCGCGGCTGCTTTTCAGAAGAGACGGCTTCGAAATGAGCCCTTCGAGGAGCGCCCCGTCCGTCTCCTCCTTCACTTCGAGCATTTCCCCCGCCGTCTCGAGCCCGTACAGGGCGGACACGGCGTCCACGAGGCGGCCGTTGCCGGGCGTCTCCACCACGGCGCGGCCGTTGTTGATGAGACGGAACGCGATGCCCGGATTGGCCATGGCGAGCTTGCCCAGCATCTGGCTGATGCGGCCCGCTTCGGTGCGTTCCGATTTCAGGAATTTCTTCCGGGCGGGCACGTTGTAAAAGAGGTCCTTCGCCTCCACGGTGGTCCCTTCCGGCGCGCCGCAGGGCGCGACAGAACGCACTTCACCCCCTTCCACGGAGACTTCCGTCCCTTCTTCTTCGTCCTTCGTGCGGGTGGTGATGGTCATGCGGGAGATGGAGGCGATGCTCGCGAGCGCTTCCCCGCGGAAGCCGAGAGAGGAAATGTGGTAAATGTTGTCCGCGCTCTGAATCTTGCTCGTGGCGTGGCGCACGATGGAGAGGGCCGCGTCCTCGGGGGACATGCCGCATCCGTCGTCGGTGACGCGCAGATAGTCCACGCCGCCTCCGGCGATTTCCGTCTCGATGTCGCGGGCCCCCGCGTCGACGGCGTTTTCCACGAGCTCCTTCACGGCGTTCACCGGGCGCTCCACCACTTCGCCCGCGGCGATCTGGCTGGCGGTGACCGCATCCAGTACATGTATCACAGGCATTTACTGACTCTCCTTTGCCTCCTGACTGAGGCGGAATAAAATTTCCATCGCTTCGATGGGGGTCTTGCTCATCACGTCCAGATGGCGGAGCTCGTCGATGATGGGCGCGGCGAAAAGGTCGCCCCCGCCGGCGCTTTCCGCGCTCTCTTTCGGCGCGGGAGCCGCCGTCCGCCCGTCCTGCGCTTCGAGCCCCGCGAGGATCTCCTCGGACCGAGCGAGAAGCGTCTCGGGAAGGCCCGCCAGGCGCGCCACGTGGATGCCGTAGCTCCGGTCCGCCGAGCCCGGGACGATGCGCCGGAGGAAAGTGATGTCTTTGCCCCGCTCCTTCACGGTGACGGTGTAATTTTTGATATGCGGGCTCGCCGCTTCCATATCGGAGAGCTCGTGGTAGTGCGTCGCAAAGAGCGTGTACGCGTGGATTTTGCTGTCGATGTACTCCACCACGGCGCGGGCGATGCTCATGCCGTCGTAGGTGGACGTGCCCCGCCCGATCTCGTCGAGGAGGATGAGGCTGTTTTTCGTGGCGCATTTCAGGATCTGGGACACTTCCTGCATTTCCACCATGAAAGTGCTCTGCCCGGTGGAAATATCGTCCGTGGCCCCCACGCGGGTGAAAATCCGGTCCACCGGGGTGAAGGACGCGCTCTTCGCGGGAATGAAGGACCCCGCCTGCGCCATGATGGTGAGCACCGCCACCTGCCGCATGTAGGTGGATTTCCCCGCCATGTTCGGTCCGGTGATGATGAGGATCTCCTGGTCGGAATGATTGAGCGTCGTGTCGTTCGGCACGAAGAGCTCCCGCTTCAGGGCGTGCTCCACCATGGGATGCCGCCCGTCCCTGATGACGATGCGCTCGTCCCGCGTGATGGCGGGCCGCACGTACCGGTCTTTCAGCGCCGCCCGGGCAAGGCTGGCGAGCGAGTCCACCGCGGCCACGGCCCGGGCCGTCTTCTGCATGTCCGCGATGGCCGGGCGGATGGCGTTTTTCACTTCCTGATAAATGCGCAGCTCCAGCTCTTCCGTCTTTTCCTTCGCGGAGAGCGCCTTCACTTCAAATTCCTTCAGCTCGGGCGTGATGTAGCGCTCGGCGTTCGCCAGGGTCTGCTTCCGCGTGAAATACGCCGGGACGGGCAGTTTATTCGCATGGGAAATCTCGAAATAATACCCGAAGACGTTGTTGAAGCCGATCTTCATCTTGATGCCGGTCTTCTCTTTTTCCTTCTCTTCCAGATCGGCGATCCACTGGCGGCTGTTTTCCGAGAGCGACCGCAGCTCGTCCAGCTCCTGATTGTACCCGGCACGGATATACTTCCCGTCGCGGACATTGCCCGTGCCGTTTTCGTCCATGGCCCGGTCCAGCAGGTCGTACACCTCCCCGTGGAGGCCCATCTGCTGATTGAGACGCGTGAGCAGGAGCGACCGCGCGCCGCCGAGGAGCCGCTTGATCTGCGGCACCACCGCGAGCGACGCCTTCAGGGCGAGCAGGTCCTTCGGCGAGGTGGTGTTCGCCTCAATGCGGGACAGGATGCGCTCGAAGTCGAAGACGCGGGCGAGGAGCTTCTCCATCGCCTCCAGCTCCGTGGCGTGGCCCGTGAAGTCCTCCACCGCGTCCTGCCGGAGGACGATGGCGTTCACATCCGTGAGAGGCCGCTCGAGCCACCGCCGGAGCAGGCGCGCCCCCATGGCGGTATTCGTGTGGTCCAGCACTTCGAGGAGCGTCCCCTTGCGTCCGCCGTCGCGCATATTCTTCGTGATTTCCAGATTGCGCAGCACGTCCTCCGCGAGCGTGAGCGTGCGTTCCTCCCGGAGCGGCGCCGCCATGTGGATCATGGGCGCGTCCGCTTTCATCACGTCCCGGAGATAGGCCGCGAGGCCCGCAAAGGCCCGGCGCACCGCCTCGTCCCCGATGCCCGCCGCTTCCGGCGGCACCGGCTCTCCCGCGGCGTCGTCCGGGTCCCGGCGCGTCAGGAGGCACGCCCCGAGACGGGCCGCGCAGTACGGCTCGATGCGGCCGTACCAGGCGTCCGACACGGCGCACACCGCCTCCGCCGGGCTGTACACGGAGAGCATGTCGAAGAAATCGTCCGCTTCCTTCTTCGCGTCCCACGCGCCCCACCAGCACTCGCCCGTGGAGATATCCGCCACCACCGCGCCGAGCCGCCGGTCTTTCTCCGCCACATAGACGAGATAATTGTTCGCCTTGTCCGCGATGGCGTTTTCAAAGAGGATCGTCCCCGGCGTGACCACCCGGATGACCTCCCGCTTCACGAGCCCTTTCGCCTTCTTCGGGTCTTCCATCTGCTCGCAGATGGCCACGCGGTAGCCCTTCTGAATGAGGCGGTAAATATACGTCTCCGCCGCGTGATACGGCACGCCGCACATGGGAGCTCGCTCGTCGTTGCCCGCATTGCGCCCGGTGAGCGTCAGCTCCAGCTCGCGCGACGCCGTCACCGCGTCGTCGTAAAACATTTCATAGAAATCACCCAGCCGGAAAAAAAGGAGCGCGTCGGGATAGCTCTCCTTCACGGCCCGGTACTGGTCCATAAGCGGTGTCTTTGCCATACTGCCCCCCTGTCAGACGAGCCGGCCCTTGAGCACCCAGGTCTGGCCCTGCTCCACCAGCGCCTCCCGCATATCGCCCACGGAGACGCCCTCCTCCTTCGGGAAAATGATCATCTTATTGCCCGACGTGCGGCCGTACCAGTTTTCGCCGCCCTGCTTCGTGGGCCCTTCCACGAGAATCGGGTACGCATGCCCTTCCATGGCGCGGTTCTTCGCGAGGCTGATTTCGTTCTGCACGTCCATGAGCTCCTGCAGGCGGTGGTGCTTCACGTCGTCCGGGATCTGGCCCTCCATGCGCGCCGCGGGCGTCCCCTGCCGGGGCGAATAAATGAAGGTGTACGCCGAGTCGAACTGCGCCTCCCGGAGCAGCCGGAGCGTCGCCTCGTGCATCTCCTCCGTCTCTCCCGGAAATCCCGTGATGAGGTCCGTCGTGACCGTGATGTCCGGCATGCGCTTCCGCACGTACGCGAGAAGCTCCAGGAAATGCTCGATGGTGTAGCCCCGGTTCATGCGGCGGAGCATCTCGTTGTCCCCGTGCTGCACCGGGAGGTGCATCTGCCGCGCCACCTTCGGCGAATCCGCCATGGCATCCACCATGCCGAACGTCATATCCCGCGGATGGGACGTCATGTACCGCACGCGCTCGATGCCGTCCACCTTGTCCAGCGCCCGGATGAGATCGGCAAAGTCCGTCCCGTCCCGGAAATCGAGGCCGTAGGAATTGACATTCTGCCCGAGGAGCGTGATTTCCTTATAGCCCTCCGCGGCGAGCCCCTCCACCTCCCGCACGATGTCCTCCACCGTGCGGCTCGTCTGCCGGCCCCGCACATAGGGCACGATGCAGTACGTGCAGAACTTGTTGCACCCCTGCATGATGGGCACCCACGCGAAGGTCCTGCTCTTCCGCGCCGCATGGAGCTCGCTGTAGTCCTTCACGCGCTCGGGATTCATCTCCGTCTTCACCACGTGCCGCCGCGCGGCGAGCTCGTCCGCGACGACGCCTTTCAGGTCGTGGATGTGGTACGGGCCGAGGACAAAGTCGATGATGGGCATGCGGGCGATGAGCTTCCCCTTATTCTCCTGCGCCATGCATCCCATGATGCCCACGAGAAGATTCGGATGTTTCTCCTTCACGCGCTTGATCTCCCCGATCTTGCCGTACACCTTTTCCTCCGCGTTCTGGCGGATGCTGCACGTATTGAGGATGATAATGTCCGCGTCCTCCATGGACGCCGCCTCGGTATAGCCCAGCTCGGCGAGCTGCCCGTTGATGCGCTCCGTATCCGATTCGTTCATCTGGCACCCGTAGGTGATGGTGAAATAAGTTCCTGCCATTGGTGTGTCTCCTGTATTTCGTAAATTCATATCATTTTATTATATCACACGGCCTCCGCAGTCTTTCAAAATTCCCCGCGCCCGCCGCGCGCCTCTTCCCTTTGAAACATTTCCCCGCCGCGGAAAACGCCGCGCGGGAAATTCATTTGCTTTTGAAAAAGGTTTGCGGGAAATTTTTTTCTTTTTGAAATTGGAACACAAGAAATATAAATGATTTTCCTTATTCAGACGCGGAATCACATCGCGATGAAAAAATTTTCCTCATGAGGGAGCAGCTCCCTATTACGATGCTTTACTTCCGCTTTATTCTGTTGCGGCCCCACATTGCCTATCCATACGTGTCCGAAACATACGACGGATTCCATTTTCAGGAGCACGAACTCCATGGTCGCACACTTTCCTTCTTTTCCGAAAAAGAAAGGAAAGTACGTAAAAGAAGAAACCGCCTGCCCGTAGAAATTTTCCGCTGCCCCTTCGTACTGTCATTATGCTTGCCTGCGACGCATGTAAAAAACGCATACAAAAAAACGACAGCGTTATACTGCCGTTACTGCTATTCTTCATCCGCATTGCGTTCTGCCAGTAGTTCTTCCACCGAGGAGAAGGGGCGGCTCAATCCCTCCCCGCGCATTACTTCGTCCAGTACGCGCCGCGTTTCTTCATTGTATAGTTCCTGTTTTTCTGCCGCGTCTATTTCATCATCCACAGTCGTTTCCTCCTTTATTCCTATCATAGGAAATTCGGCGCATGCTGTAAATGAAATTTCCATGCAAAACTCCTCCTGTATCATGCAGGAGGAGTTTTGTGCCGTTTGTATGTTTACCACCAGTGAAAGAGGCTCTTTCCTTCGTCGAGAGCTTCGAGGGCGGCCATGTCGTCTGAGGTGAGCGAGAAGTCGAAGAGGGCGAGGTTGTCCGCCATGTGCGCTGGAGAGAGGGATTTCGGGATGACGGGAATGTGCTGCTGCACGAGGAAGCGGAGGGCAATCTGCGCGGCGCTTTTCCCGTGAGCCCGGGCAATTCTCTCGAGGACGGGGTGGCGGAAGATGCCGTGGCGGCCGCACGCGAGGGGCGACCAGCTGGCGTGGACGGTGCCGTGCGCCTGTTCGAGCGTACGGAGATGTTTCTGCTGGCGGAAGACGTGGGTCTCGGTCTGGTTCAGCGCAGGCGGGACGGCGCACGTGCTGAGAAGCGCAAGATACTTATCCTCGAGAAAATTGGACACGCCGATGGCACGTGCCTTCCCTGCGCGGAGGGCGTCTTCCATGGCGCGGTAGATGTCCGGCACATCGCCTGTCGGTTCGTGCAGAAGAAGCAGGTCCACCGCGCCGAGGCCGAGGCGCGCAAGGGAGCCGTCGATGGAGCGCACCGTGTCTTTGTATCCCCGGCAGCCCCAGAGTTTCGTCGTGATAAAGAGTGCGCTCCGGGGGATGCCCGAGGTTCGGCACGCTGCGCCCACTTCCCGTTCGTTCCCGTAGCACTGGGCGGTATCCACGGCGCGGTATCCCGCACGGAGCGCCGCCGCGACCGCCCCTTCCGTCTCGCCGGGCGGCGTCTGGTATGTGCCGTATCCCACAAGGGGCATGGATACGCTGTCTGTCAAAGCAATGGATGGCGTCATAGAGATGTCCTTCCTGTCAGAGACAAATGAAAGCCGCACTGTCTGGGAGCGTGCGATATCCCGCCGCATTCACCGGTCCACATTCTGCGGCACGGTGCCGAGCTTCCTGATGTCCTTACCGTCCCGCGTGCCGTGGATGGTCATATGGTCCAGCGCGTCCGTGAGCTGGCGGTATTCGTCTGCGGTGAGCGTCACGTCCGCCGCGCCGAGATTTTCCCGGATGCGCGTCTCTTTCCGCATGCCCGGAATGGGCACTACGAAATCGCCGTACGCGAGGTCCCACGCGAGGGCAATCTGCGCGTCAGTCGCGCCTTTCTCGTCCGCAAAGCGGCGGATGAGGGCGAGGAGCGGTTCGTTCGCCTTCATATTTTCCGGCGTAAAGCGGGTGATGACCCGGCGCAGGTCGTTCTGCGCGTACGCTTCGCCCGCATGGTATTTCCCGCTGAGGAAGCCGTTCCCCAGCGGCGCGAAGGCCACGAAGCCGATGCCCAGCTCCCGGCAGAGGGGCAGCACGTCCTTTTCCCATTTCCGCTCCATCATGGAGTATTCGCTCTGAATGGCCGTGACAGGCGTCACCGCGTGGGCCCGGCGAATCTGCTCCGCCGAGGAAGACGACTGGCCCCAGCCGCGGATTTTCCCTTCCTGAATGAATTTGCCCATGATGTACGCCACGTCTTCTTCGCTGCCGTCGGCCATCTGATGCTCCGTGTAGAGGTCGATGTAGTCCGTGCCGAGGCGGCGGAGCGAATCTTCGAGCGCTTTCCGCAGATTGGCCTCGGAGAGCTTTGGCTCGTCCTGTCCGGGGAGCGCCGTGGGCCAGAATTTGTCGGAAATGACCACTTTGTCCCGGGGCAGCTCCTTCAGCGCCCTGCCCACAAATTCTTCGTTTTTGAAATACGAATACATTTCCGCCGTGTCGAAGAAATTGCACCCCTGTTCAAAGGCGTAATGCACGAGGCGGATGCCTTCCTCTTCCGGCGGCGGATTGCCGTAGGCGTGGGTGAATCCCATGCACCCCATGCCGATGGCGGACACTTCCAGATTTCCCAGTTTTCTCGTTTTCATGGCAATCTCCTTTTAATACACGAGCTCCGCCGCGTCCCGCGCCGTGTAGAGCTCCCAGAATTTCTCCGCGATGATCTCGGGCATGAAACGTTCGCTGCCCCCGATGGCTCCGGTCACCTGCACCGTGCCGAGGTAGATGCCCTTCTCCTTCAGGACCGGCGCGAGAGCGAGCACCATGGCGCGGAGCGCCGCTTTGTCCATGGAGAGCGGCAGATACCCCGCGTACGGCTGGAGAGACAGGCCGCCGCCGGTGATGAGGATGGTCCCGCCCTTTTTCGCGAAGGTCTCCGTCGCGGCGAGGCGCACGCAGTGATACGCCCCGGCAGTGTCCGCCGCGTACCGCGCGAGGAGCGTCTCCGCCGTGATGTCCCCCGCATCGGCGTCCGCCGTGGTGACGCCCACGTTGTAAAAAACGAGATCCGGCTCGCCGTACACGGAAACCGCCTCCTTCCACGCCGCCGTCATGGCCGGGAAATCCGCCGCGTCCGCCAGCTGCACGTGCGCCTCAATACCGTCCGCGCGGAGCGCCTCCGCCTCCTGCGAAAGCCGCGCGCCGTCCCTCGCCATGAGCACCACCGTGAATCCGTGCCGTCCGAAGATTTTCGCCGCCCCCATGCCGAGGCCGCTGCCCGCGCCGATGATGAAAATGATCTTGTTCATCTTTCTTTCCTCCTTTGCTTTTTTCTGTATGGTAGCCGCGCCGCCCTTGACGGAGAAGACGGAAATATGTTACATCAGTGTTAAGCAGAAATTAACAGAAAGGAGCCCGCCATGCTCACGCCGTCCGTTTACACCTTTCTCGCCGCCGCGCGCCGGGGCAGCTTCTCCGCCGCCGGTCAGGCGCTCCATCTCTCCCGCGTGTCCGTCATGAATCAGATCAACGCCCTCGAAGCGGAGCTGGGCGTCGTCCTCTTCACGCGCACCACCCGGGGCACGTCCCTCACGCCTGCGGGGCAGGTATTCCTGCGGTGCGCGGAGCAGCTCGCAGCGCTGGCGGACCGGGCCCGGGCGGAGACGCGCCTTGCGGGAGGCGCCGCGCCGGTCATCCGCATGGGCGCGTCCCTCATGCGGCCCTGCCGTCCCTTCCTCACGTGGTGGGAAGCGTCGGGCGCGCCGGCCGTGCCCTTTCAGATCGTGCCCTTCTCGGACGAGACAGACAGTCTCTCCGCCATGCGCGCCGCCCTCGGCCGCACCATCGACGGCTTTGTCACCACCTGGTCCTCCGCCCCCTGCCCCGAGGGCATCGCCTTCCTCCCCCTCGGCTCCTGCCGGTGCGCCGTGGCCCTCCCGCGGAACCATCCCCTCGCGGCGAAAAAAATCCTCTCTTGGAGCGACCTTTCCGGAGAGACGCTCCTCCTCCTGCGTGAAGGGGAATCGCCGGAAATCGACGCCATCCGCGCGGACATCCGACGGAAGCGCCTCCCCGTGCGCGTGCTCGACTTCGACGGCTACTACGACATGTCCATTTTCAACCGCTGCGCCCGGCAGGGCTGGCTCATGGAGCTCCCCGAACTGTGGCGAGGCGTCCATCCCTCCCTCGTGACGCGCCCCGTGCGCTGGTCCCACCGCCTGCCCTTCGGCCTCATGCACCGCGCCGACCCGCCCCGGCCCGTGCAGGATTTCCTCGACGCGGTGAAAAGAGAAAACGAAATCCGCCCTTTCCGTCCCCGCTAATCGCCCACGAAAAAAGCAGCCCATGCGAGCTGCTTTCTGCCTGGTATGCGATTATTCCGCCGCGGGTGCGGCCGCTGCGGCGAGCACCGCCGTGGCGGTCTGCTGGGTGGGCGCGCCTTCCGGAGCGGGCGCGGAGACGGTCTGCTGCGGCGCTTCTGCGGGCCTGCTTTCCGGCTGGGCCTGCGCCGCCTGCCGTTCCGCCGTGTCGTGGGCGTATTTCTGCGGCATGCGGGTCATGCGGCTGAGGTTCATATAGAGGTCCTCCGCCTTCACGCGCAGTTTTTCCGCTTCTTTCGCTTCTTTCGGGTCGAGGGTCTTCACCGCTTCCCCTTTCGCATCGTATACGGCGGCGAGGCGGGTCTCCAGATTGTAGGATTTCGTATTCTTATTCACGTAGAGCCCCGCGTCAAATTCGCGGATGGAGGTGACGAGATTGTCCCGGGCGAAGTCCATGGCGTTCACTTTGTCCCGGTAGGACTCCACGTACATTTTGAAATGCATATTTTCCACGCTGTTTGGAAAATCCATGGTCTGGATGGCGGTGAGCGTGGAGAGGTCCGCGTAGACCACTTCGTCCTCCCCGGCGGCGATGACGCGGTATTTCGCGGGGTGCGAGAGAAGCTCCGCCGAATCCATGGCCATCGCGGCGGTCGGCGCGGCCAGCACGAGGCCGGCGAGCATGAGGCTGTACAGTTTCTTCATGGGCCCTCCTTATTCTGCCTTCGGCGCGTGTACGGCGCGGAAGAGGCTGTAATAGATGTCGTCCGCTTCCACTCTGGCTTTTCTGCCTTTCCACGAAGCGTCCCCGATCTGGTCGCCGTCCCGGTCGTAGACGGCGGTGAGCGTCTTTTTCAGGCTGTATCTGTCTTTTTCCTTATTGCCGTAGGCGGTGGCGTCGTACTGCTGAATGGACGTGACGATGTCCTTTTTCTGGAACGCCATGGCGTCGGGCTTCTTCGCATAGGTCTCCACGTACATGGTGAAGGAAATATTCTCTATGCTGCCGGGATAGTCGCGGGTCTGCATGGCCCGCACGGTGTCCATGTCGGCGTAGACAGCCTGTTCTCTGTCGGCGTAAATCACGCGGTACTGCAGGGGATGGGAGAGCAGGGTCTCCGAGTCCATGGCCAGAGCGGCGCACGGCGCGGCGAGCGCGAGTCCTGCCGCCAGAGCTGCGCACAGTTTCTTCATACGTTGCCTCCTTATGATGGAATGATATTTTCTAATGGATAGATTAATACTAACATATCCGGCCTGTAAAAGCAATGTCAGGACAGGCGGGAGGCGTCCGCGGTTGCGCCGGGGGCTTTTTTTCATATAATGAAAAGAAACGGACAAGGAGGGACTATGAAGTACCGGATTGGAAGCGCGCTCTTTCTCACGGCGGCCCTGCTTCTCTCCGCGGCGGGATGCGGAGGGACCGCGCTGAAACAGGATCGTCATCTGACGGCGGAGACCTGCACGGACGAGCGGCCGTTTTTATTTGAAGAAGGCGGCGCGCCCGCCGGATTTGAAGCGGACCTGCTGCGCCTCCTCGCGGCCCGGGCGGGCTACACGGCGGAGCTCCGCCGCACGAGCCGGGACAGCCTCTTCGCGCACCTCCAGCGGGGCTACGTCGACCTCGCCCTGTCCGGCGCCGCTCTCACGCCGGAAGAGGCCCGGTCGTACCGGTATTCCTCGCCGTACTTTCTGGGCCGTCCGGCCATTCTCACGGCGGACCCGTCGATTGCCTCCGCCGGGGATCTCCAGGACAAAATCACGGCGGTCGTGCCCGCGTCTCCGGGGCAGTTTGCCCTGGAGGCCCGCTTCGGGCGAAACGCGCCGCAGCTCCGGAAGACGGCCACCGCTGCGGACGCGCTTTTCTCCGGCGAGGCGGACGCGCTCGTGGGGGATATGACGTATCTCCAGTTCCTCTGTAGGGAATACCCGGCGCATCATTTCCGCATTGTGGAGGACGCCCGGGCTTTCCCGCCGGAGCAGTACGTCATCCTCTACCCGAAGAACGGCGACCCGGAGGTGCGCCGCGCGCTCGGGCAGGCTCTTTCCTCGCTCATCGCGGACGGCACGTACGCGGCGCTCTACCGGAAATGGTTTGGCGAAGAACCGCCGCCGGCCCTTCGGGACGCGGTATACGGCAAATAAAAAGCTCTCACGCCGTGCATGAGAGCCGCAGACGGCGGAAGCCGTCTTTTTTCATACCAGTTTTTTCCGCCACACGCCGCATTTCCAGCGCCAGAGGAAGACCGCGCCGCGGGTGCATTCGTCCGCCGCCATGGCGATCCAGATGCCCGCGAGGCCCCAGCCGAGATGAATGCCGAGGAGCCACGCGCCGAGGGTGGCGATGCCCCACATGAAGAGGATGCCCACCGTGATGGGGGCGCGCACGTCTCCCGCCGCGTTGAGCGCCATGACCATGCTCATATTCACCGCGCGGCCGATTTCGAGGAAAATTTCCACGAAGAGAATGACCCGGCCGAGAGCGTGCACCTCCGGGTCGTCCGTGAAAATGGAGAAGACCGCGTCGCTGTGCCAGAAGAGGAACGCCGCGATGCTCCCCGAGAGCAGCACGGACACGAGAATGGTGAATTTCACCCGCCGGTCCACCTCGTCATTGTCCCCCGCGCCCTTGAAGTAGCCCACGAGAATCTGCGTGGCCATGGCGAGCGACTGGGAATAGACGTAGCTCGCCATGGCGATGATGTACGCATAGATTTTCGTGGTAATCACCACGATGCCGAAGACGTTCACGAATTTCATGATGACCGTCTGCGACAGCTGGTACGAGAAGGTCTCCCCGCCGCAGGGGATGCCGATGGAGAGAATCTGCCGGAGCGTGCGGAAAGGGAAGGGCCGCAGGTACCGCAGGGACAGCCGCGTGGGCGTGTACCGATGGAAAAGGAAAACGATGAGCGCGAGACCGAGAATCTTGGAAATATTGGTGGAGATGCACACCCCCGCCACGCCGAGGGACGGGATGGGGCCCCATCCGTGGATGAGCACCAGATTGCCCCCGATATTGAGCACGTTCATCACAAGGGAGCAGATCATGGTGAGCTTCAGGAGCGACCAGCCCCGCAGAAACGAAATGAACGCCATGTACATGCTCTGCACAAATACAAACGCGCCGATCCACCGCATATACAGCGACGCGTCGTTCCAGATCTCCTCCGGAATGCCGATGGCCCGGAGAAACCATCCGTCGCAGAAGAACAGCACCGCGGAAAGAAGCGCGCCGAGCACAAAATTGGACGCGAGCGCCACCGTGCAGACCTCGCTCACCTTCGTCATGTCCCCCGCCCCGCGGTAATGGGCGATCAGGATCGTCGCGGCCTGACACATCACCGCCAGCGTGAGCACGATCATATTGAACACCACATTGTCATTGCCCACGGCGGCTACCGCATCCTGCGAATACTGGCTCAGCATGAACTGGTCCACGTTCGGCACCATCATCTGCAGCGCCGTCTCCACGAAAATCGGCACCGACATGGAAAAGACCGCCCAACGGCTGCGGTAAGGATTGGCATTTACATTCATCGCATCATCCGGGCGCGCCCGGCTCCTTTCTTACAGACAGGGTGTATCTTATCACGGCGGCGGGCCCGGCGCAACCACGCAAAAAGAGCGCCCCGCAGGACGCCCTTCATTCAGCGGATGGACGTGGTGTGAATCACTTTGTATCCGTGTTCCTCCAGATGCTTCGTCGCCAGAGGCAGGTCCGGGAAATCTCCGCGGATCACGATCTCGTACTCCTCTTCATTCTCCTTGTACGTGACGAGGCTGTCGATATTCACGCCGTCGCCGGTGAGCACGCCGGAAATATCCTCCAGCACGCCTTTCTTATCGTGCACATGTACGGCGATGCGCGTCTTGCCGTCCTCAAGGCCCATCATATTGACGAACGCCTTGAGAATGTCCCGCGCGGTAATGACGCCCACGACGACGCCCACATCGCTCACCACAGGCAGCCCGCTGATATTGTTCCGCTCCATGAGGTACGCCGCCTCCTCGATGGTGGCGTCCGCATTGATGGCGATAACCCGCTTCGACATGATATTCTTCACCTTGAGCTGATCCAGCAGCGAGCTGATCTCATACTCCGCCAGCGTCGTCGCCGGAGACGGAGACACCCGGCTGATATCGCCGTCGCTCACCAGCCCCACGAGCTTGCCGTCCTCCAGCACGGGCAGCCGATTGATCTTGTACTGCTTCATCACTGCCGCCGCTTTCGATACCGTCGTATCGGGCGTGATGGTCACCGGATTTCTGGACATGCGGTTTGCTACGAACATAGTCATCCCTTCTCCCATACAAATATGAAATATAAATTTCTTTTCCTGCTTCTTATTCTACCACAAATGCGGGAGAGAAACGCACAGGAAGATTTTCACGAGTATTCCCTCAAATTGGCAAATGGAAAAGGACATCCATCTCTGAATGTTCTTTCTCTCTTTATCAGCAGCTTGTTCCTCCCGCCGTTTCCGGCCGCCAGAACCTTCCCTCTCTTTGGGCAAACGAAAAAGGACATCCTTTTCTGAATGTCCTTTCTCTTTATCAGCAGCTTGTTCCTCCCGCCGTTTCCAGCCGCCGGAACCTTCCCCTCTCTCTGGCAAATGAAAAAGGACATCCATCTCTG
>CATVYJ010000005.1 GCA_958348245.1 uncultured Veillonellaceae bacterium | reverse complement strand
TCCCGATGGAGGTGGCGGTCCGTTCGGTTTCAATCTGCAAATCCTGCGCGACCCCTGCCATCACGTTACCACTGTACGTCACGGACGCGCTGTCCGCGCCGGTCATGTCGTTCGTCGACTGGAGCAGGGTCACATGGTCGCCCGCCTGATAGGCCGTGCCGCCTTTCAGGCTGTTGAGGGACACCGAAGCCCCGGTGAGGTCGGCGTCCGTTACGGACAAAGCCGCTGTACTGTCATTGAGCGTCACGTTGTCGAAGGCCAAGGTATTAAATTGGCCGATGCTTCCGAGGGTATTGCCGTTGCCGTACACGTGGAGTGTATTATTGGTTCCGTTCTCTTTATCGGAGCCGTACACGGAGAGACCGGACGCCTGGGCCGCTTTCACCGCGGAGCCGTCCCACCCCACGTACACGGTATTATCTGTGGCTTCACCATAGTGGCTGTATCCTGCGTAAATGGTTTTTGTGAATCCCTCCGCCGGGGTACCCGTAATATACAGCTGTCCGCCGGACGCCGCCTGACCGTCCACGGCGTAGGCTCCGGCTACGGTGTCCACGTTGGTCGTAAAGTCGTCGCCGATGACGAGGGGCCGGCTCGCGTCCTCAGCCTGTCCTGCGCTGTCGATGAATTTGCCCGTGAGGGCGGAGTTCTCCACTGTAGCGGAAATATTGACCTGACTTGCGTTTTGGTCATCCTTCGCTACATTGACGTAAGAAATTTGGTTCACGTAAAGACCGCCTTCCGCGCGGTCCGTAGAAATCCATCCAAGCTGTCCGTTTTTTAAATTGGATGCGATTTCAACCTTCGTTACATTTGATTTTAACGGATCATTCCACGTCAGAGTATTCTGATATGTTTCTCCGCCTTTGCAGTCCCCCGCGCCGATAGAATCAATAAAAACCGTCACTCCGTTCATGCCGGCAACTATCCCGCCCTCTGCGATGTTCAATTCTGTATTTTTGCCCACCGCAAGATGGGTAAAGCGGATGCTCTCAAAGTTGTGCAGGCCGCCTACGGTTGTGCCGTTTTCACCGCCGCTCCAGTTGTCCACCACGAGCGTATTTCCCGTTATCGTACTACCGCCATAGTAATAACCACCGCCGTAGAGCTGCGCACCGGATACGTCGGCCGTCCCGGAGAGGGTCACCGTGTTGTCCGATACGCTTACACCACCCCAGTAGTCCCCGCCGTTATGGCCGCCGTACACGTTCGCGTTCACTGTGCCGCCGGAGATTGTCACTGTATTCCCTGTTGCGCCGCCGCCATCGCTATAACCACCGTACACGTTCGCGTTCACCGTGCCGCCGGAGATTGTCACTGTATTCCCTGTTGCGCCGCCGCCATCGCTATAACCACCGTACACGTCCGCGTTCACCGTGCCGCCGGAGATTATCACGCTATTCTCTATTACATTGCTATCGTTGGATGTGCTAAAACCACCGTACACACCGCCCTTGACTGTTGTTTCTTTACCAGAGATCTCCACCGTGTTTCCCTTTACGCTTTTTCCCCCCTTCCCGCCGTACAAACCGTCCACTGTCCCGCTTTCCATGGTCACGCGGTTTCCGGACACTGCGTCCGTGTCAGAGTAACCCCCGGAAATCCACCGGTCGCCCAAATCCGGCGAAGTTCCGCCGCTGCCGATGATCACAACGTTACCGCTGATATCCTGTGTCGGAGCCCAGATTGAGCCATTATACTGGTTCCATCCGTTTTCCACGCTCAAATCCTCTGGCGAAGTGACCGTGAGCTCCGCCGCCTGCGCCGCGCCGCCTGTGCAGAGGAGGGCCGCCGCGAGAAGGGCCGCCCCTGTTTTTCTGTATTTTTTCATTATAAAAACCTCCCGTACAGATACGGGAGGAGGTACGGAGAAGGTCCTCGACCCCCCCCGATGGATTTCGACAGCTTTCAAAAAAGCAGTGCCCTGCTCTTTTTTCATGCTTTATAAAAAAGTATACCAATTTCCAAAAGACGGCTCAAGGGGGCAGAGGGCTCCGCGGCGTTTCCGCTTCCCACGCAAAAACGCGCCGGCGGGGGCGCGTTCGCTGCTGTGCGGTCAGAGTAAATTTTTCAGGATGGAGGCGACGGCGTCTTCCGTGACGGGGACGGGGTTGTTGTCCGCGCGGCCTCTGGTGAAGGCGTGAGCGGTGATGTAGGGGATGTCGCTTTCCCCGATGCCGAAGCCGGAGAGGCGGTCCGCGAAGCCGCCCCGGCGGAGCATGGCGGCGATCCACGCTTTCACGGCCGCCGCGCTTTCGCACTGGAAGGCGGCGAGGAGGGCCGCGTAGTCCGGAATGGCGTCTTTATTGTAGTCCATGAAGTCGCCCAGAGTGAGGACCACCGCCGTCCCGTGGGGGACGCCGAATTTTTCCGTGATGGGATAGGACACGGAGTGGCACACGGTGGTCTTCGTATTGCTGAAGGCGAGGCCCGCGTAGAGGCTGGCTTTGCCGATAACGTCCCGGAGGCGCTCGTCCTGCGGATGGTCCGCGAGGTCTTCCAGATGGGCGCGGATGAGGCGGATGGCGAGGAGGGAGAAGGCGCGGGTCACTTCGGTGGTGCGCCGGGACCAGTAGGATTCCGCCGCGTGGGCGCAGGCGTCGAGGGCGGACGAGACAGTGAGGGAGAGCGGGCAGGTGAGCGTGCAGAGCGGGTCCACCACAGCGGCGCAGGCGAAATTGTCCGGATGGGAGAAGGAGAGTTTGCATTCCTTTTCCCGGTCCCACACGGTGGCCCAGGGGGTCGCTTCGGAGCCGGTGCCGCTGGTGGTGGGCACGCCGATCCACGGGGTGAGCGGGATGGGCCCGCCTCCGCAGGTCTGGATGAACCGGCGGAGGCCGTCGGTGCTGTCGATGTCCGTGTGGAGGACGGCGGCGAGGGTCTTCGCGGCGTCCATGACGCTGCCGCCGCCGACGGCGACGATGAGGTCGTACGCGCGGCCCCGGAGTTTCGCCAGGAGGGCAGCGATGTCGATCACGTCGGGATTGGAGACGGTGAATTCTTCTTCCCGCACGTCGTAGAGGGAAAGCGCCTCCGCGAGGACGCGGTGCGCGGGACTGGCGGCGAAGTCCATCCCCCGCGTGAGGAGAAGGACGCGCGAGCCGGGAAGGGCCCGGCGGGCGGCGATGCGGCCGAGCGCCGCAAGGGACCCGGGGCCGGCGTGGATGTGCACAGGATTGTAAAATTCCATAGACTGCCTCGTTTCATCGAATGATTTTTTTCACATAGAGAAATCCCCGCTCCATGCAGAAGGCGAAGAGGAAGACGAGAAAGACCGCGAGGCCCGCTTCCCCGTAGTCGTAGTTCTGGATGGCGGCGGAGATGGCGAAGCCGATGCCCCCCGCGCCGACCATGCCGAGGATGGCGCATTCGGAGAAATTGATCTCGAAGCGGAGCGCCGTCCAGGCGACGAGCTGGGTGGCCGCGGCGGGCAGGAGGGCGCAGGCGATGATCTGGAGCCGGGTCGCGCCGAGGGCGGCGAGGGCGTCCACGGTGTCCTGCGGCACGTCTTCAAAGGACTGGGCGAACGATTTCGTAAAGAAGGCCGTGGTGTGCACGGAGAGGCCCGTGATGCCCGCGGCGGGGCCGAAGCCGAAGCACACCAGCGTGAGCAGGACCCACACGGGCGTGGGCACGGCGCGGAGGAAGGTGAAGACCGCTTTCACGAGAGCCGACACGACCGGGCCGGTGACGTTCCGCGCAGCAAGGAGGCCGAAGCCGAGCCCCAGAAAGAAGCTGTACACCGTGGCGAGCACCATGATGGAGAAGGTGTCCAGAAAGGACAGGAGGGTGAAGTCCGCGTGGTCGAGGGTGAAGTGGGCCATGCGCCAGAAGATGAGCCCGATGTCGCCCGCGCGGCCCGCCAGACGCGCCCAGTCGATGCCGAGAAGGGCCAGGGACGCCGCGGAGAGCGCCGCCGCCCCGGCGAGGAAATACGCGGTGAAATGCCCGCTCCCGGCCACGCCGATGTCGATTTTGCCGCGCCGCGAAGGAAGCGCCGTCACGGCGTCCGCGCTCTGCTGTGTATCCATATCACTCCGCTGCCTTCTTTCTGAGGAAATCCGTCAGCCGGTCCACAAGGATGACGATGACGGCGATCATGAGGATAATGCCGGAAGCTTCCGCGTATTTGAACGCTTTCAGATAGGACAGGAGCACCATGCCGATGCCTCCCCCGCCGACCATGCCCACCACGGTGGACGAGCGGATATTCACTTCCAGACAGTACAGGTACCACGAGATGAAGCCCGCGATGCACGAGGGGAAGACGCACTGGAAGACGCGCTCCCAGAAGGAGGCCCCCACGGCGGCGAGGCTCTCCACCGCGCCCGGCGGGATCTCGTCGATGACTTCGATGAAGGCGCGGGTCATGAAGGCGAAGCTCGTGATGAAGAGCGCGGCGAATCCCACGCCCGTGCCGACGCCGAGGGAGGAAAAGAGGATGAACGCCCACACGAGGGTGGGGATATTGCGGAGAAAGGTCGCCAGCCCCCGGATGGAGACGGCGAGCGCTTTCGACGGCGAGAGGAGCTCGCTCCCCAGCACGGCCGCGCCGGCGGCAAACACCGCGGCGGCGGAGGCGGAGGCGACAGCCAGGGCCGCCGTCACGGCGAGGCTCTCCAGAATGACCGGGGTGAACCGGAAGTCCGGCGGCAGGAAATCTTCCGTCAGGAAGGTCCACGCCCCGCCGAGCTGAAACAGCACGTCCCCGGGCTGAAATCCCGTGTGGAAGGTGGCGACGGCAAAGGACAGGACGAGGATGCCCGCCATGGCGCGGACCGCGCTCCGCTCCTGCCGCGGCATCATGACGCGCGCTCCTGCCCGGCGAGCTCCCGCGCGGGCGCGCCGTACACCGTCTCCACCGCCGCGTCGGTGAGCGCCTCCGGCGGCCCGTCGAAGACCACCGTCCCGCGCCGCAGGCCGATGATGCGGTCCGCGTAGGCTTTCGCCGCGCCGATCTGGTGGAGATTCACAAGGCACGCCGTGTGCCGGCGCTTCGCCATGGCGTGCAGCCGGTCCATGACGATCTTTGCGCTGGACGGATCGAGCGACGCGATGGGCTCGTCCGCCAGGAGCAGCGCCGGCTCCTGCATGAACGCCCGGGCGATGCCCACGCGCTGCTTCTGCCCGCCCGAGAGATCCGCCGCCCGCGCGTTCAGGAAGTCTCCCATCTGGATTTCCTCGAGCAGGGCCGCCGCTTTCTCCCGGTCTTCCTCCGCATAGAGGCCCAGCGCGCCCCGCCAGGACGGCATGTACCCCAGCCGGCCGTGGAGCACATTCTGTATGGCCGACAGGCGGTACACCAGATTGTAATTCTGAAAAATCATGCCGATGCGGGCGCGCATGGCGCGGAGCTTCTTTCCGGACGCGCGGGAGATGTCCTCCCCGCGGAGGAGCACCCGCCCGGACGTGATGTCCTGCAGGCGGTTGATGGACCGGAGCAGGGTGGATTTCCCCGCGCCGGACGGCCCGATGACCGCCACAAATTCCCCGGCCTCCACGGAAAACGACACGTGGGACAGTCCCTGCACGCCGTTCTTGTACACTTTGCTCACATCGTCAAACTGGAGCAGCGGTTCCATACATCCTCCTTCGGAAGCGGCGCTTCCGTTTTTACTTGCCGAGCAGATTGTTCAGGTCAATGATGGGCTGGTAGTCCGCCAGCGACGCAGGCGCGAAGCGGGCTCCCTTCAGCTTGATGACCTTCGTGAAATAGTCTTCATTGTCGTAGCTCAGGAGGAAATCCGTGACTTTGCCCCGGAGATCCTTATCCATGTCCGCGCGGATGATCATGCCCTCCGCCGGGATGGGGTCGGAGGTGGCGATGATTTTGATGTCGCTCTTCTGCACGTTGCCCGCGTCGAATTCCGCCTGCAGAATCTGATCGGACACGGCCGCCACGTCCACGTCGCCTTTCGCCACCGCCTGAATGCTCGCCTGATGCTTGCCCGAGTAGATGGCGGACTGGAAGAAGCCGTCGTTCACGTGGAGCGCTTCCGCATCCAGATGGTCCGCCGGGAAAGCTTTCACCAGCATGCCCGTGGGGATGAGATTGCCCGAGGTGGACGCCGGGTCCACGAAGGCCATTTTCTTATTTTTCACATCTTCGAGGCTGTTGATGTCGTTCCGGTCAGAACGGGTAATGAAGACGGAGTGGTACACCGCTTTCGCCTTGTCGCCGCCGGGGGCTTTCATGGCGATGACGTCCACGTTGCCGTCCATGCGCTTGTTCGCGAGCGCGATGCCCTCCGAGCCGAGGTAGGCCATGTCCGCCTTTTTCGTGCGGAGCGCCTCCACGATGCCGTTGTAGTCCGACGCGTTGATTTCCTTCACGTCCATGCCGAGCGCCTTCGACAGGTCCTTCGCCATGCCGCCCCGGGCGTCCGCGCTCTGTTCCGTCGATTCATTCGGCGCGTACGCGATGGTGAAGGTCTTCTGCGCGCTCTCTCCGGAGCCGCCGCATCCCGCGAGCCCCGCCGCCGCTGCGCCGAGCAGGCAGGCCATGCCGATTCCTCTGAGCATACGATGTAATTTCATTGCTGTTCTCCTTTTTCTACTGCCTGTACTTTTTTCATTCCGCCAGATCGAGCAGGCCGCGGATATCCCGGAGGATGTAGTCCGCGCCGGCTTCGCGGTAGACCTGCTCCGTCCGGCGGCACGCCGCTTCTTTTTCCTCGTCGGAGAGCGCGTCGTACTCCGCTTTCGTGAGGCCCATGACGGAGCTCCCCACGACGATCCCCGCCGTGGCGCACCCCGCGTGCTGTCCTTCCCGGATATCCTCCACGGTGTCCCCCACCTTGAGGACGCGGCGCACGTCGGACCAGCCGAAGTGCATCATGTTCCGGAAAATCATGTACGGCCAGGGCCGGCCGTGCCCGTCTGCGCCGTCCGCGCTCACCCAGTAGTCCGCCTCGTAGCCGCCGGCCTTCGCCGAAGGAATGACGAGGGCCATCATGGCGTCATTGAATCCGGTGGTGCTGCCCAGCCGGTACCCCCGCCGCCGCAGCTCTGCCGCCGTCTCCGGCACATGGGGCTTCACGTCTGTCCCCGCGCGGAGCACTTCGAGGAGCATGGGCTCGAACCGGCCGTACAGGCGGTCCACGTCTCCCTCCTCCGGCGCGCTGCCGTAAGCCGCTTCCCACGCGCCGCGGATGCGGGGCATGGCGAGCATCGTGCGGATGTGGTCCCGCTTGAGCATGCCCATGGGGCGGCGCACCTCTTCCTCCGTGACGGGGATTCCCGCCTCCTCAAAGATCGCCGTAAACACCTTCACCGGGGACATGGAGCCGAAGTCGACCGTCGTGCCCGCCCAGTCCAATACGATACCTTCCCATTTCATGTGAAAACTCCTTCCGCGGCGCTGCCGCTGTACAGAGGCCCATGCGGTGCATGGATGCCTTCGATGGTTGTATCATACCGTCTCCGTATGGATTTACCGCAAATAGTTGGAAAAAGTTTCGTAAAATCCGGCAAAACTTCCGTAAAATTTAGCAAATTATTGCAAATCATGCGTCCTTCTGCGTTTTCTTCCTATTCCGGGAAACGACCGCCCCGGCCGCTTCTTTCCGGGGTCTGCGGGAAATTTCCTGCACATCACCCGATTTCTTCCGGCAAATCCCGGTAAATTCCCGCAGAATCCGGCGGCGGCCCCATTGCCGGCCCGCCCGGCGTGCCGTACAATAAGGAAAAGCAAAGGAGGACCCATGATTCAGGAAGAACGAAAATCTCTCATACTGCAGGCGCTCAGCCAGTCGCCGGTGCTGAAACTCGAACCGCTCGCGGAAACGCTCGGCGTCTCCGTGGACACCATCCGCCGCGACCTGAAAGCCATGGACCGGGACGGCCTGCTCCAGTACGTCCGGGGCGGCGCGAAAGCCATCCGCCCGGCGGAGCAGTTCTATCCCTTCAAGGGCCGGGAAATCATCAACATCGACCGGAAGAAGGAAGCCTCCCGGAAAGCCCTCGAATGGGTCAAAAAAGGCGACGTGATTTTTCTGAACTCCGGCACGACCAATACCATCCTCGCCGGCGAGCTCGCGCGGGCGGGCATCCCCTGCACGGTCGTTACAAACAATCTCGCCGCCGCCACCGCCGCCGCGGAGAGCCCCTGCTGCGCGGTGCGCCTCGTCGGGGGCCGCCTCGACGGGGCGGAGCAGTCCACCTGCGGCAGCGAATGCGAACAGGCCGTCTCCCGCTTCTTCCCGGACCTGTGCTTTCTCTCCGTCAACGCGCTCCACACCGAAGCGGGCCTCACGGACTTCCGCCTCGAGGAAATCCCCATCATCCAGACCCTCTGCCGGAACGCGCGCCACACCGCCGCCGTGATGGACTCCACCAAGCTGGACCGCGTGGCGAAGCGGCAGGTCTTCCCGCCCCGGGAGGCTCCGCCCATCTTCATGGACAACGCCGTCCGCCCGGAGGACAAAGCGCGCTACCTCGCCGCCGGCCTCCGCATCCTCTGATGCACCGCGCCCGTCCGGGCGCTTTTCTTTTGCCGCGCTGGCACGCGAAAAAAGCAGGGACATTCCCTGCTCTTTTTTTGCGTTCTATTCTGTTTTCACGCTCACCGCTTCCACGACAGGTGCCACACGCGCGGCCGGGCGAGGGCGCGCCGGGCATAACAAAAAAGAGAACCCTTTCGGATTCTCTCTTTCGGCCTTGGTTTTCGTTCGTTTATGGATTAGAACACGTAGTTCAGGGATACCATCCACGTATCGTCCGGATCGCCGGTGGTGCCTTCGCCTTCCCCTTCCGCAGCGAATGCATATTCTGCATGGAGGTACATGTTCTGCATGAGGGTGACTTCCGCGATGGCGTTCCAGAATTTGATTTCTTCATACTGGGACGCATCCTTGCCGCCGGTCAGCAGCGTATCGAGGATATCGGTGTTGAGGCCGGTGCCGCCGAAGTAGGTCGCCGCCGCCACGTCGTTGTACGCGAGGTCGAGCTGCCAGGTGCCGGGCTTCTTCAGGTCTTTCTTGCCGTAGCCGATGCCTGCGTTCCAGGAGGAGTCTTCAGCGCCTTCATAGTCTTCCGTATTCTGCCAGTATTCGCCGAACACACGGAAATCGCTGATCGGCACAATCAGGCCGACGCCCCAGATGTTGGCTTCGTCAACACCGACTGCTTTCAGTGTATTATCTACGTCCAGATTCATGGAGAGGTAGTTAGCATACAGGTCAAACGTTCCAAAGTCTGCATCAGCTTTTACGTAGAAGGTGTCATCAGTCGTTGCATCAAAACCGTCATCTTTTGCATTATAATCAAATCCAGTATTGAACTGGCCATAGCCGACAGCGAGGTTCACTTTGCCGAACTGCGCCGATACTTCCGCTCCGTCAAAGCCATTGGATGCGCCATAGAGCCAGCCGCCCTGATTGCCGAGGGTCATGCCATAGCGGCCGAGGGTGACATCCCACGCGCCGAAGTCATGTTTTACATTCAGCACTTCTGCACTGACATCGCCGTTGTTGCTGCCTTCGCCGTCAAGATCAACGTTGCCGGAGGTGAAGCGCGCGTTCACGGTGGTGCTGTCGTTGACCTGGCCCTTCATGTTGATGCGGATACGGCCGTTCCAGCTTTCGTCAGCACTGTTGTCCTTGCTCTGGTAACGCATACGGGCATCGCCGCTCCAGGAGATGTTGCCCACTTTCTTTTCGAGGTTGCTTACGCGTACGCCGAGGCTGTCCAGTTCGTCTGCGTATTCAGCAGCCAGTTTGTCGATGGTGGCGCGCTGTTCCGCATTGTACTGGTCTTCTTTCGCCATCAGGCGGGCTACGATCTGCGCCATTTCGTAGCGGGTGATGTTCGTCTGGCCTTTGAAGGTGCCGTCCGGATAGCCTTCTACGATGCCCTGATCAGAGAGATCAGCCACTGCCTGATATGCCCAGTCGGAGGTGGACACATCGGAGAACGGATTGGCTGCATAAGCGGATGCGCCTGCAGCGAGAGCAGCTACAGCTGCCATTGCGAGAATTTTTTTCATCATTCTTCGCTCCTTTCTTTTTCCCCGTGGATTTTTTCGAGAATCGTCGGAAAGGAGCCGCTCCAGAGCTGCCTTGTTTCCTCCATACCGCCCGTTTCGTCTGATTCTGTCCGCCGGAGAAGCTGGGGATATCTTCCCGGTTACCGTCAATATACCACATTTTAAGACCCCCCCCCGCAACTATAATTTAGATTGTTTATAATTTTCCGATTTCCTTTTTACCGGGTCGTTCCCATCGCGGCGGTCTCCACCCAATCTGCGGAATATCCGCCGGAGCCCCTCTCCGCATGCGCGCATAAAAAAAGCAGGGCCCTTCCCTGCTTTCCTGTGTTTCCATTCTTTACGACCGCTTCCACGAAAGGGCCCACACCCGCGACGTTGTCAGCGTACGGGCGAGCGCGCCCGCGGACTGTCCCGCGCAGAAGCCCGGGCAGAGCGCGCCGAGCTCCTTCGCCGCCGCGTCCGCTTCGTCCTCCGGCACGGGCGCGGGGAGGCGGAAGACGACGCCCTCCGCGGCGATGACCGCCGGTACCGCGCCCCAGCTCTCCGCCCAGTACCGGGCTGCCGCCAGAAGCGCCGCCGTCGCCGGCAGGCCGCCGAATCCGCCGCAGGGCAGCCGGGCAAAGAGTTCCCACGGATGCGCCGCGGGGAGCGACGCGAGGAGGAAGGGCTTCGTCCAGCCGCCCTCCGAGAGGCACGCCCAGCCGTTCCCCGCCCGGCCGCCTGCTCTCCGTCCCGGCTCCGGCGCGCGGCCCTGACGCAGGCGGCCGAAGAAATCGCGCCGCTCCGGCACCGGCACGGCGCTCCACACCTGCCGGCAGGCTTCGACGCCGCCCATGCGCTCCCACGCCGTCTGGAAATGTGTGAGAAGCCCGCCGTCCGCTTCAATAAAGAGCGGATACCGCCCCTCGGGCCGGCCGTCTCTCCAGGCGTAGCCGTACGCCGCGGTAAGCCGGTCGTCGTCCGCCATGGGCGGGAAATATTCGCACCGGCAGCCGAGCGCTTCCATGAAGGAGGCCGCCGCAGGCGGCACGGGCGCTTCGTCTTCCGGCGGGACGTACGGCCCGGGGCGGAACCGCCCGTCCGGCCCGAGAGCGAAGCGCGCGCCCGGGGGCTCGTCCCAGATTTCCACGAGCGCCGGGCAGAGATCGAGCGCCTCCGCGAGCGTCATCACCACAGATTCGTCCCGCAGGCTCCCCCGCTCCGGCTCCGCGAGGAACCGCCAGCCGCTGTCCGTCCCGCAGGGCGTCTCCCGCCGGGCGTACCGCACGGCCCCTCCGGCGGCTTCCCGCGACAGGATACAGGTATTCTCCTCCCGGACGCGGGCCGCCGCCCCCGCCGTCTCCGGCACGCCCCGCTGTCCCGCACGGATGCGTAGCCACGCCGCCCACCGCCGGTCGATGAGGGCTTTCAGCCTCTGCTCGTACGCCTCGCCGTACGGCAGGAAGAGGTACGCCTCGCCGCCGAAGCGTTCGGCATGGTACGCTTCCTCTCCGAAATACGCCAGCGCGCAGTCGTCCACGTCGGAGGGGAAATAGGGCGCGCGGCCCCACTCGTAGTAGTACCGGGAGAAATCCTGCCCCTCGGCGCTGAAGTACGACCGGCGAAGCACGCCGCCCAGCGCGTCCCGCACAAATTCCCGGAGCCGGGCCGTCTCCGGCGCGCGGCGCACCGCTTCCGCCACAGTCCGGTGCGCCCGCTCGAAATCATCGCTCATGAGGCCGCGCTCGATGCCCCACCGGAGGTACGCCGCCTGATGGCTGTACGGGGCGAGCGCGTCCACGGCGAGCCCTTTCTCCCGGATGACGCGGAGCCGCCATTCCGTCTCGTCCAGGATGTCTTCCCGCTCCGCGTCGTACGCCATGCGGTGCTGCAGCGGGTGCCACCGGTGCGGGTCCACGACGAAGCTCACATGATCCAGCCGGTCGAGGAGCGCTTCCGCGCCGCGGGCCTGCTTGTACCGGATTTCTTCAGGATAGAGCGGCAGAAGGTGGTAAAAATTCACCTCGTCCCCGTCGGGCAGAGGGCAGACGAATCCCTCGTCCTCCACGCCCTGCGGGGCCATGAGGAGGAATCCCGAGAGGTCCGTATTGTCCGCCACCGGGCCGCACTCCACCGTGTCGCCCCAGCTCAGCCACACCCCGTGATTCGTACCGAAGCGCGCCGTCGATTTCAACTGGCGCACCGGCCAGTACCAGATGTCCCGGTCGTCGTTCAGATCCCAGTCCCCCGGCAGGCTGATGGCCAGCTCCGCCCGGGCGATGCGCCGGTCCGCGTATTCCTCCGGCACGTCCATGCGGTGCGCGCCCATGCCCGCCGTGACGAGCGTATAATAACTGTTCTCCCCGTGGGGCGGGATGATGCACACGTCGAGCCGCACCCGCAGGGAAACGGCCTCGCGCCACACCGTCGCTACCGGGCCGAACCAGCGGGCAATGTGCGCCTCCACGAGCGCCCGCTCCTCCGCGGTGTATTCTTCCACGAAAGGCCGGCCGTACGCCGCCTCGATGCGCGCGGCGAGCGCTTCCGCCCCGGGCTCTTCCAGTCCCTGCAGAAACGCGCGCTGGATGCAGAACCAGGCGTTCTCCAGCGCGTCGTCCCGCGCCTCCCCGTCGCGCCCCTGCGCCGCGCCGAGCCACGCCTCCGCGAGCCGCCGCTGGAAATCGGGGTCATCGGCGCGCTGCGGGAAAAGGCTCTCCAGCGCGTGAACGGCCTTGTCGTACTCGCCGAGCCCCGCGTAAGCCGCGGCGAGCCGGTCCATGAGCGCTTCGCTCCGGTCCTGCGGCGGCAGGTAGAGCACGGCGTCCGCCATCTCCCGATACTTTCCTTCTCCGCGCCACGCGTCGAGCTGCGCGAGCATCGCCTCTTCGTTTCGTCTGTCCATATGCCCTCCTCTGCCCGCGGACAGGCCTGCGCCCTCCATCCGGCGGAAAGCGCCCCGCCGGCGTCTCTTTTCCCTATTGTAGCAAATGCGCCGGGCAAAGTCTGCCGTGCGCCGGGATTTTCCCGCGCGCCTTTCCGCGTGCGCGCACGAAAAAAGACGGCGCCGAAGCGCCGCCTCTTTCTTTATGACCCGCGGTACGTTTCCGGCGGCACGCATTCGCCGCCCGCGAGAATCCCCGCCGCGCCGCGGAGCCCCGCGCAGGCCGCAAGCGCCCGGCGGAGCAGCGCCTGCCGCGCGTCCTGTCCGCCGCCGATCGCCGCCGCCGTCATATGGGCCGTGTGCGGTGGAAGCCCCGCGCCTTCCCGGGGCCGGTCGTAGAAACAGAAGACCGCCGTCACGCCGCCGTCCTCCGCCATGAGCGTATCGCTGTCCGCCCGTTCCGCGGCAAGGCCCGCCGCGGAGAGCGCCTCCGCGAGCGCATCCAGCGCGCCGTCTCCGTCGGACAGCAGGATCTCCGCCCAGGTCCCGCTCTCCCCGTCCGCCTGCTCCCGGCGCGCGCCGCCGGGCGGCCCTTCGAAAAATTCGTCGCCCCGGCTCTTCACATACCGCGTGCGCACCGTATAGTCCAGCCCGACGAGCACCGCCGTGAGGAGCCCTTCGTCGCCTTCGTGCTCCCGCGTGAGCCACGCGCCGCTGTCGAGCGCTTCCTTGAACCGGCGGAGCCAGCCGATTTTCAGCTTCGACAGGCCCGCCCGGTTCATGCAGAAGACGAGATCGACGGGATGGCCCGCCACGGCGTACCGGCTGACGCAGTACAGGCCGTCCCCGTCCGGGGCCTGCATCTGAAACAGGGCGAGGATGTCCCGGAGCGCGTCCTCGTCGGTGGTGACGCAGGAGAGGGCGCGCAGTTTTCCATCCGCGTCTTCATCGAGCCCCTGCTGCAGTTTTTTATCGCAGTCCGGATCAATCCAGTGGTATTCCATTTCCTCCAGTGACGCCCCGCGGCGGATCTCGCTCCGGAGCGTCTGAAATTCGTAGTCCCCCGGCACGAGAAACAGCCCCTGCTCCACCGCGGCGAGCGCCCCCTCCCGGTCGCCGAAATGGCTGCGGAGCTTCGCCGCCTGCAGCCAGATCCACGGGTACGACGGTTCTTCCCGCGTCCCCCGCTCGGCGTAGTCCCGGGCTTCTTCGAGGCGGCCGCAGTACATGAGCGCCACGGAATAGCGGTAGTACCACGTGCCGCATCCGCCGGCCTGCGCCTCGGAGCCGGCCATCCACTGCGCCGCCCGCCAGTACCATTCGTATTCGTCCATATTGCAGCAGGCGTAGGCGTACCACAGCGCCGTGTCCCGGTCCGCCCGCGCTTCCGCCATGGTAAACCGCCCGCGGGACACGCCCTCGGCGAGATAGCGGTCCAGCTCGTGGAACATCCGCCCGAAATAGCCGCCCGTGTCCTCCACGCAGGATTCGAGCTGCTGCACGATGGCCGCGTCAAGGATGTCCTTTCGCGGCGCGGGCGCTTTCTCCGTTTCCTCATCGTTCAGGAAATACGCCGTCGGCACGCGGCGGCGGAACGAGTGGAACGCCCCCTGCCGGAAGCCTTCCCGCCGGAAGAAATCCTCCGCCGCATCGAGCGCCGGCTTCGGGTCCCACAGGAGGCAGTCCAGATACCCCGCGTAGAGGCCGTCCGCCCAGCCGGTCCACGTGACCGCCTCCGGCCCGGCCTGCGCCGTCACATACGCCGCCAGCGCGCGGCGCACGTCCTCCGCCGTGCGGTACCCTTCGGGACAGTCCTCGGGCCGCCACACAAAGAATCCCGCCGCGACGCCGTCCCGGTGAAAGGCGTCCACCGCGCCGTCGTCTCCGGAGAGATACCCCGCCACCGCTTCGGGACAACGCGTGCACCCCGCCGTCACATCGAGCCGCCAGTCCGTATCCCGGTCCCGGATGGGATGGCCGCCGTAGGTCTGCTCCCGCGCCGCCAGACAGGCGTCCCCGTCGGGCGAAAGGTCCGCGCCCGCTTCTGCCAGCGCGTCCGCCAGCCGGGACAGGGGCAGCGCCGTCCCCTCCGGCGGGGCGGACAAGATGTCCAGCCCGTCCATGAGGCGCATCGCCGCGATTTCTCCCAGGGCCTGATACAGAAGCAGCGCGCCCGCCGCCTGCGCCGCGTCCGGCGCTTTCCCCGCCAGACCGGGCGCGTACAGGCCAAAACGGTATCCCCGCCCGGTGCGCTCCCACTGGACGGACACCGCCTCGCCCGATACGGCCTGCCCGTCCAGGCGGAGTTCTCCTTCTTTCCGGGGAAGGCCCGCCTCCAGACGCCACGCGGTACGCAGGGTTTCCGGCGCATGGTGAAGCGCGTACAGGATTTTCCAGAGACGCACAGGGTCGCCCTCCGGCGAGAGCGTCAGCACGTACCGGTCTCCGTCCTTTCCCGCCGCGAAGGCCGCGCCCCGGATCGCCTTGTCCAGGATCGACGCGGCGAGGGGCAGCAGCTCCGCCGCGGCGTCCGCCTCCCCGCTCCGGTCGATGAGCGCCTGCAGCTCCGCCTCATACGTCTGGAAATCCGCCCACATGTCCTGCACGCGCGTGCGGAAAGGACGCTCGAAGAGGGGCGCCACGAGCCGCTGTCCGCATTCCCGGACAAACCATTCCGCGTCTTCGTCGCCGGGCCGCGCGGCGAGCGCTTTCCGGAAATGCGCCAGTGCAGGCCCTTCTTCGTCGAGGTAGTAGTACGCGTAGCCCACGCGGAAATTCCACCGGTAATCGTCTTTCAGCGTCTCTTCCAGCGGCAGCAGCAGGGACAGGGCCCGCTCGTAGAGCGCCGGATTGCCGTCGGCCAGATTGTTGTACGCCCGCGCCAGTTCGCTCAGGATGTACGGCGTACGCTCCGCCTCCGGAATGGCTTCGATGGCTTCCACGATTTTCCGATCTTCGCCCCGGTCGGTCCAGAGCTGGCATTGATTCAGCAGATTCATATGATCCTCCCCGCCGCAAATTCTGTCTTCTCCAGAAAAATACACAGGCTTTTTCTTTATTGTATCAAATCCCCCGTGCAAAAACAGCGGCTTCTCCTCCCGGAGCGCGCGGAAACGGTCCCCGCGCCGACGCCCGGAGAGCGCCCGTGCGCGCAGGTCGCCGATCGCGCCCCTACATGCCGTCCGCCTTTCCCGCGCCATGTCCCCGAAATATCATTTGTGCGCGCCGCACGTCTTCACAGCCGGGGCGCCGTCTCCGCCGCCCGCCTGCCGCCCGCGGGGAAAGCGCACAAAAAAGCAGTGCCGAAGCACTGCTTTTCTGTGGTTATCTGGTTATCAGCCGATAACGAAGAGCTGATCGCCGCCCTGTACGGACTGGCCAACGGTAACAGCGATGGATTTAATGGTGCCAGCGTGCGGAGCCATGATCGGGTTGCCCATCTTCATAGCTTCGAGGACCATTACTTCGTCGCCTTCAGCAACGGAGTCGCCGACTTTCTTGCCGATGCTGGTGATCTTGCCGGGCATCGGGGAGTCAACAGCGGTTTCGCCAGCTGCAACCGGAGCTGCTGCTGCCGGAGCCGGTGCCGGAGCTGCTGCCGGAGCCGGTGCCGGTGCCGGAGCTGCCGCCGGAGCGGGAGCCGGAGCCGGAGCTGCGACCGGAGCCGGAGCTGCCGCCGGAGCTGCTGCTGCAGCGCCTTCGTTAACTTCTACATTGTAAGCTACGCCATTAACGGTTACAGTAAATTTTCTCATTGTTCTTCCTCCTAAGATTTATATTTCTGATATTTGAATCAGAAGTTCTGCTGCGCGCCAGCGATGCGTGCTGCAGTGGTCCACCCAGTGTTCTTCTGAGCAAGGCGAATAGACGCTACTTCGCCGCCTTCCATGCAGGCGATTGCCGCAGCGATGGCTGCAACAACTGCGCCATTGTCAGCTGCCGCCGGAGCGGGAGCCGCCGCCGGTGCTGCCGCCGGAGCCGCTGCACGAGCAGGAGCAGCCGCCTTGGCCGGAGCAGAGCCGCCTTCAGCAGGAGTTAAAGCGGAACGCAGGTTATTCAACATTACGAGGCAGATTACTGCAACAATGGCGGTAAAGCCGGTAATGTAAACAGTGATATCCATCTGTCCCCATCCTTTCTAAAAAATTGTATTCAAGCGGCCGCGATATTACAGCGGAATGTTGCCGTGTTTCTTGGCCGGATGAAGTTCTCTCTTGCTTGCCAGCATAGACAGAGCATTGATGATGTACGGACGGGAATCCTTCGGTTCGATAACCGCATCAACGTAGCCGCGTTCAGCTGCTTTGTAAGGAGTAGCGAATTCTTCAACATATTCTTCAGTGCGTTTTTCCTTCTCAGGATCTTTCTTGAAGATGATGTTGGCAGCACCCGCAGGTCCCATGACAGCGATTTCAGCGGTCGGCCATGCGAATACCTGGTCAGCGCCCTGTTCACGGGAGCACATGGCGATGTAGGAGCCGCCGTATGCTTTGCGGACGATGAGCGTAACCTTCGGAACAGTCGCTTCGCAGTATGCGAACAGCATCTTTGCGCCGTGACGGATGACGCCGGCGTATTCCTGCTGTTTGCCGGGGAGGAACCCGGGGACATCGACGATGTTCAGCAGCGGAATGTTGAAGCAGTCGCAGAAGCGGATGAAGCGTGCCGCTTTGTCGGAGGCATTGTAGTCGAGGCAGCCTGCCATGAAGGACGGCTGGTTCGCAATGATGCCGACGGTCTGGCCGTCCATGCGTGCGAAGCAGGTGATGATGTTCTTAGCCCAGTCTTTAGCTACATCATAGTATTCCCCATTGTCGACAACGGATTTGATGATGTCGTACATGTTGTACGGAGCATTCGGGTTGTTCGGCATGAGGCTGTTCAGTTTTTCATCCGTACGGGTCGGATCGTCGGTGCATTCCACAACCGGAGCGTCTTCCATGTTGTTGCTCGGGAGGAAGCTGAGGAGGTAACGAATCTGTTTGATGCAGTCTTCGTCGTTTTCAGCTGCGAACTGAGCTACGCCGGATACGGTGTTGTGGGTCACAGCGCCGCCGAGAGCTTCAGCGGTGATGACTTCGCCGGTGACAGATTTAACGACTGCCGGGCCGGTGAGGAACATCTGGCTGGTGCCTTTGACCATGTAGATGAAGTCGGTCAGAGCCGGGGAGTATACGGCGCCGCCGGCAGACGGTCCCATGATAGCGGAGATCTGCGGGATAACGCCGGAGGAAATGGTGTTGTTCCAGAAAATCTTGCCGTAGCCGGAGAGCGCGTCGACAGCTTCCTGAATACGAGCGCCGCCGGAATCGTTCAGGCCTACGCACGGAGCGCCGACTTTCAGAGCCAGTTCCTGTACGTGAACGATCTTGGCTGCATGCATTTCGCCCAGGGAGCCGCCTTCAACGGTGAAGTCCTGAGCAAATGCAAATACCAGTCTGCCGTCAACGGTGCCGTAGCCGGTGACAACGCCTTCGCCCGGGAGATCTTTCTTTTCCTGGCCGAAGTTGTGGCAGCGGGATTTTACAAACGCATCGACTTCTACGAAAGAGCCTTTATCAAAAAGGAGATCGAGTCTTTCGCGAGCGGTCAGTTTGCCTTTTTCATGCTGTTTTTCAACACGTTTTTCCCCACCCATAGCCTCTACATGCGCGAGGTTCTTGTGAAGAAGTTCGAGTCTATCTTCAACAGAATACATTCTTACTTACACCTCCAAAAATGTGGTACCCCCATAGGGGGAAGCTCCATCACGGGATGGAGCTTATGCTGTTTTCATTCCAATCGGACTGCGCAGAGGCAGAGATTAGAAAGAGGGGCCTCCCTGACGTTCGGTCAGTTCGATAAGAACGCCGGTTGCTTTCGGATGGATGAAAGCGATGTGGCAGCCGCCAGCACCTACACGCCATTTCTTGTCGATGAGTGCTACGCCCTTTTCCTGGAGTTCGGTCAGAGCGGCAGTGATGTCGTCAACGCGGAGAGCGACATGCTGATAGCCGTCGTGGCCGCCGTTCTTTGCGATGAAGCGGGCGATCGGGCCGTCCGGAGTAGTGGAGCCCAGGAATTCGAGTTCGCAGGCTTCCGTCTGCGCGGACGGTTTGAAGAAGCTCGTGGTGACGTGCTGATCTTCTACCGTTTCATCGGGCATGCTCGGATCAAGGCCAAGAACGTCTTTCATCATCTGTTTCTTGCCTTCGAGATCGCTGACTGCGATGCCGACATGGTCTACGCACAATACTTTGAATGCCATAATAATTCCTCCTTTGAATTATTTGAATATATCTCCCACGATGGAATCCACTACCGTGTACGGATCTGTCTGCCGTTCATAGACGGACTCCACGTAGTCAGCAAATTTGCCCGTGGTCGTGATTTCGTTCATCACGTGACGGGAAATGCGATCATGAATCATCTCGGTCATCTCGTTCTTGGCACGTTCGCGGCGCCGTTCTTCGAGAAGCCCGGATTCTTCAAGATACTTGCGATGTTCATTCAGGCCATTCACTACATCTTCGATGCCTTTGCCTTCGTTGGCAATGGTTCTTTCGATAGGAGGTCTCCAATCCTGAGCTTCGCCCAGGTCCAGCATCATCTCAATTTCTACATTGAGGCGGTCTGCGCCGTCACGGTCGCATTTATTGATGGTAAATACGTCGCCGATTTCGAGGATGCCTGCCTTGATTGCCTGAATGTCGTCGCCTAGTCCAGGTACGAGCACAACAAGCGTTGTATCCGCATTCTTAACGATATCGACTTCAGACTGACCGACGCCTACGGTTTCGATGAAGATGACATCGAGCCCCCAGGCATCCATCAATTTGACTGCATCAGCCGTCTTTCTGGACAAACCGCCCAGACTGCCGCGCGTACCCATGCTGCGGATATACACACCCTGATCCAAGGTCAGATCATTCATGCGGATACGGTCGCCAAGGATTGCGCCGCCGCTGAACGGGCTTGTCGGGTCGATGGCACATACGCCGACGGTTTTACCCATCTTCCGGTAGTACTTGACGAGGTTGTCCGACAGTGTGCTCTTACCCGCACCAGGCGCACCGGTAACACCGATGACCTGTGCACGACCAGTATGGTGGTAGATCTCTTTCATGATCTCCTCATACCCATCCTGTTCGTTTTCCACAATGGTTATTGCTCTTGCCAAGGCACGTCTGGACCCATTCCAAAAATCTTTCATAGAAAATTCCATTGGATGGTACCGCCTTTACATAAGAGTAAAAGTTGTGTACGGGGCCGCCGCTCTACCGCGGCAGCCCCGCCGCAACCGTTTAGCTTAGATCTGTTTCAAAGAATCAGACGTTAGCTTTGATGAAGTCGATGATGTCCTTGGTCGGGGTGCCAGGGGTGAAGATTGCCTTCACGCCCGCAGCTTCGAGGCCGGGGATATCAGCAGCCGGGATAACGCCGCCGCCGATGACGAGGACGTCGCCCATGCCTTTCGCTTTCAGGCCTTCAACAACTTCCGGGAAGAGGGTGTTGTGAGCGCCGGACAGCAGGGACAGGGCTACAACATCAACGTCTTCTGCGTCAGCAGCTTCCACGATCTGCGGAACGGTCTGACGAAGGCCGGTGTAGATGACTTCCATGCCGGCATCGCGGAGAGCGCGAGCTACGACTTTTGCGCCGCGGTCATGGCCGTCAAGGCCCGGTTTAGCTACGAGTACTCTGATTTTCTTATCTGCCATAGTTGATTACCTCCAGAAAGTTCTCTTGAAATTAGAGAGTTACATGCGGTTTGTATTCGCCGAATACCTTGCGGAGAACGCCGCAGATTTCGCCGAGAGAGCAGTAAGCGCGTACGCAGTCGAGGATAACCGGCATGAGGTTGACGGATTCGTCAGCAGCAGCGGTTTCGAGTTTCGCCAGTTCTTCAGCAACTTTGGCGTTGTCGCGGGTTGCTTTGACTTCAGCGAGTTTCTTCTTCTGGAATTCGCCAGCGGAAGCGTCTACGCGGAGCAGACCTTCAACCGGTTTTTCTTCCTGCTGGAACTTGTTGACGCCGACAATGGTCTTTTCGCCGGATTCAACAGCCATCTGCCAAGCATAAGCGGAATCCTGAATTTCTTTCTGGATGTAGCCTTTTTCGATTGCTTCTACAGCGCCGCCCATTTCGTCGATCTTCTTGATGTATTCCATCGCTTCTTTTTCGATAGCGTTGGTCATCGCTTCTACATAGTAGGAGCCGCCGAGCGGATCGACTACGTCAGCCAGGCCGGATTCGTAAGCGATGATCTGCTGGGTGCGCAGAGCGATCGTTACGGATTCCGTGGTCGGCAGAGCGAGAGCTTCGTCACGGGAGTTGGTGTGCAGGGACTGGGTGCCGCCCATAACGGCCGCAGCTGCCTGGAGAGCAACACGGATGATGTTGTTGTTCGGCTGCTGAGCGGTCAGCATGGAGCCTGCGGTCTGGGTGTGGAAGCGCAGCTTCATGGACTTGTCGCTCTGAGCATGGAAGCGGTCTTTCAGGATGCGGGCCCAGATCCGGCGGGATGCACGGAATTTAGCAACTTCTTCGAGGACGTTGTTGTGAGCGTTCCAGAAGAAGGACAGACGGCCAGCGAAGTCGTCGATCTTCATGCCAGCTTTCAGAGCCGCTTCGATGTAAGCGATGCCGTCAGCGATGGTGAATGCGATTTCCTGTGCAGCGGTGGAGCCTGCTTCACGGATGTGGTAGCCGGAAATGGAGATGGTGTTCCACTTCGGTACGTTCTTGGAGCAGTATTCGAAAATGTTGGTGATCAGACGCATGGACGGTTTAACCGGGAAAATGTAGGTGCCGCGTGCGGAGTATTCTTTCAGAATATCGTTCTGAATGGTGCCGCGCAGAGCAGATGCCGGTACGCCCTGTTTTTCAGCGACTGCAATGTACATAGCGAGCAGTACGGATGCAGAAGCGTTGATGGTCATGGAGGTGGAAACCTTGGAGAGATCGATCTGGTCGAAGAGGATTTCCATATCCTTCAGGGTGTCGATAGCAACGCCTACTTTACCGATTTCGCCCTGAGCCATAGCATCGTCAGAGTCGTAGCCGATCTGAGTCGGGAGGTCGAATGCAACAGAGAGGCCGGTGCCGCCGTTTTCGATCAGGTAACGATAACGTTTGTTGGATTCTTCAGCGGTTGCGAAGCCAGCGTACATACGCATGGTCCAGAAACGGGAACGATACATGGTCGGCTGTACGCCGCGGGTGTAAGGATATTCGCCCGGGAGGCCCAGATCATTTTCATAATCGAAGCCTTCAATATCGAGAGGAGTGTACACTTTGTTGTGCTTCAGGCCCACTCTTTCAGGGAACTTTTCTTCGGCTTTCTTGCATTTTGCCTCGTATTCAGCGAGTTTGGCTTTCAGGGATTCGTTTGCCATAAGTTCATCTTCCTCCTAAAAATGGATTACCGGAGCGCCGCCAGTTCAGGAGAACTGCGCATTTCCTGTCTTCTAATTCTCTGTCTCCGGGACGGCTCCAAAGCATAGATCCTTGAGACGTCTGCCGCCGGGCCGCTTGCGCTTCCGCCAGACGGCAGTGTCCTGTGGATGCTATATATGATTGACTGCCAAGGGCAGCAAATCAGGCAGAATTGTTGAGCGTGAAACGATTATTTCTTCAGTTTCATGCTGCCGGTTTCAGCGAGTCTTTCATGGAAGGAGAAGGCTTCCTTGAGGATATGCGGAGTCTGGGAGTTGCCGCAGGCAGCGCATGCTCTTTCATAATAATCCATGAGCAGATCTCTGTAGTCCGGATGAGCCACGTTGTTGATGATGAGTTTTGCTCTTTCTTTCGGGGTCAGGCCGCGAACATCGGCAACGCCCTGTTCGGAGATGAACACATGGGTGTCGTGTTCGGTGTGATCCACATGAGAGCACATCGGAACCACTGCGGAGATGTCGCCGTGCTTCGTGGTGCTGTGGCAGAAGAAGCAGGAGAGGTACGCATTGCGGGCGAAGTCGCCGGAACCGCCGATGCCGTTCATCATCTTCGTGCCGCTGGTGTGGGTGGAGTTTACATGGCCGTAAATATCCATTTCCAGAGCGGTGTTCATGCCGATGACGCCGATGCGGCGAACCACTTCGCCGTTGTTGGAGATTTCTTCCGGACGGAGGATAATCTTCTTGCGGTAGGTTTCGATGTTGTTATAGAAGCGCTGAAGTCCTTCCGGAGACGGGCTGAGGGACGTGCCGGAGATCATGTCGATCTTGCCTGCGTCGATCAGGTCGAACATGCCGTCCTGGATAACTTCGGTGTATACGGAGAGGTTCATGAAGTTGGAACGAACGAGGCCGTTGATGACGGCGTTCGCCACGTTGCCTACGCCGGACTGCAGCGGGAGCAGGTTTTCCGGCAGACGGCCGTGCTTCACTTCGTTGGTCAGGAATTCGACCAGGTTGTCGCCCATGGCGATGGCGTCGTCGTCGAGAGCGGCGAGCGGACGGGTCACGTCAGGCATATCGCAGGGAACGATGGCGACGATCTTGTCCGGATCGACCGGGATGTACGGCGTGCCGATGCGGTCGCCTGCATGGGTGATCGGAATCGGTTTGCGGAAAGGCGGGTTCGGCATCTCGTAGATATCATGCATGCCTTCGAGAGCGACCGGCTGCGTGGTATTGACTTCGATGATGACTTTCTTCGCCTGGGTTACGAATACCGGGCTGTTGCCGATAGCCGTGGTGGGAACGATGTTGCCTTCCGGAGTGATCTTGCAGGCTTCGATGACTGCAAAGTCGGGGCCGGTGACGCGTTCGCCTTTGGCGTTCATGAAGAAGCCTTCACGGAACTGCTGTGCGGAGTGGCTCAGGTGCAGATCGATGTAGCCCAGCTGGCCGACGTTGATCGCTTTGCGCAGCGTGCCGTTGGTCTGATACGGAGTACGGAGTCTCACGCCGTCCGCTTCGACCAGTTCCTGGTCGATCTGGGAACCGGTGGAAGCGCCCGTCCAGACGTCTACCTTGAAGGGGTTCTCCTTCATTCTTTCAGCCAGTTCATGCATGGTGATCTTCGGATAGCCGCAGGGCGTGAAGCCGGAGATGCCGATGATGTCGCCAGGCTGAATCATAGCCGCAGCCGTTTTCGCGTCGCAGACTTTGGAAAGCAGGGACTTGTCCTCAATTCTGCTCAGAAATTCGCTGTCGTTGGTGTCGATCATTACTATCATCCTCCCAAACAATTCAAAATTAAATAAAATTTTTATAAAAGCTCGCAGCCGAAACCGCTGAGTCTTTGCCGTACTTATCGGGAGATATACTTTCTGATATCTCTATTTTAGTGGAGGCCGCAGGGCATGTCAACGGCGCGGTACGGGAATTTCTCCTTCCCGAAACCACACTTTCCCCCCTGACCTACATTATTATATCACAAATTCCGCATTGTTCTGCGCAGAATCGCCCCGGGCCTGCACAAAAATGTCTAATAGTGGTTATAGAAATTTCCTATCAACTGCATACGGGAAATTCCCGCCTTTTCCGCCCCTCCGCCTTGACAAATGAGAATTTCTAATTTTCTCGTTATTATTTCATTTTTTACCGGGCATTGCCTCCCACCCGCCGGCGGCGCAGAGCGCGGCGAGGGCGCACACGCTCCAGAAGCAGAAGGATACGGCGCGGCTGAAGAGGACGTAGTCTCCGACGCCGTACACGGCCATGCCCGTCACAGCCAGCGCCGCCCCGAGGCCGGCCGCTCTCCGGAAGGGCGATGCGGCGCTCCGGTAGAGGCGCACCGCGAGCCAGCCGTGGCCGAAGAAGAGCAGGAAATAGCAGAGCGCGCCCGGCAGACCCACCCCGGCCATCAGAGAGAGGTACATATTATGCGCGTGATAGATGATGACCGACGGATCCTGTATGAAGAAGTTATAGTCCGGATAGGCTTTGAAATAGACGCCCCACCCCACGCCGAAAAAGGGATGGTCCGCGATCATCGCCTCGGTGCTTTCCCACAGGGCGAGGCGGAGCAGGATGGACGTGTCTTCCCCGGAAAAGAGGGAGAGGAAGCGCTCCGTGATCTGTCCGTGGTACAGGAGGAGCGCCGCCGGCACGGCGAGAAAGAGGAACCACACGCGCCGGTCGTAGAGGACGGCCAGGGCCGCCGCCATGGCGAGGAGGCTCACCCACGCGCCGCGGGAATAGGTGAGAAGGAGGCACAGTCCGAGGAGGACGAGCATCGTCCAGAGGCCGATCTGCCATTCCCTGCGCCGCTCCATGAGGGCAAAGGGCAGAAAGAGGCCGATCATCATGAGAAGGTAGCCCGCGAGAAGATTCGGATTTTCCAGCGTGGAATACATGCGCCGGTACAGCAGGGGAAACCGCTCCGGGTCCACCCAGTCCTGCGCGGCGATGGTGTTCGACATATTCTGGATGTCCGTGAACTGGTAGACGCCGTAGGCCGCGACGCACGCCGCGCCCGCGAGGAGCACTTCGAGAAGGCGCTTCTCGTCCGCTTCCGTGCGCAGGTAGGACAGGATGAGCACGTACAGCGCGCCGTACATGCAGGGCAGGAACGCCCAGTTGAACAGAGAAAACGCCGGGTCCACGGCGAGCAGCACGGAAACGGCGGAGCACGCAAAAAAGCCCGCCGCAGCCTTTTTCATCGGCCCGGCGCGCCAGACGCCGCCCCGCGCGCGGTCCACAGCGGCGAGCACCAGGGCGGCCGCGAGCGGGACGTAGAGAAAGAACGCATCGAGCGGCGCGAGAAACACCGTCGCATAGATGAAAAAGCGGATGATTCCATGCAGATCGCGGCAGGCCATCGGTATGCCTCATTTCCAATGTAAAAAACAGGTCAATTTGATTCTCCTTTATTATATAAGACGGGCCGGGAAAAAGAAACGGGCGCGTCCCGCGGGACGGATTTGCGGCAAGTTCTCATTGACAGCCGTCCGCCTGCGGTGTACGATGATTGAAACTCATTTTCTGCGGCGCGAGCCGCATGCATCCTGCGCGCAGGCTCTGCATTGTTCTGAAGGGGGTATACCATGAAGAAAAGTCTGAAGTGGATCGCTGCGGCATCGGCCGCGCTTCTCGCGGCGGGCCTGCTCACCGCATGCGGTTCGTCGGAAAAATCCGCGCCGGCGGAGCAGAAGTCCGACAAGGCCGTCACGATCAAAGTCGGCGCGACGCCTGTGCCGCACGGAGAAATTCTCGAAGCGGTGAAGGAAGACCTCAAGAAGGAAGGGGTCAATCTGGAAATCGTGGAATTCAACGACTACGTGCAGCCCAATCTCGCGCTGAACGACAAGGAACTGGACGCGAACTATTTCCAGCACAAGCCGTATCTCGACGAATTCTGCAAAGACCGCGGGATCGACCTCATCTCCGCGGGCGGCATCCATCTGGAACCGATGTCGGTATACTCCGCGAAATATAAAGACCTGAAGGATCTGCCCGACGGTGCGCATGTGGCCATCCCGAACGATCCCACGAACGGCGGGCGCGCGCTGCTCGTGCTCCAGTCCGCGGGCCTCCTGAAGCTCCGCGACGGAGCGCCCATCACGGCGACGCCGCAGGATATCGCGGAGAACCCGAAGAATCTCCAGATCTCCGAACTGGAAGCGCCGCAGCTCCCCCGCTCTCTGGAAGATACGGACGCCGCGGTGATCAACATCAACTTCGCGCTGCAGGCGAAGCTCGATCCTTCGCAGGCGATCTTCACGGAAAGCAAAGACTCCCCCTACGTGAACATCGTGGCCGTCCGCAAAGGCGACGAGAACCGCCCGGAAATCCAGAAGCTCGTAAAGACGCTCCAGAGCCAGCAGGTCAAGGATTTCCTCCAGGAAAAATACAAAGGCGCCATCATCGCCGCGTTCTGATCGAAACGGCGCAGGCAGACAAAAAGGCATCCCCCGCGGGATGCTTTTTTCGTGTCTCTTTTTTCCGTTTTCTTTCCGCGCGGCCATCGCTTCCACTGCGTCTGTCTCCCCCAAATATTCCCCTGCAGAGACAATGCCTCTCCCCTGTTTGCGAACCATTTCCGCGCGGCGCGAAAACCGCCGTGGACAATTTTCAAAGGCATCCGAAGTCTTTGCGGAAAATTTTGAAACGCATCGGAGGCATTTGTAAAAATTTTTCAAAAGCAGGGAGAGATTCGCGGAATGGTTGGAAAGAGCGTCCGCGCGGAAAAACAGCCGGAGCGGACACGCTTTGCGGCGCGCGGCGTCTTCAAAAGCAGGCACGCAAAAAAGGCACCCCGAAGAATGCCTTTTCGTTCAGTCGTCGGCCCCGGCCGTGTGCCCCGCCTGAATGGAGGTGTGGTCGTCCACGTGGTAGGTGAAGCCCAGACGGGCCCGGGCGTCGCTGCCGCCGTCTCCGTTGCCGCCGCTCTGGTGACGCACGCGGAGATCCCCGGAGATCTCGATGATGGGTTTCTTCTGCTCTTTCGGCGCGGCGTGCCAGCCGTGGGCGTCGAGCTCCCGCCGGTAGGACCGGCGCATTTTATTGAGCTCCACCCAGTCGGCGTTCGTGAGATCCGTGCCGTTGTCCATGAGGTCGATCATCACGCCCGCCAGCTCGTACCGGGTGATGTGAGCGCCGTTCGTGAAGTAGTCCGCGCCGTATTTCGGCGATTTCCCTTCTTCGCAGAGGCGCTCCACCGTCTGGTATTCCCAGGTGTCCGTGCCGGCCGCGTCCCACGAGTTGGGGGCGTACACATTGTACGCTCCCGCCGGGGCCGCGGAGAAGAGACAGAAGGCCGCGATGAGCAGCGCATATAGTGTTTTCATGACATCACCCGCAGATGGTCTGTTCAATCACCCGGAGCAGGTCATCCCGGCCCTTGTTGTCCAGCGAAGAGTAGGCGATGGGCGGCCGCTCCGCCGGGAAAAGGCGGCCCACTTCGCGGAGATTTTTTGCGCGTTCGCTCGCGCCGAGCTTGTCCGCTTTCGTCCCGACGACCTGCATGGGGATGCGGAGCGCCCGGAGCCATTCGTAGGCCTTTTTGTCGATGGGAAGCCCCGGATGGCGCAGGTCGATGAGCAGGCACAGAAGCGCAAGCGACGGCGAGTGCTCCACGTACTCGGCGATGAAGTCCGACCAGGCGTCGCGGCTCTGCTGGGCGGTCTTGGCGAAGCCGTATCCCGGCAGGTCCACGAGGTACCAGTCCTGCCGCTCTTCTTCGCCGGCTTCGTTCATCCGCCGGGACTGGATGGAAAAATAATTGATGGTGCGCGTCTTGCCGGGCTCGCGGGAGACGAGGGCGAGACGGCGCTGCCCCGAGAGGGAATTGATGAGAGAGGACTTCCCCACGTTGGACCGGCCGAGGAAGGCGATCTCCCGCTTTCCGTCGCCGGTATACTGGCTGCGGCCCACCGCCGAGCGCAGGTACGCCGCGGAGAAGATATGAAATTTTCTGATTTCCTTGACTTCAGCCATTGTCTTTCACCAGTGCATGTTCCAGTACCTGGTCCATGTGTTTCACATAAACGAAATGGAGTTTGTCCCGGACGGAGGCGGGCAGCTCGTCCAGATCTTTCCGGTTCTGCGCGGGCAGGAGCACCTGCGTGATGCCGAACTGGTCGGCGGCGAGCACTTTTTCCTTCACGCCGCCGATGGGGAGCACATCGCCGTTGAGGGTGATTTCTCCGGTCATGGCGGTGTCGCTCCGCACTTTGCGCTTTGTAAAGGCCGAGGCCATGGCGGTGGCCATGGTGATGCCCGCGGACGGCCCGTCTTTCGGGATGGCCCCTTCGGGCAGATGGATGTGGACGTCCAGTTTTTCATAGAAATCGTCCGCAAGCCCGAGCGACTCCGCCCGGCTCCGGATGTAGGTGTATGCCGCTTCGGCGGATTCTTTCATCACGTCGCCCAGCTGGCCCGTGAGGATGAGCTTGCCGTGCCCCTTGAGGGCCACCGCTTCCGTATCGAGCACTTCCCCGCCGGCCATGGTCCACGCGAGGCCGTTCACCCGGCCCACCGTCGGGGGGTGCATTTCCGCCATGGGCAGGAATTTCACCGGCCCGAGGTAGTCTTCCACGGTCTTTGCGGAGAGCGCGGGAAGCTTCTCATCGTTCATGACGATCTTCTTCCCCACTTTGCGGCAGAGAGAGGCGATGGTGCGCTCCAGCTCGCGCACGCCCGCTTCGCGGGTATAGCTGCGGATGAGTTTCCTGAGGAGCGGCGCGGGGAAGCGGATGTCTTCGCCGGTGAGGCCGCTGCGCTCGCGCTGGCGCGGCACGAGGTAGCGCTTCGCGATTTCCATTTTCTCGTCTTCGGTGTAGCCCGCGAGCGTGATGAGCTCCATCCGGTCGAGGAGCGCCGCGGGGATGGTGGACACGGTGTTCGCCGTGGCGATGAAGAAGATATGCGAAAAGTCGAAGGGCATGTCCATGTAATTGTCGGTGAAGGTCCGGTTCTGCTCCGGATCGAGCGCTTCGAGAAGGGCCGCCGCGGGGTCGCCGCGGAAGTCGCTCCCCACCTTGTCGATCTCGTCGAGGAGAATCACCGGATTCATGGACTTCGCGTTCGCCACTGCTTCGATGAAACGGCCCGGCATGGCGCCGATGTAGGTGCGCCGGTGGCCGCGGATTTCCGCTTCGTCATGAATGCCGCCCAGGGCGATGCGGGCGAATTTCCGGTCCATGGCGCGGGCGATGGACCGGGCCAGGCTCGTCTTGCCCACGCCGGGCGGGCCCACGAAGCACAGAATGGTGCCCTTCGCGTTCGGCGCAAGGATGCGCACCGCGAGGTATTCGAGGATGCGCTCTTTCACTTTTTCCAGGCCGTAATGGTCTTCGTCGAGCATGCGCTGCGCCTTCTGGAGATTCAGGTTGTCCTTTGTCTCTTTGCCCCAGGGCATCTCGAAGATCCAGTCGAGGTAATTCCGGATGACCGCAGATTCGGCCATCATGGGCGGCATCGCTTCGAGCCGGGCGATTTCCTTTTCCACCTTTTCCCGGAGCTCTTCCGGGATGGCGCTCTTTTCGAGTTTCTCCCTGTATTCCGCCGCTTCTTCTTCCGTGGTCTGCCGGTCGCCCAGCTGGTCGTGGATGGTCTTGATTTTCTGGCGCAGGTAGTAGTCGTGCTGTTCTTTTTCCATGCGGCGGCGCACGTCTTCATTGAGTTTCATTTCAAGCGCGCCGATCTCCACTTCCGTATCGACGAGGGCTTTGACCTGCCGGAGCCGGGCCGTCACGTCGGCGAGCTCCAGCACTTTCTGCCGCTCCGAAGGCGCGACGAGAAGCTGCGCCGTGATGAAGTCCGCGGTCTGGCCCGCGTCGGTGATGGCTTTCAGCTGTTCCATGAGTTCGTCCGGCAGGGTCTGCTTCGTCTCGTTGAGCCACTGGAAGAAGCCCCGCAGGATAACCCGTCGGTACGCTTCCATTTCCACATGGCTTCCCACGGTCTCATGGATGTCCCGTACGGACGCGGAAAGCGCGCCGTCTGTCCGGGCGATGTCCGCTGCGTCGATGCGGGAAATGCCTTCGGCGAGAATGCGCAGCACGCCGCCCGGCAGCTGAAGCATCTGCTTGATCTTCACCACCGTCCCCACCCGGTACAGGTCGTCCGGCGCGGGCACTTCCACCGACGGGTCTTTCTGCATCACCATGGCGATGTACCGGTCGGAATCCACCGCGCGGCGCACGGCCGCCACCGACTCTTTCCGTCCGATGTCCAGATTCACCGTCATATGGGGAAAGACAACGATATCCCGCAGCGCCACCACGGGCAGGCGCAGGGGCTCCGCCGCTTCTGTCCGTATTGTATCCTGATGTAAGTCTGTCATAGAAATCCTCCGTTGTATTGTATTGTAACACAGCGTGAATCACATATCTATATTGGCATTTATCAATAAAGCGCCGCGCATAGGTCCGCTTTGCAGGCGTCCGGCACGGTGCAAAAAGACTGTAATGGATCGCTCCACTACAGTCTTTTTCAGATTTTCAGTTAGTGCGCCGCTTCAGCCGCCGGCGAGGGGACGTCCGCTGCGTCCGGCGCTTCGTATCCGAGAAGGGGCTCCGTGTGCCGGCGCACCACGTCTTCGGTGATGCGGCAGGTCTTCACGTCCTTCATGCCCGGCACGGCGTACATGACGTGCTGCATGAGCTTCTCGATGATGGCCCGGAGGCCGCGCGCGCCCGTATTCCGGGCGATAGCCTGTTCGGCGATGGCCCGGATGGCGCCCTCGTCAAACTCAAGGTCCACATGGTCCATGGCGAGCAGTTTTTTATACTGCTTCACGAGAGCGTTCTTCGGCTCGGTGAGGATGCGCACCAGCGCGTCTTCGTCGAGGGGATGAAGGCTCACCACCACGGGCAGGCGGCCGATAAATTCCGGAATGAGGCCGAATTTCAGAAGGTCTTCCGGCTGCACCTGCTGGAGGATCTCTCCCATGCGCCGTTCTTCCTTCTTCACGATATCCGCGCCGAAGCCGATGGTGTTCTTCGCCATGCGCCGCTCGATGACGCGGTCGATGCCGTCAAACGCGCCGCCGCAGATGAAGAGGATATTCGTCGTGTCGATCTGAATCATTTCCTGATTCGGATGCTTCCGTCCGCCCTGGGGCGGCACGCTCGCCACAGTCCCTTCGAGGATCTTCAGGAGCGCCTGCTGCACCCCTTCCCCGGACACATCCCGCGTGATGGAGGGATTGTCGGACTTGCGGGCGATCTTGTCGATTTCATCAATGTAGATGATGCCCCGCTCGGCCCGTTCGATATCGTAGTCCGCCGCCTGGATGAGCCGGAGGAGGATATTCTCCACGTCTTCCCCGACGTAGCCCGCCTCGGTGAGGCTCGTCGCGTCGGAAATGGCGAAGGGCACGTCCAGGAAGCGCGCCAGCGTCTGGGCGAGGAGGGTCTTGCCGCTCCCCGTGGGCCCGAGCATAACGATGTTGGACTTCTGGAGTTCCACGTCGCCGTCCGCTTCCTGCGACTGGATGCGTTTGTAATGGTTATACACCGCGACCGACAGGGCCACTTTCGCGTCGTCCTGTCCGATGACGTACTGGTCGAGGTGCGCCTTGATTTCCGACGGCACGGGCAGCTTGAAGGCCGGCTGGCGCTTCCGCTGATCCTGCCGGAGCTCCTCTTTGAGGATATTCTGGCAGACTTCGATGCACTCGTTGCAGATGTAGACGCCCGGGCCGGCGATGAGTTTTTCCACTTCGTCGCCGGAGCGTCCGCAGAAGCTGCATACCGGAGGCGCGCTGTGATTGTTTCTGTCCAAGGCTCCTCCTTATGCGTTCTTCAATTCACTGCGGGTGAGAATGCGGTCGATGAGGCCGTACTGCAGCGCCTGCTCGGCGGTCATGAAATTGTCCCGCTCCGTGTCCTGCCGGATCCGGTCGATGGGCTGGCCGCTGTGCTTCGAGAGGATGCCGTTCAGCTCTTCCCGCAGGCGCAGGATCTCCCGGGCGTGGATTTCGATTTCCGTGGCCTGTCCCTGTACGCCGCCCAACGGCTGATGAATCATCACGTTCGCGTGAGGCAGGGCAAACCGCTTGCCCGCCGCGCCGGAGGTGAGGAGCACCGCCGCCATGCTCGCGCAGGACCCGATGCAGATGGTGGACACGTCGGGCCGGATATACTGCATGGTGTCGTAAATGGCCATGCCCGCGGTGACCACGCCGCCGGGGCTGTTGATATAGAGATGAATGTCCTTGTCCGGATTTTCCGCTTCGAGGAACAGAAGCTGCGCGATGATCACATTCGCCGTGTGATCGTCGATGGGCCCGTCCAGGAATACAATCCGGTCCTTCAGAAGGCGCGAATAAATGTCGTAGGAGCGTTCTCCGCGGGCCGTCTGTTCGACCACAATCGGTACATAAGCCATGGGATCAACCCCTTTCAGTCAGGCTTCTTATTCTTTCTCCGCCTGGGCTTCGTCCGCTTTCGCTTCTTCCGCTGCCGGAGCTTCTTCGGCCGGCGCGTCCGCCTTTTCTTCTTCTCTCTTGGCGGCGCCGTAGATGAAGGCGGCGGCTTTCTTGCGGGTCACGGAAGCGACGAGCATGCCTACGCGGTTTTCTTCTTTGATGATCTTGATGACGTCTTTCGGGTCAGCGCCGAACTGCTGCGCCATGCTGTACACTTCCATGGTGAGGTCCTGATCGGTCACATGGAGGTCTTCCTTCTCGGCGATGGCGGAGAGCACGAGGCTCTGACGGACGGTTTCCTTTGCGGTGTCCGCGAAATCCTTGCGGAGGTCCGCTTCGGTCTTGTTGATGGATTTCAGGTAGTCTTCCATCGTGGAGTGGTTCGCTTCGATGTTCAGCTTCATTTCCTGAATCATTTCATCGATGCGCTGTTCCACCATTTCCTGGGGAATGTCCACTTCCGCATTGGCGACGGCCTGGTCCACCAGCGCGTTATGATACGCTTCTTCCGCGTCCTGGAAGGCGCGGAGCTGCATCTGCTGCTTCAGGCTGGCTTTCAGTTCGTCCAGCGTGTCGTATTTGGAGACGGATTTGGCAAATTCGTCATTCAGTTCCGGAATGATCTTGCGCTTCACGTCGTTCACGTGCACGGAGAATTCCGCTTCCTTGCCCGCGAGCGCCGTCACGAAGTAGTCTGCCGGGAAGGTCACCTTCACGAGCACGTCGTCGCCGGCCTTGTGGCCCACGAGCTGGTCTTCAAATCCCGGAATGAAGCTCTGGGAGCCGATTTCCAGCGGATAGGTCTTGCCTGCGCCGCCTTCGAAAGGCTGTCCGTCCACTTTGCCTTCGAAGTCAATGATGGCATAGTCGCCCTTTTCCAGTTCCGCCCCTTCTTTCACTTCGAGGCGTGCGCCCTGTTCCGCCGCTTTCTGGAGCTGCGCGGTGACCGCTTCGTCCGGGATCTCCGGATGGACGTGGGGCGCGGTGAGCCCCTTGTATTCGCCGAGCTTGACTTCAGGCTGCTTCACGAAGGTCGCCGTGAAGGTCGCGCCGTCCGTTTCGGAAAACGATACGGTCTTCACGTCGGGGGTCGTCACGGGGACGAGCTTTTCCTGACGGAGCGCGTCCTGCATGGCCTGATTCACCACGATGTCTTCCGCTTCGCTCGCCACGCCTTCTTTGCCGATGTACATTTCGAGCACCTTGCGCGGCGCTTTGCCCTTGCGGAAGCCTTTGAGGCGGATCTGATTGGAAATGCGGGCTACGGCCTGCCGGAATCCTTTCTGTACCTCTTCTGCGGTGACTTCAATCGTCAGCGATACTTTGTGCTGGTCCAGCGCTTCTGCCTTTACGTTCATAAACTCTTATTCCTCCTTAAATCGGCTCTGCCGATAATTTGATGACCTGCTTCTGCCATATGGATACAAACTGCAAGATAAATTTTACCATAAACAGGGGAAAAGTACAAATGCGGCGGCCCCTCTCTCCGCCGCGGAAAAAAGGAAAAAAGGCGGCTGCCAGAAAAGCCGCCGCCCGTTTCCGTCCGTTATTCGATGGTGGTCCCCTTCGTATCGCGCACGAAGAAGAGCACGTTGAGCGCCGCCGCGAGATAGACGCAGGACAGCAACAGGAACGCCGTGCCGAAGCCCTGTTCCTGCGCGATGGTGCCGATGATGACCGGCGCGAAGCCGCCCACCGCGCGGCCCGTATTGAAGATGAAGTTCTGCGCCGTGGAGCGCGCGTCTGTGGTGTAGCTTTCCGACAGGAGCGTGCCGTAGCCCGCCATCATGCCGTTGCAGAAGAAGCCGAGGAACGCGCCGCCGAAGAGGAGCGCCATGGGCGTGCCCAGATTGACGTACACATAGACCATCGCCGCGGAGCACACGTAGAAGAGCAGGTACGGCTTTTTCCGCCCCAGATGGTCGCAGAGCCAGCCGAAGACGTAGATGCCGCAGATCATGCCGACCACCGTGACGATCATCCAGCCCGCCATGGAGTTCGTGGTGAGGCCGTGTTCTCTCAGCAGGATCATGGGGAGCCACACCATGATGCCGTAGTATCCGAAGTTCTGCACGCTGGTCATCACCGTGAGGGCGATCGTCGTCACGATGCGCCGCGGGCTGTTGAAGAGCAGGAGCAGCGGAAATTCATGGGTGCTCTTCAGCTGTTCCATTTCTTCCGCGGTGAGCGTCTCGCCCCGGTCAAACCGTTCTTTCAGTTCTTTCTTGAGCGCCTTGCGCTTCACCCACATGGGCGGTTCCTTGATGCCGTGGCGGGCCCACGCCGCAAGGAGCGCCGGGACGACGCCCACGAGGAAGAGGCCGCGCCAGCCGTAGCCCGGCAGGATCGCCGCGGCCAGCACCGCCGCGAGCACCGCGCCGGCCTGCCAGCCCATGGCCACGCCCGCGGTCGCGCGGGCCCGCTTGGCCGCCGGCCAGGTCTCCGCCACGAGCGTCATGCCGATGCCGTATTCGCCGCCGAGGCCGAGCCCCGCGAGGAAGCGGAAGATTTCCAGATGCGTCGCCGTATCCGCAAAGGCGCACGCCCCGGTGAAAATGGAAAACAGAATGATGGTGACCGCAAACGTATGCACGCGGCCCACGTAGTCCGCCATGATGCCGAAGAGGTAGCCCCCGAGCACCGTGCCGATCATGGTGTACGTGGCGATGAGGCCGCCTTCGCCGAGCGTCAGCCCGAACTCCGACACGATGGCCGCCATGGCGAACGACAGGATGAGCACGTCCAGCCCGTCCATGGCGTAGCCGATGATGGACGCCCACATCACCTTCCAGCGTTCTTTCCGCGTGACGCCGGTTTCTTCAAATTCCAGTTCTTCCAGAGTTTTCTCTGCCATATGGTCTCCTCTCTTCCCCCGAATGCGCTGCGCGCAAAATTACACACTATCGCATATTGTACAGCAATTTTTTTCCAATGCAAGAAAATTTTTATCGAATCGGCACAAAGTTTTCGCACGCGCCGCACCGCCGGCCGCGCAAAAAAAAGAGAACCCTTCCGGATTCTCTCCGCTTTGCCTGTTCAGATGCGGTCCGCCGCTTCTTCCCACTTTTCATAGAGGGCGTCCAGCTTTTTCTTTTCCGCCTCGTATGCGGCGGAGGCCGCTTCATACGCGCCGGGATCGGCGGCGCATCCGTTCATTTCCATTTCGTACATCTTGAGCGTCGCTTCCTGCCGGCTGATTTCCATTTCGAGATGCTCGAGCTTCGCCGCGGCCGCCGGAGACGTCTCCTGCTTCGGCGCGTGTTCCCGCGTCCGCGCCGCTTCTTTATCTTCCTGCGCCGGCAGCGCTTCGCCCGCCGCGCCCTGCCGGTCCCGTTCAAACGCTTCGAGGTCGCGCTTCTTCTCCCGGTAATAGGTGTAGTTCCCCAGGTATTCCGTGAGCGCGCCGTTTTCCATGTCGAGGATGCGCGTGGCCACCTTGTCGAGGAAGTACCGGTCGTGGGAGACGATGAGAGACGTGCCGCCGAACGCCTGGATGGCTTCCTCCATGATTTCCCGCGTGGGGATATCCAGATGGTTCGTCGGTTCGTCCAGGATGAGGAAGTTCGGCCGGTCGAGGAAAAGGAGCAGCAGCGAGAGCCGCGCTTTTTCGCCGCCGGAAAGGAGCGCGATGGACTTGAATACGTCGTCGCCCCGGAAGAGGAACATGCCGAGGATATTTCTGGCCTCCCCTTCGCCGCAGCCGCAGGCGGCCTCCACCTGTTCGATTACCGTGAGGGACGGATCGAGCCTCTCCTGCTCCTGCGAATAGTAGCCCATCTTCACGTTCGCGCCGAGCGCGATGAGGCCGCCGTCGGGATGTTTGTCCCCCGTGACGAGCCGGAGGAGCGTGGTCTTGCCCGCGCCGTTCGGCCCGATGAGCCCCACCCGCTCGCCCCGGCGGATGTGCATCGTGAGGTCCCGGAAGATGGCATGCGTCCCGTAGGACGCGGCCGCGTGAAGCACGTCCAGCACCTTGTCCGCGCATTCGTCCGGCGGCGCAAAATGGAAATGGAGCGATTTTTCATGCACCGGCGCGGCGAGGCGCTCGAGACGGTCCAGCTGGGACTGGCGGCCCCGGGCCTGCTTCGATTTGATGCCCGCCTTGTACCGGCGGATATATTCTTCGGTCTCGCGGATGTGCTCCTGCTGCTTTGCGTAGGCTTTTTCGTACGCCGCGTCCTGCTGGGCCTTCGTCTGGATGTACCGGGTATAGCCCCCGCGGAAGCTGCGGATGTGATGCTGCGCAAGGTCGAGAATGCCCGTGGCGACCGCATCGAGGAAGTACCGGTCGTGAGACACCATGAGAATGCCTCCTTTATAAGAGCGGAGGTATTCCTCGAGCCATTCCAGCATATCCATGTCGAGATGGTTCGTCGGCTCGTCCAGCAGGAGGAAATCGGGATGGCGCACGAGCGCGGCGGCGAGATTGATGCGCACTTTCTGCCCGCCGGAAAAGGCGCGGATATCCCGGTCCCAGTCTTCTTCGCAGAAGCCGAGGCCGGTGAGGATTTTTTTCGTGACGGACTGGTACTGGTAGCCTCCGAGAAATTCAAAACGCTCTTCCAGCTGTCCGTAGCGGCGGATGAGCGCTTCATTGCCATGGTCGCGCTCCAGCGCGGCCGCCGCGGCGCGGAGCTGCTCTTCGCAGTAGAGGATGTCCTTCCACGCTTCTTCCATTTCTTCGCGGATGCTGTGCGTAGCGTAGTTGAAATCCTGCCGGAGGTAGCCGATGACTGCGCCGTTCTCCGCTTTCACGGAACCTTTGTCCGCCTCTTCCGTGCCGATGATGCACTTGAGGAGCGTGGTCTTGCCCGCGCCGTTTGCGCCGACGAGCCCGATGCGCTCGCCGCTCCGCACGTCGAAGGAAATATTTTCAAATACGGTATGAATGCCGAAGGACTTGGAAAGTCCGCTGATTTTCAGTGTAGCCATATCAATTCAGTAATTCTGCCCGGATGACAATAATAATTTCCGATTCGTCCACAGAGCGGCTTTTGCTCTGGAACAGTTTGCCCAGAAGAGGAATGTCCCCCAAGATGGGCACCTTGCGGAAGGTGGTGCTCTCCTCCCGGTCGATGAGCCCGCCGATGACGAGTTCGTCGCCGGAATGGAGGCGTACCATGGTGTCCGCCTGCCGGGTCACGATGCGGTACGCTTTCATTTCCGGCACGAGGTAGGGTGTGGACACTTCCGCCCGGACGGTGGCGGTGATTTCGCCGCCTTCGCTGATGCGCGGCGTATAGGAGAGCTTGATGCCCGCGTCTTTATATTCCGTGGCGGTGGTCTTCACGCCGTTTTCCAGATGCTCCACCACGACGGGAATCTCGCTGCCGATGAGGATCTCCGCTTCGCGGCCGTTCATGGTGACCACATTCGGCCGGGCGAGCACTTCCGCCCTGCCTTCGGAGATGAGCGCGTTGAGCCGCGCCTGGAAGAAAAAGGTATAGGGATGGCCGGAGATGCTCCTGCCGTAGGAAATGCCCGCGTAGCCGTCGGGGACGGTCACGTTCCAGCCGTTGTGCTCGATATTGCGGATGCGCGGATTGCCGTCGTCGTCGTAGCGGATATTCCCTGCGTCGTCCGTGACGTAGCGCTGCTCGCTCCAGCTGTCCCGGCTGTAGTCCGCGCTGCCCGTGAGGCTCTGGAAATCCCAGTCGATGCCGAGCTCCTTCGCAGCGGTCTTATTGACCGCAAGCACCTCCGCCTCCACTTTCACCTGCTTCTCCGGCTGATCCAGCGAGGCGATGATCCGCCGCGCCTCGAGCAGCTCTTCCGCAGAGCCGCTGAAGATGACGGAATTCGCGCCGGCGTTGTAGGAAATGTGCTTGTCGTCGAAGAGATTTTCCATCGTCTCCGCCACTTCCTTCGCGTCCGCGTAGGACAATTTGAATGCTTCCGCCGTGGGACTCCTCCCCTTGAGCGAGCCGTCGTACACGATGAGCGCCGTCCCCGTATCGCGCACGGCGAGGCCGTCCGCGGCGATGACCGCGCGGAGCGCTTCCTCGGCGGTGACGTTTTCCAGATTCGCCGTGATTTCCCCTTTCATCTCGCCGGCGAAGATGAGATTCCGGTGCGCCATGTCCGCCAGATTCTGCAGCAGCTCCCGCACGGGCGCGTTTTCCAGGTGAAGGGAGAGCGTCTCCTCCGCCAGCACGGTCCCGGGAAAGAGAAAACAGAAAGCGCAGCACAGCGCCGCGCTTCGTTTCCGCAGAGAAGCGGTCAGAGAGACAATACGGTCTCCCCGCCCGGACCGGAAAGTACGACCTGTTTCCCGGAAATCTCTTTCACTGTCCATTGGCCCACCTGCTCTCCCACTTTGACTGTTTTCGTCCCGCCGCCCGCGGCAATCAGGGCCCGCCGGTCGTCGCCCAGGATGAGCACGCCCTGCAGGACGGGCCGGTCCGCCGTTTCCGCCTTGACCGTCTCCGGAGCCGCCGATTTCGGCGTTTCCGGAGAGGCCGGCCGCGCCGTCCCTTCCGCCGGATTCAGCCGGAAAGGGTCCTGCAGCGGCTTTGTGCGGATGTACTGGTTTGCGTCGTACTTCATGACGATGCCCTGTTCCGGCGCGCGGGCGGCTTCCGCTGAAGCCGGTTTCTGCACCGGCTTCGGTTCAGGCAGAAGCTCCGCCGCGGTGCCGGCGCGCAGAAAGCCCCACAGGGAGAGTGCGAGTAGCGCCGCCCCGGCGCCTCCGATGACCGCGATCCGCTTTCTCTGTGCCATGGCCCCTCCGCCCGGCGGCTCCGCTGATTACACGGGGCCGGCGTACTGCGCCAGATCCTGATGCAGAATTTTCTTATACGCTTCCACGCCGGGCTGATCGTACGCGTCGATCCCCGCCATCGCCCCTTCGTAGGCGATGGTAAGGAAGAAGAAATACATCAGTCCGCCGAGATACAATTCGTTGACCTTCCGGATAGAAAGGACGCAGCTCATCTTATGCGCCGACGCGAGCGCCTCCGCGTTCGCCCGGAGCGCCGCCTTCATGACGCGGCTCATGGGCACCGTACAGGGCCGTCCCCCTTCTTCCAGTTGAAAGTCCAGATCCGCCGCAGGCTCTTCCACCGCGATGAACTGCAGCAGCTTGTTCGGCCGCCCTTCCTGATGCTCCTGCGTGAGGGAGTGCATATCCGTCGTCCCCACAGCGCACACCGGCGTCCGGCCGCCGTAGGCGGGCCGTCCGTCCACGGTGTCTTTCTTGCCCAGCGACTCGCCCAGGAGCTGCGCGTACCAGCCGCCGAGCGAGCGGAGCCGCGCGCAGTAGGGCATGACGATCTCTGCGGTGACGCCGTAATTCCGCGACGCGATATACTTCATCGCCGCCAGAGCGAGCGCCGGATTGTCCCGCCAGTCTTCCGACCGGCAGGATTCCTCCGTGAGCCGCGCGCCCCGCAGGAAAGCCCGGATGTCCAGCCCGAGGAGCGAGGCGAAAACGATCCCCACCTGGGAGAATACGCTGAACCGCCCGCCGATGCCTTCCGGCACGGTGAAATGCAGCCAGCCCCGTTCCCGGCATTTCGCGAGGAGCGCGCCTTTCGCCTTGTCCGTCACCGCCGCAAAACGCGCTTCATCGCAGAAGCGGGGCAGCTCCCTCTCCAGCACGGACAGCGCGCCCGACGGTTCAACGGTGGTGCCCGACTTGGAAATGACCAGCGTCAGCACCCGGTACGTTCCGTTCTTTGCCTCCGCCTGTGTCCGCAGATAGCGGAGCAGCGACGCCAGCGCCTCCGGGTCCGCGGTTTCGCCCGCAAAGAACACTTGCGGACGCCCGCCCCGCGCTTCCCGCGTCATGAGATTCCAGTACGGCCCGCAGCAGGCGTCAAAGAGCGCCTGATTGCCCAGATAGGAACCGCCGATGCCTACGGAAAGAACCGCATCGAAGCCGCCGCGGCACTCTGCGGACAGCGCCTCCATCGCGGCGATTTCCTCCTCCGGCATGAGCGTCTTTTCCTGCAGGAGGTACGGCAGATGCGGAAAGAGCACGCGCTCCCCTTCGCGGGGCCCGCCGCCGCTCTCCCGGATCCGGGCTGCCGCCCCGGCCGCCCGCGCGATCTCCGCGCCGCAGGCTTCCATATCCGACGGCGTCACATTCCAGTCCTGCCCGAATACATTCGTCCAGTCTGCCTGAAAGCCGTCCCAGATAGAAATCTTCATATCATCACAACCTTGAATCAGAATCTGAAATCCTTCGGCATGATCATGAAGTCTGTTTCCTTTTCCACATTGTCATACCGAATCCACCCGTAGAACGAGTGCATATCGCGGTAATACGTGAAATACCGGTGTTCCAGTTCCCCGTCAATTGTATCGACAGACCAGGAAACACTCACCGCGTCCTTCGACGTCAGCTGCACACGGAATCCCGTATTAACCGGTTTATCCATGTCATAGGTATCGAAGTGATACGGAGTCCGACCGCTTTGATTATTGTCCGTGTAATTGATCCACGAACTGATAATGCCGTAGGATCCGCGTAACCCCAGTGAGTAATATCGGTTACTCCGAATGGAATCATTATACCCATAGTAATCCCGCAAATACCCCAGCCGCCAGTTAAACCGCAGATGCGGCCCGAAGGTTATAGCATCATGAGACAGATACACATCCCACAGTTTATGGCTGCCGGAAATCCGCCCTTCCTTCCAATGCCCGATTTCTCCACGTGCGCCCACATAAAAATTGGAACTCGGAATATAGAAATGACGGGAATCAAACGAAAAAGACGGATACTTCTCTACCCATACATGGTCGTCATTGACGGTGCTTTCTTCTTTCGCATAACGGAAACGGAAAGTTCCCGGTGCCGTATTCCACCGAAGTCCTACATCCGGTTTGAAACCTTCTTTCGAATACCAGGCCAGTCGTGCGTCAAAATACAAATCACTTTCCGGTCCCCCCACAGGCAGAACCAAGCGATTTTTCACCCCCCACCCATTATCACTATCAAAAGTTGGCGACGGGATCAAAGACATAAGATTGGTCCCATCTTTCAAAGAGCCGGAATAAGAGGACAAAGTCAGTACTTTGGTGTTTTTAAAATACAGTCCTACATTGTGTGCTTTATAGTGATCTCCCGGATAAATATCAATGCTGTCTGCTTCGATGCGGTAGTCCGGGACCTTCGCCACAGCGTGTTTGGTAGTGAAAAATCCTTTCTTCACTACGGCTGTATTATCCGTGCGGTTATACACGCCGGATTCGCCTTCGTAATAATAGGTTCTTTGATTCCACCCCTTGATGCCGTCAAAGGTCGCGACGGCGGTTTTGCCGTCATAGGTGCCGCGTTCCGCGGTCATTTCGTTGCCCGGGCTGGTCCATTTCACTTTGCCGGGAATGACGTACTGCTGGGTGTTGCTGTTGCCGTAGACGTGCTCCGTCTGGTAGCGGTCCTGCATGTGGGTGATGTCCACGCTGCCCCGCACGTCCACATCGCCGGTCATGCCGCGGTAGGCCATGGCGTCAGCGGTGACCACCATCGGATTATCCGGGGAAATGGAGGCGTCCGGTCCTTTTTCTTTCTCAGCATCATCCCGGTCCTCCTTCGTCAACCGCGTTGATTCGGACGACGTTTCAGAGCGTTCGGTCTCTGCTGCCGCACCGTCCGCTTCCCCGGATGCCGGCAGTTCTTCGTCCTTCACAACACCGTCAGAGGTCTCCCCGGCTGCCGCTGAATCCGCGGCATGCATCTGCTGCAGCGCCGCCAGTTTCCGCCGGTCCATATCCGCCCGCTGGGCAGCGGCCAGGTCTTCCACGGCGTCTCCCTGCGGGCGCGGCGCTTCCGTTCCCTGCGCAGCGGAAACGCGTTTCGTTTCTGCATCAACAGCCTGCACCGGAGCTTCCTTCCGATTTTCTGCTTCTACAGTCCCGCCGGCTTCCGCCGGCACAGAAAACGGATGCACCGTTTCGGCCGGAGAACGTTCTGTTACCGCCGGGGCAGCCGCCTCTAAAGCCGCATTGGCCGACGCCGCCGCAACCGGTTCCGCAGGCGCTTCCTCCATCGGCGCACGGGAATCCGGCACGGCAATGCGCACCGCGGAGCCGTCCGCTTCCGACGCGGTGCCCGTAAGCACCCACACCACTTCGCCGGATGCCCCCGCTGCAAAGCATCCCGGCCATACCGCCGCGGCCGCAAGCGCCGCACAGAGTCCAAGTTTTCTTTTATTCATGGCGAACGATCACGACAGACGGTTCGCTGTCGCTCCCCGCCGCCGCATCTCCTGTCCCTTCCGTATGTACTGCTTCCGCTTTCGCCGAATCTTCTGCGAGTGCGGATTTTTCCACCGTTTCCGTCAATTCAGCGGACGCCGCCGCGCCCTTTGCGTTCCTGCGCACCAGCGTCTTCGGCGCGCCTTCCGCCTGCTTCATGCCGTGCGTTTCCACTTCCTGCTGCGTCTGGATGTAGAGCTCTGTCCCGGCGGGCATTTCCACATCCTTCCCTTTCACGAAGAAGCCGCCCACGAGGCCCACCGGCCCGAGCGCGAGCGCTCCCACGGCGGAAGCGCCCACCGCCGCGGCTTCCATTTTCAGTTTTTCCTGAGACTCCGGCCCCAGCACGGTGGGAATTTCTTCCGCGTCAATGGAAAAGACCTGATTGAAGGAGATTTCCAGCGAGCCGCTCCGGCCGAAGAATTTCGGACGGGTCACCTTGGTCACTACGCCGCTCCCCTGCGCGCCCCGGGGCAGCACGAGCACATTGTCCTGCAGGACGTCTTCCTGCACGGTGAAATGCACCACGTCGCCTTCTGCATTCGTCTTGGAGCTCACGTCTTCGTTGAGAGAAATCTTAAACACCGTATCCGCCGGAAGAAGCACGGACACCAGCTCGAAATGGGTATCGCCGTAGACCGCTTTCTCCAGCTCGTTCACGCGCACGTCAAGCGCGCCCGTTTTCGATACGCCGTAGACCGTATTCTCCAGCATTTCCACCCGCGATTCCAGCGCGTCCTGCTTGATCTCGTCGGTGAGATAGTATTCCAGCGTATTCACCCGCGTGGAGAGCGAAGGCTGGGAGGACTCCGTGTCGCGGATGACGTCCCGGTACAGATCGGACACGCGCTTGTCGAGGCCGGCGGAGGCGTTCTGCGCGCCGTAAATGGTCTCGTCCATGGCGTTCACCCGGCTCAGGAACGAGCCGTCCTGCACGGTGCCGAAGATCACATCGTCCAGTTTATCCGCCTTATCCGTGAGCGTGGCGGGCTCCGCCGCGGACGCCGCCGCGGTAAGGAGCGCCGCCAGCCCCGCCGTCAAAAAGAATCGTTTCATGCCATACCTCTCGGAAAATTACACGCGCACGTCGATGACGGCGGATACGCCCACGCCCTGCACGCGGCTGAAGCTGAGCGGATTCTTGCTGTCCATGGGGATGAGCCCCTTGATGCGGAAGAGTTTGTCGTTCCAGCTGATTTCCAGCTGGCCCACCGCTTCCACTTTTTCCACCTGGTCCGCGTCGCCGATGACCTGCGCCGCGCCGATGTAGCCGCTGTTGCCGATAGAGACAATGGGCACCACCTTCGTGGCGTAATTTGTGCCGGCCCCTTCCTTCATCATGACGGAATTGATGGCGCTGTTCAGCTGGTCGGAATAGCGGTCTACCAGATAGCCGATGCCGCCCACCTTGACCACGCCGCCGAGGACGCTCCCCAGATCAAACGCGGATGCCGAACCGAAGGCGCCCGCGCCGATCATCGCCGCCGCCAGGCAGGATGCCGCCATACGTTTCATATTCATGTGAATCTCCTCCTTTTCTGAATGAGATTTTGCTTCTAAGATACTTACTTTATTATAAGTGATAAGCCCCCCTGAATCAAACGGCATTCCCGCCGGCCGCAAACCGCGCCGTGCCCGTTTTGTCCCGCGGGCACGGAAAAAGGCGGGTTCTTCCCGCCTGTACAATTCACAGATTGTTTATTTTTCCGCCTGTTCCATCTGTTTCTCCCGGGCCAGCTGCTTGGCCAGTCCCGGCTGGGCCATCACCTGCGGCTGCTTCATCTGGTTGTACGCCTGAATCATGAGCGCGCATTCGATGCGCTTCTTCTGGATCTCGCAGCTGATGTGGAATGGCTTGTGGATATCCCCCGCATAGGTCTCGTTGTTCGCGTGGCATCCGCCGGAGCAGAAGAATTTCGCCCAGCAGCCCACGCACTCGGGCTTATTCAGCACGTGATTCTCGCGGAATTCCCGCATCATCTTCATGTTCTTCAGCCCTTCGTACACGTTGCCGATGACGTAGCCGTCGCGGCCCACGAACTGATGGCAGGGATAAATGTCGCCGTTCGGCACCACCGCCAGATATTCGTGGCCCGCCCCGCAGCCGCGGAGGCGCTTCGGCAGGCACGGCCCCTGCCAGAGATTCATGTTGAAATGGAAATAGAAGAAGGGATGGCCCGCTTCCTCCCGCGCGAGGAAAGTCTTCGCGAGCGTCTCGTATTCTTCCTTCACCCGGGGCAAGTCTTCCTCCTGAATGGCGTAGGGCTCCGTGAGGTCGCCCACCACCGGCTCCATGGACACGGCGGGGAAACCCTTATCCACCATGTCAAGCACGTCTTTCGTGAAGTCCAGATTGTACTTCGTGTACGTGCCGCGCACATAGTATTCCTCTCCGTCGCGGTGCGCCACGCAGTACTGGAGATTTTTCAGCACCCGGTCGTACGTACCCTCGCCGTGCACGCCGGGGCGCATGCGGTCATGATTTTCCTTCCGGCCGTCCAGCGACAGGATGAGCGCGATGTGGTTATCCGTGAGGTACTTCACCTTTTCCTCATCGAGAAGCATGCCGTTCGTCGTCAGCGACAGCTTGATGATCTTGTTGTGCTTCTTCTCCTGCTCCCGCACGTACGCCACCGTCTGCTGCACCACGTGCCAGTTCATGAGCGGCTCCCCGCCGAAGAAATCCATCTCGCAGTGCTGCCGCGGGCCGCTGTGGGCGATGAGGAAATCCACCGCCCGGCGCGCCACGTCAAAGCTCATGAGCATGCGCCACTGGCCGTAGCCGCCCTGTCCGGCGAAGCAGTACCGGCACCGGAGATTGCAGTCGTGGGCGATATTGAGGCACAGCGCCTTGATGATGGGCCGGTCTTCGATGGCCACTTTATAATCCGGGTCCATGGGAGCAAAGAGCATGCCCTCCCGGATGAGCCCGTCCAGGTCGTCCATCACTTCCGCCAGCTCCGCCGCGCCGTACGTCCCGCCGAGCGCGTCCGTCACTTCGTCCCGGTTGTCTCCTTTATAATAATCCAGCACGTCGTACGTCATGTCGTCCACGACGTGCACAATGCCGCTGTTCACATCCAGCACGATATCCATGCCGTTCTGTTTGAATTTGTGAATCATGGGCATGACTCTGTTATCCATGTTTCCCGTTCTCCCGTCCGTCAAAATGCAAGTAAAAAACCCCCGGCCTTCAGGCTCGGGGGCAGGCTGCTCTCTCAGTCTTTCTTCGCCTGTTCCGTGCAGACCAGATTGCCGATGGTGCAGCTCGTCTTGCACGCAGACTGGCAGGACGTCTGGCATTCACTGCAGCTTTCAAATTTAATGGTATCCTGCAGGGACCCTTTATTGATGGTAACGATATGTTTGGACATAGTGACACCTCCCGTTCCAACAATTTACGCCTTCATCATATCATAAAGACGCGGGAGAATACAAGCTCACAGGAAATGAACGAGCGCTCCCACGGCGGCAAGCGGCGCGGCGAGCAGAAGGACCGCCATGCCGAGGCACCCCGACTCGGGATTCTCCTCGATCCACCGGTCGGCCGTTTTTTTCATCCACCGGTATTCGCTGTTCATATGCCGGTAGATCTCCCAGAGTTCCCTGCAGTCCGCTTCCGTCATCTCCGCGGCGCCGTCCGGCGCGGGCCCGGCGGCTTCGGCAGCCTCCGCCCTGGCGTCTTCCTCCGCGTCCCGCTCTTCGGCCCGCTTCATCCGCTCCCGGAGAGAGAGATGCGCTTCCTCTTCCTCAAGCCGCGCTTCCGCCTCGTCTTCGCTCTCCTCTGCGGCGCTGTCGATGACTTTCTGCGCCTCGCACGCGTCGGCCGCGCGGAGCATCGCTTCCTTCAGCCGCTGCAGGTCCTCTCCGTACGTATGCATCGCCGCGGCCCACACATTCCGCTCCAGCTTTTTCTGGTAATCGTAGACCGTGCCGTTCGTAGCCTGCTCAAACAGATACTTCGCGCTCTCCATCTCCACGAAGATGGGGCCGATCTCTTTCTTTCCCCTGAATTTTGTCCTGCCCAGTTTCACCCAGTACAGAAATGTGGACACATGCTCCCGCAGGACATTCACCGGATTGGGCGCTTTCTTTTTCGGCCCGAAAGGCATGCCGTTTCCCCTCCTTCGCTGGCGGCTCCGCCGCTCCTCTTTTCTGATCCGCGCCTGGCCCGGCGCATTGCGTTTGAATTGCGCTTCTATTATAGCCAATTTCCCGCCTCCGGACAAAGCGCGCAAAAAAATTTCCGGGAACCGTTTGACAACCGGAAAAACACCTGATATAATTGCGTATGTTGTCGGGGCATAGCGCAGTTTGGTAGCGCACTTGGTTCGGGACCAAGGGGTCGCAGGTTCAAATCCTGCTGCTCCGACCATTTCTTTTGCGGGTGTAGCTCAATGGTAGAGCGCCAGCCTTCCAAGCTGGTTACGAGGGTTCGATTCCCTTCACCCGCTCCATTTTTTTGCCTGCGCTGCCGTGCGGCGGCGGTCCAAAAGACCGCCGCTTTTTTTGCGCGCCGTTTCTGCCGCCCCGGTCCCGTCTTTTCCTGCGCGCCTCATCCTTCCGCGGCGTGCGGGGCGCTTCCCTTTTATTTTTTTGCGCGCCGCGCTGTTCCGCGTCCTGTTTCCGGCTCCGCCGCTTCTCTCCCGAAGCGCCGCGGAGCCGTTTCATTTTTGCGGGCGGGAACGGTTCCTGCGTCGCGCCGTCCGCAGGAAAACATTCTCCTCCTTTTTCTTTTGCGCGCCCCCCCCGCCGGCCTGTCTTCCGCACCGGAAAAAATTTTCCTCCGGCGCGTTTTCTTTCGTGCGCGGAGCCGTTCGCCCCTTATAATAGAGAGAAAGACAGAGAGAAAGGAGCCGTCTATGTCACTCCATTTTATTTTCGGACGGGCCGGCACGGGAAAGACCGCCCGGTGCTGCGCCGACATCGCCCGCTACATGACGGAAGTCCCGGGCCGGCGGGCGTGCTTCCTCGTGCCGGATCAGGGCACGTACCGTGCGGAGTCCATGCTGGCCGCCGCGTTTCCCGGCGGCGGATTTGCGGACGTCACGGTGTGCGGGTTCGCCCGCCTGTCGTACCGCGTTTTTCAGGAGCTCCGCGAAGATCCCGGCGAAGCGCTGTCGCCGCTCATGCAGCAGCTCATCCTGCGCCGTCTCCTCACGGAGCGCGCCCGGGACCTTTCCATGCTCCGCGAAGCGGCGCGACAGCCGCATTTCGCCTCGTCCCTCGCATCGTTCTTTCATCAGCTCGACGCGTTTCAGGTCAGGGAATCCGATCTCTCGGACGCCGCCCGCGCGGAAGGCGAAACGCCCCTCGGACGGAAGCTCGCCGACCTGGCGCTGCTCTTCTCGTCGTATCACGCGTACCTCGCGGACCATTTCCAGTACCGGGGCAGCCTCTACGACAAACTCGCCGAAGACATTCCGAAATCGGAGACGCTCCGCCGGTCCGCCGTGTGGATCGACGGATTCAACGGCATGACCCCGCAGGAGACCGCTGTGGTCCTCGCGCTGGTGCGCACCGCGGAGGACGTGACGGTGACGCTCCCCATGGACCCACCGGAAGAAGCGGCGCGGCAGCCTCTCTTCGACCGCCCGTACCGCCTGTGGGCGGCGCTCTCCAGAGCGGCGGGCCGGTCGGACCGCATCGTCCTCACGGAGCCTCACCGCTTCACCTGTCCCCGCGTGCGGGAGCTGGCGGAGCAGTTTTTCCGCCCCTTCCCGAAGCCCTGCGTCTACCCTCCGGCCACGCGGACGCTTCCCGAGCAGGGCGTGTACGTCACCGCCGCCCCGTCCCGGCAGGCCGAAGCGGACGACGCGGCGCGGCGCATCGCGCTCCTCGTGCGGGAGAAAGGCTTCCGCTGGCGGGATATCCTCGTGCTGCTCCGCCACGCCGACGCGTATGCCGACGCGGTGCGCCGCAGCTTTGAAGCGTGCCGCATCCCCGCCTTCATCGACCAGCGGCGGCCCATGAAGAATCACCCCCTCGCGGTGCTCGTAGACGGGGTGCTGCGCTTCCTCGCGGCGGGCGAACGCGGCCCCTGGCGGGGCTGGACGAAAGATCTCCTCTTCCCCATGCTGAAAACGGACCTTCTCCGCCGCCTCCCGCCGGAAGACGTGGACCGCCTCGAAAACTACGTGCTCCGCGTGGGCGTGCGCCCCTCCCAGTGGCAGGACGTCTGGAAATTCCACAGCCCTTTCCACCTGGAATCGGACGACGGCATGCCCACGCCGCAGGAACTGGAAGAACTGAACGGCATGAACCGCCTCCGCCTTGCCCTCGTGGAATTTCTCACGCCTCTCGAGGACCGGTGGCGCGAAGCGAAAACCGTGCGGGCGCGCTGCGCGCTCCTCTATGAATGGCTCGTGCAGGAAGGCGTGCCGGACACGCTCGCCCGGTGGGACGAGGAGGCCTGCGCCCGCACGAAAGAACGCCCTCACGTGCAGGTCTGGAAAAAGGTGCTGCTCCTTCTGGACGATCTGGTGCGCGCCGCGGGGGACGACGAATTGTCCGCGCAGGAATTTCTCGCCGTCGCCGAAGACGGCCTCTCCTCGCTCACGTTCTCCATGATCCCTCCCACGCTGGACCACGTGACGGTCACCACGGTGGATCGGGGCTACGCCATGGAAGCGCGGGCGGTCTTCCTCCTCGGCGCGGCGGAAGGGGACTTCCCCGCCCGGGTGGAGGAGTCGGGCTTCCTCTCCGAAGCGGAGAACGCCGCGCTGCAGAACCGCCGCGGCCTCACCCTCGGGCCGGACCTGTCCGCGCTCATCGATCAGGAAAAATTCTACACGTATCTCGCGCTCACCCGGGCGCGGGAAGCCCTCTACATTTCCCGCCCCGCCGCGGAAAACGACGGCAGCGCCCTCGCGCCCTCGCCCACGGTGGAACGGCTCGCCGCGCTGGGCTACGTCACGGCAAAGCGCCGGGCGGAACTCCCCGGGCCGGATACGAAGGACCCGTCTTTCCTCGCCGCGCCCGGGCAGGCGCTCTCTCTTCTTCCGGCGGTGCTCCGGGCCGGGACGCCCGCGCCGGACTCCATCTGGGAAAGCCTCCGCCGGTGGGCGCTCGCCTCGCCGGACACGGCGCGCCTTCTCGCGCAGAAAGCGCGGGGCTTCTCCTATACGAACCGGGCGGCGGACCTCCCGCCGGACGTGGTGCAGCGCCTCTTCCTGAAGCGCACGCCCGCTTCCCTCTCCGTGTCGCGCCTCGAGACGTACCGGCACTGCCCGTACCAGTTTTTCCTCCGGTACGGGCTGAAGCTGGAAGAGCAGGACCGGAGCCGCATGGACGCGCGGGACTACGGGAACTATCTCCACGCGGGGCTCCACAGCTTCGGCGACTATCTCCTCCGCCAGAAGAAGCAGTGGAAAGACGCCACCGACGAAGACATCGCCCGTCTTTCCGCGGCCATTGCGGACAAGGTCGCGCCGCGGGTCAAATCGGGGGCACTCCTCTCGAACGCGGCGGCGCAATATACGAAAAGCGCGCTGGACCGCACGTTCCGCCGGACGCTCGCCTCGTTCCGCGAATGGAGCCGCCGGAGCCTCGCCTCCACCGTGGCCATGGAAGCGGATTTCCGCCTGCAGATCGAAGCGGACACGCGGAGCCGCTTCTTCATCGACTGCCATGTGGACCGCGTGGACACCGCGGGAGGCGCGGCGGTGGTGGCGGACTACAAGACGGGCGCGCCGGATCTGACGCTGGCGGCCATCGTCTCGGGATACCGCCTGCAGCTCGTGACGTACCTCATGGCCGTGCTGGAAAGCGGCGACGCGACGCTCCTCCCGGGAGCGCTCCTCTACATCTACCTCCACGGCGGCGCGCGCACGGTCCCCGTGCCCCGGGAAGGCGCCGCTCCCCCCGGGGAAAAAGCGCTCGACGGCTATTTCCTCGCCGATAAAACGGTGCTCTGCGCGCTGGACAGGGAGCTGGAACAGGGAAACTCCCCTCTCCCCATATCCTTCACGCAGAGCGGCGCGTACACGTCCCGCTCGCCCGTGCTCACCCTCGAAGAAATGCAGGGGCTCTTCGCCGCGGCGAAAGACCGCCTCGCCGCGCTGTACCGGTCGCTCGCCGGCGGCGCCATCCCCATCCGGCCCGCCCGGTACAAAGGCGCCGCGCCCTGCGCGTACTGCCCGTACCGGAGCGTGTGCCGCTTCGACCCGAAACTCCGGGAAAACCGCTACGACGACATCCCCGCCGATTCGGACAAAACCGTAAAAGAACGGCTCAGAAACCAGCCGGAAAGAAAGGAGGCCCTCCCATGAGCGCCATGAAATGGACCGCCGCGCAGGAAGAAGCGCTCTCCGCCAGAGGCGGGAATCTTCTCCTCTCCGCGGCTGCGGGCAGCGGCAAGACCGCCGTGCTGGTAGAGCGCATCATCCGGCGCGTCACCGATCCGGACGACCCGGTGGACGTGAACGCGTTCCTCGTGCTCACCTTCACCCGCTCCGCCGCGGCGGAAATGCGGAGCCGCGTAGGCGCCGCCCTCTCGGAGCGCCTCTCCGAAGCGTGCCGCGCGGCGGAAGCCGCGCCCACGGACGCTCATCTCCGCCGCGCGGCGTATCTCGAGCGGCAGCTCACGCTCCTCGGCAGCGCGTCCATCTCCACCATCGACGCGTTCTGCCAGACCGTGCTCCGCCAGTATTTCTACCTGCTCGACATCGATCCGAATTTCCGGGTGCTCTCCGACGAGAACGAAAAATTCCTCCTCATGGACGACGTGCTCTCGGAGGTGCTGCTCTCGTGGTATGAAAAGGGCGATCCGCGCTTTCTGGACTGCGCGGACCTCTTCTTCTCAAAATATCAGGACCAGCAGCTCCGGAAGACTGTCGCCGCGCTGTACAATTTCACGCGCACCCTCGCCTTCCCGGACGACTTCCTCCGCCATCTGGCGGACCCCTACGACCCGAAGGACGCCCGCACCCCCGACGACCTGCCCTGGACGGCGGATCTCCTCGCGTCCTTCCGGGACAGCGCCGCCGCGTGGACGGACAAGTACCGCCGCATTTCGGAACTGCTGGATGACTGCGACCCGGCGCTCTTCCCCTACCGGGACCGCATCTCGGAAGAATTCGCCGCCCTGTCTCCTCTTGCGGAGAAAGAGGAGACAGGGCGGGCGTGGCAGGCCGCGCTCACCGCGGACAGCCTGTTCGCCCGCCTGCCCGCGGTGAAACGGAAGGACGCGGCGGACCCGCTCGCCTTCGACGAAATCAAAGCGGAAGTGACCCGCCTCCGGGACAGCGTGAAAAAAGACGTGAAGCGCCTCGCCGACTCGTATTTCTCCATCCCCGCCGGCCAGTGGATCGACGATCTCCGGGCGGCGCGCCCCCTCGTGGAAGCGCTCTCCGAAGTGACGCGGGACTTCGCCGCGGCGTATGAGGCGCGGAAGAAAAAAGAGGGGCTGCTCGAGTTCAACGACATGGAGCACCTCGTGCTGCGCCTGCTTCTCGCCCCGGAGAGCACGGCGGAGCGCCCCGTGCCGTCGGAGACGGCCCTCGCCCTGCGGAAGAAATTCCGGGAAGTGATGGTGGACGAATACCAGGATACGAACGACCTGCAGGAGCTCATCACGGCGCTCCTTTCGGACGGGAAAAACCGCTTCCTCGTGGGCGACATCAAGCAGAGCATCTACCGCTTCCGGCAGGCGGACCCGGGGATTTTCCTCGCCAAGTACGACGCGTACCGCGGCGGCGCGGAAGGGCGGCGCATCGACCTGAACCAGAATTTCCGGAGCGACCGGTCCGTGCTCGCCGCGGCGAATTTCCTCTTCCGGCAGCTCTTCCGCACGGATGCGGCGGGCCGCGCGCCCCTCGAGCTGGATTACGGCGAAGCGGAAGCGCTCCATCCGGGCCGCAGTGCCGCGCCCGCGCCGGCGGACTACGCGGGCGGCGCGGCGGACATCGAGCTGCTCGACCTGGCGGACCAGTCGGAGGCGGAGGAGGAAAACGGCGAAGAGCTGGACAAGACCGAGCTCGAAGCGCGAATGATCGCCCGCCGCATCGCCGCCCTGCATGCGGCAGGCGCTAAAGTCACCGAAAAAGACGGCTCGTACCGTCCCGTCCGCTGGGGCGACATGGTGATCCTTCTCCGCGCGGTGGACCGGCGCGCGCCGGTGTATCTGAAAGCGCTCCGCGAGCAGAATATCCCCGCCGTGTGCGCTCAGACCGACGATTTCTTCTCCTCCATCGAAGTGCAGCTTCTCTGGGCGCTCCTCCGGGTGATCGACAATCCCCGGCAGGATCTGGCCATGGCGGCGGTGCTGCGCTCGCCCTTCGCAGGCCTCGACGAGGAATCTCTCGCCCGTCTCCGCCTGCGCAGCGCGGACTCTCTGTGGGAAGCGCTCCCCCAGGCCGCGGACATCCTCCGGAGCGGGGAAGCCCTGCGGACGCTCGCCTTCCTCGACCGGTACCGCGCGTGGCGCGCCCTCTCCCGCCAGACCGGCGCGGCTCCGCTCATCGAAGCGATCCTGAACGATACGGACTACCTCTCGTATGTGTCGGGCCTGCCGGAAGGCGCGTTCCGCCGGGCGCGGGTGCTCTCCTTCTACGAGCTCGCCCGCGCGTGGGACGGGCAGTGCATCACCGGGCTCTACCGCTTCCTCTCCTATCTCGCGCAGACCGCGGCGTCCGGCTCCCCTTCCCGCCTCCGTCAGGCCGCCGCGCCGGCGGAAGAGGCGGACGCGGTGCGCATCATGACCATCCACAAGAGCAAGGGCCTCGAATTTCCCGTGGTCGTCCTCGCGGGCACGGGCACGGCGTTCAACCGGAAAGACACGGCCGACGCCGCCCTCTTCCACAAGGACAAGGGCCTCGGCCTGTACCGCTTCGACCGGGAGCGGCTCTGCCGGTGGCCCACGCTGTACTGGTACGCCGTGCGGCAGGCCAACCTGCAGGAGAGCCTCGCCGAAGAGGCGCGCCTCCTCTACGTGGCCGTGACCCGCGCCCGGGACCGTCTCATTATCACCGGTACGGTGAAGGATGCGGACGCCGCCATCCGCGGCTGGGCGCAGGGCCTCCGGGGCAGCGCTTCGGACATCCCTCCGCTCCCGGCGTACCGCGTCACCGGCGCACAGCGCTTTCTCGACTGGATCCTTCCCGCGGCGTGCCGGAGCCGCTCCATGGAGGCCTTCTGGGAGCGCGCGGGCCTTCCGCCGGCTTTCGCCGCGGAAGGGGGAGACGCGGCGCCGCAGTTCTCCTTCTCCGTACACGCCGCGTCGGAATACCTGAAACCCGGCGAAACCGCGGACGCCCTCGAAGAAGACGGGGACGGCGCCGCCGAAGGAAGCCGCGCCGCCGCGGAAGCCTTTCTCCATGCCCCCGCGGGCCCCGCGCCGCAGTGGGTGGACGCCCAGCTCCGGTGGACCTATCCCCACCCAGGCGCGGCGGCTGCGCCGGCAAAACTCACCGCCACCGCCGCCGTCCAGCTCGCCGAAGCGGACAAAGAAGAACTCATGCCTTCGCGGGTGCTCGCTTCCCCCATTCCGGAGAAACGCCCCCTCCCGCCGGACTTTGCGGAGCCGCCGGCATTCCTCTCCGCCGCCGGCGGGGGAAGCGGCGCCGCCTACGGCACGCTCATGCACAAAGCCATGGAGACGCTCGACCTCGCCCGGCTTCCCGCGGACGCAGAAGCGCTGGCCGCCGCCGTCGAAGACCTGGCCGCCGCGCGGGTCTTCACGGAAGACGAAGCGCGCCTCCTCCTCGCGCGGCGGAGCGGACGGCGTCCTCTGGACGACATTCTCGCCTTCCTGAAAAGCCCGCTCGGCGCGCTCATGCGGACCGCCTCCGTCATCCGGAAGGAAATGCCCTTTTCCCTCCTTCTTCCTGCGCGGGATTTCTACCCCGACTGCGAAGCGGGCGACACGATTTTCCTGCAGGGCGCGATGGACTGCCTCCTCGAAAACGACGGCGCGCTCACCGTGATCGACTACAAGACGGACCGCGTCGCCGAAGGCCGGCTCCTCGCGGACCACTACCACCGGCAGATCCAGATTTACGGCACGGCGGCGGAGCGCATCTTCCGCCAGCCCGTGGCCGCGCTCTGGCTCTGGTCTTTCCATCTCCGGGAAGCGGTGCCCGTACCGAAGCGCCGGTGAGCGCCCGCATTTCTCCCGGTTGCCGAAAGGAGGCCTCATGATTCGACAAATCCGTACCTTTCAGGCGGTGGTGCGGTGCGGCTCCTTTTCCCGCGCCGCCGACGAGCTCCACATCTCCCAGTCCGCCGTGTCCCAGCAGATCCAGGCCCTCGAAAACGATCTGGGCTTTCCTCTCCTCGCGCGGAAAAACCGGAGCTTTACCCTCACCGCCGCAGGAGACTATTTCTACCGCAAAAGCCTCGTCCTCATCGCCGACTTCGACCGCATGTGCCGGGATGCGACGGGCCGGGCCCGGGGCGGCGCGCCGGTCTTCCGCATCGGCGTGCTCCGGGGCATGACCGGCGGCGTCTTCGGCGCGGCCCTTTCCGCCTTCTCGGCGGACTTCCCCGGCGTATCCGTCGAGGTCGTGCGGGGCAGCCACGAAGAACTCTTCGCCTGGCTCCGCACAGACCGCATCGACATCGCCGTAAACGACCAGCGCCGGGCCTTCTCCTCCGCGTATGTGAACCGCGTCCTCGCCGTCACGCCCTGCGCGGTGGAAATTCCCGCGCGCAGCCCGCTCGCCGCCCTTTCGGAAATTTCCGCGGGCGATCTGAAAAATACGCCGTGCATCCTCGTCGCCTCCCGGGAGCAGCAGGGCGCGGAATCCGCCTACTGGGAGACCGTCATGGACGTGGCCAGCCCCTTCCTCTTCGCGGAAAGCCTCGAGGAAGCGCGGCTCCTCCTCTCCGGCGGCCGGGGATTCTTCATCCGCCCCGCGCCGCTCCCCGCGCCGGAAGGCATCGCCGCAGTGCCCCTCGTCCGCGGCGGCGAAGCGGTGACGCAGACCTTCTGCGCCTTCTGGAAAAAGGACCGCCCCGCCGCGCCGTCGGAAGCCTTTGCGGACCGACTCGCCGCGCGCCTCGCCGCCCGATGACCGTTCAGCCCCTCCGGGGGCTTTTTTCGTATCAGTTTTCCTTATCCGTATGCAGCGAAACTGGAATTGATTCATCAGATTTCCTTCCTCTATAATGCAGGCATAAGGAGGCGCTGTCATGAAAATACTCACCATTTACTTCTCCCGGAAAGGGAACAACTACTGGAACGGCACGGTGCGTTTCCTCGAGCGGGGCAATACGGATCTCGCCGCCGATTTCATTCAGGAAGCCACCGGCTGCGGCCGCTTTGAGATTGAAGCGGACAAGCAGTACCCGGACAATTACTACGCGTGCACGGTGGAGGCGCAGGCGGAACTCCGGCTGAAGCGGAAGGTCCCGGTGAAAGCGTACACGGACGATCTCGAAAGCTGCGGCCTCGTCTTCGTGGGGTATCCGAACTGGTGGGGCACGATGCCCATGCCCGTGCGGACCTTCCTCCTCCACTACGACTGGACGGGAAAGGCCGTAGCCCCCTTCTGCACGAACGAAGGGAGCGGCATGGGCCGGAGCGAGCGGGACCTGGCGGAATGCTGCAAAGGGGCGCGGCTCCTCCCGGGGCTCGCCGTCCGCGGCTGCGAAGTGCGGGAGCGCGGGCGGGACATCGCCGCCTGGGCCGCGCAGTGTGTGAAAGAAACGGAGGCCTGCCAATGAAACAGAGAATTCTCGGCACATCGGGCATCGCCGTCTCGGCCGTGGGCATGGGCTGCATGGGCATCACCCACGCGTCCGGCGCGCCCATGCCGCAGGAAGAGGGCATGCAGGTCATCCGCGCGGCGTACGACATGGGCTGCACCTTTTTCGACACGGCGGAATGCTACACCGGCGTTTATCCCGACGGCTCCGCGGCGTACAACGAGGCCGTCGTGGGCGAGGCGCTCCGCCCCGTGCGGGACCGCGTGGTCATCGCCACGAAATGCGGCGTGCAGCACGGGAAGGATCGGAGCCTCCTCCTCGACAGCCGGCCCGCATCCATCCGCGCCTCTCTCGAAGGGAGCCTGCGCCGCCTCGGCACGGACTACGTGGATCTGTACTACCAGCACCGCATCGACCCCGCCGTCCCGCCCGAAGAGGTGGCGGGCGTCATGGCCGATCTCATCCGCGAAGGCAAGATCCGCGCGTGGGGCATCTCCGAAGCAAACGAAGCCTACCTCCGCCGGGCGCACGCCGTGTGCCCCGTGGCCGCCGTGCAGAACCGCTACTCCATGATGGCCCGGTGGCACGAGCCGCTCTTTCCCGTACTGGAAGAACTGCACATCGCGTGGGTGGCTTTCTCCCCCATGGCGAACGGCTTCCTCACGGGCCGCTACACCCCGCAGAGCCGTTTCGACGGCACGGCGGACTACCGGGCCGCCATGCCCCAATACACAGAAGAAGGCTTCCGCGCCGCGGAGGGCCTGCTCGCGCTCCTGCGCCGCCTCGCGGAAGAAAAGCACGCCACACCCGCGCAGCTCTCCCTCGCGTGGATGCTCTGCAAAAAGCCGTACCTCATCCCCATCCCGGGCAGCCGGAAGCCGGAGCGCCTCGCGGAAGACTTCGGCGCGGCGGACGTGCCGCTCTCCGCCGGGGACATCGCCCGCATCGACGCGGCGCTGGACACCATGCACTTCGCCGTCTTCGGCGGCCATTGAATTTGACAGACAGAAAGGACACTCCCGATGGAAAAAGACGTACTCCTCCTCACCGGCGCGGGCCAGATCGGCCTGGCCATCGCCCGCCGCATGGGCTATGGCAAACGTATTCTCGTGGGCGATAAAAATCCGGACAACGCGGAAGCCGCCGCAAGGCTGCTGACCGGCGCAGGCTTCGACGCGCGGCCCATGACGATGGATCTCTCCGACCGCGCGTCCATCCGCCGCTTTCTCGCGGCCGGCCAGGCGCTCGGCCCGGTGAAAATGCTCGTAAACGCAGCGGGCGTCTCCCCGAGCCAGGCCCCGGTCGAAGCCATCCTGAAAGTCGACCTCTACGGCACGGCGGCGCTCCTCGAAGACGCGGGAGAGATCATCGCTCCCGGCGGCTGCGGCGTGACCATCTCCAGCCAGTCCGGCCACCGCATGCCCCAGCTCACAGCGGAAGAAGACGCGCTCCTCGCGGAGACCCCTGCGGAAGACCTGTTGGCGCTGCCCCTGCTCCAGCCGGAGCGCATGCGCGACACGCTCCACGCCTACCAGATGGCGAAGCGCTGCAACGAAAAGCGCGTCATGGCCGAAGCGGTGAAATGGGGCGCGCGGGGCGCGCGCATCAACTCCATCAGCCCGGGCATCATCGTAACGCCGCTCGCCATCGACGAATTCAACGGGCCCCGGGGCGCTTTCTATAAAAACATGTTTGCGAAATGCCCCGCCGGCCGCCCCGGCACCGCCGACGAAGTGGCGAACGCGGCGGAGCTCCTCATGAGCGATCGAGGCGCGTTCATCACCGGCGCGGACCTTCTCATCGACGGCGGCGCCACCGCGTCCTACTTCTACGGCCCGCTCAAGCCGGCGCAATGAAATTTTCCAATGCAGCTCCTCCGGGGCTGTTTTTTTGCGCGCAGCACATTTCCGCCTGCGCCATAGTTTTCATCATTTGCCGCATGCGGGAAATCAATTTGTCCCCGCCGCGGCGTTTCCCTGTAATGAGACCAATTTCACATTTTCCATTCCTGAAGGCGGGCCGCATCGATGTCCGCCTTTTTCTGCGCCCCTTTCGCGGACGCGGACCGTCTCATCGAGGCCGCCCGGATCTGCCTGGCGCGGGAAAACGGGGAAGAAACAACTCCCGGCGGGCCGATCCGCCGGATGCGGGAGGGATGACCATGCCATTGGAAGGAGAGGTGCACATCCCTTCGCGCTGCTCGACTATTCCGTAGTGCACAACGGGGAAATCTCCTCGTACGACGCGAACCGGCGCTTCCTGGAAATATTCGGCTGCCACTGCGCGCTCCAGACGGACACGGAGGTCATCACATACATCATCGACTACCTCGTGCGCCGGGGCGACCCCGGCGAGGCGCGGGACCATCTCATCCTCCTCGTCACCGCCTGGACCCGGGAAATCAAGGAGCTCATGGGCGGCATGGGCATCCATTCCATCGAAGCGCTCCGGGGGAACCGGCTCATGCTGCGCGGCGTGGACCTCACCGACGCGGAGCTGTGCATTCTCGGCGTGCCGCACGCCGGCAGATAAGGAGGGATCGGTATGCAGATCGACGCACAGACGCTCGCGGCGGACGCGCTCCGTCCGCATCTCGAGGCGTACTGCGCCGCCTTCGCCGCGCCCATGAGCCGCCTCCTCCCGCACCGGTTCTACGCGCTCACGCCGAACACGGCGAGCCCGTACGAACAGCTCTACGCCATGGCCTGACGCGGAAGGAACGCGCAGGGCCGCTTCGTTTTCCGTGCCCCGTTCCTGTATAATGGAGAAAAATGGAAAGGAGGCGCGCCATGTCGCTCGCGCTCACAGACGATTTTTCGCGGCGGCTCGAAGAGACCGTCCGCGCGCTCAAAGACTTCGAGGCGGAGGACGCGTTTCTCGCGTCGGCCCGCGCGGGCGGCCACTCCATCCGCGCGGACTACGCGTTCTGGCTGTACCACCGCACGGCGTCCGCCTTCATCGCCCTCGCGCTCATCCTCTCGGACAATCTCGCCTCGGGCCGGGCGGGAGAGACGAGCCTCCCCTACGGGCTCCTGCGGCACATGCTGGAAAATTACGCCGACCTGTACAACGGCTGGTCCACGAAAGGACTCTCCTACTGGTACTGGCGGTACCTCGCCGCGGAGAGCGCCGGGGCGAGCGCCGAAGCGGACGCGGCGTACGGCCGCCTCCGGAAAGAACTCCCCGGCTGGGCGTCGTACCGCGGACGGGACGGCCGCCTCCATCGGGCGACGCGGCTCACGCGCTACGCCAGGATGGCCCCGCTTCCCCCGAGCCTCTCCGCGTCGCTCCCGGCCCTCGCGCCGTTTCACCGGACGCTGCGGCAGCTGGACCGGCGGGCGAGCGCCGCCTTTCACAGCAATTCTCCCGATTTCCTCCGGGACGTGCGCCGGTGCAATGAAGAAATCCTCCGGGCGATGCACCTCATGCTCGCGTCGGCGCTGGCTATCGTCACCGCGGTGTACCGCAATCCCTGGAGCTTCGACCTGCGGGGCCGCCTGTGGCCGCCGCTCCTGGCGAATCTCGCCGCCCTCGAAGAAGGCCGGGCGTTTCGGAAATAAAAAATATCCCATGCAGACCGCCTGCTGCACGGGATATTTTTTTTGCGTTTATTTTTCCCACGCGCCCTTCTCGCCCGTGTCCTCCACGCCGTACCACAGCGCGTACAGCGCAGGCACGAAGAGGAGGCCGAGAGGCGTCGCCACGAGAAGGCCGCCGATGAACGCCGCCGACATGGGCGCCCAGAAGGGATTCGGCAGGAGGGGAATCATGCCGAGCACCTCCGCCATGGAGGTGAGCATGATGGGCCGGAAGCGGAGCACCGCCGAGTCAATCACCGCGCGGTACGGCGAGAGCCCCTCCTCGAGATGCTGCCGGATCTGGTCGAGGAGGATGATGCTGTTCCGGATGACCATGCCCATGATGGCGAGCATGCCCACGATGGCCACAAATCCCAGCGGCTCGCCCGTGACGGCGAGCGTGAGGAAGCAGCCGATGAGGCCGAGCGGCCCCGACACGGCGGCGATGGCCATGGGCTTGAGCTGTTTCAGCTCAAACATGAGGATGGCCAGCACGACGAAGACCACCGCGGGCACCGGTGCGAGGATCTGCGCGAGGGAGTCCTCGCTCTTTTCCAGCGTGCCGTCCGTCTCGAGCGTATAGCCCGCGGGAAGCCGCGCCCGGAAGTCTTTCAGCGTCTCTTCATAGAGGGCGCGCGTGACCGAGTCGGACTTGCCGCCGTTCGCCACGTCCGCCCGGAGCGTCACGCAGGGGAAGGCATTTCGCCGCCAGACCGTGGTGATTTCGTTGTCGTAGGAAATATCCGCGATGTCCCCGAGGGGCACGGTCCGTCCGCTCCCCGCTTGAACGGGCAGCGACGCGAGGCCCGCCAGATGGGCCGCGCCCTTTCCTTCAAGGCGGAAAGTCACCGGCACGAGCTGATCTCCCTGATAGGATTCGCTGATGGTGTAGCCCGAGAGCTTGGCGTACAGGTCCTGCGATACGGCGTAGTTGTCGAGGCCGAGGGTCCGCACCTTGTCCTGGTCGATGGTGAGCCGCACCGCGGGGGTCGTCTCCGGCCAGTTCATGCTGGCGTTCGTCACCTGCGGATGGGTCTTCATGAGCGCGAGCGCTTCCTCCGCGAGGGCCGCGGTCTGGGCCGCATCGGGGCCGCGGAGGCGGAGCATCACCGGGTACTCCGCGGGCGGCCCGGTGGTGATGTAGCGGATGTGCGACCGCGCCTCGGGATACTCGTCCGCCATGCGCCGCGTCAGTTCGTCCCGGAGCGCGTCCCGGCTCTCCGTGTCCCGCGCGGTGAGGATCATCTGCCCGTGGCCGTCTTCCGGCGGGAGCGGGTCGAAGAGCAGGATGAACCGCGGGGAAGAGTCGCCGATGTACGTCGCAAAGGACGCCACGCGCCGGTCGCCGTAGAGGCTGTCCTCGATGCCGTGCATGACGCGCTCCGTATCCCGGATGGACGCGCCGCCGGGGAGATTCACGTCGAGAATGAGCTCGGGCCGCACGGAGGGCGGGAAAAATTCCTGATGGATGAGCGGATACGTGCCCACGGCGCACAGGAAGAGCGCGAGCGTCCCCGCCGTCACCGCTTTCCGGTACCGCACCGCGCCGCGGATGGCTCTGTAAAAGAACGCGTACGCCTTTTCGTGGACGGCGTGCTTCCACGGCGGCGTCTTCCCGATGCGGATGAACCGGTAGCCCAGCACGGGGGAGACGAAGATGGACGCGAGCCACGACAGGAGAAGCGTCCCCGCGATGACCCAGAAGAGGGAGCTGGTGTACTCCGCGGTCTGCCCTTCGGCGAGCGCCACCGGCAGGAACCCCGCCGCGGTGACGAGCGTCCCCGCGAGCATGGGGAGCGCGCACGCCCGGTACGCGCCCTCCGCCGCTTCCATGCGGTCCGCCCCTTCTTCGAGCTTCACCTGCATCATCTCGATGACGATGATGGCGTCGTCCACAAGGAGGCCGAGGGACACGATGAGCGAGCCGAGAGACACGATGTGAAGGTCGATGCCCTTCCACGCCATGAAGAGAAACGCCGCGCACACCACCACGGGCACGCAGAGGGCGAGCACGAAGCCGCTCCGAAGGCCCAGGGAGAAGAAGCTCACCGCCATGACGATGACCAGCGCTTCGAGCAGCGCTTCCGTAAATTCGCGAATAGAGTTATTCACCACTTTCGGCTGGTCCGCCACGAGCTCCACCGAGAGGCCCGCGGGCAGCTCCGCCCGCATGGCCTCCACCGCCCGGGCGAGATTGTCGCCCAGCTTCAGATTGTCCCCGCCGGGCGTCATGGAAATGGCCACGCCCACGGCGGGCCTGCCGTTGAAATACATGAGCGCCGACGGCGGGTCCGCGTAGGTCTGCGTCACCTCCGCCACATCGCCCAGATGGAACGACCGCTCCCCCGCGTGGAGGGGGATGGCCCGCACCGCCTCCGCCGTGGGCAGCAGCCCGTCCACGCGGAGCGCCACATTGCGCGAATCCGTGCGGATCATGCCCGAGGGCGTCATGCTCCCCTGCTGCCGGATGAGCTGAAACACATCGGAGGGGCTCATGCCAAAAGAGGCGAGCTTATTCTGATCCATCTCCACGTAGATGGTCTGCTCCTGCACGCCGAGGAGGTCCACCCGCTGCACGTCCTCCACGGAGAGGAGCCGCTGGCGCAGCGCTTCCGCGTATTTCCGCTTCTCTTCCCAGGAAAAGCCGTCGCCCGTCACGGCGTAGATGGAGCCGTACACGTCGTCGAAGCGGTCGTTGATGACGGGACCCACCACGCCCGCGGGGAGCGTCCCCCACACGTCGTCCACCATGTTCCGCACCTCGTGCCACCGGGTCTGCACGTCGTCCGCGGGCACGCTGTCCAGGAGATTCACGTAGATGATGGTCTTCCCGTCGTGGGTGAACGATTTGAGATAGTCCAGGCCGCGCGTATCCTGGAGCTTCTTTTCCAGCGGGTCCGTCACCTGCTCGGTGATTTCCTCCGCCGTCGCGCCGGGCCAGGCGGCGGTCACCACCATCTGGCGGATGGTGAAGTCCGGGTCCTCGCTGCGCCCCAGATGGAAATAGGACCACACCCCGCCCAGCAGGATGGCGGCGATGAAGAAATACACGATCTGCTTATGGCGGATGGCCCACTCCGCCAGGTTGACCCCTTTCATGTGCGGACCGCTTCGCCCTCAGTGAGGCGCTGCGCTCCCGCGGTGACCACCACGTCGCCCGGCGAAAGGCCCTCCGTGATCTCCACCGTATCCTCGCCGTATGCGCCCGCCGTGACGGGGACGCGCCGCACCGTCCCGTCCTTCACGACCCACACGGCGGGCTCCGCGCTGTCTCCCGCCATGGCGGAGAGCGGCACCGTCACCGCCTTTTTCCCTTCCGGCGCGGGGAAGGTCACTTCCGCCGTCATGCCCACGGCCACGGTGGGCGGCGGATCTTTCAGGGACACCTTCACGTCATACGTGCCGGTCGTCGTATCGGGCGAGGCGGCTTTCTCCCGCACGACGCCCTCCACAGTCACGCCGGGCAGCGCCCAGAAAGTCACTGTGCAGGTTGCGCCCACGGCGTACGCGCCGTACTGTTTTTCCGTAAAGGAAATGTACACGTCGAGGCCGGAGTCGTCCACGATGAGCGCCGCCGGCGTACCCGCCGCCACCACCTGTCCCACTTCGCACAGGGTCGAACCAATGATGCCGTCCCGGTCCGCGGTGAGCGTGGTGAAGGAGAGGGCGTTCTCCGCGCGGGAGAGCGCCGCCCGGGCCTGGGCGAGCTGGGCCGCGGCCAGCTTGTACTGGTTCTCCGTCTGGTCCATGGCGAGGTCGGAGATGGCGTCCTCCGCATGAAGCTGCGCGTACCGCTTCCGCGTGGACGCGGCGAGATCCATCTGGGCCTCCGCGGAGACCACCGCGCTCTGCGCCGCCGCGGCCTGCTCCTCCGCGTCCTTCGAGTCTACCTGGAAGAGCGTCTGCCCCGCGGACACCCGGTCGCCCGCCGCCACATAGCGCGCGGTGACGCGCCCGCCCGTCTGGAAGGCGACGGGCGACTCGAAGACGCCGTGCACCGTCCCGGAGAAGGTGCGCCGCGCGCCCTCCGTCTCCGCCCCCACCGTCATGGTCTTCACGAGAGGCGCCGCCTCCTGCGCGGACGCCGTCCCCGCGCCCCCGCAGCCGACAAGCGCCGCGGAAAGGCCGATCAGCACCGCCGCCGCGGCCCAGTCTGTCCGTTTCATTGTCCGTCCTCCTCTCCGCGGAGAATGCCCCGCGTGAAAATCCGCCACGCCTCGTCCAGATAGCCTCCGGGCGTGAGCGTCCGCTCCGGCGACACCGCCTGATGGAGACCCGCCGAGAGAAAATAAAAGAACACCATGCCGCCCCAGGCGATGCACGCCTCCTCGGGCTTCGCTTCCCGGCGGAAAGAGCCGTCCGCCACGCCCGCCGCCACCGCGCGGCGCACGCACGCGATGAGCCCCGCGAGATGCTCCTCCACAAATTCGCGGAACACCGCCGAGCCGCCCGTGATCTCCCGCGCGATCAACCGGAGCACCGCGGGCTGCTCCTCCCCGAAGCGCCGCAGAAACGCCCCGAATAGATGGAGCACCTCCGCCGGCGCGGGCCGGTCCCTCTCGAGAATGGCTTCCAATTCGTCGATCAGCGCCGCGGCGCGCCGCAGGAGCGCGCGGTACAGCTCTTCCTTGCCGCCGAAATAGTAGGAAATGGCCGCGCTGTTCACCCCCGCGGCGGACGCCACGTCCCGGATGGTGACCCGTTCGTACCCCGCCTCCGCGAAGAGCGCGAGCGCCGCCTCCTCGATGCGCGCCTTCACGCCCTGCGCCTCGGGATTTTCCCCGGGAAACGCCGCTTCGTAGAGAGCGCGCTTGCCGCCGAAATAATAGGACACCGCGCCGGGGCCGAGGCCGGCCGCCTCGCCGATGGCCCGCACCGACGCCGCGCGGTAGCCCTTCTCCCGGAAGAGCGCCCGCGCCGCCGCGAGGAGAGCTTCCTTTCTGTCCATGCTTCCCTCCTGATTAAATCAAGCGATTGAATGATTTGCTTTACTTTTATCATACCACACAAAAAGAGCACAGCCGGGCTGTACTCTTCCTGAAAAAATTTATAAGAGGTCACGGAGATAGCGTCCGGTGACGCTCTCCGGGGACGCGGCGATCTCCTCCGGCGTGCCCGCCGCTACGATGCGGCCCCCTTTGTCTCCTCCGCCGGGCCCCATGTCCACCACATAGTCCGCGTTGGCGATGAAGTCGAGGTCGTGCTCGATGACGACCACCGTGGCGCCGCTCTCGATGAGCGACTGGAAAATGCGGATGAGCGCCGCCACGTCCAGCGGATGCAGGCCGATGGTGGGCTCGTCGAAGACAAACACCGTGTCCGCCTGGGGCCGGCCCATTTCCGCGGCGAGCTTCAGCCGCTGCGCCTCCCCGCCGGAGAGCGCGGGCGTCGCCTCGCCGAGCGTGAGATAGCCCAGGCCGAGGTCCACGAGCGTCTGCAATTTTTCCCGGGCCTTCTTCACATCCTTCACCGCGTCCAGCGCCTGCGCCGCCGTGAGGGCGAGCACCTCCGGCAGGGCCAGCGCCGCGCCGCCCCCTTTCGGGGCGCGCTTCACCGCCTCCGCGTCCCTGCCGTAGCGCGAGCCGCCGCAGGACGGGCAGGGCACGGACACGTCCGGCAGGAACTGCACGTCCATGGTGATCTGCCCCGTGCCGTCGCACACGGGGCAGCGGAGCCGTCCCGTATTGTACGAGAAATCCCCCGCTTTCCATCCCGCGGCCTTCGCCTCTTCCGTCCCTGCGTACGCCCGGCGCAGGTCGTCCAGCACGCCGCTGTAGGTCGCCACGGTGGAGCGCACGTTCGTCCCGATGGGGGCCGCGTCGATGAGGCACACCCGCCGGATGCCCGCCGCGTCGATGGACCGCACGTGCGCGGGAAGCGCCGTCCCCGCCGATGCCGCGGCGAGCGCCGGCACGAGGCTCTCGAGGATGAGCGTGGTCTTGCCCGAGCCCGACACGCCCGTCACCGCCGTGAGCCGCCCCTTCGGGACGGCGAGGTCGAGCGCGCGCACCGTGTGAAGGGGGCCGGTCTTCATGGCGATCGTCCCGCGCGCAAAGAGCGCCTCCCGCGCCGCGCGCACGCGGGCCTTCACCGCTTCCCTTCCCGCAAGGAACGGGCCGATGACGGACGCGGGCGAGCGCGCCGCGCCCTCCACAGGCCCCGCGTAGAGCAGGCGGCCTCCGCCGGCTCCCGCGCCGGGCCCCATCTCGATGAGCCAGTCCGCCGCGCGGAGCACCCGCACGTCGTGATCCACCAGCACCACCGAATTGCCCTGCTCCACCAGATCGCGCACCATGTGGAGCAGGCCGTCCACATTGGCCGGATGAAGGCCGATGGACGGCTCGTCCAGCACATAGAGCACGCCCGTGGTGCGGTTCCGCACGGCCCGGGCGAGCTGCACCCGCTGGCGCTCCCCCGTGGAGAGCGTCGGCCCCGCCCGGTCGAGGGAGAGATACCCCAGGCCCAGCTCCATGAGGCGCGCCGCGGTGTGTACAAACTGGCCGGCGATGCTCTCCGCCATATCGCGGAGGAGGGGCGGCATCGTTCCGGGCACCGCCTCCACCCAGGGCAGCAGCTCGTCCAGCGTCATGGCGCACGCCTCGGGCAGCGTGAGCCCGCGGAGCGTCGTAGTCCGCGCCTTTGCGCAGAGCCGCGTGCCGCCGCAGTCGGGGCACACGTCCTGCCGCAGGAATTTCTCCACGCGTTTCATGCCTTTCTCGTCCTTCACCTTCGCGAGCGCGTTCTCCACGGTGCGCACCGCGCTGAAATAGGTGAAGTCCAGCTCCGCCGCGTCGTTGCTGCCCTTCGGATGGTAGAAAATGTGCTTCTTCACCGCCGGCCCGTGAAAGACGATGTCCCGCTCCTCCGGCGTGAGCTCCCGGAAGGGCACGTCCGTGCGGACGCCCATGGCGCGGCACACGTCCGTCATGAGCGACCACATGAGCGACTTCCACGGGGCCACCGCGCCCTCGTCGATGGTGAGCGACTCGTCCGGCACGAGCGACGCCTCGTCCACGGTGCGCACCACCCCCGTGCCGCCGCAGGTCCGGCAGGCCCCTTCGCTGTTGAAAGAAAAGGACTCCGCGCTCGGCCCTTCAAATTCCGCGCCGCACACGGGGCATTTCAGCCTTTTCATGGCCGCCACATCCGGCGTGGGCGGGAGAACGTGGCCGCGGGGGCAGCGGTGGCTCCCGAGGCGGGAATACATGAGACGCAGGCTGTTCAAGAGCTCCGTCGCCGTGCCGAAGGTGCTCCGGATGCCCGGTACCGCGGGCCGCTGATGAAGCGCGAGCGCCGCCGGCACATGGTCGATGCTGTCCAGCTTCGCTTCCGCCGCCTGCGTCATGCGCCGCCGCGTATACGCCGACAGCGCCTCGAGATACCGCCGCGACCCCTCCGCGTAAAGCACGCCGAGCGCAAGCGACGACTTGCCCGAGCCGGACACGCCCGCCACGCCCACGAGCCGGCCCAGCGGGATATCCACGTCGAGACGTTTCAGATTGTGCACCCGCGCGCCGCGCACCCGGATGCAGTCCGCGCCGGGAGAATCGATTCCTTCCATGATGGCCTCCTTTTCAGGAAATGCGCCGTGCGCTTCCCGTTTTCTTTCATTGTAACACCGGCGGGCGCGGCTCCGCAGGCCGGCGATCCATGGCGTTTCCTTTTTATTTCCGGTATAATGAAAGAATATGTTTTGACGTAATATGAGGTGAAACATGACTGATCTGGAAGAAATCAAACGGCGCCGCACGTTCGCCATCATCTCCCACCCGGACGCGGGCAAGACGACGCTCACGGAAAAACTCCTCCTCTACGGCGGAGCCATCCATCTGGCGGGCTCGGTGAAGGCCCGGAAGACCGCGCGGTACGCCGTGTCCGACTGGATGGAAATCGAAAAGCAGCGCGGCATCTCGGTGACGAGCTCGGTGCTCGCTTTCGACTACGCGGGGTGCCGCGTGAACATCCTCGACACGCCGGGGCACGCGGACTTCTCGGAAGACACGTACCGCACGCTCATGGCGGTGGACAGCGCCGTCATGGTGATCGACGTGGCGAAGGGCGTGGAAGCGCAGACGAAAAAGCTCTTCAAAGTCTGCTCCGACCGGGGCATCCCGATTTTTACCTTCGTCAATAAAATCGACCACTTCGGCAAGAACCCCTTCGACCTCATGGCCGACATCGAGGACGTGCTGGGCATCCGCTCCTGCCCGATGAACTGGCCCATCGGCGTAAACGGCAATTACACCGGCATCTACGACCGCGAGACGGAGACGGCGCACATCTTCATCCGCGACGCCGCCCACGGCACGAAAAAACTGGAAGTCGTCTCGGGAAAGCTGGACGACGAAGCCATCGCCTCCCGCCTGACCGACGAGGAAATTTCCTCCCTCCTGGACGATCTGGACCTCCTCAACGAAGCGGGCGACCCCTTCGACGCGGAGAAAGTCGCCCGGGGCGAGCTCACGCCCATGTTCTTCGGCAGCGCCATGACGAACTTCGGCGTGCAGACCTTCCTCGAAAAATTCCTCGAGCTCGCGCCCCCGCCGCAGACGCGGAAAACCCTCGAAGGCACCATCGACCCGGAAGACCCGTCCTTCTCAGGCTTCGTCTTCAAGATCCAGGCCAACATGGACCCGAAGCACCACGACCGCGTGGCCTTCCTGCGCATCTGCTCCGGCGTCTTTGAAAAAGGCCTCTCCGTGCTGCACCGCCAGAGCGGCGGCATGATCCGCCTCTCCCAGCCGCAGCAGTTCCTCGCCACGGAGCGTACCATCGTGGAAAAAGCCTATCCGGGCGACATCATCGGCGTCTTCGACACGGGCGAGCTCGGCGTAGGTGACACGGTGTGCGAAAAGAAACATCCCGTGACCTACAGCGACTTCCCCGTCTTCCCGCCGGAGCTCTTCGCCCGGCTCTCGCCGAAGTCCTCCATGAAGCGCAAACAGTTCCTCCGCGGCGTGTCCCAGCTCGCGCAGGAAGGGGCCATCCAGGTCTACACCCAGCCCTACGTGATGGAATCCTTCATCATCGGCGCGGTGGGCCAGCTGCAGTTCGAAGTGATGAAGTACCGCCTCGAAAACGAATACAACGTGGAAGTCGTGCTGGAGCCGCTCTCCTTCACATGCGCCCGCTGGACGAAGGGCAACGTGGAAGCGGACGCCCTCACCGGCCTCGACAGCGCGCTCACCGTGCGCGACCGGAAAGACCGCCCGGTCTACCTCCTGCCGAACGAATGGCAGGCGGGCTGGCTCGCCCAGAGAAATCCGGACGTGGCCTTCCTTGAATCTCCGCCGCTCATCGAGGAGCCGCAGGACGAATGACCGCCCGCGCGCTTTCTCTCCCCATGGCGGGCCTCCTCGCCGCGGTGGGCGTCCTCCTCACCTACGCGGAGATGCCGCTCCCCTTCGTGCCGCCCTTCATGAAGATCGACCTGTCCGACGTGCCCGCCGTGATCGGCCTCTACGCCATGGGCCTGCCGGCGGCGCTCCTCATCGCCGCGGTGAAATGCCTCCTTCACCTCTTCGTCTCGGAAAGCCTCGGCATCGGCGAAATCTGCAACTTCCTCGTGGCCATGGCCTACCTCTCCGCCTTTCGGGCATGCCTTCCCTGGTCGAAGCGGGCGGGCTGGGCGGCAGCCATCCTCTCCATGACCGCCGCGGCGGCCGTGCTCAATGCGGCGGTGCTCCTGCCCCTCTACTTCGCCGCCTTCCGCATCGACGAAGCGCAGCTCCTCGCCATGACCCGCGCGGCGGGCTCCCCCGTGACCTCCCTCTCGGACTACCTCCTCATGGTGGTCATTCCCTTCAACCTCGTCAAAGGCGCCGCCGTGGCCGCCGTCTCCGGCCTCCTCTGGAAGCGCCTCGCGCCGTATTTCCAGTGAATCCCCGCGCGGCCCCTCCGCCGGACGCTTCGGTCTCTTCCGCCGAAGCGTTTTTCTTTGCGGAAAATTTCATGGTCAAATCCGCAGCTCCGGCGTATAATGGATAGAAATTCCCCGCGGGGAGAAAAGGAGTATAGCAGTATGGCAATCAAAACAAGAAAAATCGGAATCATCGGAGCGGGCAACGTCGGCCCCCATGTCGCGCTGAGCCTCGCCACGCAGGGCCTCGCCGACGAATTTGTCCTCTATGATATCAAGGAGAAAAAAGCGGCCGGCGAAGCCATGGACATCATGGACGCCGTATCCTACATGCCCCACCACGTCGTCGCCTACAGCGGCACCGTAGCCGACATGAAAGACGCGGACATCCTCATCAACGCCAGCGGCAAGACCCGCCAGCCCGGGCAGACCCGCCTCGACATGATGGACGACGCCATCGCCACCACGAAGGACATCATTCCCCTCATCGCGTCCTCCGGCTTCGACGGCATCATCATCTCCATTTCCAATCCGTGCGACATCATCGCCGAATACCTCCAGTACAAACTCGACTGGCCGAAAGACCGCATCATCGGCTCCGGCACGGCGCTCGACTCGGCGCGCCTCCAGATGCAGCTCGCCGCCCAGCTCCAGGTGAACCGCCGCTCCGTCACGGCGTACCTCCTCGGCGAACACGGCGACAGCAGCATGATCCCCTGGAGCCACGTGTATGTGGCGGGCAAGCCCCTCGACGAGCTCCTCGCGGAAGACCCCGACAAATACCACATGGACAGCAAAGCGGACGTGCTCGAAAAAGTCCACCGCGGCGGCTACTTTGAAAACGACGGCAAAGGCTGCACCGAATTCGGCGTCTCCTCCGCCACGGCGGAACTGGTGCGTGCCATCCTCCACGACGAACACAAGATCCTCCCCTGCTCCGTCTATCTGGACGACCTGTACGGCGTGCAGGACACCTTCGCCTCCGTCCCGGTCAAAGTCGGCGCGAAAGGCGTGGAAGATATCATCCGCATCCACCTCACCGACGAAGAACAGGCGGAATTTGAAGCGTCCATCAAAGTGCTGAAAGAACACTTCGCCCGGGCCCTCACCCTGTAAGACCGCCAACGAATCGAAGCCGCTCCCACGGGGCGGCTTTTTTCGTGAAGAAATCCTTCGCCGCGCCGAAAAAAGATTGAGATGCGGGCGGGGAAAATGATATAATACATCAAACAGCAGTGCGTAAAAAAGGAGGGTACATCCCCATGAAAAAACTGATTCTTCTCGCCGCGGCAGCGGCTCTCGCCGGCGGCGCCTATACCGCGCAGGCAGCGCCCGTCACCTATGTCCCCGCCCTCGGCGGCAACGTGGGCTACTCCTATAACGGCGCGGCCGACGGCATCCACAATCTCTACATGGAATTCTCCCCGCTGAACCGGCTCGTCATCGGCGCGGAATACCGCGACTGGATCAACCGGAGCAACGAAACGGACATCTACGCCAAGTACCGTCTGGGCCACATGTACCTCGGCCTCGGCAACCGCAACTACAACGACCGCGACGCCAAAACCTTCGGCCTCGTGGAAGGCATGACGAACCTCGCCGACCGCCTCGACGCGTACGCGGGCCTCAAGATCTCCAGCGAAGAATACGAAGCCAAAGTGGGCGTGCTCTACGACCTCGCCCCGTCCTTCGACCTCGACATCAACTACACCTACTACGACCGCGATCACGTGAGCAATGAAGACGGCGTGGGCATCGGCGTGAATTACCGCTTCTAAGCCAAAGGAAACAGGCTCCTCGAAAAAGGGGCCTGTTTTTTTGCGGCTATTTTTCAGGAAATCCGTTTTCTGTTTTCGGAAATTCCCGCACGGAGCGGGCTTACATCGCGATGAAAAAATGTCTCTCACAACTCTGCGGAACCACATCGCCATGCTTCGCGTACTTTCTTCATAAAGGAGCGGGGCCGCATCAGGATGAAGACGTTTTTCTCATTCTGCTGCGGGCTCACATCGTAAGGTAAAAGTTTTATCTTCCATACGATGCGGACCCACACAGAGGATAAAAAGTTTTTCCCTGCCATTCTGCGGACCCACAACGCAAATCCGTACGTGTCCGAAACACACGACCATTTCCGTCTTTGGAATACGATTCCAGCGTCGCTTCATTTTCTTTTCATCCTGATGTAAAGAAAACGAAGCAAAAGAAAAGGCAGCCGCCCGGTCATTCCGCCCTGAGATTTGACGGCCCTCCGCTGACGGAATGAAACTCGCTCGCTGCGCTCGCTCAGACAGTCATTCCGTCCGGGCGCTCCGGGCCGTCAAATCTCACCCCTTCGGGGCCGGGCTCCATTCCAATGGGCGGGGAGCTGCACCAGTGCTCAACTGTTCGTTTTCAGGCGGGGCGATGGCAGGCACATTTCAAAATGTTTCTGTGCACTTCGCGCGATGTCAAATGCGGTGCTGGCTGTGAAGTATGCGGGAGCGGACCCACATCCTTCGCGAGGCTTTCCCGCATGCCCGTGGAAGATTTGTGTCGCCGCTTCGCGTCTCCCTTGTTTGTGCCGTTTATTTTCATACGGCGTGACAGCAAATGCATTTCAAAATATTTGTACGCAGGCGGTGCGAATGCAGGTACAGTGCGTTTCTCTTTTATTGCTCTCCACATTTCTCGTGAAATTTTTCACGTAATGGGCAAGAAGGCGCAATGGCGGAGTGCGCATCCCCCACAGCGCACTCCCACTTCCGGAAAGCTGCGCCGCTTCCCGAAGAATTTCTCCCATGCGGCCAATCATCCGCCGCTTTTCTTTTCCCCAAGCAAAAGCAGGCCCCTTATCGGAGCCTGCTTTTTTCATTTCAGCGATTCGTAATAGGCGCGGATTTTCTGCGCCATGAGCACCCGGCGTTTTTTCAGAAATTCATCGTAATCCGTGTAATCCATTTCAAAAATATCTTCGGGGATGCAGTTTTCTTTCAGATTCTCTTTCAGCCCCTCCATGGACTGGATACCGCCGTATCGGGCTTCTCCCCCTTCACACTGGGCGCGCACATGAGCCATGTAGTCTTTTGGCGCCTGATCCTTGATGCGGATGTTGATTTCCGTCTGCGTGTAGACGTAGTTGGCAATCTGGTTATACCGGCTCTGGGAGGTGATGCCGCAGTTCTGCAAATATTTCTTCGGGAAAATATGATGAATGTCGCCGCGCTGTTCGATGAGAGATTTGACCTCAATCTGCTCCGACAAAAAGCCTTTATCATGCAGGTGAGCCTGCGCCATCAGGAATACTTTGAAGATGGGGCTGCTGCGGACGGAGGTGTCCATACGGTTCACGAGCGTCACATTCCAGAAAGCGTCGGACAGTGCGCCCGCCTCTTCACTTTCCAGAAATGCCATGGCGTCGTTGTTCTGGAATCGTTTGATGTCCCAGTCAAACTGGCTTTCCGGCGAGCCGGAATACCGCCCTGTGAGTATCGTCAGGATGACCCACCGGCGGACAATTTTTTCAATTTTAGCCTGTTCTTCACCTTTGTCGCGGAGAAGCAGGTACAGCGCATAGCCGAAATCGAGTACACTCTGGGAATTGATCAGTTCCTCGGAAATGAGGCCCGCGGAGTGTAGAATCATGAGATACCGCTGGAAGTTGGTCTTATTGACAAAGGCCAGCACGCCCTCCCGCAGCGTGCGGAAAGACGATTCGACAACCTGTTCTTCATATTGCCGCGTTTCGAAATTGCGGCCCGAGAGCAGGCTCACCAGTTCCGACAGACGGCCGCGCAGAAATTTGAACGTATACGCCACGCGCAACACATCCGTGTAATCGGGGACGTAAATGGTCTCCGGTTCTTTGGCAATCCATTTGATTTTTGAAAATTCTTCCGCAACGGCAAAAGCGGTGTCATTCTTTTCAATGTCATCCAGCGCGCCCGGCTTCTGCTTCAGCCGACAGAAATAGTCAATCAGTTTCCGCAGCTGATTGCCGCCGTACTGTTCGTCGGAAGAAATTTTTGACATGGCGAAATCCGCCTGTGAGAGCACCACCCCTTTGGAGTTGATGCGGATGAAGATGTCCGTCACATCTTCTATGCTCAACTGGTGCGACAATTCAATCACGCCGATGCTGTTGCGACGGATTTCCCGCAGCTTGGTAATAATTTTACTGATGATATTCGGCTTAATTTCCACACCGTTTTTAGCGTTCTGCTCGCAATAGGCGTTGACGAAATCATAAGAGTCAAAATCCGCTTCGCAAACCGTCGCAATATCGTTAATCCATACGCTGTCTTTCAAAATGGCCGAGTTGCACACTTCGAAACGTTCTTCCACGGGATTGAAAGCAATTTTGATTCTGCGTTTTTTATAATTGCTCCCTACAACTTCTTCGCCCACAATGGCTGCCTGCAAAGCCGTAATCCGTTGCTGGCCGTCGATCAATATCCGCCGGCCTTCCGCCACTTTTCCATCTTTCGTTTTCACGTTCGGACTGCGCCAGATGATGATGTACCCCACTGGAAATCCTTTGTAGAGGGAATCGATGAGGTCGCGCACTTTGGTGGAATCCCACACGAAGGGGCGCTGGATTTCCGGAATGGCGATTTCTTTGTTCTTAATCCATGAAAGCAGCGTATCCACGGATATATTGTTCACTTCATACTGCGGCATAGCATTCCTCCACGTCAGTTATAATGCATCTCGATTATTTATAATTTTATAAAACATCAAGCCGAAAGTACAGTCCTTATTCTCTATTTCAAATTCCCATAAAAAATACCGGCGCTCCTTTTCGGGAGGCCGGTCGGGTTTATCTGTTTTTCCGCGGGGCGGGGTCTTCTTCGGCGATAGCGCGGCGGAGGGCGGCGGTGACGGCGGGGGTGCCTGCGTCGGCGCGGGGCGCGGGGTGCTGGAAGCGGTCGTAGTCTTTCCAGGTGGCGATGAATTCGCTGCCCATGATGATGACCATGGCGGCGAGGTGGAACCAGATGAAGAGGACTACGAGGCCGATGAGGGAGCCGTAGGTGATGCCCATCTGGGAGACGTTCAGCACGTAGTAGCTGTAGCCCATGGTGAGGAGGAGCCAGATGGCGGTGACGATGACAGAGGCCGCGGCGGCGCGCACCCATTTCGTGCGGTAGCGGTGGGTGGCGTACCGGTAAAAGACGGCGAGGGTAATCATGAGGTTCACGAAGGGGATGGTGTATTTCAGATTGTCCCAGGTGCGGAGGAAGACGTCGGGGAGGGTGAAGTAGTAGTCGAGGGCGTACACCACGGCGTTGCCGAAGACGGTGATACCGAGCGACAGGAGCATGGCGAAGGTGATGAGCAGGGTGAAGAGGATGGACTTCGCCTTCACGGCGAGCCAGCTCTGCTGGTTGCGGTCGTTGCTGATGGCTTTGTCGGTGGCGCGGATGACCACGTCCACGCCCTGCGCGCCGGACCAGATGGCGGCGGCGAGACCGGCAAAGAGCCAGATGGAGCTGCGCCCTTCGATGATGCGGTACACGTTCGCTTCGAGGGAGACGGCGAGGTCATGGGGCAGGTACTGCAGGAGCTGGATGATGAATCCGATCTGGGGCGCCATGAAGAAGAGGACGGCGTTCACCACGAAGATCATGAACGGCACGAGGCCGAGGATGAAGTAGTAGGTGGTCTCCGCGGCGAGCGCGCCCACGTCGTCGTTCATAAAGCGGTTGTACAGGCCGAGCACGAAGAATTTCACCGTGTCCCGGATGCCCATGCTTCCCATAGAGTCCTTCTTTCTATACGCTCCGAGGCGTCTGTACATCATGAAAAAACGGATACCCGGCATGGCCCGGGTACCCGTTCGACTGCTTGTCAGGAAATTCCCGCTGCCGGTCTTACTGCTGATTCTTTTTCGCGTTGGCGTTCTTGTAGCGCTGCTGACGGGAGAGGACCATCTTGCGCATGCGCAGGCTCTTCGGCGTGACTTCCACGAGTTCGTCGTCGCGAATCCATTCGAGGGCGGATTCGAGGGTGAACTGCCGGCACGGAGGCAGGCGGATGGCGTCGTCGGAGGCGGCGGCGCGGGTATTGGTGAGGTGTTTTTTCTTGCAGGGGTTGACGTCCATGTCGTTTTCACGGGCGTTTTCCCCGACGATCATGCCTTCGTAGACTTCCACGCCGGGATCGAGGAAGAGCTCGCCCCGGTCGAGGATGCTGTTCAGCCCGTAGGCGGTGGTGACGCCCGCTTCGAAGGCGACGAGGGAGCCGCGGGTGCGTTCCGGGATGGGGCCTTTGAAGGGTTCGTAGCCCTGGAAGACGTGGTACATGATGCCCGTGCCGCGGGTGGTGGTGAGCATTTCGTTGCGGAAGCCGATGAGGCCGCGCGCGGGGATGGAGAAGTCCATCTTCATATAGCCCGCCAGTTCTTCCATGGAGATCATTTCGGCGCGGCGCGGCCCGAGGCCTTCCATGACGGCGCCCATGAATTCCTGGGGCACTTCCACGGTGAGGCGTTCCATCGGTTCGCATTTCTGGCCGTCGATTTCCTTGTAGATGACCTGGGGCTTGGAGATTTCCAGTTCGAAGCCTTCGCGGCGCATCATCTCGATGAGGACGGAGAGATGGAGTTCGCCGCGGCCGGAGACGATGAAGGAGTCGGAGGAGTCGCCGTCTCTCACGTGGAGGGCCACGTTCGTCTCGATTTCCTTCATGAGGCGGGCGCGGATGTGGCGGCTGGTGACGTAGTCGCCTTCCCGTCCGGCGAAGGGGCTCTTATTGACGTGGAAGACCATGGAAAGGGTCGGTTCGTCGATGTGGATGGCCGGGAGGGCTTCCGGATTCTGCGCGTCGGCGACGGTTTCGCCGATATTGATGTCCTTGAAGCCCGCCATGGCGACGATGTCGCCCATGGACGCGGTGTCCGTGGGGGTGCGCTTCATGCCCTGCCAGGTGAAGAGCTGGCCGATGCGGTCGCCCCGGCTCTTTTCGCCGTCGGTGATGACCACCTGCTGGCCCGCTTTGACGGTGCCGCGGGCGATGCGGCCGATGGCGACTTTGCCGAGGTAGTCGTCCGCGTCGAGGGTGGTGGTCATGATCTGGAGGGGGCCGTCGGGGTCGCCTTCCGGCGCGGGGCAGTATTTCAGGATGGTCTCGAAGAGCGGCGTGAGGTCGCTGCTTTCGTCGCTCATGTTGTACTTCGCGATGCCCGCGCGGGCGGAGGCGTAGATGAGCGGGAAGTCGAGCTGGTCTTCGTCGGCGTCGAGTTCCATGAAGAGTTCGAGGATTTCCCCTTCCACGTCGGCGATGCGCGCGTCCGGACGGTCGATCTTATTGATGACGACGATGGGTTTCAGTTTGTGTTCGAGGGCTTTGCGCAGGACGTACTTCGTCTGCGGCATGGGGCCTTCGTGAGAATCCACGAGGAGGAGCACGCCGTCCACCATATTGAGGATGCGTTCCACTTCCCCGCCGAAATCAGCGTGCCCGGGGGTGTCCACGATATTGATCTTCACGCCGTCGTGCATGACAGAGGTATTTTTCGCGAGAATGGTGATGCCGCGCTCCCGTTCGAGCGGGTTCGAGTCCATGACGCGCTCCGCCACCTTCTGGTTTTCGCGGAAAATATGGCTCTGCTTCAGCATGGCGTCGACGAGCGTCGTCTTGCCGTGGTCGACATGGGCAATGATAGCTATATTCCGGATGTCTTCTCTTTTCATTCCTTCGTCTCTCCTGCTTTCTCTGTTCCAATGCAAAAAGTTTACTCCTTATTATAGCAAACCAGCCCCGATGAAAAAAGGGGGCGCGGGAAATCTTGAAAAATTCCCGCACGCGGACCAAAAAAGCCCCGATGCGTTTCGGAGCTTTCGGATGCGTCCCGGCCGGCTCAGAGCGCCGCGTCCACCAGGCGCTTCGTGTACGGGGACGCGGGCGCGCGGATCAGCCGATCCGGAGGGCCTTCTTCCACGACAGTGCCTCCGTGCATCACCAGCACCCGGCTGCAGAAGGATTGCACCAGCGCCAGATTGTGGCTGATGAAGAGGAAGGACAGGCCCTTTTCCCTCCGGAGCGCGTCCAGAAGGTTCATGATCTGCCGCTGAACGGTCACGTCAAGCGCGCTGGTCGCTTCGTCGCAGATGAGAAGTCTCGGTCCGGCGGCCAGGGCTCTTGCGATGGCGGCCCGCTGGCACTGGCCCCCGCTGATTTCACCGGGATAGCGCTCCGCCGTTTCCGCCTCCAGCCCGCACAGGCCCAGGAGTTCTCCCACACGCCGGCGGCGTTCTGCTTCCGGCATGCCCGCATTGCGCAGGCTCTCGCCGACGCCGTCGCCGACGGTTCTTCTCGGGTCAAACGATCCGGCGGGCGACTGAAAGACCATCTGCATCTTCCGGTATGCGCTTCGCCACGCTCTGCCGCCCGCCCCCGTCAGGTCTTCCCCTTCCAGCAGGACGGCGCCCTCTGTGGGGCGGACAAGTCCGGTAAGGAGCCGGGCCAGCGTGCTTTTCCCGCAGCCGGACTCGCCTACGATACCCAGCGTTTCGCCTTCTTCAAGGCGGAAGCTGACCTGACGGACGGCGGTGGTCTCCCGCCCGTCCGCCCGCCGGAAGATTTTTGTCAGGCCCCTGGCTTCAAGCAGCGTCCCCATCGCATCATCTCCTTCTGAGTCTCGGTACGGCGTCCAGAAGCTGCCGGGTATAGGGATCCTCCGGCGCGCGCAGGACCTGTCCGGCCCTGCCGTATTCCCGGACGCGGCCGTCTTTCAGGACCAGGACGGCGTCGGCCATGACCTCCGCCACGCCGATATCATGCGTCACGAGAAGGATCGCCGCTCCGGAGAGCTCCCGGAAGCGCAGCAGCTCCTCTGCCGCCTGCCGCTGCGCGACCACGTCCAGCGCGCTGGTCGGCTCATCGGCGAGCAGCACCCGGGGATGCAGCAGCATCGCCGCGGCCATTCCCGCCCGCTGGTTCATCCCTCCGGAAAGTTCAAAGGGATAGCTGTCCCAGACGCGCCGGCCGTCTTCGAGACAGAGTTTTTCAAACAGCCTGAGCGCCGCTTCCTTCGCCGCCGCGCCCGCAGGCCGTCCATGCGCGGCCAGGCTCTCGCAGATCTGATCCCCGATTGTGCGGATAGGGCAGAAAGACGCGCCCGCATCCTGAAAAATCATGCCGATCTCCGCGCCCCGGATGTGCCGCATCGCGCTCTCCGAAAGGTCGGGAAGATCCAGCCCCCGGTACCGGATATCGCCCCGGGTCACCAGGCCGTCCTTTCCCAGGAGTCCCAGAGCGGCTTTCAGGAGCGTGCTCTTCCCGCTGCCCGACTCGCCCACGACAGCGAGGATCTCTCCTGCATGGAGGGTAAAGCTCACATCATGCGTCACTGCCCGTCCGTTGAAGCTGACCTCCACAGACTGATACGCCAGTACCGGTTCCACCGCGGTCTCCTCTCACACAACAGGCTTCAGATCCGCCGTGATTTCATAAAAATCACAGGGATGCGCCACAAGGCCGGTCACGCCGGATCTGGAGATCATGCTCATCTGCAAATGCGAAACAAAGACGAAGGCGTCATCCTCCAGAAGAATCCGCTGCATTTCCACAGCCAGTTCGCTCCGGCGCGCCGGGTCAAAGGTCCGGTCCAGTTCTTCCGCCAGCGCCTCCAGCGCATCGCTGTGGTAATGGCCGTTATTGGCGGCGGAGCTGTCCAGGCAGTGAGTCTTGAAGAAATACGCCGGATCTCCGGAGGGCGCGGTCACCATGGCGCTGGCATACGCGTCCCATGCCGAGGGATCCATGCGGATGCTGTTGTGATCCGCCGTGCTGTTGACGACGACATGCATGCCCAGCGCGCCAAGAGACGCCTGCGCCGCTTCCGCAAGGAGCGGCAGCTCCTGACGGCTCGGATAGGTGAGCCAGCGGATGGTCAGCGGCCGTCCGTCTTTCTCGCGGATCCCGTCGCCGTCCCTGTCCACCCAGCCGGCCTTCTCCAGCACTGCCCGGGCCCCTTCCGGATCATAGGCCCTGGCCTGAGCCGCGCCTCCGCCGAAAGAAAAGTTCTGCGGGAAGGCTCCGGACGCGGGATATCCGTGCCCGTCCAGCAGATCGCTTACAAAGCGCTCCCTGTCGATGCCCATGGCGACCGCCCGCCGCACCGCCGGGTCCTGCATGACGGGGCTTTCAAAATTCATGTGAACGAAAAAGGCCCGGCTGGTGGCGCAGCTGGAAAAGGTATAGTTTTCATTTTCAAACAGGGGATAGCTGGCATAGGGCATGCCGTACGCGCCGTCGATCTCTCCGGACTGCAGCGCCATCGTCAGGGTATCCCCGTCGGAAATCGTCAGGACGGTCACATGGTCAAAACCCGGGGTGCCGTTCCAGTAGGATCCGTTCCGCACAAGCTCGAGTTTTTCGCCTGTAACAAGAGACGCGGCAGCATACGGCCCGGTGCCGGAGACTATGCCGTCTTCGCTGATGCCCGCCTTCATATCGATGATGCAGCCGTAGGGATCGCTCAGGAAATGGAGCAGCGCGGGCCGGGGCGAGGCAGTGGTGATCGTCACAGTCTGGCCGTCTGCGTCAATCCTTTCGATGTCCAGATCCCCGCGCGCCCGGGCGTGCACGCTCACCAGATGTTCGAGGCACTCCTTCACCGCTTCTCCGTCCATGGGCCTCCCGCTGGAAAACGTCACATGATCCCGCAGCGTAATGCGCCACGTCCGGTCGTCCGGCCGCTCATACCCGGTGGCCAGCCAGGGCTCGAGCTCCATGGCGTCGGAATAGCGGAACAGTGTCTCCCCGATGCCGTAGCGGACGCAGGCCCAGCCGGAATAGGCATTGTGTGGATTGACGTCCGGTTCTTCATTTTCCGCATTGAACGTCGTATCGCCAAAGACAAAGGCGCGCCCGTCCGCCCCGCTTTCCCCGCCTGCTTTTTCGGAGCCGCATCCTGCCAGAACGCCCGCAAGAAGCAGCGCCGCCGCGGCAGCCGCCGCCAGTGGTTTCATCCATTTCATGGTCTGACTCCTTTCTTTTCCGGTCATGCTTTCCGGTGTGTCCGCGGGTCCAGCGCGTCCCGCACCGCGTCGCCCAGCAGATTGAACGCGGCTACCGCCGTGCATATAGCCGCCCCGGGCCCGAGCACCACCCACGGGCTGGTCTGCAGCATGCCGCGCCCGCCGCTCATCATGTGGCCGAGCTCGGCGGTGGGCGGCATGGCTCCCAGCCCCAGAAAGCTGAGCCCCGCCAGCTCCATCATCATGGTGCCGACATCCAGGACGGCCGTAACGAGAATGGGGCCCGCGCTGTTCGGCAGAACATGCCGCCAGATGAGCTGCGCCGGCGTATCGCCCGCCAGCCGGGCCGCCTGCATGTAGTCCGCGCTCTCTGCGGCCAGCGTCTGGCTGCGGGCGATACGGGCATACCGGGGCCAGCTGACGACCGCCAGCGCCAGAATGGCGTTGTGCAGCCCTCCGCCGAGGAGCGCCGCGATGGCCAGCGCAAATACCAGCCCCGGAAACGCCAGGCACACGTCGGCGGCCCGCATCACGGCCGCGTCCAGCACGCCGCCGAAATGGCCGCACAGGACGCCCGCCGCCGTACCGGCCGCAGCGATGACAGCCACCAGAAGCAGCGAAGACAAAACGCTCGTCTGAAAGCCGATGAAAATCCGCGACAGCATATCCCGCCCGAGGCGGTCCGTCCCGGCGGGATGGGCCGCCGTCGGCGGCTCCAGGGGAGGAAAGATCTGCGCGTTCGGATCCCAGGGGCAGATTTCTTCTGCAAAAACCGCCGCCGCCAGCAGAAGGCCCGTCAACAGCAGGCAGCCGAAAAGCCGCCGCCGGGTGTGGTTTTTCCGCGGCGTCTGCGACCGCACGGACACCGCGCGCGTCATCGTCCGCCTCCTGTCCGAATCCGCGGATCCAGCACCCGATAGGCCAGATCCGTGAGAAGATTGATGCATACGTAGATGATGGCCATCCACATGACGTAAGCCTGAATCATGGGATAGTCCCGCATATGGATGGCATCCACCGCCAGTTTCCCGACGCCGTCCCAGAGGAAAATGGATTCCACGATGGCGGTGCCTCCGAGAAGACTTCCGACGGACAGCGTCAGCAGCGTGAGAATCGTAACCAGGCAGGCCCGCAGGACGCTCCGCACAAGCGTCACGGAGAATCGGACGCCCCGGGCTTTCGCCCCCGTCACATAGTCTTTTCCCAGCTCGTCCAGGACCACCGCCCGAACCTGCCGCAGATACTTGGCCGACATGGCAATCGAAAGGGTCAGGGCGGGCAGGATCACGCTCTGCACGCCGGCGTCCCGGGACAGCACGGGAAACCAGCCCAGCCGGATCGCGAAAACATACATCAGAAGGAGCGCCACAAAGAAATTCGGCAGGCTGTTTCCCAGAAAACCCGCCGCGCGGATGGCAAGGTCCGCGGCACGGTCCTGCCGGACCGCCGCCAGGATCCCCAGCGGGATGGACACCGCAGTGGTCAGTACGATGGAGACTGCCGTCAGGAATAACGTGGCCGGAAGCTTCGATACAAAAACGGGAAACACCTCCCGCCCGGAAATGTAGCTCGTCCCCATGTCGCCGTGCAGAAGCCGGATCAGCCAGAGCGCATACTGCGTCAGAAACGGCTTGTCCAGTCCCAGCTCCGCCCGTGCCGCGTCGATGACGTCCTGCGAGACTGCCATGCCGGTCTGTTCCATCCGCTGCAGCACCGCGTCGCTCCCCGCCAGGCGCATCATACCGAAGGACAGGAACGTGATGACCAGCAGGATGGGAATCAGCTGCAGCAGGCGGCAGACAACATACCGCCTCATCGCCGCATCCTCCCCATGGCCCGCAGGACGCCGCCGTATGCGCCGCATGGGACGCTTTCCCTTTTCATCCCCATCCCTCCTCAGGCAAACGCCGCAATGGCAAATCCCGGCGTCGGATCATAAAATTCATCCTGCACGCTGTACACCCGCTGCCAGACGCCCGTATCTACGGTGACGCCGTAAAATCCCGCCTCCCGGAGAAGCTTTGTGTCCCAGTCCGGGCGGGGCCGCTGCAGGGGACGCAGGCGCGCCTTCATGCGCGCATACGCCTGCATCAGCCCGGCATCCACATCCTGATGGGCATGGTGCGCCGGAAGCGGCGCGGCCGCATCCTCCCGGCAGTAATCCGCGTCGAAATTCACCAGCACTCCGCCCGGCTTCAGGAGTTCGTGCCACCTGCGGTACGCTTCGGGCAGATGCGGCAGCGTCCAGGTGAGCTTTCTTGTGACCACCGCGTCAAACGACCGCGGCGGAAACGCAGGGGCCTCCGCGTCCATCACAAAAAACTCCGCGGAAAGGCCGAGTGCCTTCGCCAGCCTTTCCGCCTCCGCAATCATTTCCGGCGTCAGGTCGATGCCCGTCACGCGATGGCCCCGCTCCGCCAGAAGAAAGGCGAAAAAGCCTGTCCCCGTACCGATATCCAGAATGCGGAGCGCGCGTCCTCCGGGCAGATACCGCTCCAGTTCGGCGAGCCATTCTCCGCGTTTTTCTCCCGCCAGTTCCCGCTGCCGCAGGCCGGAAAATTTCCCGACCCTCCGCGCCCAATACGCCGTCATTTCCCGTTTGATCGTCTCCATAGCCATCCTCTCCGGGCGCCCGGGACGCCGGAAAAAGAAAAGCCTGCTGTCTGCACCCCTTCCGGCATGCATACAGCAGACTTCCCGTCTGCGTCTCTCTGGCTTCTGCCCTCTATCCTTCTCCGGCCTCCCCGGACACGGCGGGCTTCCGCCCGCTGCCGCCGCTTCCTGCGGCCAGCCTCCCGCTGTTCGGCCTTTTCTTCTTCCTTATCTGTTTTTAAGCATATCATGTTCTCCCGGTTTGAGAAGCCCCCCGGAGGGATAGCGCCGTATTTTTTTCACGCGTTCCTCCGCGTCTTTCTTGACAAGCGCTCTGTTTTTTCGTAAAACAGAAAAAATAACCCCAGCGAGGAGGCGATCATCCGTGAAGCACGCAGACCTTTCCCATCCCGGCAGCCCGGACGCTCAGACAGCCCATCCTCACCATCATCCCCACACCCAGACCCGGGCTGTCGTCAACCGTCTGTCCCGCGCAATCGGCCATCTGGAAGCCGTCCGGCGCATGGTAGAAAACGGGCAGGACTGCGCCGAAGTGCTGATTCAGCTCGCCGCTGTCCGGGCCGCGCTCAGCAGCACGGGAAAAATCATCCTCAAGGATCACATCGCCCACTGCCTCGTGGATGCGGTGGAAAGCGGCGACCGGGAAACCATTCGTCAGCTGAACAAAGCCATCGACCAGTTTATCAAATAAGCATACAGTCCATCGAAAGGAGCCCCGTCTCATGAACATCCTGATCGTCGACGCCCAGGGCGGCGGTATCGGAAAGCAGCTCGTTCTGGCAATCCGGCGCGCGATGCCGGACTGCGTCCTCACCGCGGTGGGCACCAATACGGCGGCGACCGAAGCGATGCGGAAAGCCGGAGCGGATCACGCCGCCACCGGAGAAAACGCCGTCGTCGTGGGCTGCCGGACCGCAGACGTCATCATCGGTCCAATCGGCATCGTCATTGCCGACTCTCTTCTGGGGGAAATCACGCCCCGCATGGCGCTGGCCATTGCGCAGAGCCCCGCGGTGCGGATACTGATCCCGGTCAATCACTGCGGTCATCTCGTTGCCGGTGTAAGCGATCTCCATATCGGCCGGCTGATTCAGGATGTTATCTGTAAATTGCAGACGCTGTCCGTCTGACGCCTTACATTAAAAAAGCCCCCTGCATGGGGGCTTTTTAATGTAAGGAAAATCTCTGCGGCGGTTTTGCGCCGCAAAGAGCCGCGTCCGCATGCGGCCCGAAAGGGGCCGCGTTTTTATTTGCCGAAAGAAAGCAGTCCTTCGGCGGTCTCGCCCATGGCTTCTTCCACGGAGGGATGGGGCCGGACGATGGAGGCGAAGGTCTCTGCGGTGAGCCCCGCGGCGATGGCAAGCGTCGCTTCGCTCACGAGGTTCGACGCTTCTTCGCACTGGAATTCCGCGCCGATGAGGCGGCCTTCGCCGTCGGCGATGAGCTTCATGTAGCCCGCTTCCCCGGCGATGAGGCTCTTGGCGTTCGCGCCCATCATGGCGCGGCCCACTTTGTACGGCGCGCCGGAGGCTTTCGCTTCTTCTTCGGAGACGCCCACGGAGGCGATTTCCGGGCGGGTGTAGACCACGGAGGGGATGAGGTCGAGGCGGATGGCGGAGGCTTTGCCCGCGACGGCCGCGGCGGCGATCTTGCCCTGCGCTTCCGCGGTGTGGGCGAGCTGCGGGAAGCCCGCGGTGATGTCGCCGATGGCGTACACGTGGGGCTCGCTGGTCCGGCAGTGTTCGTCCACGACGACGCGCCGCCGGTCTTCTTTCAGCGCAAAGGGCGTCAGCCCCGCGACGCCGGCGCGGCGGCCCGTGGCGATGAGGACGCCGTCCGCGGCGATTTCCTGCGGCTTGTCCGCGAGGGTGTAGCGCACCGCGAGCCCGCCGTCCGTGCGGACGATCTCCGTGACGGACGCTTTCGCGATGACTTTCACGCCTTTCTTGCGGAAATCCGCCGCGAGGTGCCGCGCGAGGTCCGCGCTCATGGGCGGCAGAATGCGGGGCATGGCTTCGATGACGGTCACTTCCGCGCCGAGCGCGCGGTACACTTCCGCAAATTCCGTGCCGATGACGCCGCCGCCGATGATGACGAGTCGGGAAAGCTCGGGCAGGTCGGAGAGGAGGGTGTCGCTGGTGTAGACGCCCGCGAGATCCGCGCCGGGGATGGGCGGCACGGCGGGGACGGAGCCCGTGGCGAGGACGATATCCCCCGCGGTGAGGACGGTCTCGGTCCCGTCCGCACAGGCGACGGTCACTTCCCCTGCGGCGGTGACGCGCCCTTCGCCGGCGTACACGTCCACTTTCTGCTGTTTCAGCAGTTTCGTGAGGCCGTTTCTGAGCTGGCCGGTCACTTCGGCGCAGCGCGCGCGGAGCGCTTCGTAGTCGGGGCGGACGTTGTCCGCGGCGACGCCGAATCTGGCGCCCTGCTTCATGCTGGAGAGAAGGCCCGCCGCAAAGAGCAGGGTCTTCGTGGGGATGCAGCCCCGGTTCAGGCAGGTGCCCCCGAGGAGGTCTTTCTCGATGAGGGCGGCCCGGAGGCCGTACTGGACGGCGCGGAGGGCGCAGGAGTAGCCGCCGGGGCCGCCGCCGATGATGATGATGTCGTAGTTCATGCTGTCTCCTTATGGAAAACGCCGCCCGTGATGAGCGGCGTCTGGTTTATGTGTGAGGGCCGCGCCGGATGAGGGCCGCCGCCGCGGCGACGACCGCTTCTTCCAGCGCGTTCCGGCAGGGAATGGCGCAGAGCCGCGCGTCCATGGCTTCCGCGCTGTACCGCGCGCCCCGGAGCGCGTCCGGGATGGCGGCGATCACTTCCGACGCCATGCCGTCCGAGTCGACGGCCGCGTCGGTGATGACGCCTCCGTCGGCCGCGGCGTAGATGCGGAGGAATCCCCAGTCGAAGCGGCCGGACCATTCGGCGGCAAAGGGGATTTTCCGTCCGTACCGCCAGTCCCAGGAGGCGAAGAACGCCTCTCTCCGGTCAAGCTCCGCCGCGTCGAAATCTTCCGCGGCAAGGACCGCCGCGCTCGCGCCGTATTCCGCTTCGAAGGCGGGACGGAGCGCGTCCGCAAAGGCGTCCACCGTGACGGCGGGATTCAGCGCGGCGAGATTCACCACCTGCGAAGGGACGGACTTCACGCCCTTCGCGCGGAGCTTCGACGTGGAGGTGTCGAGGTACTTTGCGAGCGCCCCCATGTCGGCGTCGATGAGGATCGTGCCGTGGTGGAAATTTTTCCCGTCCGCGTGATAGTAGGCGTTGCCGGAAAATTTCCGCCCGTCCGCGGTGAGGTCGTTCCGCCCGGTCTTTTTCACGGCGATGCCGAAGGCGGCCGCCGCGCGGGCGATGACGTTCACCTGCCGCGCTTCGTCGTACGCGCCGTCGGCGGCGCAGAAGGTGAAGTTCAGATTGCCGTCGTCGTGGTACACCGCGCCGCCCCCGGAGAGACGGCGGGCGAGATGCCCCCCGTCCCGCTCGAGCGCTTCCGCGTCGCATTCGCCCCAGGCGTTCTGGTTCCGCCCGATGACGACGGTCTTCCGGTTCTGCCAGAGGTAGAGCGCGACGCTTCCTTCCGGCACGCGGCGGGTGAGGTACTCTTCCACGGCGAGGTTGCGGTAGGGATTGCGGCTCTCCGCGCGGTTGTCATAGAGGTAGAGGCGCATTTATCTGTCCCAGGTATAGCGCAGCTTCGGATGGCGCGCCGCGGCCACTTCGTCGGGGCGGCCGATGGGCGTGTCGTGAGGCGCGCTGTGGAGGCTCTCCGGATCGGTGCGGCCTTCTTCGAAGATGGTGCGGAAGACCTCCGCCGCATGGTCGAGGGTGGCCTTGCTTTCGGTCTCGGTGGGCTCCGCCATGAGCGCTTCGTGCACGATGAGCGGGAAGTACATGGTCGGCGGATGGATGCCGTAGTCGAGGAGGCGCTTCGCCACGTCGAGGGCGGACACGCCGGTCTCTTCCTTGTATTTCTCGAGGGTCATGACAAATTCGTGCATGCATACGCCCGGATAGGCGATGTCGATGGCGTCTTTCAGGCGGGTCATGAGGTAGTTCGCATTGAGCACCGCCATGCCCGACGCTTCGGCCAGGCCGTCGCCGCCGAGGGTCAGGATGTACGCGAGCGCCCGGACGGCCACGAGGAAGTTGCCGTAGAAGAGGCGCACCCGGCCGAAGGATTTCGCGGGCTTCATGAAATGATAGCCGCCGTCGTCCTTCATCACGACGGGATGGGGCAGGAAATCGGCGAGGAACGCTTTGCATCCCACCGGGCCGGACCCGGGGCCGCCGCCGCCGTGGGGCGTGGAGAAGGTCTTGTGCAGGTTCACGTGGACGCAGTCGAAGCCCATGTCGCCCGGGCGGGCGCGGCCCACCACGGCGTTCAGGTTCGCTCCGTCGTAGTAGCAGAGGCCGCCCGCGTCGTGCACGATCTGCGTGATCTCCAGAATGTCCGGATCGAAGATGCCGAGGGTGTTCGGGTTGGTGAGCATGAGGCCCGCCGTATCGGGGCCGGCCAGACGGCGCAGGTCGTCCAGATCGACGCCGCCCGCTTCGTTCGACTTCACGGGGACGACGGAGTAGCCCGCCATCGCCGCGGACGCGGGGTTCGTGCCGTGCGCCGAGTCGGGGACGAGGATCTTCGTGCGGGCGTGGTCGCCCCGCGCTTCATGATAGGCGCGGATGAGGAGCAGGCCCGTGTATTCGCCGTGCGCGCCCGCCGCCGGCTGGAGAGTCACCTCGTCCATGCCGGTGATGTCCGCCAGGAGACGCTGCGCCGTGTACATCGCTTCGAGCGCGCCCTGCACGGTCTCTTCCGGCTGGAGCGGATGGATGTCCGTGAAGCCCGGCAGCGCCGCCGCGGCTTCGTTCACCGCGGGATTGTACTTCATGGTGCAGGAGCCGAGGGGATAGAATCCGTCGTTCACGCCGAACGCCTGCTGTTCCAGAGCGGAATAGTGGCGGCTCATTTCCACTTCGCTCACTTCGGGGAGTTTCGGCGCTTCGCTGCGGAGCGGGAAATCCGGAGCCGTTTCCGGCACGTCGCACGCCGGCAGCAGAGCCATTTTGTGGCCGGGATGGCTTCTTTCAAAAATCAGCTCCATATCAGTCCTCTCCTTTCAGCGCGGCAATGACCGCATCCATCTGCGCTTTCGTATTCATTTCCGTGGCGCACCAGAGGATGTGCCCGTCCGCCAGCGGGAGCCCGCCGAGGATGCCTTTGCCGGCGAGCTTTTTCAGCGCGTCCGCCGCCGGGATGGGCGAGGACGTCACAAATTCGTGGAAGAAGGGTTTATCGTACACCGGAGCGTAGCCGATCTTCGCCAGCTCCGCCGCAAGGTAGTGCGCTTTCGAGAGGCACTGCTCCGCTGCGGCGCGCAGGCCCTCCGGCCCCATGGCCGTGAGGTAGGCCCCGGCGGTCATGGCGCAGAGCGCTTCGTTGGAGCAGATGTTGGACGACGCCTTTTCCCGGCGGATGTGCTGCTCCCGCGCCTGCAGGGTCAGCACGAAGCACCGGCCGCCCCTCGCATCGGTGGTCTCGCCCACGATGCGGCCCGGGAGCTTTCTCATCAGTTTTTCCTTCGCGGCCATAAAGCCGAGGTACGGCCCGCCGAAAGAGAGCGGCAGCCCGAGGGGCTGTCCTTCGCCCACGGCGATGTCCGCGCCGAGCTCGCCCGGGGTCTTCATGAGGCCGAGAGCGATGGGATTCACGCCCATCACGGCGAGTGCGCCCGCGCCGTGCGCGGCGGCGATGAGCGCCTCGCTGTCTTCCATGACGCCGTAGAAGTTCGGCGTCTGGAAATAGAGGCACGCCGCATCGTCCGTGAGAGCCGCGGCGAGGGCGTCTTTGTCCGTCTCGCCGTCTTTCGCCGGGACGACCGTCACCTCCACGTGACGGCTCGCGCAGTACGTGCGGATGGTCTCGATCACTTCCGGATGGACCGTGCCGGAGACCACCGCCTTCGTGCGCTTCCGCGCCTGGCACATGAAGATGGACTCCGCCGCGGCGGACGCGCCGTCGTATACGGAGGCGTTGGACACGTCCATGCCGGTGAGCTCGCAGATCATGGTCTGGTATTCGAAGATGGACTGGAGAATGCCCTGGCTGATTTCCGCCTGGTACGGCGTGTAGGTCGTGCGGAACGCTTCTTTATTGATGACATTCTTCACGATGGCCGGGATGTAGTGCCGGTACGCGCCCGCCCCGCGGAAAATGCTCTTGTAGACCGTATTTTTCTCCGCCATGGCTTCCATCTGCGACAGTACTTCCAGCTCGGATTTCCCCGCCGGAATGACCGGCTCTTTCCGGTAGACCGAGTCGGGCACCGCGGCGTAGAGATCGTCCAGAGACGTCATCCCCACCGCGGCGAGCATGCTCTCTTTCTCTTCCTTCGAGGAAGGAACATAGCTCCCCATGTCAGGCCTCCCCGCCTTCCTCACAGAGGGCTTCGTAGGCGGCCGCGTCGAGCAGCTCTTCTTCTTCGGTGACGTCTTTCACCTTGATGAACCACGCGTCGTAGGGCGCGCCGTTCACCGTTTCCGGCGCGTCGAGGAGCGCTTCGTTCACTTCCGCCACCACGCCGGTGACCGGGCTGTAAATGTCGGAGACCGCCTTGACGGATTCCACGTCGGCGAACGATTCGCCCATGGTCACGGCGTCGCCCACTTCGGGAAGATTCACGAATACGATATCCCCCAGCTGGTCCTGGGCGTAGTCGGTGAGGCCGATCTCCACGAGGTCGCCGTCTTTCTTCACCCATTCATGCGTCTTTGCGTAAGTCAGTTCCTTCGGAAATTCCATGATAAGTCCTCCTTGTCGTCAATCCCGGATTGCTCCGTAATTATCTTTTATAGAACGGCAGCGGCACCACTTCGGCGGCGATGCGCCGGCCCCGCACGTCCGCTTCCACCGTGTCGCCCACAGAGACTCTGCCCTTTGCGACGAGCGCCATGGCGTACGCCCCCTTGAGGTACGGGCAGAACGTGCCCGACGTGGTATGGCCGATCTTTTCTTCGCCCAGATAGAGATCCTCCCCTTCGCGGACGATGCCCCGGCCCGTCACTTTGAGGCCGATGCGCTCCCGCGCGATGGGATGCGCTTCGATGCCCGCCTTGCCGATGAAGTCGGGCTTGTTCATCTTCACGCCGAAGTCGAGGCCCGTCTCGAGCGGATTCACCGTCTCGTTCATCTCATGGCCGTAGAGCGGCATGGCCGCTTCGAGGCGGAGCGTATCCCGCGCGCCGAGGCCGCAGGGGAGAATCCCTTCGTCCGCGCCCGCCGCGAGGATTGCATCCCACAGGCCGGGCGCCTTCTCCGCGGGGCAGAAAATTTCATAGCCGAATTCCCCGGTGTAGCCCGTGCGGGACACGAGGCAGTCGACGCCCGCGAGCTGTACGTGCTGGGACGCGCTGTAATATTTCTCCGGCAGCTCGCCCCCTTCGAGGATTTTGGAAATGATTTCCTTGCTGAGCGGCCCCTGCAGCGCGAGGAGCCCCGTCTCGTCGGAAATGTCTGTGAAGGTCGTCTCCGGCAGCAGATTCGGCTTCATGTGCGCCACGTCCTTGTCGTGGTTCGCGGCGTTCACCACCACGAGGTATTTCTCCTCCCCGAGGCGGTACACGATGAGGTCGTCCAGGCAGCCTCCGTCCTCCCGGCACATCACGCCGTAGCGCACGCGGCCCACGGCGAGCGACGTATAGTCGTTCGTGAGCAGGTGGTTCAGCGTGGCGAGCGCGCCCGGCCCTTCAAAAATCACCTCGCCCATGTGGGACACGTCGAAGAGCCCCGCCTTCGTGCGCACCGCCATATGCTCGGCGATGATGCCTTTATCGTACTGCACCGGCATGATATATCCGCCGAACGGCACCATTTTGCCCTTCAGCGCCACATGCTTCTCGTACAGCGGCGTTTTCTTATCCATACGATTCCTCCCCTTCCGGCGAAACGGCTCCGCCGCTCCGTCAAACCCAGCGCGCTTTCCTGCGGGATAACAAAAAAAGCGCACTGTAAAACTCACAGTGCGCCTCTGTCCTTTGACCTGAAAGATCAGCCGCTCGCGGCCTTGCTTCTTCGGTGTCCGCCTCGGCAGACTCTCCAGAGGATTGTCCGGTGCCGGTCCTTTTACCTGAGAGTTTCAGCCCCTTCGGCGGCCCCAGCGGGCGCTCTCCCGGCATCTTCATCCAGTGCATAGCATGGCAGCCCTGCATCGGGCTATCTATAAAAATACTACTTGAATAGTAGCATACCGGCTGATGAATCGCAAGAAACATAGCTTTTCCCCATAGGAAATATAGAGGAAATCTATATGCCGCTGCGCGGAGCTTTTCCCGGCGGACGCGCATGACGACGAAATCGTTTTGTGTGCTCAATTCTGCGGGCCCACACAATCTGGCCGTACGTGGCCGAAACATACGAATATATCCATTTATGGAATACGAGTCCATGGTCGCTTACTTTCCCCCTTGTCCCGACAAGGCGGAAAGTAAGCAAAGGGCCAAACGGCCGCCCGGTCATTCCGCCCTGAGATTTGACGGCCCTCCGCTGACGGAATGAAACTCGCTCGCTGCGCTCGCTCAGACAGTCATTCCGTCCGGGCGCTCCGGGCCGTCAAATCTCACCCCTTCGGGGCCGGGCTCCATTCCAATGGGCGGGGAGCTGCACCAGTACTCAACTGTTGTTTTTCAGGCGGTGTGGATTCACACACCATGCAAAATGGTTCTGCTCATTGCGCGCAGATTCCAATGCGCCGCATATGTGTAAAGTATGCTGGAGCGGGCCCACATCCTTCGCGAATCTTCACCGCATGCCCGTGGAAGATTTGTGTCGCCGCTTCGCGTCTCCCTTGTTTGTACCGTCTATACACAGGCGGTGCAGACACAGGCGGGAGATTTTCCATTTATCTCATTTCGTTGAAAGTTTTGTGCCGCACGCTCTGCGTGCATCCCTTATGCTGATGTTTCTCTTCGTGACGAAGCGGACCCACATATGATAAAAATGTTTATCGTCGTATGTGGGTCTGCTTCTGTGTTTGCGACACGTGAGCAAAGGGGAGCCGCCGTAAGGCGCGACGCAAAACCGTGCGGGAATATCGGTACTCGTCTCGCACGCGCCCGGCGTTCGTCGCCGGGCAGTTCGTGCGGGCCGCTTCTAATTTTTGTTGCGGCCTTCCTTTTTTCCGCTCCCCGGCCCCGCGCCGGGATGGCGTCCGGCCATTAGAAAAAGAGACGGTGCGGTTTCTGAAAAACCGTAGGAGGCGGGGCGGGCTGACGCGTCCCGCAGTTTGTACTGTTACGGCGGCATGCCACTCTGTCGTTTTACCTCTCGTTGCTTCCACGCAGGGAATTACAAACTGAGCGGCGGCCCGCCACGCCGACAAGCTCTTTTTCTACCGGCCGGCAGCTTCTTCCTTTGTTACTTTCTATTCTTTTCCGGAAATGAACCCACATCAAAATGAGAAAGAAGAAAAGTACAGCACCTGCGTCCTCGCAAAGTAAAAAGAAAACAGCTCAGCACTGGTGCAGCTCCCCGCCCATTTGAACGGAGGCCGGTGCCCGAAGGGAGAAATTCTGGCTGGTGGCGTCAGCCGGAGCGCCTGTCTGAGCGAGCATAGCGAGCGAGTTGCGCGGAGGGTAGTGACCAGCCAGAATTTCAGGCCGGAGTGATTGGGCGGCGGTCCTTTCTTGGCCGACACTCTTTCCGGGCGGCCGGAAAGAATGTCGGCGACGCTGGAATCGTATTCCAAAAACAGAAATAGTCGTATGTTTCGGACACGTACGGATTTGCGTTATGGTTCCGCAATATTGTGAGAAAAAACAATTTCATCGCAATGCCGGGCCGCTCTGGTATAAGGAGAAGGGAAAGCTCCGCTATGCCAGCTCGCGCTCTGCGGCGCAAAAAGAAAAACGCGGCTCTCCGCAGAGTCCGCGCTTCGTTTTCTAAAAAGAGAAACTATCCGGCTCTTTCAAAGGCCGCCGTCGTCTTTGAGTTCCTTTCCCACATGCGGAGCAAGGAAATTTTTCTTCGCGTACGCCCAGAGCGCTTCTGACCCGTCGGCGGTGCGCGCGTTCCTCTGCTTCACCTGCGAGAGGGCGACGCCTTTTTCCCGCCACATCTGCCCGCCGGTCATGTGATTCTGCATCATGGGCTGGAGGTTGTCCAGGGTGTGCGCAAATTTCGCCTCCGCCGTCTCCCCCGCTTCAAACTCGTCCCAGAGGGCGCGCAGGGCCCGGCCCTGATCGTCCGGCAGGAGCCCGAAGAGGCGGTCCGCGCCGCGCGCTTCTTTTTCGTGCTGCGCTTCTTTCGGCACGCCCGCGTAAGCCCAGGTATCGCCCGCGTCGATTTCCACAAGGTCGTGTATGAGGAGCATGAGCATCACTTTGCCCGTGTCTACCGGTTCGTTGGCGTATTCCGCAAGGAGCGCCGCCATGACGGCGATATGCCAGGCGTGCTCCGCGTCGTTTTCCAGGCGCGCCGCGCCGGTGAGATAGGTCTGGCGGGTGATGAATTTTTCCCGGTCGATTTCCTCGAGGAAGGCAAACTGCCTCCGGAGCCGTTCTTCGTCCATCACAGCCCTCCGTGCTTCTCACGGTACGCCCGGAGGATGGCGTCCGCCATGCCGTCGAGCGAGCCGTACCGCCGCAGATGGGCCGCGAGCTTCGTCACGCCCCCTTCGGCGATGGTGCAGAGCTCCACGTCTCCGTCGAGGCGGAAGGCGTTGCACGACCAGCGGCATTCCCGCCGCATCTCATTCAGAAAGACGTACACCGTCTCCGGGCCGTCGCCCGCTTCGCACAGATCTTCCAGCGCGCCCGCGAGGGCCTCCCGCCGCCAGTCCCCGGCGGGTTCGTCGTCGTGAAAGGCTTCGCGCACAGCCGCCGTGTCCCGCTTTTCCCGATAGAGGCAGTACAGGTACACCCCGAGCGCGGCAGTGCCGATGAGGGCCAGCCATTGCGTATCCATGAGTTCTCCTTTCCGCGCCGCAGCGCGTCACACGATTTTCTTCATTCTATCATGAAGGCACAAAAAAATGCCGCTTCCCGCAGCATTTCTTTTTCTCAATGGTCTTCGTAAGGGCGCACCCGGAGCGTGAGGCCCCGCTCTTCGCAGAGGCGGCGGCACTTCTCGATCTCCTCCTCGCTCTCCACGTGATCCACCACGGTGAGCACCACGTGCGGCACGTGAGCCTTGCAGTGCTCCGCGAAGGCGAGCATGGCGTCGAAGGACGGCATGCCGAAGCGGCTCCGGGTGAGCGCCAGGTACCGCTCCGCGTTGGACGCGTTCAGGCTGATGGATACCGTGTCGAGCAGGCCGTGGAAATCCGCCGACGTGTCCCGCCCGTAGGCGAGGTCGGAGAGGCCGTTCGTATTCACCCGCGTTTTGATCTCCGGATGCTTCTCCTTAATATAGCGGAGGAGATCCACCATGTCCGCGAGGCGCTCCGTCGGCTCGCCGAACCCGCAGAAGACCGCCTCCTCGATGCGCTCCCAGGGCACGCGGTCCAGCTCGGCCTTCACCTCGTCCACAGAGGGCTCGTGCCCGTGGAGCCAGAGCGTCTCCTCCTCGCCCATGTGCTTCATGCCCCGCAGGCAGAACGTGCAGCTGCACGTGCAGCGGTTCGTGAGATTGATGTATACGTTCCGCTTCCCTTCGGGCCGGCGGCGGAAACTCTCCTCCAGCGTCATATATTTGCCGTGATCGGCTGCATAAACGATCATAGTGCCTCCTTCTCTCACCGCAGTTCCGTGAGATATTCTTCAAACGCAAGCCCCCAGTTCCACGGGGTCTGGAGCGGCTCCATGTATTCCAGCACGCGGCTGATGAAATCGGCGGCCTTCGCCACCGCCGCGGCAAGGGTCTCGCCCCGCACGAGAGACGCCGCCACGATCGCCGCGAAGGCGTCCCCCGTGCCCGACCGGTCCCCGCCGATTTTCCTGCGGCGGAGGATTTCCGGCGGGCGGCCCCTTTCGTAGATGAAATTGCGGATGCTGCCGCCCTCGCAGAGGCCGGTGATGACCACCTGCGACGGCCCCGCCGCGGAGAGCGCCTCCGCCATGGCGAAGAGCTCCCCGTCGCTCACCCGGCCGCCCGCGGGATAGGGCCGCTCCAGCAGCTCGCACGCCTCCGTCAGATTCGGCGTCACCAGATCCGCATAGTGCAGGAGCCGCCGCATTTCCCGGCACATCTCCTGCGTGTACGACGCATAGAGCCGTCCGTGGTCGCCCATCACCGGGTCCACCATGACCCGCGTCTCCGCCGTGCGGAACATTTCGATGAAGTCGATGACGATGCCGATCTGCGCCGCCGAGCCGATGAATCCCGTGGCGATGCCGTCGAAAGTGAGGCCGTTCCGTTTCCAGCTCTCCATGTACGGGCGCATGCGCGCCGTGTAGTCGTCGATGTAATGATCGGGAAATCCCGTGTGCACCGACAGCACCGCCGTGGGCAGAGGGCACGCCTGCACCTTCAGCGCGGAAATGAGCGGCAGCTCCACCGTTACCGAGCACCGCCCGAAGCCGGTGATGTCGTTCACCAGCGCGATCCGTTTCTGTCTTTCCATGGCATCCTCCCTGCGCCTCCGGCGCCGTGTTTGTCCTATTATAGCACAGCGCCGCGCGGGGAAAATTTTGCGACGCTGCCAGCGCGTGCCAGCGCGGCGGGGAGGCACGGTCCCCGTGCGGGGCGGAGAGGCATGGCGTGAAACGCCCAAATACTCATAAGGGAGCAGACTCATATTGTGAAGATGCACGTTTTTCTTACAATTCCGCGGACCCACATCAGAACATGAACGTTTTCTCTCCTTCTGTTGCGGACCCACAACTCAAATCCGTACGTGCTCGAAACATACGACTATTTCCATTTATGGCATGCGAGACCATGGTCGTTACTTTCCTTCTTCTCCAGAGAAGAATGGAAAGTAACAAAGGAAGAAGCTGCCGGCCGGTAGAAAAAGAGCCTGTCGCCGGGGCGGGCTGCCGCTCAGTTTGTAATTCCCTGCGCACATCCAGCGAGAGGTAAAACGACAGAGCGACATGCCGCCGTAACAGTACAAACTGCAAGACGCGTCAGCCCGTCCCGCCTCCTGCGGTTCTACGGGAACCGCACCGTCTCTTTTTCTAATGGCCGGATGTCATTCCGGCGCTTGGCCGGGGAGCGGGTGAGAAGAAGGCCGCACAAATAAAGAACGGCCCGCACGAACTGCCCGGCGACGACCGCCGGGCCCGTGCGATACGCTTACCGGTATTCCCGCATGGTTTTGTGTCGCGCCTTCGGCGGCTCCCCTTTGCTCACGTATCGCAAATACAAGAAGCGGACCCACATACGACGAAAAAGGTATTCGTCGTGATGTAGGTCCGCTACTTTATGAAATAAAAACGTATAGTACAAGGGATGCACGCAAAAGCGTGCGACACAAAAATTCCAACTGCATGAGAGAAAAGGAAAATACGCGCCCGTCTCCGCACCGCCTGCGTATAAACACAACAAACAAGGGAGACGCGAAGCGGCGACACAAATTTTCCACGGGCATGCGGTGAAGCTTCGCGAAGGATGTGGGTCCGCTCCAGCATACTTCACAGCAAGCACCGCATTTGACCCCGCGCGAAATGAGCAGAAGCATTTTGCAATGTGTGTGAATCCGCGCCGCCTGAAAACCAACACATAAGCACTGGTGCAGCTCCCCGCCCATTTGAACGGAGGCCGGTGCCCGAAGGGAGAAATTTTGGCTGGTGGCGTTAGCCGGAGCGCCTGTTTGAGCGACCAAAGGGAGCGAGTTGCGCGGAGGGTAGTGACCAGCCAAAATTTCAGGCCGCAGTGACTGGGCGGCGGCCCTTTCTTGGCCGACACTCTTTCCGGGCGGCCGGAAAGAATGTCGGCGGCGCTGGAATCGTATTCCAAAAATGGATGGATTCGTGTGTTTCGGACACGTACGGACAGGCAATGCAATTCCGCATACCGTGCGTCCGCTTTCCCATAAGGAAAACGCCAGCAACAGTTCATTCTATTTCTTTCCCCCTGCTTTCCCCAATTTCTTCCAGAGAAACGGGCAAAGAAAAAGACGCCTCCCGGCGTCTCTTCTCTTGTTATGCAAAGGGCACCCACTGCCCGTCTTTCACTTCCAGCACATCCATATCCATCTTCGGGTTCCGGTCCTGATCAAATTCAAAGGTGCCCGTCACGCCTTCGAAGCCTTTGATTCCCGCGAGGGTGTCGCGGAATTTTTTCCGGTCCGTGGTGGTGCCGGAGGCTTCCACCGCCTGATGCACCATGTACACGCCGTCGTAGGCCTGCGCCGCGAACTGGTCCGGCTCATGGCCGTATCTTTCCTTGAAAGCCTTGCGGAAGTTCTGCGCCTTTTCGCTCTTCCGGTCCGGGTTCCACGGGGTCGCGACCAGCGTGCCGTCCGCCGCCGGGCCGGCCTGCCTGATGTACTCGGGGCTGTTGAAGCCGTTGTTGCCGATGATGGGCTGGGTCATGCCCATTTCCCGGGCCTTCTTCACGATGAGCGAGCCTTCCTGATAGAAGCCGGCGATGGCGATCACGTCCGGATTGGCCGCCTGAATTTTCGTGAGCTGCGCGGAGAAGTCCGTGTCCTTGTCCGCGAAGGACTCGGTCGCTACGATGTCCACGCCCATTTCAGGGAAGAGTTTCTGATAGATTTTATTTTCGCTCACGAGCATGTCGTTGTTGTGCGAGTACATGACCGCCACGGTCTTGAAGCCCAGCTTGTCGTGCGCCTTCTGCACGGTGATCGGAATGGCGAGCTTGCCCGGCACGGCGTTGCGGAAGATGTAGTCCCCCACTTCGGTCACGCCGTCCGCCGTGAGCGAAATGCCGAAGACCGTCACGCCCGCCTGCTGCGCGATGGGGCCGGCGGCGAAAAATTCGCCCGTCGTCATGGGGCCGATGATGGCGAGCACCTTGTCCTGCTCCACCGCCTTTTTCACCGCGTTGATGGCTTCCGTCTTCACGAGCTTCGTGTCGTAGGTGATCATGTCCAGCTTCACCTTCGTGGCGGGATTGCCGTTGATTTCCTCCACCGCCATGTCCACCGCTTCCTTTTGGGAAATGCCGTACGCCGCCCCCGGGCCGGTGCAGGCCGTGACAAAGCCGATTTTCGCGTGCGCGCCGTCCTTTGCCGCTTCCTTCTTCTCTCCGCCGCAGCCCGCAAACGCGCCTGCCATCACAATCGCCGCGCCCGCCGCAGCCGCCCATTTCATCCACGCCTTTTTCATTGGTATGCCCCTTTCGCTGTCATAAAAAAATCCCTGTCTCCCGAAGGAAACAGGGGCGCTTCGCGCGCGGTACCACCCGATTTTATCTCTCTGCCCTGCGGTACGGCGGGGGACCAACAGAAAACCCCTGCCTCATAACGAGACAGGGGCGACATGCGCGGTACCACCCTGGATTGTACTTACAGGAGTGTCTGTAACGGAGACCGGCCGTCCTCCCTTACTTGGTTTTCAGGAAGGCTGCTCACGGGAGAGAATCGTCATTTCCCCTGCACCGGCTTTCACCGCCCGCCGGCTCTCTGCTGCGTGAAGGAAATCACTTGTACCCGCTCAACGCGTTTCTTTGCTGTGAGTTGATACTTATTTTACGGATAATCCGGGAAAAGTCAAGCGCATCTTTTCCATTTTTTCATCCATTCATGCATGCATTGGAAAATCATGTAGAAATCGGAATGTTTCTTTCCTTTTTCCTGCGCTGTGATCGTTGGGGCATTCGTGCATTGCAAGGCCGTTGTTCCGCACATGGCTGCGCTTTTTTATTTTTCCTTTCGCGCGGATACAGGTGCGATGTTTCTCTATTTTCTCATGTTGTTGCGGGCCTGCATCACGATGAAACAGTTTTTTCTTACAATTCTGCGGGCCCGTATAATCTATCCGTACGTGTCCGAAACACACGAAATTTTCCATTTTTGGAATGCGATTCCAGCGTCGCCGACATTCTTTCCGGCCGCCCGGAAAGAGTGTCGGCCAAGAAAGGGCCGCCGCCCAGTCACTGCGGCCTGAAATTCTGGCTGGTCACTACCCTCCGCGCAACTCGCTCCCTGCGGTCGCTCAAACAGGCGCTCCGGCTGACGCCACCAGCCAGAATTTCTCCCTTCGGGCACCGGCCTCCGTTCAAATGGGCGGGGAGCTGCACCAGTGCTTATGTGTTGGTTTTCAGGCGGCGCGGATTCACACACATTGCAAAATGCTTCTGCTCATTTCGCGCGGGGTCAAATGCGGTGCTTGCTGTGAAGTATGCTGGAGCGGACCACATCCTTCGCGAAGCTTCAACTCATGCCCGTGGAAGATTTGTGTCGCCGCTTCGCGTCTCCCTTGTTTGTTGTGGTTGTACGTAGGCGGTGCGGAGGCGGGCAAGTGATTTCCTTTTTATTTCATGTGGTTGGAATTTTTGTGTCGCACGCTTTCGCGTGCATCCCTTGTGCTATCCTCTCTCTTCATAAAGAAGCAGACCCACATACGATGAAAAACATTTCTCGTCGTATGTGGGTCCGCTCCTGTGTTTGCGATACGTGAGCAACGGGGAGACGCGTAGCGGCGACGCAAAACCGCGCGGGATACCGGTAAGCGTATCGCACGGGCCCGGCGGTCGTCGCCGGGCAGTTCGTGCGGGCCGCTCTCTATTTGATGCGGCCTTCTTCTTATCCGCTCTCCGGCCAAGCGCCGGGATGACGTCCGGCCATTAGAAAAAGAGACGGTGCGGTTCCCGTAGAACCGCAGGAGGCGGGGCGGGCTGACGCGTCTCGCAGTTTGTACTGTTGCGGCGGCCTGTCGCTCTGTCGTCTTCCTTCTCGTTGGATGTGCGCAGGGAATTACAAACTGAGCGGCGGCCCGCCCCGCCGACAGGCTCTTTTTCTACCGGCCGGCAGCTTCTTCCTTTGTTACTTTCCATTCTTCTCTGGAGAAGAAGGAAAGTAACGACCATGGACTCGCATGCCATAAATGGATAAATTCGTAAATTTCGGATACGTATGGATTTGAGATGTGGGCCCGCACCGTGTGGAGAAAAAAACTTTTCCATCCCGATGCAGGTCCGCCACCGCATGAGAAAAACCACCGCCCCTCGATGCGGCGTCCGCCGCTCCCTTTCCCACGCTCCCCGGAAAAACGCGCAAAAAAAGACACAGCTCCAAGGCTAAGCTGCATCTTTTTTCTGCATGATATCATACTTTTTCAGGAAAAGCGAATTTTCCGTCCCGCGGAGGGAAATTGTCCCGCCGGATCAGGCTGTGCCGATCAGGCGAAGGGCACCCACTTGCCGCCCTTGACTTCGAGGACGGACAGATCCATCTTCGGGTCGCGGTGTTCATCGAAGGCAAACGTGCCGGTCGCGCCTTCGAAGTCTTTGATCTGCGCGAGGGTGTCGCGGAATTTCTTGCGGTCCGTGGTGGTGCCGGACTGTTCCACAGCGGCGTGGATGGTGTACATGGCGTCGTACGCCTGCGCGGCGAACTGATCCGGTTCATGGTTGTACTTCGCCACATAGGCTTTGCGGAAATTCTGCGCCTTTTCGGTCTGGCGTTCCGGGTTCCACGGGGTCGCTACCAGCGTGCCGTCCGCCGCGTCGCCCGCCTGTTTGATGTATTCGGGGCTGTTGAAGCCGTTGCCGGCGAGGATGGGCTGGTTCAGGCCCATTTCACGGGCTTTCTTCACGATGAGCGCGCCTTCCTGATAGAGGCCGGCGATGGCGATCACGTCCGGATTGGCCGCCTGGATCTGTGTGAGCTGGGCGGAGAAGTCCGTATCCTTGTCGGCAAACGTCACGTCAGCGACGATGTCGAGGCCCAGTTTCTTGCATACGTCGAGATAGTAGCCGTGTTCGCCCACCATCTGGTCGTTGTTGTTGGAATACATGATGGCGATTTTCTTGTAGCCCAGTTTGTCGTGGGTCTTTTCCACGATCTGCGGGATGTTCATCGCGCCGGGGATGGCGTTGCGGAAGATGTAGTCGCCGATATCGGTGATGCCGGGGCCGGTGGTGCCCGTGCCGAAGGCCACTACGCCGGACTGCTGGGCGATCGGGCCGGCGGCCATCATTTCGCCGGTGGTCATCGGGCCTTCGATGGCGAGGACTTTATCCTGCTCGATGGCTTTCTTCATGGCGTTGATCGCTTCGTTCTTCACGAGCTTCGTATCGTAGGTGTAGAGGTCGATCTTGACTTTCGTGTTCGGGTTGCTGTTGATTTCCTCCACAGCCAGATCCACGCCTTCCTTCATGGCTACGCCGTACGCCGCGCCGGGGCCGGTGTAAGCGGTGATGAAGCCGATTTTGGCGCTGTTTCCGTCGGCGGCCGCCGTGTCGGCTTTCTTTTCTCCGCCGCCGCAGCCTGCGAACGCGCCTGCCAGTACCAGGGCGGCCCCTGCTGCCGCCAGAGTTTTCATCCATTTTTTCTGCATAGTCTTTGCCCTCTTTCTGCAAATGCCACTCTTCAGCCCTGCTGAAATTTCTGCCAACCCGTACAAAAAAACGCCCCGCCTCCTTTTGCGGAGACAGAGGCGCTGTGCGCGGTACCACCCTGATTTCTTACTCGGAAGCCGCCGTACCGGTGATACTAAAAAATCCTACCCTCAGCTTCTGCTGAAGATAGGGGCGCTGTGCGCGGTACCACCCTACATTGTACTTGGGCTCTGTTCGTAACGGGAACGTTCCGCCTTTTCCTACTCCATTCAGAAAAAGTGCTCGCGAGTGATGTCTGTCCGCCGGGCCACGCCGATTTGCACCTGTCATCGGCTCTCTGCAGAGGCTTGTCAGCTTCCGTTTATCTCGTTCATTGCATTTGTACGTTTTTGGTATTGGTTGATGTGCTTATTCTATCGCGGCGTCATTTCCTTGTCAAGCCGTTCTCCCCGGATTTGGCATGCATGCTCATTTTCTATAGCTTCCCCGCCTTCCGGTGCCGTTTTCCTATGAAAACGCGCCGTTCCGGCCGGGCGGAGGAAAATGGCGGCGCGCCGTTTCTTCCGTCCCTGTCCCATGTTATAATAAAAAAATATGTATTTACGGATTTTGCTGCGAGGAGGACGCCGTGAACCAGACGGACACTGCGGTCATCATCATCAATCCCACGTCGGGCCGGGAACGGGCGCCGCGGTATCTGCCGCTGCTGCAGGAGGTGCTGGCCAGGCGCTACGCCCATGTGATCACGCGGGAGACGGAAAAGGCGGGCGACGCCTCTGATTTCGCGAAGAGCGCCGCCGAGCGGCATTACAATATCGTCTGTATGGGCGGCGACGGCACCATCAACGAAGTCATCAACGGCATGATGCAGGTGGAGAGCCCGTCGGTCTTCGCGTTCATCCCCTTCGGCACGGTGAACGACCTCGCGCGGGCGCTGCACATTCCCCGCTCGCCCCGCGGGGCCATCCGCATGCTGGAGACGGCGGAGGAAACGAAGATCGACGTGGGCCGGGTAAACGGACGCTACTTCATCAATATCGTCGCGGCGGGCCTCATCCCGGAGGCGGTGAGCCAGGTATCCATCAAGGAGAAGACGCTCTTCGGCTCGCTCGCCTATTTCATGAAGGGGCTGCAGGCGCTGCCCCGGCAGAAATCGTACCGTTTCCTCATCGAGACGGACGGCGGCGCGTCCATCCGCATGGCGTCTCCTCTCATGGCGGCCATGCTCACGGACTCGGCGGGCAGCTTCCGCAATCTTCTCCCGCCGGAAGACCGCAATAAGGGCGTCATCAAGCTGGCGCTCTTCCGCGATCTGGACTGGCTCCGCCTCCTGCGGCAGGGGCCGATGCTTCTCGCGGGGCTGCAGATGGGGACGGAGCTCCTCTCGGTCATCAACGTGAAGAAAGCGCGCATTTCCCTCACGAACGGCGAAGAGCTGTGGACGAATGTGGACGGCGACCGCGGGCCGTCCTTCCCGCTGGAGCTGGAGATCCTCCCGGACCGGCTGCCCATTTTCGTGCCGCTCCGCCGGAAAAATGAATCGCTCCACGCGCCGTACGCGCTCGCCTTTATCCGCGAACATTTCCGCCGCGCCGTAGCGGAGCGCCTCGCCGCCATCCAGACGCTCTCGGACATCCACGACGCGGACGACCGCCCCGACGGCAGCGCCATGCGCAAGACGCTCTTCGACTATCTGCGGGAGGCGCAGCAGCGCGGCGGCGGGCCGCATGAAAAATGACCGGACGCTCCGGTCTTTTTTTATTGCCCCGCACGCGGGCGCACCGCCGCCGCGCCCGTTTTCCGCGCACAAAAAAACCGTGACTGTCAAAAGACAATCACGGTTTTCCGCGCATTCAGAAGCCTGCGCTTCCGACACTGCCGCGTTCTATCTTACAGTCCGAGGAGACCGAAGAAGACATAGCAGACCACTGCGCCGACAATGGACATGGACAGGCCCCAGAAGAGGAGGTTTCTGAAGAGGACGCCCTTCGCCTTGTCGTCTACAGCCGCGTTTGCAATGCAGAGCGCGCCGAGGGTGGACAGCGGGGAGGTATCTACGAGGTGAGCGCCGATATTGATGGAGGATGCGAGACGAACCGCATGATCTGCATCAAAGGTGCCCACAGCCTGCAGCAGGCCGGGAACCATGTTCAGGAACATCGGCATGACAACGCCGGAGGAGCTGGAGTATGCGGAAATCAGACCTGCGATGAAGCCGACCACGCCGTTGACGGTCGTGCCGTTGGAAACGACAGCGATCATATCAACGAGAGCGTTCAGGCCGCCTGCCTCGTCCATGACGTTGATCAGGACAGACATACCGCAGACCATGGTGATGACGCCCCAGGGCATTTTCTTCACTGCATCGCCGTCATCCGCAATGTTGAAGAGGATGTACGTGGTGCCGATGCAGAAGGAGAGCATGCCTACGTCGAGTTTGAAGAAAATAACGCCTACTACCAGGACGACCATGGAGAGCAGGGTGTATTTCTGCTTCCAGTCGAAGGGTTCCGGCTTCGGAGCGATGGAATCGATGTCGAAGTCCGCGCCGCCTTTGGCCTTTGCCATCCAGGCAAGGCCGCCGGTGAGGAAGAAGCCGCCGAAGTTGACGACGCCCTGAGCGATTTCAGAGTTCCAGTGAATCTTCCAGCCGAGACCGGAAAGAGCTTCCTGAGGAATGCCGACCTGCGGAGCCCAGCTGGCGATGATGCCGTTGGAAATGATGCCGGTCGGAGCGAAAGGAGAGAAGGCCGCGCCGTTTGCCGCGCCGACTACGAGCAGCGTCATGCAGAACGGGGAGAGGCCGATACGGCCAGCGATAGCCATGCACATCGGAGCCATCAGAGCGGTGGAAGCGATGTTGCCGGGGCCGATGGTCGTAATGAAGGTCACGAGGAAGAACAGAATGAACGGAATCAGGCGAATGTTTGCTTTCGCAAGACGTACGCACACAGCCGAGAATTTTTCCATCGTGCCGTTGACCTGTGCGGCGGAGAACATGAACGTTACGCCGACGAGGATCATGAACAGAGACAGCGGCCAGCCTTTGTAGACAGCGCTGATCTTCATGCCTGCGAAGACCATGCCGACCAGAAGGCCCCCTGCCGTGCCGAGAATACCTACGTTGCAGTCCCGGAAGCAGGAGAACAGGACGATTGCCACCAGTACGATGATGGAGGCAAGAGCCGGGGTCGAAATATCCATTGGTTTACACCACCTTTGCATGGAAGAGGTGGGTCCCCGCACCCTCGCGGATACGGGGGCACGCCTTTATGTGGAAAATAAAGGATCGGGCAGAATTATTCTGCGGGGAACATCTTCGTGAGGAGCTTCGTGAGACCCACGAAAATGAGGATGACCAGGAACATCAGCGGTACGCATACCACCATCTGGAAAAGGGATGCTGCTACTGGATTCATAACTTATCCCTCCAATCACTGCATAAGCATCGGGATCATGCAGAGGACGAGGCCGCCTGCAACGACCGATGCGATCTGACCAGCTACGTTGACGCCGATAGCATCCTGGACGATGAAGTTCGTCGGATCTTCTTTCAGCGCCATCTTGGCGATAACACGGCCGGACATCGGGAATGCGGAGATGCCGCATGCGCCGATCATCGGGTTGATCTTCTTGGTCAGGAACAGATTGACGATCTTCGCGAAGATGACGCCGCCGGCGGTATCGAATACGAATGCGACCGCGCCGAGGCAGAGGATCTTGAATACGTCGAAGGTCAGGAAGTTTTCCGCCGTCATGGTGGAGCCTACGACCAGGCCGAGGAACAGGGTGACGAGGTTGGACAGGTCATCCTTCGCGCAGTCTGCCAGGTCGTCGGTGCAGCCGGATACCTTCAGCAGGTTGCCGAACATGAGAGCGCCGATGAGCGGTACGGAAATAGGAGCTACAACGCCGGCGACCATGACGATCATCAGCGGGAAAATGAAGAGTGCGCGATCAGAAACCGGAGCTTCACCGGTGAACGGCATACGGATCTTGCGTTCATGTTTGGTGGTGAGCAGTTTGATGATCGGAGGCTGAATAACCGGTACGAGGGACATGTAGCAGTACGCCGCTACGGACAACGGTCCAAGCATTTCCTGCGCATAGCGGGAAGCGACGAAGATCGTGGTCGGGCCGTCAGCCGCGCCGATGATGCCGATAGCCGCCGCCTGGTTGAAGGGGAAGCCGAGGAGCGTCGCGAGGAACGCGGTCATGAAGATACCAAACTGAGCGGCTGCTGCGAAGAGCATGACGAAAGGCTTTCTCATCAGCGGGTCAAATTCGCACATTGCACCAATGGCGATAAAAATCATGACCGGGAAAAGTTCGTTTGCGACACCCGCCTGATAAAGCACATACAGGAAGCCTTCGCTTCCGGGATCCTGGAGTACTGCGTAATGGCCCGGGATGTTTGCAAGAATGCATCCGATGCCCATCGGGAACAGCAGGACCGGTTCATAATCGTATTTGACGGCGAGGAACATGAGGATGAAGCCTACGACAAACATCGACAGCACGCCGACGTCGGCCAGTCCGTACACGCCCTGGAAAAGCTCGTCAAACAGCTGGCTATTCTGTGCCAACATATCCATGATAAGTCCTCCTTATGAAGAAAGATATTTCTTTCATCCCCTCTTCCCCTGCGGAAACAGGATTTGTGATTTTGCAAGTTTTGGATTGATGGGTTCCGCCGGAGCGCCCGGGATGAAATTCCAGCCTGACCCACTGTCCTCCTTTCCGGCTGAGAATGCGGCGGGGCGTACGGGGTCCGTACACCCTGTCATGCCTCGATTCTAATCGCTAAACTTTTCTTCGTCAATATGAAATATTTTTGTTTAGATAATATTGCATGTCTCTTTTTTCTCTAACGCTCCAGTTTATATTTTATCTTACAGTAACTTGATCGTTTTATTCTGTAGATTTTCTGTTACATTTTTTATTGCTCATTTTGTTATGATTTATTCATGGTTTTGGTGTAAAATAGGTCTGTATATTTCCCGTATATTCTGCGAATCAAAGGAGTCTCTATGAAGGAAGAAAAAATCGTAACGGAACGCTCCGAAGTGCACCGCACGTACATGTACGTCTACGGCACGCTGGGCATCTGCCTCCTGGGGTATGTGATGATGACGGTGCGGTATATCTACAACAATCATCAGATGCCGTGGCTGGACATTCTCACGGAAGCGCTGCTCCTGCTCTTCCTCCTGAGCATGACGCTCACCCGCACCACATACGAACTCCACGCGAAAGAGCTGGTCATCATCAAGGCGTCGCTCTTCCGCACACGGAAAATGGCCATCCCCTACAGCGCCATGGACGGGGCCTTCCATTTCAAGGTGGAGCCCATCAAGGCGATCTCCTACCGGCACACGTACCGCATGTACGGCAATCTGGACAAGCGGGACATCTGGTCGCTCGTATACAATATGCCCGGCACGGACAAGGTCTCCCGGGTGCTCATGAAAGCGTCGGACGAATTCTGGGAAGAATTTGAAAAGCGCGTGCCCGGACGCATCCGCGTCTCCCAGAATGAAGTGCTGAAGCACGCGTTCCATTACATCAGCGGCGCGGAGCAGAAGAAGAACCGCAACCGCGCGAAGAAGGCGGAAGCCGCCGCGCTCGCCGCGGAAGAAGCGAAGGACGCCGCCGCAGAGGACACGGAAAAACCGACCGCCCATCCGGCGGCCCATGAGGCGGAACCGGTGAATGAAGCCGCAGCACAAGCGCCGGAGACCGGCGAAGCCGCGGAAGCGCCGGCAGCAGACGCCGGAGAAAGCGGCGCGGTCCCCGCAGCCGAAGCGGAACCGTCCTCCGAAGAGGGCACGGACGCCGCGCAGACAGCGGCCCTGCCGAAAGAAAAATAAACGTCCCAAATAAAAAAGAACGGATACGCCGTCACGCGTCCGTTCTTTTTTATTTGGGAATGTTTACGCCGCCCCCTCAGCGGCCCGCGCCGGAGCGCGGCGGAACAGGAAATGCAGGTACCGGGCGAACACATAGAAGACGACCGCCGCGGCCACCGCCGTTTCCGCTTCCGCCAGCAGATGATACGCCGCCGGCACCGCCACGCCCGCGCCGTCCAGATGCATCAGCGCCTGCCGGAGCGCCGCCGCGGAAATCACGCAGGGAAAGGTAAAGGCCGCATAGCTCGGATAGAAAGGCAGGCGGAGCAGGCCGGGCAGGCGGACGATCACCACCGCGTAGAAAATCTGCGCGAGCCCCGCCATGAGCAGCACCGCCTCCGTCGATTTCTCCGGCATGCACGCGAGATACCCCGCGAGCGACAGGCTCATGGGCGCGGCGTAAATGCAGAAGAGAGGCCGCGCCGGCTCGGGGATGTCCCTCTCTTTCAGATAGCGCACGGTGACGAGCACGAAGAGCGCCACATACGCCGCGAACCCGAAGCGGAAAATCCACGCGCCCAGCGCCTCTTCGCCAAAAGCCGGCGCGGTGACCGACGCCGCGATGAGCCCCACGTAGGCGATGAAATAGGTGGGAAACACGTCGCGCAGCGCGGGCCTGCGCAGATAGCGCGCCGTAAACCATCCCATGAGCGCCGTATGGCCCGCCGCCGCAGCCAGCCACAGCGCATGCCCCGCGCCCGGCGCAAACGGCGCGGCATAGGCTGCGAGCTGCACCCACGCCATGAAAAACGTGGCGGCCACGCTCCCCAGGACGGAGCTGCCGTTCAGATCCTGCAGAAGCGCCCGCGGATAGCGCGCCGCGCGGGCCAGCAGAAGCAGCCCCAGAAACAGCGCGCACACGCCGCAGAGATATTTGAGCGGCAGGCCGTACGGCGCCAGCAGATGCCCCAGCGCGGCCAGCCCGAGCATGACCCCCGCCGCCGGTACAGGAATATTCCGAATCATTGCGTCCCCTCTTTCTGTCTACTTATATATACCGTCTCTTCAAGACAGAGACGCCGTGCATTATATCACACCGCCCCGCCGCCGTACAATGCGGAACGCGCATGCAAAAAGCGGAAACCCGCAAAGGTCTCCGCCTCCTCCGGCAAGGCTCTTCCGTTCCCGTTTCCTCCCGCTCCAATGCTACCCGCGCAGCAGCCAGTCGATGCCCGCCGCCGTGCGCCCCGCGGGATCGGTGAAATGGCCGCCCCGGTTCTGCACAAAAACCGTCTCCGCCCCGCGCGCACGGAAGAGGCGCTCCACGGCCTCCGTCCGCGCCTGCACCGTCTTCATCAGGGGATGGCGCGTGCGCGCTTCCCGTCCGCCCAGCGAGAAATAGACCCGCGAAGGCTTTGCAGCCATGGCATGCGTCTCCGCGTATTCCAGAAAGCGGGGAAACCAGAGCGAGCCCGACACGGATGCCGCGCGGGAAAAGACGTCCGTCCGGTACAGCGCGTAGAGCGCGAAGAGCCCCGCCAGCGAATACCCCGCGATCCCCCGCCAGCAGGGCCGCGCGCCCATGCGGCGCTCCGCTTCGGGAAGGATGCGCTCCGTCAGCCCGGCGAGACAACGGTCCGCCCCGCCCGTACAGGGCGCGTCATATCTCGAGAGCGGCGGGCACGGCCAGGGCGTCATGTCCCCGCCCCAGTCGAGGCCGCCGATCACGGCGAGATGCGCCGGCGGAGCCTGCCGCCCGGCGAGGGCCTGCGCCACGTCCGCCCCGTCTCCATCGTACACGGGCAGGACCAGCACCGGCGCGTCCGCCGCATCCGCCGGATAGAGCGTCACGGTTTTCCCGCCCGCCGCAAAGGCTTCCATCGTCTGCCCCTCCTTCCTCCGCCGCTCCGGCGGTTTCTCTATTTTTTCTTATTTATATATCCTCCAAATCCAGTTTCATATAAAGAGCCGCCTCCATGGGGCTGTCGTTCCATTTGGGGACGTCCCGGAATCCGCACTGCCGGTACAGGCGGATCGCGTCCCGCAGGAAGGGAAGCGTATCCAGATAGACCGCCGCATACCCGATGGTCCGGGCGTCCTCGAGAATCCGCTCCACGAGAAGGCGGCCGAGACGGTTTCCGCGGTACGCAGGCCGCACATAGAGCCGCTTCAATTCGCACGATGCGCCGTCGATCGGCTTCAGGGCGGCGCATCCGGCGGGTGCGCCGTCCGCATACGCCGCATAGAGACGCCCCGCGGGCGGTCCGTATTTCCGGCGCAGATGTTTCAGCTCGTCGTCGTACTTCTGCAATTCCAGATAGCCGGCAAACGCCGGGTCCCCGCGAACGAGCAGCGCCGTATACTCCGCAAAAAGCGCCCGCACGTCGTCCGGCCGTTCCCAGCCGGGAATGATTTCCACCGTCATCCCTCTTCCCTCCCGATGCCGCCCGCGGCCCGCAGGAAAATCCCGCCCGCGCGCTTCCATGGCGCGGACGTTCCCGGTCATGCCCGCGAACGCCCGCCCGAAGGCTTCCGGGGCCGGCCCGTCCGCCTTTTTCTCTATTATACCGCGCCGCCCGCTTTTCCCGCGCACGCAAAAACCGCAGCCGGCATGGCTGCGGTTGCGTGCGGTTCAGGCACTATACATGGATATCAGAGGCCGAGCAGGCCGAATGCGACGTAGCACACGAAGCCGCCCACGATGGACATGGAGAGGCCCCAGAAGAGCAGATTCCGGAAGAGGATGCCCTTCGCCTTGTCGTCTACAGCGGCGTTCGCGATGCAGAGCGCGCCCAGCGTGGACAGCGGAGACGTATCCACCAGGTGGGAGCCGATGTTGATGGAAGAAGCGAGACGGATCGCATGGTCCGCGTCCACCGTGCCCACTGCTTCGAGCAGGCCGGGCACCATGTTGAGGAACATGGGCATGACGACGCCGGAGGAGCTGGAGTACGCGGAGATGAGGCCGGAGATGAAGCCCACCACGCCGGTCACGGTGGTGTCGTTCGATACGACGGCGATCATCTGGACGAGCGCGTTCAGGCCGCCCGCCTGGTCCATGACGTTGATCAGGACAGACATACCGCAGACCATGACGATGACGCCCCAGGGCATTTTCTTCACGGCTTCGCCGTCGTCGGCGATGTTGAAGAGAATGTAGGTGGTGCCGATGATGAAGGAGAGCATGCCTACGTCAAGTTTGAAGAAAATGACGCCCACCACGAGAACGACCATGGTGAGAAGGGTGTACTTCTGCTTCCAGTCGAAAGCGCCCGGCTTCGGAGCGATGGAGTCGATGTCGAAGCTCGCGTCTTTGCGGGCGCGCATCATCCATGCCGCGCCGCCCGTGAGGAAGAAGCCGCCGAAGTTGACGATGCCCTGCGCGATTTCAGAGTTGAAATGCACTTTCCAGGCCAGGCTGTCCAGCTGATCCGCCGGAATGCCTACCTGCGGAGCCCAGCCGGCGATGATGCCGTTGGAGATGATGCCCGTCGGTGCGAAAGGAGAGAAAGCCGCGCCGTTTGCCGCGCCGACCACGAGCAGCGTCATGCAGAACGGGGAGAGGCCGATACGGCCGGCGATCGCCATGGCGACCGGCGCGAGGAGCGCCGTGCCCGCAATGTTGCCGGGGCCGATGGTCACGATGAACGTGGTCAGCAGGAACATGATGATCGGAATGAGCGCCACATTCGCCTTGGCCAGACGGACGCACACCGCGGAGAATTTTTCCATGGTGCCGTTCACCTGCGCGCAGGAGAACATGAACGTCACGCCCACGAGGATCATGAAGAGGCTGAGAGGCCAGCCCTCGTAGACTTCGCTGATTTTCATGCCCGAGAAGAGCATGCCCACCAGCAGACCGCCTGCCGTGCCGAGGATACCTACGTTGATATCCCGGAAGCAGGAAAACAGGACGATTGCCACCAGTACGATGATGGAGGCAAGAGCCGGGGTTGAAATTTCCATTAAAACTTTACACCACCTTGAAAAGAAAGCGGGCCCGCCCATGCGGAGTCCGTCGTGAGAAATGGCGGGGATGTCCCCTGCCTGAACCGGCTGCCTGCCCGAGGCGGGAGCGCGCGGAAGAAAAATAGGAATGAGATCTGTAAACTGCGCCGCTCGCCCGTCTTCTTTTCCGGTGTGTATCATACGGTACACTGGCCGGTTTTGGGCATTGCCCGCCTATCATAGCAAAGCCCGTCTATACAGTCAATTCATTTTGAAAGAATTTTGACATGTCCTCTTATAGATTTCTTTAATAGCCGTTCCGGATGCGCTCTCTTTTTCTTTTTATTTGTATTTTCCGAAAGTTTTTATTTATATTCTCCCTGCCCGCTCTTCTGCGGACGTCCGCCGCGGAAGGGCCGCACACCCGTTCTCCGCCCCCTTGTCCGCGGCCCTCATCGAAGCGCCGGGCGGAAGCGCGGGCCCTCCGCCTTTCCCGGTCTCCGCGCTTCCCGCCTCGTTTCCGTTCCTCCCCGCTTCCGGCTGCCTCCGCCCTCTCCCGTCTCCGTTTTCTCCTTTTCCATCCTCCGTTTCCCGCGCCGTCCGTTTCTTTTCTGTTCTCTGTATGCCGGGCCGCGCTTTGCCGCGGGCGCGCAAAAAAACACAGCCTTCCGAAGAAAGCTGTGTTTTTTATCAGCTGCCTGCGCTGTAAAGGATTACAGGCCGAGCAGACCGAAGAATACGTAGCAGACCACTGCGCCTACGACGGACATGGACAGACCCCAGAACAGGAGGTTCCGGAAGAGTACGCCCTTCGCCTTGTCGTCTACAGCCGCGTTTGCAATGCAGAGCGCGCCGAGGGTGGACAGCGGGGAGGTATCTACGAGGTGAGCGCCGATATTGATGGAGGATGCGAGACGAACCGCATGATCTGCATCAAAGGTGCCCACAGCCTGCAGCAGGCCGGGAACCATGTTCAGGAACATCGGCATGACAACGCCGGAGGAGCTGGAGTATGCGGAAATCAGACCTGCGATGAAGCCGACCACGCCGTTGATGGTCGTGCCGTTGGACACGATGGCGATCATGTCGATGAGAGCGTTCAGGCCGCCTGCCTTATCCATGACGTTGATCAGGACAGACATACCGCAGACCATGACGATGACGCCCCAGGGCATTTTCTTTACGGCTTCGCCGTCGTCAGCAATGTTGAAGAGGATGTAGGTCGTGCCGATAACGAAGGAAAGCATGCCTACGTCCAGGTGGAAGGCGATAACGCCTACAACCAGTACGACCATCGTGAAGAGGGTGTACTTCTGCTTCCAGTCAAATGCGTCCGGCTTCGGAGCGATGGAATCGATGTCGAAGTCCGCGCCGCCTTTGGCTTTGCCCATCCAGGCAAGGCCGCCGGTCAGGAAGAAGCCGCCGAAGTTGACGACGCCCTGAGCGATTTCAGAGTTCCAGTGAATCTTCCAGCCGAGACCGGAAAGAGCTTCCTGAGGAATGCCGACCTGCGGAGCCCAGCTGGCGATGATGCCGTTGGAAATGATGCCGGTCGGAGCGAAAGGAGAGAAGGCCGCGCCGTTTGCCGCGCCGACTACGAGCAGCGTCATGCAGAACGGGGAGAGGCCGATACGGCCTGCAATGGCCATGCACATCGGAGCCATCAGAGCGGTGGTTGCGATGTTGCCGGGGCCGATGGTCGTGATGAAGGTCACGAGGAAGAACAGAATGAACGGAATCAGGCGGATGTTTGCTTTCGCAAGACGTACGCAGATCGCGGAGAATTTCTCCATCGTGCCGTTAACCTGTGCGGCGGAGAACATGAACGTTACGCCGACGAGGATCATGAACAGGGACAGCGGCCAGCCTTTGTAGACTTCATTGATCTTCATGCCGGAGAATACCATGCCGACAATCAGACCGCCTGCGGTGCCGAGGATACCTACGTTGATATCCCGGAAGCAGGAGAACAGGACGATTGCCACCAGTACGATGATGGAGGCAAGTGCCGGGGTCGAAATATCCATTGGGATTTACACCACCTTTTCAGGTAAAAAGAGGTGTGTTCCCGCGCCTTCCCGTGAGAAAGCGCGGGAGCGCGCCTTGAGGGACGCGGGAGGCTTTCGAGGGCCCCCCTCATTCCGAATGTTTCAGAATTCCAGCCAGATTATTTCGCCGGGAACATTTTCGTCAGGCCCTTGGTGAGCAGAACGAAAACGCCGATAACGACGAACATGAGCGGTACGCAGACCACCATCTGGAAAAGAGCTGCACTTACAGGATTCATACTAAGACCTCCTTATTTAGACAGCAGCGGGATCATGCAGAGCACGAGGCCGCCGGCAACAACGGAGGCGATCTGACCAGCTACGTTGACGCCGATAGCATCCTGGACGATGAAGTTCGTCGGATCTTCTTTCAGCGCCATCTTGGCGATAACACGGCCGGACATCGGGAATGCGGAGATGCCGCATGCGCCGATCATCGGGTTGATCTTCTTGGTCAGGAACAGATTGACGATCTTCGCGAAGATGACGCCGCCGGCGGTATCGAATACGAATGCGACCGCGCCGAGGCAGAGGATCTTGAATACGTCGAAGGTCAGGAAGTTTTCCGCCGTCATGGTGGAGCCTACGACCAGGCCGAGGAACAGGGTGACGAGGTTGGACAGGTCATCCTTCGCGCAGTCTGCCAGGTCGTCGGTGCAGCCGGATACCTTCAGCAGGTTGCCGAACATGAGAGCGCCGATGAGCGGTACGGAAATAGGAGCTACAACGCCGGCGACCATGACGATCATCAGCGGGAAAATGAAGAGTGCGCGATCAGAAACCGGAGCTTCACCGGTGAACGGCATACGGATCTTGCGTTCATGTTTGGTGGTGAGCAGTTTGATGATCGGAGGCTGAATAACCGGTACGAGGGACATGTAGCAGTACGCCGCTACGGACAACGGTCCAAGCATTTCCTGCGCATAGCGGGAAGCGACGAAGATCGTGGTCGGGCCGTCAGCTGCGCCGATGATGCCGATGGCTGCCGCCTGGTTGAAGGGGAAGCCGAGGAGCGTCGCGAGGAACGCAGTCATGAAGATACCGAACTGAGCCGCTGCTGCGAAGAGCATGACGAACGGCTTTCTCATAAGCGGGTCAAATTCGCACATTGCACCAATGGCGATAAAGATCATGACCGGGAAAAGTTCGTTTGCGATACCCGCTTTGTAGAGAACGTACAGGAAGCCTTCGCTTCCGGGATCCTGGAGCACTGCGTAGTGTCCGGGAATGTTTGCAAGAACGCAGCCGATGCCCATCGGGAAGAGCAGCATCGGTTCATAGTCGTATCTGACGGCGAGGAACATGAGGATGAAGCCGACGACGAACATCGCGAGGATGCCCACATCTGCCAGTCCGTAAATGCCCTGGAAAAGCTCGTCAAACAGACCGCTGTTCTGAGCCAGAGTGTCCATGTTAAAAATTCCTCCTCTTAGGAAAATATTGCGCGCCGTTATTTTTCTCTCGTCTTCATGAAGGACATTTCCGTAATTCTATCGACTTCATAAAAGACGCGTTTATAACGCGCAGCCATTGTCGGTCTTGTCTGCTGCCCTCCTTTTCGACCATAGAATGCGTACGCCGGGTCTGGTGGCCCATAAGTACGGTTTCATTGTAAGATTTGCCATTTTGGGTGTCAATCAGAGGGGATTTCCCCCGCTCCGGCCGGTTTAGAAATGCGATTTGACAAATGGTTGTTTCCGTGGATAGAGAAATGACGGATTTATATACGATTTGTTATCATTTGCACTGTCTATTTTACGCACAAAAAAACTGGAAACGACACGAAGTACGTTTCCAGTTTTCTGTCATCTGTCTGTTTTCTTCCGCGTCCGGTTGACAGCCTTACAGGCCGAGCAGACCGAAGGCCACGTAGCAGACGACGCCGCCTACGACGGACATGGAGAGCCCCCACAGGAGCAGATTGCGGAAGAGAATGCCCTTGTCTTCGGTGACCGCGTTGGCGATGCACAGCGCGCCCAGCGTGGACAGCGGGGACGTATCGACGAGGTGAGCGCCGATGTCGATGGCGGATGCCAGACGGACCGCGTGGTCCGCATCGACGGTATTCACCGCTTCAAGGAGCCCCGGCACCATGCTGAGGAACATGGGCATGATGACGCCGGAGGAGCTGGAGTATGCGGAGAGCAGGCCCGCGATGAAGCCTACGACGCCGGTGATGGTCGTGCCGTTGGATACGACGGCGATCATGTCGACGAGGGCGTTCAGGCCGCCCGCCTTATCCATGACGTTGATCAGGACGGACATGCCGCAGACCATGACGATGACGCCCCAGGGCATTTTCTTCACGGCTTCGCCGTCATCCGCGATGTTGAAGAGGATGAAGGTGGTGCCGATGCAGAAGGCGAGCATGCCTACGTCGAGTTTGAAGAAAATGACGCCGCACACGAGGACGAGCATCGTGAAGAGGGTGTACTTCTGTTTCCAGTCGAAGGGTTCCGGCTTCGGAGCGATGGAGTCGATGTCGAAGTCCGCGCCGCCGCTCTTGGCCTTGCTCATCCAGGCGAGGCCGCCGGTGAGGAAGAAGCCGCCGAAGTTGACGACGCTCTGTACGATTTCAGAGTTCCAGTGAATCTTCCAGGCGATGCCGGACAGTTCCTCCGTGGGGATGCCCACCTGGGGCGCCCACTGGGCGATGAGGCCGTTGGAGATGATGCCGGTCGGAGCGAAAGGAGACAGGGCCGCGCCGTTTGCCGCGCCGACGACGAGCAGCGTCATGCAGAACGGGGAGAGGCCGATGCGGCCTGCAATGGCCATGCACATGGGAGCCATCAGGGCCGTGGAGGCAATGTTGCCGGGGCCGATGGTGGTGATGAAGGTCACGAGAACGAAGAGAATGATCGGGATGAGAGCCACGTTGCCCTTGGCGAGACGGACGCACACCGCGGAGAATTTCTCCATGGTGCCGTTCACCTGCGCGGCGGAGAACATGAACGTAACGCCCACGAGGATCATGAACAGGGACAGCGGCCAGCCTTTGTAGACTTCGCTGATTTTCATGCCGGCAAACATCATGCCGACCAGAAGGCCCCCTGCCGTGCCGAGGATACCTACGTTGATATCGCGGAAGCAGGAGAATACGACGATTGCCACCAGTACGATGATGGAGGCAAGAGCGGGAGTCGAAATATCCATTGGGATTTACACCGCCTTTTCAGGTAAAAGAGGTGTGTTCCCGCGCTTTCCCGGAAGAAAGGCGGGAGCGCGCCTTGAGGGACGCGGAAGGCTTTCGAGGGCCCCCCTCATTCCGAATGTTTCAGAATTCCAGCCGGATTATTTCGCCGGGAACAGTTTCGTCAGGCCCTTGGTGAGCAGAACGAAAATGCCGATGACGACGAACATGAGCGGTACGCAGACCACCATCTGGAAAAGAGCTGCACTTGTCGGTTCCATGTATGAAAGGCCTCCTTACTTGGACAGCATCGGAATCATGCAGACAACGAGACCGCCTGCGACGACGGATGCGATCTGGCCGGCTACGTTGACGCCGATGGCATCCTGCACGATGAAGTTCGTGGGATCGTCTTTCAGCGCCATTTTAGCGATAACACGGCCGGACATGGGGAATGCGGAGATGCCGCACGCGCCGATCATGGGGTTGATCTTCTTCGCGAGGAAGAGGTTCAGGATCTTTGCGAAGAGGACGCCGCCTGCCGTATCGAATACGAAGGCCACCGCGCCGAGGCAGAGGATCTTGAACACGTCGAAGGTCAGGAAGTTTTCCGCCGTCATGGTGGAGCCTACGACCAGACCGAGGAACAGGGTGACGAGGTTGGACAGGTCATCCTTCGCGCAGTTCGCGAGCTGATCCGTGCAGCCGGACACTTTCAGCAGGTTGCCGAACATGAGGGCGCCGATGAGCGGTACGGACATGGGAGCCACGATGCCGGCGACCATGACGATCATCAGCGGGAAAATGAAGAGAGCGCGGTCAGATACCGGGGTGTCGCCGGTGAAGGGCATGCGGATCTGGCGTTCTTTCTTCGTGGTGAGCAGCTTGATGATCGGGGGCTGGATGACCGGTACGAGGGACATGTAGCAGTACGCCGCTACGGACAACGGTCCGAGCATTTCCTGCGCATAACGGGAAGCGACGAAAATGGTGGTCGGGCCGTCAGCCGCGCCGATGATGCCGATGGAGGCCGCCTGGTTGAAGGGGAAGCCTACCAGCGCCGCGAGGAACGCCGTCATGAAGATACCGAACTGCGCAGCCGCCGCGAAGAACATCACGTAGGGTTTTCTCATAAGCGGGCTGAATTCGCACATCGCGCCGATGGCGATAAAGATCATGACCGGGAAAAGTTCATTGGCAATGCCTGCTTTGTAGAGAACGAAAAGGAAGCCTTCCGCGCCCGGTTCCTGCAGTACGGCATAGTGACCGGGGATGTTGGCCAGAATACAGCCGACGCCCATCGGGAAGAGCAGCATCGGTTCATAGTCGTATCTGACGGCGAGGAACATCAGGATAAAGCCGATGACGAACATGGACAGGATGCCGATGTCCGCGACGCCGTATACGCCCTGAAACAGTTCATCAAACAGATGGCTGTTCTGAGCCAGAGTGTCCATCATAATAACAAATCCTCCTCTAACTGAGTTTGTACATTCGTTATAAGTCTACATGATTATAAATCATTACTCGTCATTTTCTATCAATATCATAAATCATGCAGTTTATAACTACTTACAAATTTCGGTCTTATCTGCTATCCTCCTTTTTGACCATAGAATACATGATGATTGAGTTTCGTAATCTCAATAACCACGTTTTCATTGTACGGGAGGCGGCTTTACCTGTCAATGCATAAGACTATGTATGGCTGTTGTCTTCTGCCAGATTTATTTTATATCCCTTTCCGAATCATGCCCTTCTCTGCCTTATCCCATAATCTCGTATTTATGAATTGGGCCGTAAAAACGGCCCCTTCTTCTTTCCCAGGGGCCTTGTCTGTCGATGTTTTTCTCTTTCTTTATATGATTTATTCTGTGTTTATAAAAGAATTTAGAAAAAATTGTCCAGGTGTAATAAAAGACAGCGGCCTTGACTGATGCCGCTGTCTCATTTACAGAGGGTCGTATTACTTTCCGAGCACATCCTCCACCGATTCCCGGCAGAGGTCCACCGCCTTCTTCGCCGTTTCCTTATCGAGCGTGAGAGGCGGGTTGAAATAGATCACATCCCCCATGGGACGGAGCACGAGGCCCCGGGCCATGGCGCGGCGGAAAATCTGCCAGCCGATGCGCCGCTTCGGATCAAAAGGCTTCTTCGTCTTCCGGTCTTCCACGAGCTCCATGGCGTTGATGAGGCCGATGTGCCGGATCTCGCCCATATTCGGATGGCCGCCGAGGGCCTTCTCCAGCTCCTCATGGAGATAGACGCCCACTTCGGCGGCTTTCTCGAGGATATGGTCGCGCTTCAGGATGCGCAGCACGGCGAGCGCCGCGGCGCAGCCGATGGGATTGCCCGCGTAGGTATGGCTGTGCACGAAGGCTTTGTGCGTGCCGTAGTCGTCGTAGAAGGCGTTGTAAATCCTGTCCGTAGTGATGGTGATGGACATGGGGAGGTATCCGCCGGTGAGCCCTTTGGAGGTGCAGAGAATGTCCGGGCTGATGCCGGCGTGTTCGATGGCGAAGAGTTTCCCCGTGCGGCCGAAGCCCGCGGCGATCTCGTCGTCGATCAGGAGGACGCCGTATGCGTCGCAGAGCTTCCTGAGTTTCCTGAGGTACTCCGCGGGATAGATGCGCATGCCCGCCGCGCCCTGCAGGATGGGTTCCACGATGACCGCGGCGGTCTGCTTCCCGTATGTCTCAAAGGCCTGCTCCGCGCTCTCGAAGCATTCGCACGCGCAGGTATCGCGGGTCTTCCCGTAGGGGCAGCGGAAGCAGTCGAGCCCGTCGAAATGGATGTTGTGCATCATCATGGGCTGATAAATCTTCGCGTACATGTCCATGCCGCCCACGGAGAGCGCGCCGATGGTCTCGCCGTGGTAGGAGTCGGCGAGGCACATGAAGCGCTGCCGCTCGGGATGGCCCGTCTGGTAATGGTACTGGAAGGCCATCTTCAGGGCCGCTTCCACCGCGGAAGACCCGTTGTCGTGGAAGCTGAACCGGCACAGCCCTTCCGGCAGGAGCGGCGCGAGCTCGCGGCAGAGCTCGATGGCGGGCCGGTGGGAGAAATTCGTGAAGATCACGTGCTCCAGCTCGTCCACCTGCTTCTTGACGGCTTCGTTGATCTCCGGGTTGCAGTGGCCGAGGAGATTGCACCACCAGGAGCTGATGATGTCGAGATAGGCTTTCCCTTTCGTGTCGTACAGGTAGAGCCCCTCCGCGTGGTCGATCACCACCGGCGGAAAGACTTCCGCGTCCTTCATCTGCTGCGCCGGGTGCCAGATATATTTCTCATCCTCTTTTTCCCAGTCGATCTCCGGCCAGGTCTGTTTTTCGTCCATGCTGTCCTCCTCATTCGTAAAGCGACGCCAGGAGCGCCGGGTCCGCGTCGAGCGCCGTGTCGCCCCGGCGGATTTTCGCCAGCACGGGGAGGCCCGTCATTTCCTCGATCATGTTCACATTGTCTTCTTCCATGAGGCCGCCCTTCCAGTTATTGAGGAGGACGCCCTTCGCGGTGAGGCCGCGCTCTTTCATATAAAACGCGGTCAGCGCCACGTGATTGATGGTGCCCAGGCCCGCGTCGGCCACGATGAGCACGGGCAGGCGCAGCCAGCGGATGATATCCTCCAGGTAGTACACGGCGGTCTCGTCGTGCCGGATGGGGCAGCAGATGCCGCCGCTCCCCTCCATGGTGACGTAGGGATATTTCGCCGCCGCGCGCTGCCATCCCGCGAGAATCACGTCCTTCTCCACGGGATGCCCTTCGATGCGCGCCGCCAGATGGGGCGACACGGCGTTTTTATACAGATACGAGAGGAGCATGTCCTCCGGCTCGCCGATATGCGCGAAGCGGTTTACAAAGCCCGCGTCGCTTTCCGCGACGGAGTCCGCCCCGCTGATGGCCGCCTTGTAATAGCCCACGTCGTACCCCGCGCTGCGGAGCGTCTTCACGAGCAGCGCCGTCACGTAGGTCTTGCCGATGTCCGTATCGGTGCCGGTGATGAATAATCCTTTCCCCATGGTCATTCCTTCTTTCTTTGTTGTTCTATGAAAAAGAGCGCCCGCCGGAGCGCCCCTTTCAATGCAGGATGCCTTCCGCCCGGAAGAGCCGCCGCGCGAGAAGCGCCGCGAGCACGCACAGGCAGATATCCCCGGGCACGGCGAGGAGGAAGCAGTAGAGAATCACCGGCCAGACGCCGATGGGCGTGCCCAGATAATAATTCGAGAGAACGTACACGTAGGCCATGCCGCAGAGATACACCACGGCCAGGCCCGCGAAATCGGCGAAGAGCAGACGCGAAAGCGACGGCATCCCCTCCGCGCCTTCGCGGATCTTCCCCGTGAGCCACGCCCCGCCGACAAATCCCGCCAGATAGCCGAAGGTGGGCTGGAAGATGTAGCCCGGCCCGCCTCCTTCGGTGAAGACAGGCACGCCGAGAAGCCCCAGCGCCACATAGAGCGCCACCGCCGCCGCGCCGCGCCGGCTGCCCAGAACGAGCCCGGCGAGCGTGGTGAAGAGCAGCTGCAGCGTGAAGGGGCACACCGGCACGGGCACCCGGATGAACGCCCCCACCGCGGTGAGCGCCGTAAACAGTCCGAAGAGCACCATGTCCCGCGTGCGGGTCCGCGCCTGTCCTGCCGCCTGTATCATATGCACCGCCTCGATTGTCTCTAAGAAAATTTATACTGGTTTACATCTGCAAGAATATAACAACTCCGCCGAATTGTCAATGTTGACATTTTATCCGCATTCACATTCCATCCCGTCGTCTTCTGGAAGCGGGCGCTTTCTGCTATAATGGGAAAAAACTGGATCAGAAAGAAGGAATCCTCATGCTTTTCTTTGTGAACGACTACGGCGAAGGGGCGCACGAAGCGGTGCTCCGTCATCTGGCGGAAACGAACCGGGAGTCTCTCTCCGGCTACGGCGCGGACCCGTACACGCAGCGGGCGAAGGAGAAAATCCTCGCCGCGGCGGGCTGCCCGGACGGCGACGTCTTCTTCATTTCCGGCGGGACCCAGACAAATGAGACCGTCATCTCGGCGTATCTCCGCTCCTACGAAGGGGCCATTGCGTGCGCCACCGGGCACATCGCCGTGCACGAGGCGGGCGCCATCGAGCACAGCGGGCACAAGGTGCTCGCCCTCCCCGCGCATGAAGGCAAACTGGACGCGGCCGAGCTCGAAGCCTATCTCGCCGCGTACTACGCGGACCCGAACCACGAAGCGATGGTCTTCCCGGGGATGGTGTACATTTCCTATCCCACGGAATACGGCACGCTCTATACGAAGGACGAGCTCCGCGCCCTCTCCGATGCGGCGCACCGCTACGGCCTGCCCCTCTATATCGACGGGGCGCGCCTCGGCTACGGCCTCGCGAGCCCCGCGTGCGACGTGACGCTCCCCGAGCTGGCCGCGCTCTGCGACGTCTTCTACATCGGCGGCACGAAGGTGGGCGCGCTCTGCGGCGAAGCGGTGGTCTTCCCGCACGGCGCGCCGGCCCATTTCTTCACCCACGTGAAACAGCACGGGGCGCTCCTCGCGAAAGGACGCCTCCTGGGCGTGCAGTTCGACGCGCTCTTCACGGACGATCTGTACTTCTCCATCAGCCGCCACGCCGTCGCCATGGCCATGAAGCTGAAGCAGCTCTTCCTCGACCGGGGCTATCCGCTCTACATTGACTCTCCCACAAACCAGCAATTCGTCATCCTCACGAAAGAAGAAGCGGAGGAAATCGGGAAACACGCCCGGTATGAATACTGGGAGCCTCACGGAGACGATCAGGTGGTGCGCTTCGCCACAAGCTGGGCCACGGAAGAAGCGGCGGTGGATGCCCTTGCCGCCGTCCTTCCGACGCATAAAAAATAAACATGCAAAAAATCCGCAGGGAACAATCCCTGCGGATTTCTTTTTGTATGCTATTCGCCCAGTTCGTCCTGCGCCGCGGCGAGGAACGCCTCCCAGCCGGGGAAATGGTACGGCGCGGTGTGCACGATCTCCGGCCAGTCGCCCTCGGAGTAGCTGTCGTAGAGCGCCGCGCAGTCGATGCGGGCGTTCTTCGCGGCGAGCACGCCCGAGAGGGAGTCTTCCATGATGAAGCAGTCCTCCGGCCGCGCGCCGAGGCCGGCCAGGACTTTTTCATGCACTTCCGGGTCCGGCTTGATGGCCGCCACGTCCTCTCTCGTATAGACGAAGGAAAACCAGTCGTCGATGGGAAGCGCCGCGCGGAGATTCTCATTATGCAGGCGGTAGATCTCCATGTTGCGCCGGCGGGTGGTGGTGGCGATGCCCAGGACGAAGCCTTTCCCTTTCAGATACCGCGCCGCTTCTGCCGCGCCGGGCTTATAGCGCACCTCGCAGGTGAGCTTTCTCCCGGCGATGCGGTCTCGGAGGGCGAGGATTTCCTCCGCCGCCAGCGCCGAGCCGCAGAGCCGCCCCAGCTCGCGGCAGTAGGCGAGGTAGGGATTCTTCTCCGCCCGGAGCGCGCGGAGCAGGCGCTCCCGCTGCGGCCCCACGTCTGCCCGCGAAACCGCGCCGCCCAGCGCTTCGATGAGGGCCGCGTCCACCGAGTCCCACACGCCGAGCGAATCGATGAGCGTGCCGTCCATGTCGCAGATGATGATTCGTTTTCCTTTGAGCATGCCGCTCTCCTTTCACGGAAAAGAGACAGACGGATTCCGTCTGCCTCCCTGATCTGGATTCAGCCCTGCTGCTTCGCTTCTTCCAGCGCGCGGGCCAGCTGGTCCGGGCAGGACGTGGTCTTGCCCCGGCAGGGGATGCCTTTCAGGCGGCGGATCACTTCGTCCGCGTCCATCCCCTCCACGAGATGGCAGATGCCCTGCGTATTGCCCGGGCAGCCCCCGTCGAAAGCCACTTTATGAATGGTGTTCCCGTCGAGCTCGATGTGGATGGCCCGGGAGCACGTGCCGTGCGTGGTGTAATCGATGGTCTTCATTGGAAATCACCCCCTGAAATAGGCGACGCCCGCCGCGAAGAGCGGCTGGTATTTTTCGCCGTCGATGTTCTTTGCGATATTCGCGCCGTACCGTTCGCTGTGGCCCATCTTGCCCAGCACGCGGCCGTCCGGGCTGGTGATGCCCTCGACGGCCCAGGCGGAGCCGTTCGGATTGTACCGGCTGTCGTAGGTCGGGCGGCCTTCGAAGTCGGTGTACTGCGTGGCGATCTGACCGTTCGCCGCCCAGGCGCGGATCTGCTCGTCGGAGGCGATGAAGCGCCCTTCGCCGTGGCTGATGGCGATGCTGTGGAGGTCGCCTTCTTTACAGAGCGCAAGCCACGGGGATTTCGTGGACACCACGCGGGTGGTGACGTACCGCGAGAGATGGCGGCCGATGGTATTGAAGGTGAGGGTCGGCGCGCCGCCCGTGAGCGGCTTGAATTCGCCGTAGGGCACGAGGCCGAGCTTGATGAGCGCCTGGAAGCCGTTGCAGATGCCGAGCACGAGGCCGTCCCGGTTATTGAGGAGGTCGCCCAGGGCGTGTTCGAGGAGCGGATTCCGGAAGAGGGCGGCGATGAATTTGCCGCTGCCGTCCGGTTCGTCCCCGGCGGAGAAGCCGCCCGGGAACATGACGATCTGCGCCTCCCGGATGCGCGCCGCCATGGCTTCCACGGAGGCTTTCAGCTCCGCCTGGTCGCGGTTGCGCACGATGAAAATATCCGCGTCCGCCCCGGCCCGTTCAAAGGCGCGGGCGCTGTCCACTTCGCAGTTTGTGCCGGGCATGACCGGGATGAAGACCCGGGGCCGCGCGGCGGCCGCGCCGTGATAGGCCACCTGCGCGCCGGCGTACTTCGGCAGCGCCGGCACTTCGCCGGGAAGATCCGCCGCGCGGAGCGGGAAGATCGGGTCGAGCGTCTTTTCCGACGCGGCGAGGAGGTCCGCCACGGAGACCGTTTCGCCGCCGAGCGCCATGTCCGTGCCGCCGAGCCGCGCGATGACCGTCACGTGGTCCCGCTTCGCGTATTCCGCCGCGAGCTCCTGCGTCGTCTCCACGAGGAGCGCGCCATAGCGGAGCCGGAAATATTCCGCCGGGGCGAGTGCGTCGTTGAAGGCCGCGCCGATGCCGTTGCCGAAGGCCATCTTCGCCGCGGTGACCGCGATGCCGCCGCGGCCCACGGCCTTCATGGCCGCGATATGGCCGGCCCGGACTTCCTGATAGAGAAAATCGCCGTGCGCCGCAAAGACGTCCGTATCGGGCATGCCCGCCTCGTCGTGCGGTACGTCGAAGAGCACCAGCGCGTGCCCCGCCTCTTTCCATTCCTGGCTCACCGCTTCGGACGCCCGGCCCGGCGCGACCGCGAAGGATACGAGGGTCGGCGGCACGTGAAGATCGTTGAAGGTGCCGCTCATGGAGTCCTTGCCGCCGATGGCGCCGAGGCCGAGGCGGCGCTGCATGGCGAACGCCCCGAGGAGCGCCGCCGCGGGCTTGCCCCAGCTCTTCCGGTCGGTGAGTTTTTCAAAATATTCCTGCAGCGTGAGATAGGCCTTCCGCCAGTCCGCGCCGAGGGCGGTCAGGCGCGCCGCCGAGAGGAGCACCGCGCAGGCCGCGCCGTGGAAGGGGCTCCACACCGCGAGGTCCGGATCGTACCCGTGGGTCATGAAGCTCGCCGTGTCGGTCTCGCCCTTCCGCACGGGGAGTTTCGCCGCCATGCCGTCCGCGGGGGTCTTCTGGTAATGGCCGCCGTAGGGCATGAGCACCGTGGCCGCGCCGATGGTGCCGTCGAAGCGCTCGCCCAGCCCCTGTTCGGAGGCGTTATTGAGCGCACCCATCTCGCCGAGCCATTTGTCCTTCACGGAGGACACGGCGGGAAGCGCAAAGGGATCGGTCTCCGCCGGCGCGGCGATCTCCGCTTCCTTCGTCTGGGTGACGCCGTTCGTGTCGAGGAAGGCCCGGCTGATGTCCACGATGACATCCCCCCGCCAGCGCATGGTGAGGCGGCCCTTGTCGGTCACGCGGGCCACCACGGTGGCTTCGAGATTTTCCTCTGCGGCATAACGGATAAATTCGTCCGCGTCCTTCGCGGCCACCACCACGGCCATCCGTTCCTGCGATTCGGAAATGGCAAGCTCCGTCCCGTCGAGCCCTTCGTATTTCTTCGGGAGCGTGTCCAGGTCGATATCCACGCCGTCGGTGAGCTCGCCCACCGCGACGGATACGCCGCCCGCGCCGAAGTCGTTGCTCCGCTTGATGAGGCGGGTCGCTTCGCCCCGGCGGAAGAGGCACTGGATCTTGCGCTCCGTGAGCGGGTTGCCCTTCTGCACTTCCGCGCCGCAGGTCTCGATGGACTCCGTATTGAGCTCCTTCGAGGAGCCCGTCGCGCCGCCCATGCCGTCGCGGCCCGTCGCGCCGCCCACCATGATGACCACGTCGCCCGGCTGCGGAGTGAGGCGCACCACATTTTCCTGCGGGGCCGCCGCGACCACCGCGCCGATTTCCATGCGCTTGGCCACGAAGCCCGGATGATAGTATTCGGTCACTTCGCCCGTGGCCAGGCCGATCTGGTTGCCGTAGGAGCTGTAGCCCTTTGCGGCCGTCACCGTAAGCGTCCGCTGAGGGAGCTTGCCCGGCAGCGTCTCCGCAAGGGGCGTGCGGGGATCGCCCGCGCCGGTGACGCGCATGGCCTGATACACATAGGCCCGGCCGGAGAGAGGGTCGCGGATGCAGCCGCCGAGGCAGGTCGCCGCGCCGCCGAACGGTTCGATCTCCGTGGGATGGTTGTGCGTTTCATTTTTGAAGAGGAGCAGCCAGTCTTCTTCGCCGTGGTCCGTATCCACCTTCACCTTGATGGTGCACGCGTTGATTTCATCGGACTGGTCCATTTCCTGGAGCCTGCCTTCTTTGCGGAGGGCTTTCACCGCGGCGGTAGCCATGTCCATGAGCGTCACCGGGCGCTTCGTGTCCGCGCCGTAGAGATCGTCCCGCGCCGCGCGGTAATCGGCGAGCGCCGCCTCGATGGGCTTCGCATAGCGCCCTTCGTCCACGGTGACGGACGAGAGCGCCGTACCGAAGGTGGTGTGGCGGCAGTGATCCGACCAGTACGTGTCGAATACGCGGATCTCTGTCACGGTGGGATCGCGCCGTTCCTCGTCCCGGTAGTGGGCCTGGATGAACGCCAGATCGTCATAGCTCATGGCAAGGCCCATGCCGCTCATGAGGCCCCGGAGCGCCGCTTCATCCATGGAGCGGAAGCCTTCGACGACAGGGACGGCCTGCGGCTCTTCATAGGGCAGGTCCAGCGTCTCCGCCGGCGCGAGCGACGCTTCGCGGGATTCCACGGGGTTTACGAGGAATTTCAGCACCGCTTCCCGGTCGCCTTCCGCAAACGTTCCCGTCAGGGCGTACACGAGGGCGCACCGCACATGGATGCCGTCCTTGCCGGTGAGAATGGCGAGGCACTGCTCCGCCGAATCCGCGCGCTGATCGTACTGGCCGGGCAGGAATTCCACGGCGAGCACCATGTCGCCTGCGGGCAGGGTCTCTTCCGTCTCGTCCACCGGCGGTTCGGAGAAGACCGTGATGCGCGCCTTCTCGTATTCCTCCGCGTCGAGTCCCTCCACATCGTAGCGGTGGTAGATGGCCGCCCCCCGGATGCGGTCTCCCAGAAATTCGGCGAGCTCTGCCGCGAGCCGCTCCTCTTCCTGCCGGAATCCTTCTTTTTTCCGTACATATACACGTCTGATATCGGACACAGGAAACACTCCTCCCTCTCTGCACTGAACCGATGCCATGCTTATACAGCTATATCTTATCACATCGCAGGGCAAAAAGGCACGCCGCGCCCGCCCGGGACCGCGGGGAAAAATTTCCTCCATGCGCCGGACGCCGCCCCCGCCCCTTCCATGCCAAAAGGGAAAGGCGCCGCCCGTTGACAGGTTATTATTACTAATCATACAATGAAGGAAACGGCGACTCCGCCGATTTGCCCAGTGCAGAAAGGAAAGCATCATGAAACCACTCACCACGCTCATCATGGCGGCGGCGCTTCTCGCGGGAGCGGGCCTCACCGCCTCCGCCGCGCCGCGCACAGTGACCGTCACCGGCACGGGGCGCATCGCCGCCGAAGCGGGCTCCGCGTCCTTCTCCGCCTACGTGGAGACCACCGCGGACACCCAGCAGGAAGCGGCCGCGCAGAACGCCCGCCGCACCCGGGCCCTCCGGGAGGCGCTCCTCGCCGCGGGCGCCCGCATGGACCAGCTCACCACGGAAAACTATACAGTGAATCCCATCTACGTGTACGACCAGAAGAAAGGCACGTCCCTCCTCCGGGGCTACCGCGCGGTGAACCAGATGAAGGTGCGCGTGCCCTACCTGTCGCTCACGGGATTCCTCATCGACGCCGCCGCGGAACACGGCGCGGACCGCATCGACTCGCTCCAGTTCCAGACCGCAGACGGCGCGCCCTACCGCCTGCGGGCCTACGCCGCCGCCGCAGAAGACGCGCGCCGGCAGGCCCAGGCCCTCGCGGACACACTCTGTCTCTCCCTCGGCCCGGCGCTCACCGTCACCGAGACGGGCTATACGCCGCCGGTCCTGCGCCGGGATGCGGTCTTCCTCGCGAAGGCTTCCTCCGCCGGCTCCGCCGTCACCCCTGTGGAAGCGGGCGCGCAGACCGTCTCCGCCCAGCTCACCGTCACCTATGAATTGCTCTGAGGAGGCTCCCATGAAACGCACAGCCATCGCCCTTCTGACCGCGGGACTCGTCCTGGCGGGCAGCCTTTCCGGATACGCGGCCGACCCGCGCACCCTCACCGTCACCGGCACGGGAAACGTCACCGCCGCCGCAGACACGGCCACGCTCTACGTGGTGATCGAAACGAAATCGGACACCGCCGCCCGGGCCGCGCGGGACAATGCGGACATCTCCGCCCGCGTGTACAATGCCGTCATCGCCGCCGGCGCGTCCAGCGACGGACTCTCCACGGCAAACTACGCACTCTATCCCGAATACGACCCGAAAGGGGAAATGAAAACCGCCGCCTACCGCGTGCAGAACTCCCTGAAAGTGGAAGTGAAAGACCTCGCCCGCACGGGAGACGTCTCCGACGCGGCGCTCCAAGCGGGGGCGAGCCGCATCGGATCGGTCATCTTCTCTCTCTCCGATGAGGAAGCGTACAAAGACCGGGCGCTCCGCGCCGCCGCGAAAGACGCAGAGGCCAAGGCGGACGCCATCGCGGGGAGCCTCCGCTGCACCGTGACGGGCGTGCTCGCCGTCTCCACCCAGTCCGTCTCCGCCGCGCCCTACGGCCGGTCCGTCATGAACATGGCCGCCGACGCCGCGCCGGGCACGACGCTCTCGCCGGATAAGCAGGAGATCACCGCGCAGGTGACGGTGGTCTACGAGATCGCATGAAAAAATCCCGCGGGAAGGAATTCATCCTTTCCTGCGGGATTTTTTTGCGCTCTCTTCGAGGGCGCAGGGGATAGCTCCGCGCCCGGAGCTGTCGGTGCGGACGCATCTGCGAGGCCAATGAACTTTCTCATAGGGGTGCGGACCCACATACGTGGAAAAACTTTCTGTGCAGGCGGCGCGGGAAATTTTTGTGTCGCCGCTTCGCGGCCCCCTTATGGGATTGTTCTTTCTCGTGAGGAAGCGGACCTGCATCCGTTTGGATTCAGCGCTGCCGCAGGGCGGGGCGGAGGGAGCGGACAGAGTCAGGATGCCGGGCGGAGGCGCGGCGGTAGATGAGGGCGGCGAGGACGGCGGTGACGGCTTCGGAGACCCAGAAGGCGTGCCAGACGCCGACGGCGCCGAAGAGGCGGCTCAGCAGGACCGCCGCGGGGAGGATGACGAGCACGTACCGGCAGAGCGAGATGAGGAGGGAGGGGCCGCCTTTGCCCAGCCCTTCCAGCGCGCCGGAGGCGGTGACGGAGACGGCGGAGACGAGGAAGCCTGCGCTGATGATCCGGAGGGCGGTCTCCCCGGCCCGGATGGCCTCGTCCGTATGGGTGAAAAGTCCCATCAGCGTCTCCGGGAAAATCAGGCAGAGCACGGTGCCCACGGCCATGATGGCGCCGCTCATGCAGAGGGCGATGCGGTAGATCTGATCGACCCGCCGGGATTCGCCCGCGCCGTAGTTGTAGCCGACGAGGGGGCGCATGCCCTGCACGATGCCATTCGCCGGGAGATAGATGAAGGTCTGCAGTTTGTAATAGATGCCGAGCACCAGAACATACACTTCGGAGTAGGCCGAAAGGAGCGCGTTGAGCGCGGACACGAGGAGCGACGGCAGGGCGAGGTTCAGCGTGGCGGGGATGCCGATGGAGTACAGTTTGAGCGCCATCGGCTGGTCGAGAGTCATGTAACTCCGGCGGATGTGCACGCGGATGGGCTGCGTCCGGTAGACGAAAAGGTAAATGGCAAGCGTCAGGACCTGCCCGATGCCCGTGGCCAGCGCCGCCCCTTCGATGCCCATGGCCGGGAAGGGGCCCCAGCCGAAGATGAGCACGGGGTCAAGGACGATATTCGCCGCGCAACCGCACATGAGGCTCGCCATGGTGAGTTTCATGCGCCCCACCGCCTGAAAGAGTTTCTCGAAGGTCAGACCCGTGATGATGATGCCCGTGAAGGCGAAAGCGACGACCGAGTAGCGGAAGCCGAGCGCCGCCACATTCTCCGAGGAGGTGAAGAGACGCAGGAATGTGGGCATGACGGCGATGCAGACGACGGTCAGCACCGCGCTGTGGAGTAAGGACAGGAGGAGCCCCTGCGAGGCCGCGCGGTCCGCCTTGTCTACCTCCCCCGCGCCCAGATAAAAGGCAGTGACCGCATTGATCCCCACGCCGAAGCCGATCGCCGCGGCGTTGATGAAATTCTGCACGGGGAAGACCAGCGACAGCGCGGTCATGGCGTCCTCGCTGATCTGCGCCACGAAGAAGCTGTCCACGATGTTGTAGAGGGAGTTGACCATCATGGACAGGACCATGGGAAGCGACATCGAGAGAAGGAGCGGCAGTACCGGCTTTTCTTTCATAAAGGTATCGTTTTTCATCGTTCCTCCTTCCGGCCCGTGCAGGCCGGGACGTTTTCATGACGCCGCGCCATCAGGGCAAGGGCCGCGGCCAGGGCGGCGGCTTCCGCCGCGGGGAAAGCGAGCCAGACGCCGTCCAGATGGAGCCACCGCTCCAGTCCCCACATGACGGGCGCGAGGAAGAGCAGCTGCCGGCACAGCTGGATGCCCATGCTGGCCCCCACCCGGCCCACCGCCTGGAAATAGGTGGCGATCATCGTGGAAAAGCCGCAGAAGAGGTAGCTCGCCGCCATGATCCGCATGGCGGGCACCCCGAAGGCAAGCATCGCATCCGACGCGTCGAAGGCGCGGAGGATTTCCGCCGGGAAAAGCTCCACCGCCGCCGTCCCCAGCGCCATCATGGCCGTGACCAGCGCGGTGCCCCAGCAGAAGGCGCTGCGGAGGCGCGCCCGGTCCCCCGCGCCGTGGTTGAAGCTCATCACCGGCAGGACGCCCTGGATCAGGCCGTTCACCGTCATGACGATGAGCTGCTGCACTTTGAAATACGCGCCGAAGAAGGCCACCGCCGTATCGGAGTAAGAGACGAGGAAGCCGTTCGCGAGGGTCACCATGAACGAGCTGAGGGCGTTCATGAGGAAGGACGGCAGGCCCAGCGCGAAGATGCGCCTGATCATCTGCGGCTCCACGCGGAAGCCCCGGACCTTCACGCGCACGTCCTGCCTCGTCCCGAGGAGCATGGCCAGCGCGAAGACCGTGGACACCGCGTAACCTGTCACCGTCGCCACGGCCGAGCCGCAGATGCCCATGGCGGGGAATCCGCACAGCCCGAAGATCAGGAGCGGGTTCAGCACGAAATTGACCGCCACGCCCGCGAGCTGGAACCACATGGGGCCCACCATATTTCCCGTGGCCTGGATCATTTTCTGGATGGCGATATGCACCATGTTCGGGATCTGCATGAAGGAGCAGATTCCCATGTAGGCCACGCCCAGCGCGCAGATGTCCGCATTGCCGGTGAAGGCGCGGAAATACGGCTCCATGATCCAGAGAGAAAGCGCATTGAGGAGCGCGCCCACGAGAAGCGCCAGAATCAGCCCGTGCGTGACCGCCGCATCGGCCCGCTCCGGCTCCCTCCGGCCGAGATACCCGGCAATCACGACGTTCACGCCCACGCCGATCCAGATGGACGCCGCGTTCATGAGCGTCGTGATGGGAAAGGACAGGGACACCGCCGCGAGCGCGTTCTCCCCGAGCTGCGCCACGAAGGCGCTGTCCACCAGATTGTAGGAATACTGCAGGCCCATGGAGAGCAGCGGCGGCGCGGACATCCCGCAGAGGAGGCGGCCCATGGGCGCAGCCGCCATCTTATTGGCAGAGGTCATGCGTCCCCTCTCCCTCCTTTCTTTCGCACGGGGCGGCCCGCCCCTTTCCTGTCTTTCATGGATAGCCTCCTTCCTCCGGCCTTTCCGCATCGGGGGTACAAAAAAGCCACACAGCGTTCACATCGCTGTGTGGCAAAAAGATGACGGGAAATCCGGAAAAGTCCACTCAAATTTTACATCCCGATTATAGCGGAATTGCGGCGCCCCGTCAAATGAAACGCTCCGGCATCCGCGCCCTCACTTCGTGAAGGCGAGCGTCTCCCCGTCGGCGGGCATGCGCACATCGCCGAGGCCGTGCGCGTCGAGATAGAGCCGCAGGGACTGGCGGGTGAGGCACGCGTGGGCCACCGTGTCCATGTGCACCACCGCGATGTCCGCGTCCGGAGCGGCGCGGCGCACTTCGCCCACGTCGCGTCCGTCCATGATGAGGCGGCCGTACCCTTCCAGCCGCGCGGCGCACGCATTGAGGACGATCACGCCGGGCCGATGCGCCGCGAGGGTCTCCGCCACGCCGTCGTACCAGATGGTGTCGCCCGCGGCGTAGAGGACGGGCTCGCCCGGCGCTTCGAGGAGGAAGCCGCACGACGGGCCGCAGGGCGTCTCCGTACCGTGGCGTCCGGGCGTCTTCGTGAGGCGCACGCCGCCGAAATCGGTTCCTCCCTCCGAGAGGACACGCACATCGGTGAAACCGGACTTCGTGAAGACCGCGCCGTCGTCCGCGCTCTGCACGAAGAGAGGCACGCTGTGGTCGAGAGGCGCGCCCACGGTGCCGTCAAGCAGCATGTCCACATGGTCCGGGTGAAGGTGCGTCACGATGTATGCGTCCACGCCGGCGAGGACGGTCTCCCGCTGGAGCGGCAGGGCGCACATGGGCATGGGGATGTCCCACTGCTCTTCGACGGCGGGGCTGAAATCCATACCCGCTGCCCGGAGCTGGCGGAAGGTGCCCATGCTTCCCTTCTCCGCGAGCCACGGGTCCACGAGGAAGGTGACGCCGCCGCAGGTGATTTTGATCATTGCATTGCGAATGAGCTGAATCTTCATAGACAGACCTCCTGTATGTCACAATTTCCAGAACGCGCTCTGGATGCGCTTCGCCTCTTCGATGCGGCGCTCCTGATCGACGGTGACGTCGTTGCCGTGTACGGGGTCGATGAACGCCTCGATGGGGTCGTCCACCTCCGTGGTCTCGCCGGAGAGCGCCTCGAGAGTGCGGAGCACGCAGAAGGGCATGTACACGCCCTGCCCGCCTTCCATGACGGCCACGAGGCGGCCTTCGCAGTGGCGCTCGGCGATGCCCATGACGATGCCCGTGAGCGCCCGGTAGCCTTCGGCGGTGAGCTGCTGCCGGCAGAGCGGGTCGCAGATGTTCGACGCGTAGCCCGCCACGAGGAGCACCAGCTCGGGCCGGTACTGGTCGGCGATGGGCTCGATGATTTCCCGGAAAGCTTTGAGATACGCCTTGTCCCCCGCGCCGGCGGTCATGGGGATGGGCACGTTGTACCCGCGGCCCGCCCCTTCGCCCACGTGGAGCGCGTCCACGTCGTGGGGCGAATTGATGGCCGAGAGTCCCGTCTGATGGATTTCCGCGTAGAGCACCTCCGGGCTGCCGTACCACGCCTGCTGCACGCCCATCTTGTAATGGTTGTCGAAATCCACGATGAGGATGCGCCGGAGGCCGTACTTCCGGCGGGCGTACTCCGCCATGATGTTGAAGCAGTTCACGATGCAGAAGCCGAATCCTTCGTCCCGGCAGGCGTGCGCGCCCGGCGGCCGCTGGAGGCAGAAAGCGTTCCGCACGTCGCCCCGCATGACCGCGTCTACCGCCTCGAGGTCGCCGCCCACGGCGAGACGGATGACGTCGTACGAGCCGTGGCCCACCCACGCGCAGGGACCGGCGGAGCCGCCCGCTCCTTCGCTGAGCGTTTTCAGTTTTTCCAGATAGGCCGGCGTATGGAAATAGAGCAGCTCCTCCTCCGAGGCCATGCGCGGCGCGATGGGCGCGAGCCGCGCCGCAAGGCCGCTCCGCACGAGAAGACGGTACGTAGGGCGCAGGCGCTTCGGATTGTCGTAGTAATCGTCCTGCTCGAGCCATTTGTTGTACGCCGCGGGGAAAAGCAGCGCCCCCGCGCAGGGGTTGTGCTCGTTGAATTCCTCGCTGTACATTAGGCCGGTCGGTTTTGTTTCCGTCATGAGAGTCTCCTTTCTTTTCTTTCCTTTTTCTGGACACCTTGTCTATAATCATTATAGAGAAATGCCGGCCGGGGCCAAGTACAGCCCGCGGGATCTGTCTATTTTTCATACAGCTTTTCATTTTTGTCCACGAAAGGAGCTCCCCATGACCGAACGAAGCAGCCGGCGGACGCAGTACACGCGCGCCGCCATCAAGGACGCCTTCCTCGAACTCGTCGCCAAGGGCGGCTGGCGCCGCCTGTCGGTGACGCTCCTGTGCCGGAAGGCGGACATCGCCCGCGCCACCTTCTACCTGCACTACGCCAATCTGGACGAAGTGCTCACCGACGTGCTGATGGACGCGTTCCAGATTCAGGAGGAAACGAGCGCCCATTTTTTCGCCCGGCTGCGGCAGACCGCCGAGGCGGGCCGCCTCACGGAGGACAGCTTTCTCCCCCTCTGCCAGCGCGCGGCGGAGTCACCGAAATACCGGGCGCTCCTCCTCGACCCGGACCTCCCCGGCCCCATCCTGTCCTTCCTGTACGACATGGCGAAAGACTCCATGGTGCCCGTCATCATGCGCACCGCCTCCCTGTCCCGGCCCGAGGCGGAGATTCTTTTCCGCTTCCTCCTGCAGGGAAGCTTCGCCGTGAATACCGCTCTCGGGTGGGAGCAGAACGACCGGTGGTACGCCATGCAGGACCTGATCTTCCGCTTCAAGCTGGGCGGCCTCGCGTCCCTGCAGAAAGGAAAGGCAAAATAAAAGCCCGCCTCGAAAAGGAGGCGGGTTTTCCGCACGAAAAAAAGCAGTCCGGCATGACGCGGCAGACTGCTTTCTTCCCGTGGTGGGCGATAACAGGATCGAACTGCTGACATCCTGCTTGTAAGGCAGGCGCTCTCCCAGCTGAGCTAATCGCCCATAAAAAAATGGTGACCTGTGGGGGATTCGAACCCCCGAACCCGCCGTGAAAGGGCGGTGTCTTAACCACTTGACGAACAGGCCATGGCTCCTGAAGTAGGACTCGAACCTACGACCGATCGGTTAACAGCCGATTGCTCTACCAACTGAGCTATTCAGGAATACAACATGAGTAATGATAGCAGAAAAATTTTCCGCTGGCAAGAGAGGCGCGGCGGATTTTCCGATTATTTTTTTATTAGAAACAGAAAAAGCGGCGCGCGGCCGCTTTCCTGTACGATTCACCGCCAGAGGACAATATCCTCCTGGCTCCGTTTCGGGACGAAGTAGTCCCGGTCTTCGTTGACGTAGTAGTCCGTCTTCCCGCTCTCCGGCAGGTCCGTGACGACGCTCGCGTGGTCCGGGTAGCCCAGCGAGAGCACGAGGCGGGGCCGCCACTCCGCGGGGATTTCCAGGAGCTCCGCCACCTTCGGAAATTCCACCGCGCCCATGATGCAGCTCCCCACGCCGCCCTCGCAGGCAGTGAGCGTCATGGTGCGCACGGCGATGCCCATGTCCACGCCCGTGTACGGCGTGTCGCGCCCTTCCGTGCAGACCACGATGAAGGCCGTAGGCTGCTCGCCTTCCTTCGGCGTGCCGATCTCCTTCGGGAGCTTCGCCGCCCAGTGGAGCAGCGGCTGCATGGCCGCCACCAGCTCCGGCTCGCGCACCACCACGTAGCGCAGCGGCTGCTGGTTCATGGCGCTGTTCGAAATGCGGGCGTTCTCCACCATCATGGCCAGCAGCTCCTGCGGCACCTCGTCCTGCGTGAAGCGCCGGTACGTGCGGCAGGCGAGGGCCAGTTCCGTCATTGTCATGGCGCGCCTCCTCAGTCGTCCAGCGGCACGGCCGCCACCGCTTCGATCTCGCAGAGGCCGCCCGAGGGCAGCGCCTTCACGGCGAAGCAGCTCCGCGCGGGCTTGCTCACGAAATATTTCGCATACACCGCGTTAAACGCCGCGAAATCGCCCATGTCCGCGAGGAAGCACGTGGTCTTCACCACGTCGTTCAGCGAGAGGCCCGCGGCGATGAGTACAGCCTCCACGTTGCGGCAGGCCTGCTCCGCCTGCTCCTCTACGGTCGCGCCAGCGAGCTTGCCCGTGGCAGGGTCGAGACCGAGCTGGCCCGAGCAGAAGACGAGGCCGCCCGTGCGGATGGCCTGCGAATACGGGCCGAGAGCGGCCGGCGCGTGGTCAGAATGAATGATTTCCATGGAAATGCCTCCTTTGCTCAGAAAACACAGGGGTTCTCCTTTACCATAACACGGCGCGCCCGTTTTGTATATCCGTCTTGAAGCGGCCCCGGCGGAGATGCTATACTGGATTTACGCATAAAAATAAGAAGGAGCGTATCGTCATGTCGTTTGAAGCTGTCAAATCCTATTTCGCGTCCCTCGGTCTCGAAGACCGGGTGATCGACCTCTCCGAATCGTCCGCCACGGTGGCGCTCGCCGCCCGCGCCCTCGGCTGTGAGGAAGCGCACATCGCCAAGACCATGTCCTTCCTCGCGGGCGACGCGCCGCTCATCATCGTCACCGCGGGCGACGCGAAAATCGACAATCACAAATTCAAGGAGACCTTCCACACGAAGGCGAAGATGATTCCCGGCGCGGACTGCGAGAAATACATCGGCCACCGCCCGGGCGGGGTGTGTCCCTTCTGCCTGCCGGACGGCGTGCCGGTCTACCTCGACGTGTCGCTCCGGCGCTTCGAGACGGTCTACCCCGCGGCGGGCACGGACCACAGCGCGGTGCGCCTCTCCCTCCCCGAACTGGAAACAACCTCGAAGTCCCTCGGCTGGGTGGACGTGTGCAAGAACTGGCAGGCGGCGGAATGAATCCCATCGACTGGCTCTCCTTCACGGCGGCGGCGATCCTTCTCACCTTCATGCCCGGGCCGGACATCATGTACCTCCTCGCGAAGAGCCTCCGCTCCGGCACGAGGCAGGGTGTGACCCTCGCGGCGGGCCTCGCCACGGGCCCCCTCTTCCACACGGCCCTCGTGGTCATCGGCGTGGCCGCCTTCATCCAGAGCTCGCCCACCGCGTTCCACGTGCTCACCTATCTCGGCGCTGCGTACCTCCTCTACCTCGCGTGGGGCGCATTCCGCGCGAAGCCCGAGCCGCTGGCGCTCCCCGGCGCGGAAGACGCGTACAATAAAGGCGCGCTCTACCGGCGGGGCCTCATCATGAACGCCCTCAATCCGAAGGTGCTCCTCTTCTTCCTCGCGCTCCTGCCGCAGTTCGTGGACCCCGCCGCCGGCCTCTCCCCGTCGGCCCAGCTCGCCGTGCTCGGCGCGACCTTCGCCGTACAGGCCTTCTGCTGCTTCTCCCTCGTGGCGTTCTGCGCGGGAAAAATCCGGGACCGCATCCTGGGCATCAAAAAGTTCTCGCTCATCATGAGCCGCGTGGAAGGCGGCATCCTCACCTTCATCGCCGCGGGCCTCCTCTTCCTGTGAAATACCAAATAAAAACCTGCCTCCCGAAAAAGGAGACAGGTCTTTTTTATGTGCGCGTCACGCCGTCCACGGCCCCGCATCGATGGCGATCCATCCCGCCGCGTACGGCGCGATGGCATACTGCTGGAAGATGAAATACAGACGGCCGTCCGCGCCGACGTAGAATTCCTGCGGCCAGCCCTGCACCTCGCGCCACTCCGGCCGGAAGAGCATGAGATCCCGCGCCTCTCCCTGCTGCTCAATGGCGGCGTTGATCTCCTCCGCCGTCTGCGGCACCGCCCGGGCGATGGCGTCCTCCCGCGTGACCGGCTCGCCCTTCGCATCGAACGTTAGGCCCACCACCGTGGTGGACGGATGGGCCGCGCCCTTGAAATACACCGACTCGAAGAGCACCAGGCTCACGAGGTCCGCGTCCGCGCGCCCCGCCTGCCAGCTCAGCCAGCCGGACACCTCGCCGTTTTTGCGCAGGTTTGTGAGACGCGCGGTGAAGCGCGCCGTCTCCGCTTCGACGGCGGCGTTCACCCGCGCCCGCTGGAGCGCCGTGCCGCCCCGCCACACGGGAATCTTCGCGTCGAAATCCGTGAGAATCTGCGGCGCCGCCGTCTCGATCTGCGCCGCGCCGTCCATCAGACCGGGCTGCGCCGCTTCCGCCGCGCCCCCGCAGAGCACCGCCGCGGCGAGCGCCGCCGCCAGCCAGATTTTTTTCATGGTCCGCACCTCTTTTCTCCCCATTCGCGGGGCTTTTCTTTTTATTATATAGAAAATTTTTCCGGGCGGCCACCGGAAGAGCGGGAGGAGGCCCGCCCGGACGCCCCCGCCGGCGGAGACGCGGATTTTTTATGGCCCCGCACGCAAAAACCGGCCCGCGGAGGGGCCGGCGCTTTATTCGGACTGGCGGTTCATTTCGTCGAGGGTGAGGGCGAAGCTCCCCGCGAAGTGCGCGAGGAACCAGTCCACTTCTTTCAGGCCGAGGCCGCGCAGTTTGTCTTCGGTGCTGCGCGCCGCTTCGTCAAATTCGGGATTGCCCGCCTGCTGTTCTTCCCGGCACTTGAGATACGCCGAGAGGGTGTCCGCCGCCTTGACGAGCGGCCAGAGGGGATCGCTCTCCATGTCCTCCACGAAGGGGCGGTACGCCGGGCGCAGCGCCTCGGGGAGCGTCGCGAGGAGCCGCTGCCGCGCCATGCGCTCGATTTCCCCGTACTGGCCGCGGAGCGCGCCGCTGAAATATTTCACGGGCGTGGGCAGATCGCCTGTGAAGACTTCGCTCGCGTCGTGGTAAAGGGCGAGCACGGCGCACCGGTCAGGATCGCAGGGCTCGCGGAAGATTTCCCGCCGGATGAGCGCGAGGCCGTGGGCGATCATCGCGGTCTGCAGGGTGTGCTCCGCGTCGTTTTCGGGGACGGTGTTCCGCATGAGGCCCCACCGGCGGATGTACTTGAGGCGCGCCATGTAGGCGAAGAAATGGTTCATTCCATCACGCCCCACCGTTTGCCGTAGAACCAGAAGTGGTCCACGGGGCCGCTGCCCTTCCCCACGGAGCCTTTCGCCGCGCTCTCCAGCGCGCCCGTGAGATAGGATTTCGCCGCGGCCACCGCGTCTTCGAGGGCAAGCCCCCGGGCGAGGAAGACCGCAAGGGCGCTCGAAAGGGTGCAGCCCGTGCCGTGGGTGTTCTTCGTGTCCACGCGCCGCCCCCGGAAGGTGTGGACGCCTCTGCCGTCGGCGAGCACGTCCAGCGCGTCCTCCACGCGGTGCCCGCCCTTGACGAGCGCCGCCCCGCAGCCGTACGAGAGGAGCGCCTCCGCCGCGCGGGCCATGTCGTCCGCATTGCGGATGGTCATGCCCGTGAGCACCTCCGCTTCGGGGATGTTCGGCGTGATGAGCGCCGCTTCGGGAAAGAGCGCTTCTTTGTAAATGTCCACCGCTTCCGGCTCGAGAAGCAGGCCCCCCGAGGTGGCCACCATAACCGGGTCCACCACGACGGGCGGCCCCCGGCGGGCGCGGAGGAAATCCGCCACGGCGCGGACGATGGCCGGCGTGGAGAGCATCCCCGTCTTCACCGCGTCCGGCGGGATGTCGTCGTATACGTCCGTAAGCTGGGCCGTGACCATGTCGGGGGTGATATTCTGCACGGCGGTGACGCGGGTGGTATTTTCCGCCACGACGGCGCAGATACAGCTCATGCCGTACGTCCCGAGGGCGGCGAAGGTTTTCAGGTCCGCCTGGATGCCCGCGCCGCCGGTGGGATCGGAGCCGGCGATGGTGAGAAGTTGTTTCATGGAGATTCCTTTCTGAAAAAAAGAGGCAGCCCGCGGGCCGCCCCTGTCAGCGTTTCCGGAGTTTTTTCAGGTCCGGCGAGATATAGCCGATCAGTTTTCCCTGCCGCCATTCCGGATCGTAGTCCACCACGGCCGCCGCGGCGGGGGCAAATTTGAGGGCCGCGCCGGCAACGGTCATGAGATAGCTCTGGAGAAAGGGCTGATGCCCCACGAGGAGGATGGGCCCGCCGCCGGCCAGGCAGTGCGCCGCGATGGGGCCCCACGCGCTCTGGAGCAGCTCTTCCGCCGCCTGCACGGAGCCGCCGCAGATGTCCGCCGCGATCTCCGCGGTCTGCTTTGTCCGGCGGTACGGGCTGGTGTAAATGGTGAGGCGGTTTCCCTTGAGGAAATGGCGCAGGATGTCCGCCGTGCGCCCCGCGCCGCGCACGCCCTTGTCGGTGAGCCGGCGGTCCCGGTTGGCGACCGTCTCGCTCTCCGGCTCCGCCGCGCCGTGTCTCATACAGATGATGTACATGGATCGTCCCTGCCTTTCGCAAAGGCCCGTCAGGTCTCTCTTCCCATGGGCAGCACTTCGTCTTTTTCCTTCCCGCTGGCGGCGTACTTCACGTCCGCATTCTGCCCCACAGTGGCGTACGCCGCGGTGGCGGGACTGCCGTTCACCAGCAGGTCTTCAATGACCACGCGCCCGTCCTTCACGCGGAGCTTCGCCGTGAGCGCGTTCTTCATGCGCGTCTCCACCCGGCCCGTGTCGGGATTTTTCACCTGCACGCGCTCGGCGAGCTCCGTGATGGAGATCTTGCGGATGTCCGCAGCGTTCATATACAGCCGGTCCGCGGGGAAATCGAAATGGAGCACGTCGCCGTCGAGGCGCTTGGCCCGCACGAGGATCCAGTCGCCCTGCGGCGGCTCGAGCTGCGCCCGGAGCACCTGCATCTCCTGATTCTTTCCGCCCGCGACGGCGAGGTACACCTCTTCCCCTTCCGCCGGCGCGGCCTGGCTGTTCCACTGGGCCTTATCGACGGGCACATGAAGCGGGATGTAATTCTTTTCGTAGAAATTTTCGTTAAAATTGACCGTCACAGGCGTGACGTAAGTCTTCCCTTCCGCGAGGACCGTGCGGTACTCCCCGCGCACCCACACGAGGAGGCAGATTTCCGCCGCCGCGGCGAGAAGGAAAAAGATCCATACCCATTTCCTACGCATCGCCGCCGCCTCCTTCCTCTGCGTCCCGGCGCTTCCCCCGCTTCCCGGGCGTACGCAGGAGCGCGCAGAGCACTGCCGCCACCACGCCCGCCGTCAGGAAGAACGCGCCCCGCTGCCCGAAGGTGAGCGCCGAATCCACGAGGCGCACGCCCCCGCCGGCGAGGAGGATCAGCAGGCCCGCGCCCATCTGCCACTCCCGGTCCGTCTGGTATCCCCGGGCGATAACCGCCGCCGCGAGGAAAGCCGTGAAGCACGACACGAGCACCGCCGAGGAGACGCCGCTCGCGTCCCACAGCGCAAGGAGCGCCCCCGCGGCCATCACGAAGGGCGTGAGCCCCGCCGCCGTGCTGAGCCACTCCCGGCGGGCCGCCGCTTTCAGGAGAAGCGCCCCGTCCGCCGCGAGGAAGAGGAGAAGCAGCACCCACAGGAGCGCCCCGCCGTCCGCGCCGCGCCAGGACGAGCCGAACGACGCCGCCAGAAGCGCCGCAAAGACCGCCGCGCCCCCGAAGAAGCGGAACGCCGCGCCCACCCAGCCGAAGTCCCGGAGCGCCGATCCCGCGAGCCATGTGAGCGACGCCGCGATAGCGAAGAAGACCGCCTGCCACAGGGCCGACGACGCGGTGAAGAAGGTGAGCGCCAGCACCGCCGCGATCCATCCCCAGGCAAAGGCGATGCCGCCCCGCTCCCGCCGCTCCCGGATGAGGAAGAAAAGGAACGGGAACGCCGCCGCGAGAAGCACCCACGCCGCGCCGTCCACCCAGCCGCCCGCCGGGCAGATCCACGCCGCGTACGCCGCATCCGCCGCGGCGATCATCCCCAGCCCCGCCGAGCGGAGCAGGTACAGCATCACCACCAGGCAGAGCGCCAGCACCGCGAAGAGCGCCGAGCTGTCGCTGTCCACCATGTAGGAATCGTGCACCATCCATACCGCGGCCGTCGCCGCCGCGCCGTGAAAGACCCCCGCGCTCTCCCGGAGCCACAGGGGAAATCCCTGCCGCGCCGGGGACACCGCGCCGTCCTCCCCGCGCCGGGCCGGCCGGGCGAACGCGCCCTCCCCGAGGAGGAACAGCGCCGCCGCGAGAAGCGACGCGACGAGCGGCCCCATGGCGAGGACGAAGCGCTGATCCTGCGAGAGCGCGCCCCACAGGCCCGCGGCGGTGAAGACCGCCCCCGCGGCCAGACACGCCGCGGCGCACAGCGCGAGCGGCCCCGTCCAGGAAAATGCCCTCATGCGGCCGCACCGCGCGCGGATCGCCTCCGCCGCTTCCTCCGAGAGGATGCCCTCCGCCGTCCACGCGTCCAGCTCGCCTTTCAGCCACTGCCAGTGCGAATTCACAGTCTGCCCCCTTTCTCCGCCGGAACGGTTCCGCCAAAAAAGAAAGGCCGCAAAGCGGCCCCTTTCCTTATTTCACGATCAATACCGGACATTTCGCGCGGCTTACGAGATAGCTCGAAACGGACCCCATGAAGATGCCTTTGAGCGGTCCGAGGCCGCGGCTGCCCATCACCACGAGATCGCAGCCCAGCTCGTCCGCCAGCTGCAGCAGCACCGGTCCGGGGGAGCCCACTTCAAAGCGGGTCTCGTACTTCACGCCCTCCGGCACCACTTTTTCTGCTTCCGCCAGATCTTCCCGGCACTGTTTCTCCAGGTCCTGCGACAGCTGCGTCGTGAGGCACCCCTCCGCGATGGACACCTGGTCGAAATTGCTCATCACCGACACGATATTGCACACGCTGGCGATGACCAGCTCGCCGCTTCCGGCCTGCGCGAGATCCACCGCCTGCTGCAGCGCTTTCTTCGCGTGTTCCGAGCCGTCGTAAGGAACGAGAATTTTTTTGTAACTGATCATTCGAGACACCCCTTTCCGGATTGGTCACTGCTTTCTTACTGTATTATAACACAGCGGCGGCGCTCCCCGCTTCGGGAGAATCGCCGCCGCCGGCCAGACCTGTACAGAAAAAATCTATTACCGGCGAAGCACTTTTTCTCTAAGCTCTTAGAATTCGTAAATGTAGGCGTCCGGCGCGCGGCGCGGGTCGTGATACGGCACCACCTGCGCGAAGCGGTTGGCCCCGGCGAGGGCCCGCATCTCCCCGTACGTCATGTGGTTCGGCCAGAGCGCCTGCTCCGCCCGGCCCGCCGCAACGTACTCCTTCGCGCGGCCGTAGCCGTGCAGGCTCCCCGAGAGAAGGATCTGCGCCTCGGGCGCGCGGTCCGCGAGCTGCCGGCTCTCCGCGCGGGAAAGCTGCGCGTCCGTGAGGAAATAGACGCCCCGCCCGTCGATGTGCACCCCGTCCCAGGGCTGAAACGCCTCCACGGGCACATCCCACACGGAAGGATTGACGAAATACTTCCGCCGGGCAAAGGTGCGCCACTCCCGGAGAAGCCGCGCGTCCATCGCCATGGGAAGCGCCCCGCCCGTCTTTTCATAGAGCGCCGCCGCCATGGACAGCCCCCGCCCGAAATGGGGCACGGGCAGGATGAGCGGCCCCGCCTCCGCCATGGCGAGCGCCCGCGCGAGGAATTCCTCCCGCATGGCCCCGCCCGTGTCGTCCGTGGGATACGCCGCGTCGATGACGGCGATATCCGCCGCCAGATCCCGCACGGGGTCATTCCGGTAGAAGGGGTCGCCCTCGCGGTAGTCCCCGGAGAAGAATGCCGTCCGCCCCTCGCAGGTGATGGCGTACCACACCGCGCCGCAGCAGTGGCCCGTCCGGCCCCACCGGAGAGAGAAATCCGGCAGCAGCTCCACCTCGGGCGCCGTCGAATCCAGGATGACCGCCGTCTTCGGCTTGTACGAGAGCTGCCGGTACGTCTGGGCGGACATCATCATCTGCCCGTGAAAGCCCGACTCCTCCGCCCACTCCACCGCGCCCGTGTGGTCCCGGTGAGAATGGGTGAGAAAAAGGTATTCCGCGCTGCGGAGCTCCTCCGCGGTGAGATCCGGCACGCGGTTCATGCCGTCCGTGGACGCGCCGCAGTCCACAATGTATGCGTGCTGATTTCCAGATACAAAAAAACAGCTGCGCCCGAAATCGCCGCAGCCGCCTGCTATGCTGAGTCTCATATGCTTCTCCATCGATGCCTTTTCATTCAGTTGCCGCACGTAGTGCTTTGAGCCTACTGTATCATATTTCCCCTGTCATGTCCAGACGCGCGAAATCCCCGGACGCGCCGGGGATCTGCGCCGCGCTCAGAGGCAGCGGTAGAGATTGAGATAGATGTCCTGCGCTTCATTCGTGAGCGCGAAGGACTGGGCCTCGCCCGCCTGGGGCGGTACGTCCGCCGCCCGGCCTCCGGGCGTGAAGATGCCGAAGAGCCGGTTGTCAATGTAGTACGTGAGGAGGCCGTCCCGGTCGTTCATGCGGTGCACCGCGAGGAGCTTCGTGTGGTACGCGAAAATATTCGTCACCAGCCCTTCGCCGGTGATGCTCTCGTACGTGGGGTCTGCCTGATACTGCTCCATGTAAATGTCCGCCTGGATGAGCGGGAGCTGCCCTTCCACGGGGTCGCCCGTCTTGATGCTCGCCAGATCCGCGTACACCACGCCCGCCTCGCTCATGTAAATCGGGCGGTACTTCGCCGTATCCGCCAGCTCCTGCGAGCTCACCGCCCCCGCCGCGGCCGGCACGAGGCACGCCGCCAGCGCGAGCGCCGTCAGTTGTTTCATACAATCCCTCCTTTGCGGGCCATGCCCGGATTTTTCTTCATTGTATCACAAAAGAGCGCCGGTCTCCCGGCGCTCCTTTTTTATTTTTCCGTTTACGTCCCTGCGGCGATGCGCACGAAGCCCCCTCCGAAGCGGCTCGCCGCGAGCCACGCCCCGAGGTCGAAGTCGATCTGCCGCCCTTCGTCGAGCACCGTCCCCGTCCAGCGGTCTCCCTCCCGCGCCAGCGCGGTGAAAGGCATCCAGTGCCAGCTGTAGAGCGCGTCGTTGCCGCCGTTGTGCAGGCAGAGAAAGCCCAGCGGCGCGTCCGCCGCGAGCCCCTCCGCGATGAACCGCCCCAGCGCGTCCATGGACGGACGGAGCGGGCGCAGGAGCGGGATGTGCATCATCTCCGCGCGCCCCGCGAGGCGGTGGTCCGCCAGATACGCCGAAAGCCCCTCCATGAGCCAGCGCGTCTTGTACAGCCCGTGCATGCGCGGCGTGGCGTACGGCCAGAAGGCGAGCATCTTCGCCTCCGCCTCCTCCCGCGTGGCCACCCGGAGGCCGAGCTGCCCCGCCTCGAGATACGCCGCAATCGCCGCGCCCGTGGTGGGCCCGCACCCGGCGAGCTTCTGCCACCGGTCGGGGTACCACTCCTGGTCGTAGCCGTAGTGCGGCCGGCCGTCCACCGTGAGCGTGATCCATTCCATATGGCGCAGCGCATACCTCATCGCGTTTCCTCCCCGAGAAGCGTCCGCACGGCAATGCCCGCGAGAATCATCCCCGCCGCGGGCGGCACGAACGACACCGAACCCACCGCGCCCGCGCCGGTCTTCACGGGCGTCTCCTTCGAATACACCGCCGTCAGGCGCGCCACTCCCGCCGCGCGGAGCTCCCACCGCATGCGCCGCGCGAGCGGGTCCGCCGACGTCTCATAAATATCCGCCACCGCCAGCATCTCCGGATGCAGCCGGTTTCCCGTCCCCATGGACGCCGCCTCCGGCACGGCAAGGCGCGCGCACGCCGCCGCGAGCGACACCTTCGCCGGCACGTCGTCGATGGCGTCGATGACGAAATCCACGCCGAGCGAAGCGAGAAACGCCTCATCCCCCGGCGCGTAGCGGCGCACGAAAGCCAGCGCCTCGCAGGCCGGATTCACCCGGGCGGCGCGCTCCGCCATGACCTCCGCCTTCGCCCGGCCGAGCGTCCCCCGCTCCGCCACGAGCTGGCGGTTCAGGTTGGACAGCTCCACCGTGTCCGCGTCGATGAAGCAGAGCCGCCCCACCCCCGCGCGGACCAGCGCCTCCGCCGCGTACGAGCCGACCCCGCCGATGCCGAAGACCGCCGCGGACGCCTGCGCGAGCCGCGCGACCCCCGCTTCCCCCACGACGCGGGCCGTCCGCTCCCACTGCGGATTCATTCGCCCTTTTCCGGGATGATTTCCACCCAGTACCCGTCGGGGTCGCTGATGAAATAAATGCCCATCTCCGGATTTTCATAGCAGATGCAGCCCATCTTCTCGTGCAGCGCGTGCGCCGCCGCCATGTCCGGCGTGGAAAACGCCAGATGGAACTCATTGTCCCCCAGATTGTACGGCTCCTTCCGGTCCCGCAGCCAGGTCAGCTCCAGCCGCTGCTTCGACGCGCCGTCCCCCATGTACACGATGAGAAACGCCCCGTCCGGCCCCTCGATGCGCCCCGTCTCGCGGAGACCCAGCGCCTCTTCGTAAAAAGCGATGCTCTTTGCCAGATCCAGCACATTGTAATTGTTATGATCGAAACGAAACTCCATGGCCGCCTCCTTACGCCTTCACTTCCAGCAGGAAATACTTCTTCTTGCCCTTGCGGACGATGACATACTTTCCATCCGTATGCGGATGCGCGGCGATCTCCGCCTCCGTGTCGCGCACCGCCTCGCCGTTCACGCGGATCGCGCCGTTCTTCACATCCTCCCGGGCCTGCCGCTTCGACGTCTCCACGCCGCCCTCGATGAGCGCCTCCACGATATTCATGGGCGCGGCGGAAATCACGCCGCCCGCCGTATTGCGGAACGCCCCCTCGATCTCCGCGCCGGACAGATCCGCCACGTCCCCCGTAAAGAGCGCCTTCGTCACGCGCGCCGCCTCCGCGAGTCCTTCCTCGCCGTGCACAAAGCGCGTCACCTCCTCCGCGAGACGCCGCTGCGCCTCCCGGTGCTCCGGATGCGCCTTCGTCTCCGCATCCAGCGCGTCGATCTCCTCGTGAGAAAGGAACGTGAAATACTTCAGATACTTCACCACATCCCGGTCGTCCTGATTGAACCAGAACTGGTAGAACTCATACGGCGACGTCTTCTTCGGGTCCAGCCACACCGCGCCGCCTGCGGTCTTGCCGAACTTCGTGCCGTCCGCCTTCAGCATGAGCGGAATCGTCAGGCCGTACACGCCGGTGATGCCCTCCTTCTTCCGCATCATCTCGATGCCGTTCGTGATATTGCCCCACTGGTCCGCCCCGCCGATCTGCAGCTGGATGTGATACGTCTTGTACAGCTGGTAATAGTCGATCGACTGGAGAATCTGGTACGAAAACTCCGTGAAGGAAATCCCCGTCTCCAGCCGCGACGCCACCACGTCCTTCGCCAGCATGGCGTTCACGCTGAACAGCTTGCCGTAGTCCCGGAGGAAATCCAGCAGAGAAATCTTCGACAGCCAGTCGTAATTATTCACGATGGAAAACGTGCCGTCCCCGCCGAAGAGCTTCTGCATCTGCGCCGTGAGGCACTCCGCATTGTGCCGCACCTGCTCCGCCGACTGGAGCACCCGCTCCGTCTTGCGCCCCGACGGATCGCCGATCGCCCCCGTGCCGCCGCCGATGACGATGTACGGATGATGCCCCGCCATCTGGAACCGCTTCAGAATCATGAAGGGAATGAGATGCCCGATGTGCATACTGTCCCCCGTGGGATCGATGCCGCAGTAGAGAGAAATCGCCTGCGAGCCCGCCAGCTCGTACAGCCCCTCCTCGTCCGTCTGCTGATTCACCGCGCCGCGCCATTTCAATTCGTCGATAATATTCATCAAACCCATCCTTTCCAGTCTCCTTCGAGGAAGAAAAAACCGCCCCCGGGGCGTACTTCCTCTGTCTGTATCGTTTCAAATATACCATATTTCCCGCCCCGCCGGGACCCAGAACATACATTTGACGCCGTGCGGGGAACTCTTTCTGCGCATTTTGCGCGGACGCAGCTGCGGCGCATTTCTTCTTTCTCATGCGGCCGCGGGCCTCCATCGAAAACAAAATGGTTTTCTCATTCTGATGCGGACCCACATCACGATGAAAATTTTTCTCTCACAATACTGCGGACCCACACAATCTATCCGTACGTGTCCGAAACATACGAATATTTCCATTTATGGCATGCGAGGCCATGGTCGTTACTTTCCTTCTTCTCCAGAGAAGAATGGAAAGTAACAAAGGAAGAAGCTGCCGGCCGGTAGAAAAAGAGCCTGTCGCCGGGGCGGGCTGCCGCTCAGTTTGTAATTCCCTGCGCACATCCAGCGAGAGGTAAAACGACAGAGCGACATGCCGCCGTAACAGTACAAACTGCAAGACGCGTCAGCCCGCCCCGCCTCCTGCGGTTTTTCAGAAACCGCACCGTCTCTTTTTCTAATGGCCGGATGACATCCCGGCGCTTGGCCGGGGAGTGGGTGAAAAGAAGGCTGCACAAATAAAGAGCAGCCCGCACGAACTGCCCGGCGGCGAACGCCGGGCCCATACGATACGCCTGCTTATATTCCCGTACCCTTTTTTCGTTGCGCCTTACGGCGGCTCCCCTTCGCTTATGTATCGCAAACACAGAAGCAGACCCACATACGACGAGAAAGGTATTCGTCGTATGTGGGTCCGCTTCTTCATGATGAGAAAGAATCGCATAAGGGATGCACGCGAGAGCGTGCGACACCAAAATTCTATCGTCATGTGCTGAAAGTTAAACCACTTGCCCGACTGCGCACCGTCTGCACACAAACAAAGCAAACAAGGGAGACGCGAAGCGGCGACACAAATCTTCCACGGGCATGCGGGAAAGTATAGCGAAGGATGTGGGGCCGCACCAGCATACTTCACACGTACGCGACGCATTTGAATCTGCGCGAAATGAATCAAACGAATTGAAATGTGCCTGCCACCACACTGCCTGAAAAGAAACAGATCAGTACTGGTGCAGCTCCCCGCCCATTTGAACGGAGGCCGGTGCCCGAAGGGAGAAATTCTGGCTGGTGGCGTCAGCCGGAGCGCCTGTTTGAGCGAGCGTAGCGAGCGAGTTGCGCGGAGGGTAGTGACCAGCCAGAATTTCAGGCCGCAGTGACTGGGCGGCGGCCCTTTCTTGGCCGACATTCTTTCCGGGCGGCCGGAAAGAATGTCGGCGACGCTGGAATCGTATTCCAAAAACAGAAATAGTCGTATGTTTCGGACACGTACGGATTTGAGTTGTGGGCCCGCGCCCCCACGCGCCTCGCGCCCATGCCTCCATGGCGCATTTCCCCGCGCGGAGCGCAGAAAAAAGAAAAAGAGCAGGCTGCTGAACCTGCTCTTTTCTTCTTTCATTCCTGCGGACGTTCCGCCCGTCTGTGCTTCCAGTACATGCGCTCGCAGTGCACCGAGCAGAACCGCTTCCGCTGGTCCCGGGCCGACGTCACCCGCACTTCCGCGCCGCACCGGGCGCAGAGAAATGTGCGCAGCACCGGCGCGTCTTCTTCCTCAGACGGAAAGAACGCGTGGCGAGTGCCGTAGCGCCGGCACTTCGTGCAGCAGTATTTCTGCGTGCACCGCTTCGGCATGAACACTTTGCCGCAGGAAGGGCACACCCGCACCATGGCGCGCCTCCCTCACGCTTCCGCGTCCGTCTCCGAAGCGGCCGCTTCGCCGGCGAGCTTCTGCACCAGTGCGGTGAGTTCGGCGATCTGCGCCGCCTGCTGCTCGATCTGCGCGTTCTGCTGCGCCACGGTCTCCTTCATGGCCGCCAGTTCCCGCGCCATGGCCGCTTTCGACGTGGTCACATGGCCGGAGCCGCTGCCCAGCTTGAAGGACACGCCGGCGTTCACCATATTCTCCCCGCCGCCGAAGGAGCCGCCCACGGAGAACATCACGTCCTCATTGGGCCGGTAGTACGCGCCGATGGCCGTGGCGGTGGCGCTGCGGTAATTGCCCACGCCCGCGGCGAAGTCCCACTTCGCGTCCGGGTCGTAGTCCAGCGGATGGAGCGCCGCCAGAGCCGCCGCGCCCGCGCCCACGCGGTCGATGCGGTTATCCAGACGATGAATGGACCCTTCCAGCATGCTGATATTCATGCTGTTGTTGATGACCTGATTCTCCACCTGCTGGAGCTGTCCCACGTTCACCGCGTCGTGAGTTGCTGTCCCATCGGCCACATTGCGAATCGTCGTGTACTGCTGCTCGCCCGCATCATTGGTGTAGCCGAGCGAAATACTGCCCTTGTTCACGGTGCCGTCGTCCTTGCGGTCATACTGCACCGCGCCTTCGGTCGCTTTCTGGAGCTGTGCTTCCGTCGCGGCCTGCGTAGAACCGCTGTAGTCCGCCGAAGCATTCCACGACGTATTGCCGAGGCCGCTCACCACATTCGTGCCGTCCGTATTCTTCCCGATGGAAATCCCGCCGGTCGTCGTGAAAGACCCCGCGGAAATATTGCCCGTGGCGGAAATCGTGCCTTCACTCCCCTTGATGGAAATCGTCTCATTTCCATCTTTATCTTTCAGGCTCAGGTCATCACTCAGCGTCACCTGATACTCTGTGCCGCCAGTTGAATTGGTTTTACTGGAATCAACTTTGATATTATCACTGCCGCTGATGACAGAGCTATGCTTCTTTGCATCGCTTGACGCAGTTCCAATCGCCGCATCGAGTGCGCCAATGGCATCCGTCACACTGCTGCCATTGGTCACGACATTGCCTTTTGTCCCCGCTTCACCTTCCACATAATTCAGGTCTCCAATATCTTCTTTGACCTCTTCCACCTTGGTGTCCACTTTGTTGATGGCGTCTACCACATTGGTCGTATCGCCTTCGGCGGCTTTCAGATCGTCATGCAGCTGGCTCACATCACCGAGGTCCGTTGCAGAGGCCACGTCCTCGATGGTCACCGTCGTCGGCGTGTCTCCCTCTTCCCCGGTGCCTACAGCCAAATTGATTTTGTTGTCATCCGTCACCGTATACACGCCCTCGCTCCCTGCTACCGGGTTGGCAAGCAAATGCGTGTCTTTCAGGTCTCCCGCAGCCGCTTCCACTTTACTGCTCACATAATCTTTCAGCAAATCCACATTGACCGCCGCACTGCCGTTGTATCCCTCGGCATTCGCATCGGTCACCGCATAGGCCACATTATAAATCAACGTGCCGCCGGATTTGTTGCTGTAGGAATTGGCCAGATTGATTGTGCCATAATCAATGGCATCCCCATTCATCGCATAAAAAACGCTGTGCTGCGACAGTTCATACAATTCGGCCAACGTCGCCGCGTGCGTACTGGTTTTCGCATCAGAATCATCACTGACAAACGTGCTCCAATTCGTAATCTCATTGGTGAGACCCGTAATCGTACCGCTGCCAATGGTAATCGTGGACGCGTCGTCACCCGTACCGGTCGTCACGGAAATGCTTCCTTCACTGCCTTTGATGCTGACGGAGCCGTTCTGTCCATCTTTTCCACCGAGCGTGAGGTCGTCGTTCAGCTCAACTTTGTAAATCGCGTGACCGTCTTCTTCATCGTACTTCGGCTCACCTACAGTAATATTATCGCTGCCAACAACTTCCGTCGCCGCCGCATCCACTGCGGTAGTTATACTGCTCACCGCGCTTTGCAGCTGTGCTTCCGTCGCCGCGTTGGTCGATTTGCTGTAATCGGCCTCCGCATTCCAAGTCGTATTCGTCAGTCCGCTTACAAGGCCGCTTCCGATATTGATGGTAGAAGCATTGTCGCCCGTACCGGTCGTCACGGAAATGCTTCCTTCACCGCCTTTGATGCTGACGGAGCCATTCTGTCCATCTTTTCCACCGAGCGTGAGGTCGTCGTTCAGCTCGACTTTGTAAATCGCGTGACCATCTTTTTCGTCGTACGCCGGATCGCCTACTGTAATATTGTCGCTGCCGATAACTTCTGTCGTGGCTTTGGCAGCCGCCGCATCCAGTGCATCCGTGCTGGCGATGCCGCTGATGGTGACGGTCTCTTTGTTATCCGCGTTGTATTTATCCTGTACGGTGAGCGTGACCGTGCCGTTGTCGCTTACGGTATACGGCACATCTTTATCGCCGTCTTTATTCGATACCAGCGCATAGTCGTGCAGGCGACCGCCCAGGGTGATTCCGGTTGTATCTGTTTCCCCCTGTTTCAGATTGATATAGCCGGTATCACTAATGGAGCCGCTTGTCACGGACGCGCCGCCGCTCGCGAGGGTATAGCTCTCTCCATTGATGGAAATGCTGTTCAGCGTTCCCTTGCTGGTGCCGGTGGTATCATTCGCTACGACTTTGGAGCCTGCGTTAATGGAGAAAGAGGACTTGGTGCTTTCATCATCGGGGTCTGTCTGGTTAGCGAAGGTAATCTGCACATCTTCACCGCCCGTGCCGCCGGTGCTGGTGACGGTGATGCCGCCGGGAATTTCTGCACCACCGTTGGTGACAAGCCCGATAGTCCCGCCGCCAGTTGTTGTTCCCAGCTGAATATGGTTGATATCATCTTTCTGAATTTTCTTTACATTTGCATCGACTTCATCAAACTTGTCCTGCAAATCCGAAACCGTCATATTGGCAATGCTTTCATTCGGGTCGACGATTTCACTGCCCCAATAGCTGACATAATTCCCGCTGGCATCGGTGGCCGTCATGAGGATTTCATTATTAGCTCCGTAAACGTCCCCCGTAAACAAAGACCCGTCCGCATTGGTAAATACGCCTACACGCACCGTATTCCCGTAAGTAATGGCATACAGATTATTCTTGGACACTACCTGGCCTTTATAAGAATACAACTTTGTATTCTCATCATAGGAGACATCCTGCCAGTTGAATCGGGAACTTAAGGATGCGCCATTTCCGCCGAGATGCACCGCATTGCTGGAATTGGTTCCCTGCAAATAAAATTCCTGCGTGCTGGAAACGCCAGTTGTCGTGGTATTGACAGCCCCACCGTAAACGGAAGTGCTCGTCGAATACAGCGTATCCCCATTCAGTGTGGTGATTCCCATGGACTGCGACACATTCTGGAAAGATTGAATCAACCCTTTCGCATCCTCCGAGGTCCAGTCGCTATCCTTATACGTGCGAATGACCGTATTCTGTCCCGCCTGATCGAAGCGTTCGCTTTCGTCTACAATCTGAATGGTATATCCGTCACGCACCCAGTAATATTTTCCGTCACTTCCCAACACACGATTATAGGTGTATCCATCAAATGTTTTAGTCGATACCGGTCTTCCCCATCTATAATCCGTGTTGCTGCTATCTGATAAAAAAGCCAGATAATTTCCTTCACTTGCCGTGGCACCGGCGGCCATGGACGGCGCGGCCGGGAAGGTCAGAAGCGTGCAGACCGCGCAGGCGGCGAGAGCGGCCCGGGCGAGGCGGCGGTTACTGTTCCACCCCCCCCGCCCTGCGGCTGCTGTGGATGAATTCGGAACCGACGACGTAAGCGTTCCGCGCCGCGTTCCACACGACTTTGTAAATTCTGTTCATGAGCGTACCCCTTTCTTTGCAACGATCCCGCGCTTCGCCGGGATATATCGTTTCCATTATTATAAACTGCCTGTTTTCCCATTTCAATATTCATTAATTCCTATCCTAAAATAAATTGTCCGGGAAAGATGCCCGGGCACCGCAGCCGCACGCAAAGCACGCAAAAAGCAGCCCCGGAGGCCTGCCTTTTTATTTCCTTATATTATGCGCGCACGGAGAAGGCGGCGGTGCTGCCGCAGTCGGTCTTTGTGACGCGGAGCTGGGCGGGGATGCGCTCGGCGAGCTCGGCCACGTGGGAGATGATGCCCACGAGGCGGTCCGCGCTCTGGAGAGCGGTGAGGGTGCGGAGGGCGAGGTCGAGGCTTTCCGCGTCGAGGGTGCCGAAGCCTTCGTCGATGAAGATGGCGTCGAGGCAGATGCCGCCGGCGTATTCCTGCACCACATCGGCGAGGCCGAGGGCGAGCGAGAGGGAGGCGAGGAAGGTCTCGCCCCCGGAGAGGGTATTCGCCGGGCGGGCCTGTCCGGTGTAGCTGTCGAAGACGTCCAGATCGAGGCCGCTCTTTTTCCGCCGGTCGTCCCGGTCCAGCCGCCGGGAGAGCTGGTAGCGTCCGCCGCTCATGGCGGAGAGGCGGAGATTGGCCGCGCGGAGCACGTCGTCGAGGAGAGCGCCCAGGACGAAGCGCTCCAGATTCACGCCGTTCTCGTCGCCGCGGAAGAGTTTCGCCAGACGGCCTGCCAGCAGGTACTGCCGGTCGATGTCACGCTGCCCGGCAAGGATGGCGTCCGCCGCCTGCCGGGTGTCCCGGCAGAGAGCGAGGGTGCTCCGCCACCGGGCCAGGGCGGCCACGGCGTCTCTCGTGCGGGCGGAGACGGCGGCCTGCCGGGCCTCCCACTGCGCCATGTCCGGCTTCGGCGCGCCGCCGGTGTCCTGCCGCGCCGCGTCCGCTTTGGCTTTTTCGGCTTTCACGGCAGCTTCGTAGTCGGTGAGCGCCCGCCGGAGCGCCGCTTCTTCGCTGAGCCGGGCGAAGTAGGGCTCGAAGGCCGCGATGTCCGCAAAGCCTGCGGCCTGCGCCCGCGCTAGGAGGGTCTCTCTATGCTCCGTATACCGGGCGCGGAGGGTGTCTACGCGGCTCCGGGTGAGTTCTTCTTCTTTTTCCGCGCTTTTCAGCGCTTCGCCCGCCTGCTGCCGGCGGGTCTGCGCGTCCCGAGTGTCTTTCTCCCACTGCGCCTGCTCCCGGAGGAGCGCCGCCCGCCGCCGCTGTATCGCTTCGGGATCCCGCAGGTCCGGCGGGAGTTCTTTCTCGATCATTTCGAGCGCGGCGGACGCGGCGGCCCGGTCGGACGCGCAGGCATTTTCTATCTGCCGTGCTTCGTCCGCGGCCCGCGCCGCTTCTTCCGCCGCCCGGTCGGCCGCATCGGCGGCCTGCCGTTTCGCTTCTACGGCGCTCTTGTCCGGCAGGCCGCCTGCGGACGCGGCGGGCGCGGGGTGATGGACCGCGCCGCACACGGGGCAGGGCTCGCCGTCTCGAAGGCTGGAGGCGAGGTACGCCGCCTGTCCGTGGAGGAAGGCCAGCTCGTACGCCGACGCATCCTGCCGCGCCGCCGCCCGCGCGGCCTCCGCCGCCTGTTTCTTTTTCTCCGCGGCCTGCCGCGCCGCCGCCGCGCGCTTCCACGCCGCTTCGGCCCGGGCCGCCGCGTCCGCCGCCTGCCGGCAGCCTGCCGCGAGCTCGGCCGTGTGCACGAGACGCGCCGCTTCTTCCGCCTGCGCTTTCCGCCGGGGCGCTTCCGCTTCGAGGGCCGCCGCGGCCCGCCCGGCCGCCGCCTGTGCGTCCCGGAGGCGCGCCAGCCGGGCGGCGATGTCCTGCAGCCGGGCCGCTTCTTCCCTGCCTTCGGCGAGAGTCCGGTCGAGCGCTTCCTTCGCATCTTTCAGCCGGGCCGCCGCGGCGATGCGCTCCACTTCGGCGGCCTGCCGTTCCATCGCATCTTTTTTTGCGGCCAGCGCGCGCCCTGCGGCTTCCGCCGCTTCGAGCCGCGCCCATGCGCCCGCGAGGGCCTGCGCCGCGTCGTAGTCTTTCCGGAAGGCCGCTTCCTCTCTCTCCGCCGCTTCGCACTGCCGGCGGGCCGCTTCCGTTTCTTTCTCCGCTTCGGCAGTTTTCGCCGCGAGCGCTTCCACCGTGTCCGCGCCGCACGCGGAGAGCCGCGTCTGGAGGGTCAGGTCGGCTTCTTTCCTCCGTTTCTCCAGCTCCCGCGCTTTCGTCCCGATGGCGTCTTCCAGCTCTTCGTAGAGCTCCGTGTGGAAGAGCTGGCGCATGATGCCCTGCCGTTCTTTCGAGTCCGCCAGAAGGAGCCGGCGGAATTCGCCCTGCGGCAGGAGGATGATCTGCCGGAACTGGTCCACGCCCACGCCGAGGAGTTCGGCGGCGCGCTTCTCCGTCTCTTTCGACGCGAGGAGCCGCGGTTCCGGCCCGTCCAGCTCGTAGAGGGCGGACTCGGCCTTCTGCTGGACGAGTTGTCCCGATTTCCTCCGGCCCTGCCGCATCTGCTCCGGGCAGCGCCGGATGCGGTAGACTTTGTCGCCGATGGCGAAATCAAAGGTCACCTCGGTCAGCACGTCCGGGCCGGCGTAGCTGCTTCGCAGGCCCGCGCCGCTCCGTTCGCCGCCGCTGGTTTTCCCGTAGAGGGCGTAACACATGGCGTCGAGGATGGTGGATTTCCCCGCGCCCGTCGGCCCGCAGATGAGGAAGAGCCGGTTCTCCCCGAGGCTCGTGAAGTCGAGCGCGGTGTGTCCCGCGTAGGGCCCGAAGGCCGTCATTTCCAGCCGCAGCGGTCTCATGCTTCCGCCTCCTTCATGTCCTGCCGGACGCTGTTCAGGAAGGCCCGCTCTTCGTCCGTGAGGGGCCGCCCCTGAAATTCTTCGGAAAATGTCTCCATCATGTCCATCATATCCACCTGTTCCCGCACGCCGGCCCGCGCGCCGCTGTCTTCCCGGATGGCGAGATGCGTGCGGAGCGCCATCACGTGGGGGTATTTCTGCCGGAGCCGCGCCATGGCGTCGATGACGGGCCCTTCGTCCGTGAGGTCCGCCATGAGGAAATCGTCCGGCGCGTCGTCCTGCCGCGTCATGAGTTCGTCGAACGTGCCGGAGACGACCCGCACGTCCCGCCGCGGCTCGAGGGGGTAAAACGCGGTGGTCACGCGGCCCTGCCCGTCCATGTCGCCCACGACGACGCCTTTTTTCTGGCGCGCTTCGCCGAAGGAATATTTCATGAGGCTGCCGCTGTAGCGGATGATCTCCGAGCCGCCCGCCTTCTGCGGCCCGTGGAGGTGGCCCAGCGCCGTGTAGTGGTAAGGGGCGAAGATGTCCGCGGAGATCACGTCCGCGCCGCCGATGGAGAGGGGCCGCTCGCTGTCGCTCGGCGCGCCGCCGGCGATGAAATCGTGGGCCGCGGCGATGCGCCGCACGCCTGCGGGAATCGCCGCGAGAAGGTGCTCCGAGAGCGCCCGCATCGCCGCTTCGTGGTCGTGAATCGTCTCGTCGCCCAGCGCGCGGCGCACGTCCGCCGTCTCCGCGTAGGGCATGGGCGCGAAGGCCACGTCGCCGTACGCATCGGACAGGATGACGGGCCGCACGGTGCGCGTGAGGTCTCCGCACATGTAGAGCCCTTCCGCCGCGAGGAGCCGGCTCCCGAAAGACAGCCGCCCGCTGCTGTCGTGATTGCCGCTGATGACGAGGAAGGGGATGTGCCGCACGCCCACGATTTCCGAAATCATCTCGTCGAAGAGATCCACCGCCTCCGCGGGCGGCACGGACCGGTCGTACACGTCGCCCGCGAGGAGAATCACGTCGGGCCGCACGTCGTCCACAAGAGGCAGGAACCGCTCCCGCAGCACCCACTCCTGCTCCTCCGTGAGGTACTGTCCATAAAAAAGTTTTCCCAGATGCCAGTCCGCCGTATGTATGAATCTCATCCCTGCTCCCTTCCGCGCCGCGCGCTCCGCTTGTTTTTCTTTCTTATATGCATTATACACGCTCCGCCCGCCGGGGAAAATCCGCCGCACTGCACGAAAAAAGACGGGTACTGCCCGTCTCTTTCCGTTTGCCTCTTGGAAGCAATCATGGTATTTCGATATCTGTATTATACCGCAGTCCTCGATTTTCTCAAATGAGGCCAAAAGAAAAAACGGACATCGTCCGTCTCTTCTTCGCCTCCGGAGAAGCATACCTTAGGTAATGTTTTTATTTTACCACAGCGATTCCGTGCTGCAAATTATGCAAGACACATTTCTGAAATAAAATTTATTTTCCATAAATCCACAAGAATTATCCGAACTGCGCCGCACTTCCGCACAGATGTGCTACAATGAGGACATACCTCCGGCATTTATGAAAGGAGGTGAGCTTCTTGGAGGAGCAATCCATATATCTAGTGGTTTGGGGCTCTTTGATTGCCCCGATTCTTGTGCAATGTATCGCCATTATTTTTAAATTCTGGTTTGAACACAGGCACAGGAATTGAAAATCAAAAGAAAAGACGGGGTGCCACCCGTCTTTTCTTTTGCCCCTTGGAGAGCATCCATATATCTTATGTAATTCTATTTTACCACAGCCGCCCGGTTTTGCAAGGCGCGGGGCCGGCGGCCGCTTCTTCGATTTCTTTCCTTCATTCCTTCCGCAAAGACTTCAGAAGGGCGATTTCCGCGGCGTAGCCCGGGAGTTCGTTCGGCGTTTCCAGATAGAAGGGCAGGTCCCGGAGTGCGGGATGATTGATGACGCGCGCCAGGGCTTCCGTACCGAGGGTGCCCTTCCCGATTTTTTCGTGCCGGTCCTTGTGGCTGCCGAGGGGATTCTTGTCGTCATTGAGATGCACCGCGTGGAGGCGGTCGAGGCCGATGATCGCGTCGAAGGCGCGGAGCACGCCGTCCAGATCGCCTGCGATATCGTAGCCCGCGTCGTACACGTGGCACGTGTCGAGGCACACGCCGATGCGGTCTTTCCGCTCCACCCGGTCGATGATAGCCGCCAGTTCTTCAAAGGTGCGGCCCACTTCCGTCCCCTTGCCCGCCATGGTCTCGAGGAGCACGTACTGCGGGATGGGGTCCTGATCCATGGCCTGATTCACCATGTCCGCGATGCGCGGGATGACCGCCTCCGCGCCCTGCTTGACATGCGCGCCGGGATGGAAATTATAGAGGCACCGGGGCAGCCGGCCCGCCTTCGCCAGATCCTCCCGGATGGCGCGGAACGCGAAGTCCCGCGTCTCCTCCTTCGCCGCCGCGCCGTTCATGGTGTACGCCCCATGGCAGAGAATGGGCCCGAAATGATGCGCCTCCATCCACGCGCGCAGCCCCTCCACGTCGTCCGCATCCAGCGGCTTCGACGCGCCGCCCCGGGGATTGCGCGGGAAAAACTGAAACGTATTCGCCCCGATCGCGGTCGCCTCTTTCCCCATGGCGAGATACCCCTTCGAGACAGACAGATGACAGCCGATGATAAACATATTTGCCTCCGTTTTCGTTTTTCCCATTATAGCATGCCCGGCCTTTTCATACCGGACGGCTATATTCGTCATAGGAAATCCCCATAGCCGCGCCCGCTGCCCTGCCGTATTCTCTTTACCATAAAGAGGAATCCCTCCTCTATCTGTATCTATGAACTGGATTTCTCCCGCAGCGGCCTCCAGCGACTGTAAAACCGGCCGCCTGCGGATACCGGCGGTGCCGGCCCCCGCCGTTGACACTGGCGCAGGCCCTCCCGTATAATACGGTACATAAATTTACTTCCCAAAAGCAAAGGCGCTGTGTGCATGGCATGCGGCGTCTTTCTGTTTCCAATTTCACAATGAGCAGAGACGCCGCGGACCCATCCCCGGCGTTTTCCGTTTCGGCAGAGACGCCGCTTCCTCACGGGGAGCGGCTTTTTTCGTACAGGAGGACCGTATGAAACGAATCGATCTGAACAGCGATCTCGGCGAGAGCTTCGGGGCGTACACCATCGGCAATGACAGCGAAGTATTGAAATATGTGAGCTCGGCGAATGTGGCGTGCGGCATGCACGGGGGCGACCCCTTCGTAATGCACCGCACGGTGCGGCTCGCCATGGAGCGCGGCGCGGCTGTCGGGGCCCATCCGGGGCTGATGGATCTGGCGGGCTTCGGCCGGCGCACGATTCCCACGAAGCCCGAGGAGGCGTACGACCTCGTGCTCTACCAGGTAGGCGCGCTCGCCGCCTTCGTCCGCGCGGAGGGAGGCCGGCTCCAGCACGTGAAGCCTCACGGCGCGCTGTACAACATGGCCGCGAAGGACCGGGCGCTCGCCGACGCCATCGCCCGCGCAGTGTACGACGAGGACCCGTCGCTCGTCCTCTACGGCCTTGCAGGGAGCTGCCTCATCGAAGCGGCGGACGCCATCGGGCTCGCATCGGCGAGCGAAGTTTTCGCGGACCGCACATATCAGGACGACGGGTCGCTCACGCCGCGCACGCAGCCCGGGGCGATGATCACCGACGACGACGCGGCCATCGAGCAGGTGCTGGACATGGTGGAGCGCGGCACGGTGACGGCTCTCTCGGGCGCAGTCATCCCCGTCCGGGCGGACACGGTGTGCATTCACGGGGACAGCCCGAAAGCGCTCGCCTTCGCCCGCCGCATTCGGGAGCGCCTCACGGAAGAAGGCATCGAAATCGTTTCCTTTATCGACCGGTAAGGGAATTGACATACAAACCATTTCAAAAAAGAGAGGGGGAATTTCCCATGAAAAAATTTGACTGGAGCGTCCTTCTGGGCGCGGCGTTTCTCATGGCCACATCGTCCATCGGGCCGGGCTTCCTCACGCAGACCACGGTCTTCACGGAGCAGCTCCGGGCGAGCTTCGGCTTCGTCATCCTCACCACCATCATCCTCGACATCGGGGCGCAGCTCAACGTGTGGCGCGTCATCGGCATTTCCGGCAAGCGCGGGCAGGATGTGGCGAATATGGTCCTCCCCGGACTGGGCTACCTCGTGGCGCTGCTCATCGTCATGGGCGGTCTGGCTTTCAATATCGGCAACATCGCCGGCGCGGGCATGGGCTTCAATGTGCTCTTCGGCCTGGACAATGTGACCGGCGCGGTCATCAGCGCGGTCATCGCCATTTCCATCTTCATCGTGAAGGAAGCGGGCCGACTCATGGATAAATTCACTCAGGGCGCGGGCTTCGTCATGATCGCCCTCACGCTCTACGTGGCCATTTCCTCCGCGCCGCCCGTGGGAGAAGCCATCGAGAAAACCATCATCCCCGATACCATTGACCCCATGACCATCGTCACCATCGTGGGCGGCACCGTAGGCGGCTACATCACCTTCTCCGGCGGACACCGCCTCATCGACGCGGGTATCACCGGCAAAGAATCCCTGCCGGAAATTTCCCGCTCCGCCGTCACCGGCGTGTGCCTCACGGGCGTGATGCGCGTGCTCCTCTTCCTCGCCACCCTCGGCGTGGTGAGCGCGGGGCTCGCTCTGGACAGCGCAAATCCTCCGGCGTCCGTCTTCCGTCTCGCCGCGGGCAACGCGGGCTATAAAGTCTTCGGCGTCGTCATGTGGGCGGCGGCCATCTCCTCCGTGGTGGGCGCGGCGTACACCTCCGTTTCCTTCATCCGCACGTTCAACAAATGGATCGACGCGAATTACCGCTGGTTCGTCATCGCCTTCATCATTTTCTCCACCTTCGTCTTCGCCGTGGTCGGCCAGCCGGTAAAGACCCTCATCGTCGTCGGCACGCTGAACGGCCTCATCCTCCCCATCACGCTCCTCGTGATGCTCGTGGCGGCGCACAAGAAATCCATCGTGGGCGACTACAAACACCCGCTCTGGATGACCGCCTTCGGCGCGGTGGTGGTGGCCATGACCGCCTACATGGGCGGCCTCACCCTGATGAAACAGCTCCCGAAGCTCTTCATGTAAAGGAGGGACGCCCGTGAAACACGACTATACCATTCTGCCGCTGGGAGAAGCGGGCCTCCTCGTCCGCTTCGGCGACGCCATCAGCCCCGAAGTGCACCACGCGGTAAAAGCCCTCGCGGATGAGCTGGACGCCCATCCCTTCCCCGGTCTCGTGGAGACGGTCATTTCCTACACGAGCCTCGCCGTGTACTACAATCCCTTCACGGTGAAGCAGCGCGGGGGCCGCTCGGGGAAATCCGCCTTCCAGCTCGTGTCGGACCGCCTCACGGAGGAGGCCATCCCCTCCGCGGGCGCGGGAGAGACCACGCCGCCCCGGGTGGTGGACATCCCCGTATGCTACGGCGGCGAGTACGGCCCGGACATCGGCTTCGTAGCGGAGTACAATCATCTCACCGTGGGCGACGTGATCCGCCTCCACACCGCGCCGCAGTACCTCGTGTACATGATCGGCTTCTGTCCGGGATTTCCCTACATGGGCGGCATGGACCCGCGCATCGCCGCGCCGCGCCGCCAGACACCCCGCACGTCCATCCCCGCGCGGAGCATCGGCATCGCCGGCTGCCAGACCGGGGGCTATCCCATCTCCACCCCCGGCGGCTGGCAGCTCATCGGCCGCACCCCGGTGGAGCTCTTCCGTCCCAGCGATCCGGACCCGAGCCTCCTCCACGCGGGCGACCTGGTGAAATTCCACGCCATTTCCGAAGAGGAATACCTCGCAGAAAGGAAGGGACAGCCATGAGCCTCCACATCATACGCCCCGGCCTCATGACCACCGTGCAGGACGGCGGCCGGTACGGCTGGCAGAAAATCGGCGTCATCCCTTCCGGCGCGATGGACGTCTACTCTCTCCGGCTGGCGAATATCCTCGCCGGCAACGACGAATACGAAGCGGCTCTCGAGATCAACCTCACGGGACCCACCATCGAATTTACCTCGGACACGCTCATCGCCATCACCGGCGGGGACTTCGCCCCCATCATCGACGGGCAGGCCGTGCCCATGCGCCGCCCTGTGGCGGTGAAGGCGGGGGCCATCCTCCGCTTCGGCTCGTGCCGCCTGGGCTGCCGGGCCTACCTCGCCGTATCCGGCGGCTACGACATCGCCCCCGTCATGGGGAGCCGCAGTACCTCGCTCCGGGGCGGCTTTGGCGGTTGGGAAGGGCGCGCCCTCGAAAAGGGAGACGTGCTCCCCACGAGAGAGCCCGGCGAATACGGGCAGAAGATGATGTTCAACCTGCTCTCCGGCGGGGCCCACTCCTTCAAGCAGGCCCGCTGGCACGTCGGCCCGGGCCACATCACGGCGGAGCGCCTGCACAAGCCTCTCCGCGTCATGGCCGGCCTCCAGTACGACGCCTTCACCGAGCAGGCGCGGTACGATTTCTTCAATTCCGACTTCCGCGTCACCACCCAGTCCGACCGCATGGGCTACCGCCTCGCCGGGCCGAAGCTCGCCCTGAAGGAGCCCCTCGAGATGATCTCCGAAGCGTCGCCCCTCGGCACCGTGCAGGTCCCCCCGAACGGCCAGCCCATCGTCCTCATGGCGGACCACCAGACCACCGCAGGCTATCCGGTCATCGCGCAGGTCTCCCTCGTGGATACGGCCCGCGCGGCGCAGCTCAAGCCGGGGGACCGCCTCTACTTCCGCCTCATCAGCCAGGAAGAAGGGGAGCGGCTCTACCTCGACATGGAGCAGTGCATGGAAAATGTGAAAATTGCCGTGGCAGGCATGTTATAAAGGAGGGATTGACTTGCTGTCCCTGAATGAAATCAAAGAACTGATGAAACTCCTCGAAGCTTCGCCGCTCACAAAAATTGACCTGTCCTACTCCGACGGGCACGTGGTCCTCGAGAAGGGCGCGGCCCCCGCGGTCCTCTCCGCCCCGGCTGCCGTGCCGCCCGCTCCGGCAGCGCCCGCAGCCGCCGCTCCCGCTCCCACGCCGGCCGAATCCGCGCAGACCGTGGACATCACCGCCCCCATGGTGGGCACCTTCTACAGCGCGCCCGACCCGAAAGCCCCGCCCTTCGTGAAGCCCGGCTCCCACGTCACGCCCAGCTCCGTGGTGTGCGTCCTCGAAGCGATGAAAATTTTCTCCGAAGTGGAAGCCGAAGTGGAAGGAGACATCACGGACATCCTCGTGAAAGACGGGGACTTCGTGGAATTCGGCCAGCCCCTCTTCCGCGTGAAAAAGAGCCCCGCCGCCAGCTGAGGAGGTGGGACCATGTTCAGAAAAATCCTCATCGCGAACCGCGGCGAAATCGCGGCTCGTATCATCCGCGCGTGCCACGAAATGGGCGTCGCCGCCATCGCGGTCTATTCCGAAGCGGACCGGGACTCCCTCCCCGTGCGCCTCGCGGACGAAGCATACTGCATCGGCCCCTCGCAGGCGAAGCGGAGCTACCTCGACATGGCCCGCCTCATCGAGACCGCCCGGGCGTGCGAGGCGGATGCCATCCATCCCGGCTACGGCTTCCTCTCGGAAAGCGCGGACTTCGCCGACGTGTGCGCCAACTACGGTATCGCCTTCATCGGCGCGTCCGGCGAAGCCATCCGCCGCATGGGCGACAAAGCCATGGCCCGCGCCACCATGATGCACGCCGGCGTCCCCGTCGTGCCCGGCACGGAAGACGTCATCCGCGACGAAGAGGAAGCGCGCCGCACCGCCGACGCCATCGACTACCCCGTGCTCATCAAGGCCACCGCCGGCGGAGGCGGCAAGGGCATGCGCGTCGTAGAAGACGCGGACGAGCTCACCCGGGCTCTCCGGCAGGCCAGCATGGAAGCGGAGCGCTCCTTCGGCAACGCCGGGGTGTACCTCGAGAAATACCTCCCCCGGTCGCGCCACGTGGAAATCCAGATTATGGCGGACAACTACGGCGATGTAGTCTACCTGGGCGAGCGCGACTGCTCCACCCAGCGGCGCCACCAGAAAGTCATCGAGGAATCCCCATCGCCCATCATGACTCCCGCGCTCCGGAAACGCATGGGTGAAGCGGCCGTCCTCGCCGCGAAAGCCGTGGACTACAGCGGCGCGGGCACGGTGGAATTTATCGTCACCGACGACGGGCAGTTCTATTTCATGGAAATGAACACCCGCATCCAAGTGGAACACCCCGTGACGGAGATGGTCACCGGCGTGGACCTCGTGAAAGCACAGATCACCGTCGCCGCAGGAGAGAAACTTCCCTGGACCCAGCAGGACATCCGCATGAACGGCTGGGCCATCGAATGCCGCATCAATGCGGAAGACCCGCTGCATAATTTCATGCCCTGCCCGGGGACCCTCACGCGGTACACGCCGCCCTTCGGCCGGGGTATCCGCGTAGACAGCGCCATGTACCGGGGCTGCGTCATCACGCCCTTCTACGACTCCATGATCGCCAAGCTCATCGTGTGGGCCCCCACGCGGGACGAAGCCATCGAAAAAATGGAAAAAGCCCTCTCCGATTTCAAGATCGAAGGGGTGCTTACCAATATCACCCTGCAGAAAAAAATTCTCCAGACCCCCGTCTTTCGACGGGGCGATATGCACACCAGCGACCTCGAAGACCACCTCGAAGCCATTCTAAACACCTGAAAGGAGCAAATTCCATGGACCTCGCAGCTGCCTCGCCCGCGGACGTGCGCGCCCGCATCCGCACCGGCGAAATCACCGGCCAGACCAGCGGCATGTGCGCCGGCTACGCTCAGGCCAATCTGGCCGTCCTGCCGAAAACCCTCGCCTTTGATTTCCTTCTCTTTACCCAGCGGAACCGGAAGCCCTGCCCCGTGCTCGACGTGACCGAAGCGGGCTCCCCCGTGCCGCGCCTCGCCGCGCCCGCAGCGGACCTCCGGCACGACATCCCCCGCTACCGCATCTACAAAGACGGCGAACTGGCGGACGAAGTAACCGACGCCGCAGAGTACTGGCGGGACGATCTCGTGGCCTTCCTCCTCGGGTGCAGCTTCTCCTTCGAAGCGCCCATGATCGAAGCGGGCCTCGAAGTGCGCCACATCACCGACCATCACAACGTGCCCATGTACCGCACGAACATCGAATGCATCCCCGCGGGCGTCTTTCACGGCCCCATGGTGGTCTCCATGCGCCCCATGACCATGCGGGACGCCATCCGCGCCGTACAGATCACCACCCGCATGCCCTTCGTCCACGGTGCACCCGTCCACATCGGCGACCCCGAAGCCATCGGTATACGCGACATCGACAAGCCCGACTTCGGCGAGCCCTCCGAAATCCGCCCCGGTGAAGTGCCCGTCTTCTGGGCGTGCGGCGTCACCCCGCAGGCCGTCGCCATGGCCGCCCGCCCCTCCTTCATGATCACCCACGCCCCGGGCCACATGTTCATCACCGATATCCCGAACGCCTCGCTGGCCATCATGTAAGGCAAAATCAAAAAAACTCTCCGCAGCCGTCATGACTGCGGAGTTTTTTGCGCGCACGAAAAAAGCGCGGCCGGAGCTGCGCTTTTTTCGGTAGAAAGAGTAGAAAGAAAGGAGAATCAAGGAAGGGGCCGGGACCGGAAAGGAGAAACGGTCCTCCGGCTTTCCGCTTGCAGTATAGCACGGTACAGGTGACACAAGATGTCGCCCGCAAAAATTTCCGTAAATTTTTTACAGGCGGGAGGAGATGTCTTTTTTCCGCACGAGCCACGCGGGGACGAGGCCGGCGAGGAGGCCGAGGACGACGATGGCGAGCGGCGGGAGGAAGGAGGCCCACTCCGGCGCGGTGGTCATGACGATGGCCGCCCGGGAGGAGACGGCGTCCGCGGCGAGGACGCTCGCGCCCCAGCCGATGAGCCATCCCGCGGCGGAGCCGGCGAGGAGGAGGAGCGCTTCTTCCGCGGCGAGAAGGCGCATCACCGCGCGCTGTCCCGCCCCGAGCGCCCGGAGAAGGGCGAATTCGGAGAGGCGGGAGAGGCCGTTCCAGTACATGGCGAGGAGGGTAATGAGCACCGCCGCGCCGATGAGGCCGCCCGTGAGGAACTGCCAGAATTCTTTGCTCTGCCCGGCCATACTGTAGAGGGCGATGAGGGTCTGCGCGGGGAAGATGAGCTGGCTGTCCGTCCCTTTCGCGCGCTGCGCGTCCGAGAGGAGCTGCATCGCTTCTTTGTATCCCGTGGGATGGACGAGGATGGCCGTCACGCCGCCTTTGCTATCCGCGGGCTGCGGCGCGGCGGGAGCGGGCGCTTCGGCGGGTTTCGGCGCTTTCCGCACGAGGCCGCCCCGGCGGGGCTGTCCGGTCTGGTGGGCGTGGGCGCGCCACACGTCGGCGATGTCCACGAGGATGGCCGTGTCGTAAGGGCCGCCCGCGGGAGCGAGGATGCCCGTCACGCGGTATGCGCCGCCGTGCTCGTCCCCTGCGCCGGTCACGAGGCCGTGAATGCCCTTGAAGGTGTCGCCCACGTGGAGACCGGCGCGTTTCGCCGTTTCGCTGCCGATGACGGCGTCGCCCGGCGCGGTGAAGGCGCTCCCTTCGGCGACGGCGAGCCAGGGGCCGCGGGTCTTATTGGGCCGATAGTCGAAGATTTCTTTCTCGGTGCCCACGATGCGGAAGCCCCGGTAGTTGTCCCCGAAGGCGAGCGGAATGACGAGGTCTGCTTTGCCGCTCTGGCGGAGCTTGTCCACATCGGCGTAGGAAATATTTCCGATGGGCGCGTCGCGGAGGAAAATCGTATTGATGACGAGCTGGTACGGCGAGCCTTTCGCCCCCATGAGGATGGGGAAAGGCTCCACCGCCCGGTTCAGCCCATTGTAGAGGCCGGCGGTCATCTGGAGCAGAAAGACCGGCAGGGCGCACGCCGCGGCGAGGAGCAGCAGGAGCAGGAGGTGCCGCGCGGGGCGGCGCACGACGGAGAGGAAAGCAAGGCGGAGGATCATCAGGCGGTCTCTCCTTTCGTGAGGTGAATCTGCGCGGGAAAGAGGGCCTGCACCGCCGGATCGTGGGTGGCGCAGAGGAGGGTGCATCCGCTCGCGCGCTGATAGGCGAGGAGGCTCTCCATGATGAGCCGGCCGTTGTCCCGGTCGAGGCTCGCCGTGGGTTCGTCCGCGAGCAGGAGCCGCGGCTCGGTGAGGATGGCCCGGATGAAGCCCACGCGCTGTTTCTCCCCGCCGGAGAGATGGGCGGGCCGCCGCGCGCCGCAGCCGCCGAGGCCGAGCCGGTCGAGCCAGCCTTCCGCTTCCCGCCGCTTTTCCGCCCGGTCTTTCCCGGCGATGACCGCGCCGAGGAGGATATTTTCCATCACGGTGAGGTACGGCAGAAGGAGCGCCTGCTGGAAGATGTAGCCCACATGGGCGGCGCGCCACGGGTCGAGCGCCGCCGCGGGGAGGGCGGTGATATCCGTGCCGTCGATGACGATGCGCCCTTCCGTGGGGCGCAGGATGCCCGACAGGCAGTGGAAGAGCGTGGATTTCCCGCTGCCCGAGGGGCCGGTGAGGGCGCACGCCGCGCCGTCCGGGAGCGCGAGCCGCCGTAGATGGAGCGCCCGGAGGGTATGGCCGCTCCCGTCGGGAAAATCGCAGATGAGGTGTTCCGCCAGGATCATGGAGCTGTCCTTTCTTGGAAATGCGCGGCGGGGCCGCGGGAAACAGGCCGGGACGTCCCGGGCATGCGAAAATGCAGGCCCCGCTGCGGGAGCCTGCATGGGCATTACAGCGCTTCGATGCTGTCCGCGGCGATGCGGAGCTGGCTCACGAAGCCCGTTTCTTCATCGATCTCGCTACCGATCTCGAGCGTCCCCGTGACGGAGATGGGCGCGTCGTAGGGGAGCGCCGTGACGGGGTCGGACACTTTCACCACGATGATGTTGTCCGGCCAGTCCGCGTCGCTCGAGCAGAAGGGGCACACGGACATGGGAACCTCCGTCAGGACGAAGAAGCGGATGGTGGGCGTGAGGGGCGGCGCCATATAGCCCGTCATGGTGACGGTGCCGCCTTCGAGAGAGGCCGCCTTGTCGGAGAGGACGAGGCCCGCCGCGGACCAGTCGCTGTAGAGTTCGCTGAAGGAGAGGCTCTCCGCCGAGGCCGCGAAGGGCGCCGCCAGCGCCGCGAGAGCGAGGCACGCCCCGGCCGCCGCCCGGCGGAAAGACGCCGCCTTCATTATTTCGCTTCCCTGCTCAGGTCAGGGTTTACGCTGCGGTTCGCATCCACACCGAGCGCGCGGAGGATGCCGAAGAAGACTTCCGTATTATCCATGACGCCGTGGAAGTATTCCGAGCCGGGGCCGCCCGCGTTGAGGAGCACGTCGTCAGCGCTGTGGCATTCCTGCGGATCATCTTTCGGGGTGTTGGCCGGCATGAGTTCCACCGGATCGCCGGGATGGATGCGGTCGGGGTTCGCTTTCGAGCTGGCTCTGGACACCTGATGGAATTCCACTTTGTCGCCGATGTTCTGCGCTTCTTCCACCGTTTCCGTCACGGAGAGGGCCGGCGGGGTCGGCACGGGCATGAAGTGGTAGTTTTCATAATATTCCGGATGGTTCGCGTACTGTACGGCGAGCGTCACGTCCGGATCGGGATTGTCCGGGAAGCCGTCTCCGTCAGCGTCCTGGAAGGTGGGCATGATGGAGTTCTGGTATACGCGGACCGCTTCGGTGCCCTTCTTGCCGTCCCGTTCGTGATAGGTGCCGCTGATGGACACGCCGTGCGCATGGTCGGCCACGACGATGATGAGCGTATTGTCGCCGTGTTCCTTGTTCCACTGTTCGGCGTATTCGACGGCCTTGTCAAATTCGATGGTGTCGTACGCCGCACGCTGCCAGTCCATGACGTGGAGCTGCTTGTCGATGGACGCGCCTTCGATCATGGCGAAGAACCCGTTCTTATTCTGGCTGAGAATGTCGAGGGTCTTCTTCGTCATGTCCATGAGGTTCGGCTGGTCGGTAAATCCTTTCAGCACCTTGGGATTCTTCAGCATTTCCCGGTCGAGGTACACGTTCATGGTGCCGGTGTGGAAGAGCCCGAGGAGCGGCTTGTCCGCAGGCGCGGCTTTCATTTCCGCGTCGGTGGTGGCAAAGGTGTAGCCTTTGTCCTTGAAGGCCTGGATGACGTCGAAATTATCCTTGCGCTTGGAGCCCATCACCGTATTCGGCAGGTAGCGCGCGGAGCCGCCGCCCATGATGACGTCCGGGCGGTGATAGTCCGCGAGGTAGTCCTTCGCGAGATAATCCTGGAGCGCTCTGCGGCGGGTGTGTCCCACCATGGCCGCCGGGGTGGCGTCGGTGGTCTCCGCCTGGGTGACGATGCCGACGGACATGCCGCGGGTGCGTTTCAGGATCTCGGAAATGGTTTCCACCCGCGGATCGTCCAGCGGATCTTCCGTGGAGTTTTCATACACGCCCATGGCGTTCACCACGGACTTATGCCCCGTGGAGTACGCGGAAGCGGAGTTCGCGCTGTCCGTCACGAGGGAATCGTAGCCGCTCGTGGTGATGATGGCGTTGTGATCGAGCTTTTCCATGGCGAGCAGGTCGTTGTACTTGCCGTTCGTCTGGCCTTTGGAAAGGATGCGGGCGATTTCACGGGCCTGGAGAGACATGCCGTCCCCCACGAAGAGGATGACGTTCTTCGCCGGACGGGCCGCTTTTTCCTGCACGACGGTGTACGCTGCTTCCGCGGTGGACCGGCCTTCCGCGTCGGTCGCGGCGACGCTCACGGTGTAGCCGCCGGTCTTGCCGAACGTCACGTCGTTCGCGCGGTAGGATACGACGCCGTTGTCCAGCGTCTGCCGCTCCAGCGCCTTGCCGAGCACGTCCGCCGCGGGCCTGCCGTTGATGGTGATGTCCACGTTCTGGAGATCCTTCGCGTTGGCCACTTCCACATTGAAGTCAAACCGCGCGCCGGACCAGAATTTCGCCGTGTCCACCGGCAGAATGCGGATATCCGCCGCGTCGGCGGTCATGACGGAAGCGAATACGGCGCTCCCGGCGAGCATGGAGAGAATCATGCCTTTCATCCATTGTTTTTTCATGAGTGTACCTCCTGTACTGATTTGTTGTGCCACGCTACCAATATACCCGTCCCCGCCGGGGATTCCGCAAAGGAAAGATACAGCCTCTGTCAAAGTTCCATGAAAAATTGCTGAGATTTTTTACAAATCCCGGAGAAGCGGGCGCGCCCGGCGCGCTTTGTAAAATGCCCGTGACAAAGAGCGTATCCCGTCACATGCGGGCCGCGGACCGGACAGCGTCCCCGGAGCCCCGCCGCTTCCACGCAAAAAAGACGAGCGGAAGCCCGTCTTTTTTATTTCCCAGGGGGGATCTCTCTTTTTCCGCCCGCAAACGGGCGGCACGCAAAAAGCCGCAGGACGCGCCTGCGGCTTCTGTGTCATGCGGCTGCTTATTTCGCCAGTCTCTGGCCCACTTCGGACGTGATGTCGATGCCGCCGTCGATGACGACTGCCTGATCGATCACGATGTCCAGCCCCTTTTCCTGACGGACCTGCTGGATGGCTTTTTCAATATCCTGCACGATCGGTCCCATGAGGGAGCTGTTCTTTTCGCTGAGCTGTTTCTGGAGATCGGCGGCGATCTTCTGCTTGTCCGCATCGCTCTTGCCGGCGGACTGCTTGTTGAAGTCTTCTTCCGCTTTCTGTGCGGCGCTTCTCATGTCGAGACGGGCCTTTTCCATTTTCGGATGAGCCTGCATCAGCGCATTGGTATTCACATAGCCAATGCCTGCGGCAGCGGCGCCGAATGCGGCGCCAAATGTAAGCATACCGGCAGCTGCGGCAGCCGCCATGATCTGTTTCATTTTCATGTGTCTTTCCTCCTTACGCCGGGTGCGCCCGGAATATATATTATTCATAATATATGAATTGTTCCGGCCTGTCAATCGGATTTCTTCGTTTCCGCCGGGGCGTCCGCGCCCGCGCCGCCGGCGGTTTCTTCCGGGGCGTCCGCCGTTTCTGCCGGCTCTGCGGAAGAGACAGGCGCCGCCTCTGTGCCGGCGTCTTCTTTCTTCCTGCGGAAATGGGAAATCACTTCGGGCACCATATTCAGCACTTTATCCACCGCGGTGGTGCTCGCCGCGTTTTTGATGGAAAAGAGCTCCACCCGCTCTCCTTTGAGGATGAGCACCGCCGTGGGGGTGAGTTTGCCGCCGCCCGCTTCTCCGCCGGATTTCCCGTCCGCGCCGGTCTGCCCGCTGCCGAAGCCGAAGCTCACGTCCACGAAGGGCACGATGACCGCGTCGCCCAGATAGATGGGCTGGCCCACCACGGATTCGGTGGTGATCATGGTCTTGAAATCTTCAAACAGTCTCTTTCTCTCTGCGTCGTCCATTGCGAGCCTCCTCAGCTCCACGCGGGGAAACGGAAACGGGCCGTCCTTTCAGAAACGCCCGGGTCCGGCGTACGGGCCCCGCCGCCAGCACGCCGCCGATGATATACAGCACATAGAGAGGCACGATGCGTCCGCGCGCCTCGGCAGAGACGTCGAAGACCGCGCCGGTAAAATCCCACGCGATGCGGCACGCCCCGGGAAGCGCCGCATAGACGAGCCCCGCCGCGACGCCGGTCTTCATGGGGTCGCCCAGCCCGGCCCGCCCGGCGAGGACCAGATGCCGGGGCCGGCTGTGCCGGTAGAGCCGCCCCGCCGCGCGGAGCAGGATGCGTACGGCGCCATTGTCCCACGCAAAGGCAAGGACCGCCGGCATGCCGGGCCGCCGCACCGCCTCGTCCGGCGCGCTCTCTTCCGCTTCCCATCCGCCTTCGCCCGCGCTCTGCCCCTCCGGAGCCCTCTCTTCCGCCGCCCGCGCCGCGCCGGGCCCGGCCAAAGCGCCGTCCGCCGCGGGCCGGCCGTCCCGGCCAGGCACGAGAGGCGTTTCTTTTTCCACGGGCACAGGGGCCGAAGCCGCCGTCTCCGCCCCGTCCGGGAGCCGCTCCGGCTCTTCCGGCGCGGACGCTTCCGGCCAGCGGACCGTCTTCGTATACAGCCCGCCGAAGAAGCGCGCCTCCGCCGCGCCGCCCGTCCGGCTGACGTACAGGCGGTACCGCACGGGACAGAGGAGCGCCGCCAGAAGGAGCAGCGCCGCCGCGGCGAGCGCCCACGCGCAGGCGCTCATACGCCCCCTCCGTAGAGCCTGGCGAGCGCCGCCGCAGTATCTTTCATGGCGCGCACCAGATGGGGCGGCCCGGTCACTTTCACGCGGCCTCCGAGCGGCAGGGCCCACGCCGCCACCGCGCCGGGCGCCGCCTCCACCTCCGCCTGCACGGAATTGATCGTCGCCGAAAGCACGCGGGCGCGCTTCCCGAAGGTCTCCGCGAGGGAAGTGAGCGTTTCAGGCCGCATATCGAGGGTGCACCGCGCGGGCGGCTCCAGGTACACCGTTTCCGCCGCGTCCAGGTACGCCGACGCCGCAAGCCCGCCCTCGAGAGCGTCCACCGACTTCTGGGGCCGCGCCGCCTCGTCCGTCAATTCCACGCCGCTCAGCCGGGACAGGCGGTACAGCCGCGCCGTCTCTTCCCCGTCGGGATTGGCCAGCAGCACATACTGCCCGCACGCCGCAAAGAGCGCGTAGGGATTCAATTTGAGCCGCCGCTCTTCGCCTGCGCCGCTCCGGTCGTGATGCCACTTGCCGTCCGCTTCGAAGTGATCCGTCCAGCAGAGGATTTTTTTCTTCTCCGCGATGGCCGCCGTGAGAAGCGCCGCCGTCTCTTTCTGCCGCTCCGCCAGCGCCTGCGCGTCCGGCCGGGGCAGATTTTTCGCCTGCACCGCGCCGCTCCGACCGTGCCGGCTGGAAAACCGTTTCAGCTTTTCCGCGAGCTGCCGCACCCGGAGCGCCGGCAGGGGCGAAAACTGGAGCGCGTCCTCGAGGAGCCCCGCGTCCGCGCCGGATACGGCGTGCTTCCAGTACCAGCCGAGGCTCACCGCCTCCGTCCGTCCGCGGATGCGCCGCGTCCCCTCCCGGCTGTATACGGGAAATCCCGCCTGCGCGAGACGGAGGAGATTGCGCCGGATGGACTTCCGGTCCACGGTCATGCCGTACCGCTCCGCGAGGAGTTCCAGAATGCGCTGCTGCGAGACGGGATGCTCCTCGTCCGATTCCCGGCGCAGGATCTGGATGATCCGCACGATGAGGAGCGCTTTGCCCCGCTCTTTGTCCTGCCGTTCCGCCATGACGTCACCGCAGGCGGCGCGCAAGCCGCCACAGCCGCTCCGCCGCGGCGTACGACGCCGCAAGGCACGCCGCGCCCCGCGCCACCGCGCGCCTGCGAAGAAGCGCCGCGTCCATGAGAAGCGCGATGGCCGCGCCCCCCAGGACGTCCGTCGGATAGTGAATCCCCGCGTAGATGCGGGAGAAGCCGAGCAGCGCCGTGAGCGCCGCGAGCGCCTTCGCGCCGGGCATGCGCAGGCGCAGCATCACCGCGGACACCACCGCGCCGTTCATGGTGTGGTTGCTGGGAAAGGCGGCGTTTGCCCTGTGGCCGGTGAAATTCCAGATGCGCCCGTCCCGCGCGAAAGGACGGGGCCGCTTCCACAGCCGGCCGATGGCAAAGGACAGGAGCGAGCACGAGACGACGCCCAGGAGCGCCGTAAGCGCCGCCGCCCGCCGCGCCGTCCGCTCCTGCCGCCGCCCGCCGAACCAGAGCCACAGCCCGTAGGCCACAAAGGCCAGATGGCCGAAGCGGGCCACGCCGTCCATGGCCATGTCCCAGGGAATGCATTTCCCCGCCTGTCCGTTCAGTTGTTTCACCATCCGCAGCTCATTCATGGAGATCGCCTCTCTTCTTACTTCTGCCCGTCCTTCCGGGCCTTTTCCTCCGCTTCCTTCCGGGCGGCGTCCATGCGCTTCCAGTAGCCGGTCCGGCGGAAGACCGACGCCGCGCCGATGATGACGAGGCAGAGCACGAGGAAGAGATTCACCGCCGTCCATCCGTCCACCCATCCGATTTTGTATACCGTATAGCCCGCCACGAGGACGAGCAGCAAGTCCGTATGCATGGCACCCTCCTTTTTTATTCTTTATTGTACCATACCGGGCGCGCCCGGCCGGACCGCCTGCACAAAAAAAGCGGGCATGCCCCGCTTTTCTTTTCGATTTATTTCGCCGCCATCCGGCTCCAGAGCCAGCCGCCCGCCGCCACGAAGGCCGTCATGCCGATCTTCAGGCCCAGCGCCCACGAATCGGGCAGGCCGAGATATTCGTCCGTGGCGATCATGCCGCCCGCCGCCCAGCCGATGACCAGGCTCCCTGCATAGATGATCCACGGGAAGCGGTTCATCACCTTCACCACCACGGTGCTGCCCACGATGATGATCGGCACGGAAATGAGCATACCGATGATGACCAGCATGAGATCCCCTTCCGTCGCGGCCACGACGGCGAGCACATTGTCCAGACTCATGATGACGTCCGCCACCACCACGGTCTGCACCGCGCCCCAGAAGGAGCTCTGGGACTCCACTTCCATTTCCTCCTTGCCCTGATGGCCGATGAGCTTCATGCCGATGTAGAGCAGGATCACGCCCCCGATGGTCTTGAGATACGGCACCGCCAGAAGCCAGACGAGAATCGCCGCGAGCAGGAACCGCGCCAGAATGGCCCCGGCCGTCCCGAACAGGATGACCTTCTTCTGCTGCTTCGGCGGCAGGTTCTTCGCCGCCATGCCGATAATGATGGAATTGTCTCCGCCCAGCGCCAGATCCAGCAGAATGATCTGCAGAAAGACCCACGCGCTTCCCATGATGTCCATGTCTGTCCTCCTAACTGTTTTGTACCACGGGAATGAGAGAAAAACAGGAAAAGGGGCGCACAGAGCGCTCCTCTTCTCCCGGTTTGTTTACTTATCACGCAGACTGCCTGCGCTCCATTCTCTGCCAGATGAGGCCGCCCGCCGCGACCAGCGCCGTCACGCCGATCTTCAGATAGAGAGCGTACGACTCGGGCAGAGCCACATACTCGTCCGTGGCGATCATGCCGCCCGCCGCCCAGCCGATGACCAGACTGCCGACCCAGATGATCCACGGGAACCGGTCCATGATTTTCACGATGACCGTGCTGCCCAGAATGATGATGGGCACCGAGATGAGCATCCCGATGATGAGAAGTATGAGATTGCCGTTCGTCGCGGCCACGATGGCCAGCACATTGTCCAGGCTCATGATGGCGTCGGCGATGATGACCGTCTGGATCGCGCCCCAGAACGTGGACTGCGCCGACACGTTCACCTCTTCCTCCTGTCCCTGATGGCCGATGAGCTTCATGCCGATCCACAGAAGGACGAGGCCGCCGATGGTTTTCAGATAGGGAATGGCCAGAAGCCACACGAGCACCGCCGCGAGCAGAAAGCGCACCAGAATGGCCCCGGCTGAGCCAAAAAAGATGACTTTCTTCTGCAGTTCATGGGGCAGCCCCTTGGCCGCCATACCGATGACGATGGAATTATCGCCGCCCAGCGCCAGATCCAGCAGAATCACCTGGAAAAACATCCAGGCGCTTTCCATGATCTCCATGCCCGTTCCTCCCTGCGATGACAAATGACTGTCCGGCAGATGCCTGCCTTTACTTCACTATTATGACATAAAAAAGCGGCCAGAGGAAGTGCTCTCCGCACCGAAGCGCCTTCCGGCCGCCGTCTCCCGTATGGAAAATTGTTATGCTTCTTTTATGCTTCGTGATGTTTCCGTCCGCTCAGCCGCGCCGCGATGTGCTGCCACAGGAAACCGCCCACGGCGACGACCGCCGTCACGCCGATTTTCACATAGAGCGCCCATGCCTCCGGCAGGCCCAGATGGGGGTCCGTCACGATCATGCCGCCCGCCGCCCAGCCGATGACAATGCTGCCGATGTAGATGATCTGGGGGAATTTGTCCATGATCTTCACCACGATGGTGCTGCCCAGCATGATGATCGGCACGGAAATGAGCATCCCCGCTACGAGGAGTTCCAGATTTTCATTGGTGGCCGCCACGATGGCCAGCACATTGTCCAGGCTCATGATGAAGTCCGCCAGCACGATGGTCTCCACCGCGCCCCAGAAAGTGGCCTTCGCCTCCACGTGCACATCCTCTTCGGAATTGCCCTCGCCGATGAGCTTCATGCCGATCCACACGAGGACGAGGCCGCCGATGGTCTTCAGATACGGCACGGACAGCAGCCACACGATGATGGCCGCCAGCATGAACCGCGCGAGCACCGCGCCCGCCGCGCCGAAAACGATGACCTTCTTCTGCTGATGCTGCGGCAGGCCTTTAGCCGCCATGCCGATGACGATGGAATTATCGCCGCCCAGCGCCAGATCCAGCAGAATCACCTGGAGAAACATCCAGGCGCCTTCCACGATGTCCATAGGGTTCCCTCCTCCGGCTGTCAATCCATGGGGCCCGCCGGGTCCCGTACTGCGCAGTTTCTGTCAGGCCGGGAAAACCGCCGGAAAAAGAAATATCCTACCGCTTGCCGCGCTTTCCGTTCCGCTTCCGCTTTCTGCACGCCCTGTCCCGCGCCGGCTCACTCCGCGGCGGCGTCCATATCCGCCGCGCCGTCTCCGGTGCCCTTGGGTTTATTTCTGCGATTGTTATTCTTCTTGATCCTGCTCATATGCTGCCAGACCCAGCCGCCGACCGCGACGAGCAGCGTCACGCCCACTTTCACGTAGAGCGCCCATTCCTCCGGCAGGCCCAGATGGGGGTCCGTCACCATCATGCCGCCGGCCGCCCAGCCGATGACCACCGCGCCGATGTAGATGATCTGGGGGAATTTGTCCATGATCTTCACCACGATGGTGCTGCCCAGCATGATGATCGGCACGGAAATGAGCATCCCCGCTACGAGGAGTTCCAGATTTTCATTGGTGGCCGCCACGATGGCCAGCACATTGTCCAGGCTCATGATGAAGTCCGCCAGCACGATGGTCTCCACCGCGCCCCAGAAGGTGGTCTTCGCCTCCACATGCACGTCTTCATCGTCGCCCGTATCCTCTTCGCCGATGAGCTTCATGCCGATCCATACGAGGATGATCCCGCCGATGGTTTTCAGATACGGCACGGACAGCAGCCACACGATGATGGCCGCCAGCAGGAACCGCGCGATGACCGCGCCCGCCGCGCCGAAAATAATGACTTTCTTCTGATGTTTCTCCGGGAGGCCTTTCGCCGCCATCCCGATGACAATGGAATTGTCTCCGCCAAGTGACAGGTCGAGCAGGATTACCTGCAGGATCGCCAGGACATCTTGTGCCAAGTCCATACCAATCACCCGCACCCTGTATTACATTTCGCGCACATAGAACACAACTTTTTATAAAATAATTGTACACCGAAATACCGCTGTCCGGCACCCGCGCGCTATTACAAAATTTCTTCAACCGCCTATGAAAATCTTGTATACCGCCCGCGGCTTCACGCGGCGCGGTAGCCGAGCACCTCCGAGAGCCGGGCCGCGCAGTCGGCGACCACTTTCTTCTGCGCGTTGATCCGCGCCGCCGTCACCTGAATGGCCGGCCCCGTGGTCCCCATGGACGCGATCACCGCGCCCGTGCGGTCCCTCACCGGCGCGCTGAATCCCATCGCGCCCTCGATGAACTCGCCCAGCGAGAAGCTCACCCCTTCCTCGCGGATGGCGCGGAGCTCCGCCAGCAGCCGGTCCCGGTCCGTGATGGTCTGTGCCGTGTAGGCCTTGAGGCCGCGGGCGATGTACGCGTCGATGAAATCCTCGCTCTGGTACGCCAGCAGCAGCTTCCGGTTCGCCCCGCAGTGCAGATCCGTATTGCCTTCGAACGTCGCCACGATCTTGATGCGCCCCGGGCCTTCCGCCTTCGCCAGCGTGCGGCTGTGGAAGCCGGACACCGTCATGAGGAACGCGTCGTCCCCCGTCCGGGCCGCCATCTCTTCCAGATACGGCATGGCCGCCCGCTTCAGGTCGCTGTCCTCGCCCGCCGTCTGGCACAGCGGCACCAGCGCCGGCCCCAGCCGGTACGTGTGGGTCCGCCCGTCGGCGAGCACATACTGATCCAGCGCGAACGTCTGCAGGATGCGGTACACCGAGCTGGCCGGCATGCACGCCTCCGCCGCGAGCTCGGCCAGCGTGTAGTCCGTCTTGCCGCCCCGGCTCATGAGCGCCAGAATCTTCATGGACCGGCGCAGGCTCTGAATGGGAGCCGTCATACTCTCACCTCCTGCCGATCTTTTATTTCGCTATATGAAATGGTATCCGAAAACAAGGCTGCCCGCAAGGCGCGGAAAGTGTCATTTCCCCTATTTTCCGGCGGTTTTTCTCATGAAATCTTTTATAGGCGCTTCCAGATTTTCTCGAAAATGCGGAGAGATTCTGTATTTCAGAAATCATTCCGCAATGTGGAATAAAAAACGAAGGGCATTCCGGCCGGATGCGTACTGTCTCATGGGGATGCGGCCTCACAGCACGATGCACTTACCCTTTCTCATGCCGGGGCGGGTCTCACAAACGACGAAAACAGTTCTCCCACGCGGTGCGGATGTACATCCCGAGGCGGTTGTTTTTCTCATTCTATTGCGGACCCACAGCTCAAATCCGTACGTGCCCAAAACATACGACTGATCCCGTCTTTGGAATACGATTCCAGCGTCGCTTCATTTT
>CATVYJ010000004.1 GCA_958348245.1 uncultured Veillonellaceae bacterium | reverse complement strand
TGTGAACTGCCGCATAGGCAGCTTAGAAAGAGATGCTGCGCCTGAAGAAATCAGACGTGAAGTGAACTGCCGCATAGGCAGCTTAGAAAATGTACCATACACGCCGGAGACCGTCGCGGATGTGAACTGCCGCATAGGCAGAGTAATGGATTTCATGCAGGAAAAATGGCTGTATTTTATCGAAAATTTTCCTTGCGCGGGCGGGGGCGTTTGTGTATAATATTTAGGTCTAATGTTTTAGGCACTTCCAGCCCCCGGAATGCGGGGGACACAGGTCCAAGAAGGAGGCGACAGTATGAAGAAGTATGAAGTCATGTTCATCGTGAACGTTGCAGATGATGAAGTTATTAAATCTGCCGTGGAGCTCGTAAAGAACACCATCGGCAAGATCGGCGGCACCATCGACAAGGAAGATGAATGGGGCAAGCGTCAGCTCGCTTACGAAGTGAAGCACCAGACCGAAGGCTACTATGTGGTCATCGATTTCCAGGCTGACCCCGCTCAGATCAGAGAGCTCGACCGTGTCATCAAGATTCACGAAGAAATTATCCGTCATATCATTATCAAATTGGATGACTAATCAGGAGACGAGACGATGAATTCAGTACAGATTATGGGAAATCTGACGAGAGACCCGCAGATGCGCGCCACGAAGACCGGAAGAGCGGTGGCCTCTTTCAGCGTCGCCGTCAACCGTACGTACAGTGCGCCCACCGGAGAGCAGAGAGAGCTCACGGATTTCATCAATGTGGTGGCCTGGGGCTCGCTGGCGGAAGCGGTGGGCAATCAGCTGAAAAAGGGAACCCGCGTATTCGTTGAAGGGCGTTATTCTTCCCGCTCCTATGAAACTCAGGATGGTCAGAAGCGCTATGTCACGGAAGTGACGGCCAATCTGATCGCGCTGCCCATCGGCATGCCGCACAGCCAGCAGCCGGCGCAGGATATGGGAGGGTATGCTCAGCCCAGTGGATTCAGTCAGTCCAGAGGTAATTTCAATCAGTTCGGAACATCCAGAACGGATGAGGATATTCCGTTCTAAGACACGGAGGACACACCATGAACAAGAGAGATAGAATCAGAAGACCGAGAAGAAAGGTCTGCCAGTGCTGCGTCGATCACATCGACACGCTGGACTACAAGGACGTGGCGACGCTGCGTCACTTCATTTCTGAACGCGGCAAGATTCTGCCCCGCCGCATTACGGGGACCTGCGCGAAACATCAGCGCAAGATCAATCTGGCCATCAAGAGAGCGAGAGCGATCGCTCTGCTTCCGTTCAGCGCAGACTGATTTCCGGAGAAGACCGGCAGGGGAGACCCCGCCGGTTTTTTGCTGCCTTTTTTCCGGAAGGGGCGCAATCCCCGCGCCGTTCCTGTATAATAAGGGGCGATAGAAAAGGAGGCGGTGTGCATGACGCTGCTGGACAGGCTGGCCATGGCCATGATCGAGTATGACAAGGGGGATCCGAAGCGGATCCATCATTTTCTGAAGGTGCACGATTTCGCGCGGCTCATCGGCCTCGCGGAGGGGCTGGATGAGCGGACGATGCTCCGGCTGGAGGCCGCGGCGTATGTGCACGACATCGGCATCCACGAGGGGGAGCGGCGCTTCGGCCGGAACGACGGAAAGATCCAGGAGGATCTGGGGCCGGCGGAGGCGGAGCCCATGCTGCACGCGCTGGGCTTTGCACCGGAGGATGCGGAGCGCATCCTGTGGCTGGTGGGGCATCACCATTCGTACGGCTCGATCGACGGGCCGGACGCGCAGATTCTCGCCGAGGCGGACATGCTGGTGAATCAGTACGAGGACGGCGCGGACCGGAAGCGCAATGAGGCGCTGTACCGCCGGCTGTATAAGACGGAGACGGGGAAGCGGCTCTTCCGGGCGCTGTATTTCGAGGAGTATCCGAACCATGCGTGACACGTCGCTGGTGTATCCGATCCGCGCGGACGGCGCGGTGCTGCTCGGCCGGAAGCGGCGCGGCATGGGATGCGGGAAATGGAACGGATTCGGCGGAAAGCTCGAGGCGGGGGAGACCATGCGCCAGTGCGCCGCGCGGGAGCTCTTCGAGGAGTGCGGGCTCAGGGCGGATCCGCTGTCGCTTACCCTCGCGGCGGATCTGTATTTCTGCCAGCCTTCGGATATGTCCTGGTCGCACGCGGGGCTGGTGTATTTCGCGCGTGTCTGGACGGGCGAGCCCCGCCGGTCGGAGGAGATGGAGCCGCGGTGGTTTACGCCGGATGCGCTCCCGTACGATGAGATGTGGGAGGCGGATAAAATCTGGCTGCCCATGGTGCTGGGGGGAAAGAAGATCCGGGGCACGGTGTATTTCGCCGCGGACGGCGACCATGTGACGGGTACGGAGTTTCAGGAGGTGCGCTTTGGAGAATAAGGATTGGCCGCGGACGCTGCTCGCGTGGTTTGACGCGCACCGCCGGGATCTGCCCTGGCGGGAGTCGCATCCGCGGAATCCCTACCACGTGTGGATTTCGGAGATCATGCTCCAGCAGACGCGCACGGAGGCGGTGAAGCCGTACTTCGCGTCGTGGATGGAGCGGTTTCCCACGATCGGCGACGTGGCCCGCGCGGACGAGGCGGAGGTGCTGCACGCGTGGCAGGGGCTGGGATACTACAGCCGGGCGCGGAATATCCACAAGGCGGCGCAGGTCATCGCGGAGACGTACGGCGGCGTTATGCCCCGGGACCCGGCGGCCATCCGGGCGCTCCCCGGCATCGGGGACTACACGGCGGGAGCGGTGGCGTCCATCGCGTACGGGGCGCGGACGCCCGCGGTGGATGGAAACGTGCTCCGCGTGTACGCCCGGCTTTACGCGGTGACGGACGATATCCTGAAGAGCGCGGGACGGAAGCGCATCGCGCGTCTTGCGGAGGAGACGATTCCCGCGGACCGGCCGGGGGATTTCAATGAAGCGCTCATGGATCTCGGCGCGGAGGTGTGCATCCCGAAGCGACCCCGGTGCGCGGCGTGCCCTCTCCGGGGCGTGTGCGAAGCGCTGCGGCAGGGCCGGGAGGCGGAGCTGCCCGTGAGGACGAAGAAGAAGCCTCAGACGGAATGGTACGCGGCGTGCGCCGTGGCGGAGCGGGACGGGACGTTTCTCCTGCACCGCCGGCCTGCGCGGGGCATGCTGGCGAATATGTGGGAATTTCCCATGGCGCTGGAAGCGGACGCGGACAGGAGCCGGGCGGCGCTGGAGGCGCTGCTCCACGCGCCTGTAGAAGACTTTATGTGGTCGCACACGCACGTCTTCACGCACCGCATCTGGCACATGCGGGCGTACCGCATGGACGGCGCGGAGGACCCCGCGGGCGGGGAATGGCGGCGGTTCACGCGGGAGGAGCTCCGGCGCATCCCTCTCGCGGGGCCGCATGCGCGGCTCGCCGCGGTGGTGTAAGGGGAGGCGCTCATGAATCACGGACCGACATTTGCATTTTTCACGATTACGCTGGCGGTGACGGCCGCGGGCTTTCTGAACGGCGCGTTTCTCGGGGTGCTTTTCCGCCGGAAGTGGTGGTGGCTGTGGGCGCTTCTCGGGGCGGCGCTCTTTTACGGCGCGCAGGAGATGTACTGGTGGTACGGCTGCGGCTACGTGGACGCGGGGTGGCTCGTTTCGGCGCTGGCCTACGGGTCGTGTGCGCTCGTGACGGCGGGCTTTGCGGGGGTGCTCCCGCTCGGCGCGGCGGCGCTGGCTTCGCTGTTCCGCCGGACGCGGCGCCCGGCGCGGTGGCTGGGAGGCGTGTGCGCGGTGGCGCTGCTCGGAGGGGGCCTTCTGGGCGTCACGAAGGGCAACGCCGTGGAGGAAATCCACGAGGTATCCGTCGTGGTGCCGGGGCTGCCCGCGTCGTTTGAAGGGTACCGCATCGCCCAGCTCTCGGATACGCACATCGGGCCGTACTACCGCTGCGACGATCTGGACGCGGCTCTCGGCGCGGCGGGCGTGAAAGGGGCGGACCTGGCGGTCATTACGGGGGATCTCATCGACGACACGCGGCAGATGGGGGATGCGGCGCGCATCATGAAGTCCCGGAAGCGGGACTTTGCGGATGGCATCCTCTTTATCTGGGGCAACCACGAATATTACCGCGGGCGGGAAGCGATCCGGCCGGGATTTGCCGGGGCGGGCGTGCCCATCCTTGAAAATGCGCACACCGCCGTCTACCGCGGCGGGGACGCGCTCTACATCGCCGGGGCGGACTATCCCTGGGCGCGGGGGCCGGCCCATGAAGAAGAAATGCATGCCATGGCGGACGCGGCGTTCGCGGGCATTCCCGAAGGCGCGCCGGTGATTTTCCTCGCGCATCATTCGGATCTCATCGACGAAGGATTCGCCCGGGGCGCGGCGCTCACCCTCACGGGCCACACCCACGGCATGCAGTTTGGCATCGGGGGCCGGCCGGTTTTCACGCCGTTCAAATACACCCGCGGATTTTACAGCGACGGCGTGCACAGCGCGTACGTGAGCTGCGGGGACGGGGGCTGGTTCCCCTTCCGGCTGGGATGCCGGCGGGAGCTGGTCATCTTCACGCTGCACGGACAATAAAAAGAACCCGGCGTTTCCTTTCGGAGCACCGGGTTTTCCTGTGAAGGGGAAAGAGACTGCGGGCATGAAAAAAGAGAGAAGGCATGGATGCGTCTTCTCTCTTTTTTTCGCGCCTCAGCCGAGGAGCTTCTTCACGGCGCCTTTGTGAAGCTTCACGCCGTTCGGCAGGCAGTCGTGATTGAAATGCATGTCCGGCGCATGAAGCCCCGGCTCCACGTCCGCGCCGAGGCCGATGAATCCGGTCTTGATCTGCGGGCGCTTCCGCGGGTACCAGAAGAAGTCTTCCCCGCCGGCAGTGGTGATGGGCGGCACGAGCGCCGCTTCGCCGAGCTCGCTGCGGATGACTTCGGAGATGAGGTCCGTCACCTCCGGCGTGATGATGGACGCGGGGGTGATGTTGTTGACCGTCCATGTGATGGACGCGCCCACGGAGGCCGCCGCGTTTTCCGCCGCGCGGCGGAGCTGCGCCACCATGGTGTCCATGAGATCGTTGTCCTGGCTGCGCAGATCAAAGACGAGGGTCGCCCTGCCCGGCACGGCGTTCATCACGCCCGCGTCGCAGAGGAAGCGCGTCGCCTTCAGATTGTTTACGATGTTGGAATTGAAGCGGAGCGCGTTCGCCGCCTGCACGATGAGGCAGCCCGCGTCGAGGGCGCTGATGCCGAGGTAGGGGCGCGCGCCGTGGCTCTGCTGGCCCGTCACTTCGATGGTCACATGGCCCGCGGAGGAGTAGTACATGGCCGGGGCCGCCTGGCCGATGCGGCATTCCTGCACGGGGCGCAGATGCATGCCGATGAGGTAGTCCACGTCGTCCACCGCGCCGCCGTCGATCATGGAAATCGCGCCGCCGCTCGTTTCCTCCGCCGGCTGGAAGAGAACTTTCAGCTTGCCCTTCTTCACCAGCCCTTCGTCCATGATTTCTTCCGCCGCGGAAAGCAGCATGGACATGTGCGCGTCGTGGCCGCAGAGATGCGCCGCGTGCTCCGGCGTGCCCAGCGCGTCCATGTCCGCGCGCAGCCCCAGCACCGGCCCGGGGACGCCGCTGTCCAGTATGCCCACGACGCCCGTCGCGCCGCCGATCTGCGTCTCCACCCGGTAGCCGGCCTTGTCCAGCACGGCCGCCACGTAGGCGGACGTCTTCACTTCCTGCATGCCCACTTCGGGGATGGTATGGAGATAGTTGAAATGCTTGAATACGGTAGTCGCCATGATAGCCTCCTTCATGCGCTCAGCCGGTGGTCCGGCGGTATATATGATTTTATTGTATAAGGTGAGCGGGATTTTACAAGAGACGGACGACCGATTGAGAGAAATTTTTTTCTTCATTTAGGAAATCGTACGCCTGCCGTATCTTCACGCGCGCGTTCTCTGTGAGAAAATAAAAAAATAGTAAATACAAAATAAAGCGGGCGAATCGTATTGCACTGACCGGTAACGATGTGATAAAATCCAGATAACTTTCATAGAAAATCGGCGAAGAGGCTGTTCCTGCGCTGACTCGCAGGACGGCCTTTTTGCGTATCCGGCCCGGACCGGATCGTCCGCACGGCGGAGAAAGGAAGGAACGCATGGTTTCAAAAGAAGAAGAAGAGCGCCTCTCGCGCCTGCCCCGCGTGGGCTGGAAGGGCTATCTGGCGCTCATATTCGCCATTCTGTTTTTCGCGGGGGTCTTCGCATCCATCCAGCAGGCCCAGTGGCTCCGCGCGTTTGATTTCAGCACCCTCATCGGGAAATTCGGCACCATGGCCAACGACAAGGCCACCTTCGTGGGTATGGGCGGCATCAGCGCCCGGGGCGGCTTCCTCTTCGCCCTGTCCCTCATCCCGTCGGTCATGCTCGCCGTGGGCGCGGTGGAAGTGCTCTCCCACTACGGCGCGCTCACCGCGGCGCAGAAACTGATGACGCCGCTCCTGCGGCCCATCATGGACGTGCCCGGCTTCGTGGGTCTCACGCTCATTACGGACATGCAGAGCACCGACGCCGGCGCGGCCCTCACGAAAGAGCTTGTGGATGAAAAACTCATCGACAAACGCGAGCAGACCATCATCGCCGCGTGGCAGTACTCCGGCGCGGGCATGATCAATAACTATTTCGCCATCGTGGGCGCGCTCTTCAGCTATGCCGTCGTGCCCATCGTCATTCCGCTTCTCGTCATTTTTGTTCTGAAATTCTTCGGCGCGGTTCTCTGCCGCATCGTTCTCGACACCGTTTACAAAGGAGACTTCACCCATGGCAGCTAAGGAACCGGACATGACCGTACAGAAAGAAGCGATCGAGGAAGCGCTTGTGCCGAAGGGCAACGTATTTGATATTTTCGTGCAGGGCGCGCGCAAAGGCTGGGCCATCGGCGTGAATAACCTCGTGCCGAATATCCTCATGGCCTATGTCATCGCCTACATCCTGAATATTCTCGGCATCATGGACTTCATCGGCCACTGGTGCGGGCCGGTGATGGGGCTGCTGGGCCTGCCCGGCGAAGCGCTCATCGTGCTCCTCACCACCTGGCTCTCGTGCTCCGCCGCGGTGGGCGTGGCGGCGGCCTTCTTCACGCAGGGCGTGCTCGAGCCGGTGCACATCACCATCCTCATGCCCGCCTTCATTCTCATGGGGTCGCAGCTCCAGTACATGGGCCGGCTCCTCGGTACGGCGGATGTGCCGAAGAAATACTGGCCGCTCCTCATGGCGATCAGCATCATCAACGCGGTCATCGGCATGATTCTCATGCGCGTGTTTCTGCTGTTCTTCTGAGCGCGGCAGAAGAGGAAAGCCCCTGCGCGGGGCTTTTTTGCTGCGTGGAGAACGCGGGCGGACAGGCGGGCGCACGCGCGGGGCGGAGCCTCTGGCGCGGCCGGCGGAGCGGCCGGCGCGCCGCATGCCGGGCAATTGGCGCGTGCATGATTTTTCTGCGCGGAAGGCGCTTTGTATGCGAATTGGATGTATTCATTTTATGAATTAGTCCGGATGATTTATAATAGGAAAAGTAATCGTCAGACGAAACGGCGGGATTCTCTGCGGAGCAGGGCGGAGGGACGGGTGTACCGGAGAGGAGTGAGGAAATGGACCGGCAGCGGGAAGTGAGCGTCCGCAAGGAGGTGCTCCTCGAGGGCTATGCGGGGATTCTGGTGCGTTTCCTCGATTATTTCGAGAAAGAGCACATCGATCCGGAGACGGCGAAGGGGGATACGAATGTATTTCTCTTTCTGCAGGCGGTGGAGATCTGCCGCCGGCTGGTGGAGATGGAACGGCTGGAGGATGTGATCGAGGCGGAGGGGCAGTTCCGGCTGCTGCGCCGCGCGGCAAACTGGCTGAACGGCTATCCGGCGGACGCGCCGGTGTAAAAGAAAAACGCCGCGGATTCCTTTGGGGGTCCGCGGCGTTTTTGCGCGTTTATGTTTATTTTTTATGGAGGAAATCGAGGGCGAACTGGGCGTACAGCGCCGCGCCGAGCGGGAGCACGTCTTCGTCCACGTCGAAGGTGTCCGAGTGGTGCGGGGAAGCTGCGCCTTTCGCTTCGTTGCGGCAGCCGAGGAAGCCGTAGAGGCCGGGGGTGTCCGCGAGGTAGACGGAGAAGTCTTCCGCGCCCATCTGGCGCTCCATGGGGACGAGGGCGTTCTCGCCGAGGATGCGCCGGGCGGCGGCGCGGGCGATGCCGTTCAGCTCTTTGTGGGCGTTGATGAGGGGCGCCGGGCCGAAGAAGTATTCGCACTCGGCGGTGCAGCCCCAGGCGCGGGCGGCGTTCTCCGCGGCGGTGCGGATGAGCTGGGGGATGGTGCGGCGGAAGTCGTTGTCAAAGGCGCGGCACGTACCCACGAGCACGGCTTCGGCGGCGACGATATTGTCCCGCGTGCCGCCGTCGAAGACGCCCGTGGTGAGGACGAACGTATTCTGCGGGTCGTTGGCGCGGGAGACGAGGGCCTGCAGGGCCATGACGACCGCCGCGGCGGCGAGGACCGCATCCCGGCCCTGATGGGGCGCGCTTCCGTGGGCGGCCCGGCCGTGCACATGGATGGTGAAGCGGTCGCTGCAGGCCATGCGCGGGCCGTCTTCCAGATTGTACGTGCCGGCGGGCAGGAGGGACCACACGTGCTGGCCGTAGATGGCGTCCACGCCCGCCAGGCAGCCTTTCTCCACGTAATGGCGGGACTCTGTGCCGATTTCTTCCGCCATCTGGAAGAGGAATTTCACCGTGCCGCAGATTTCCTCCCGGTGCGCCGCGAGGAGGCGCGCCGCGCCGAGGAGCATCGCCGTGTGGCAGTCGTGGCCGCAGGCGTGCATCACGCCGGGATGCTGCGAGGCGTAGGGCTTCGCCGTGTCCGCTTCCTGGATGGGGAGCGCGTCGATGTCCGCGCGGAGCATCACCGTGGGGCCGGGGCGCGCGCCCCGGAGGGTGCCCACGCAGCCCGTGATGTCGTCGAAGGTCTCCACGTCCACGCCCGCCGCGCGGAGCTCGGAAACGATGCGCGCGGTGGTTTCCTTTTCTTCGCCGCCCAGCTCGGGATGCGCGTGAAACCACCGGCGGAGGCCGACGATGTAGTCTTTTTCCTGGAGAGCGAGAGCTTTTGTATCCATCATTTGTCTCCTTTCCCGCGGAGGAAATCGAGGGCGAACTGCGCGTGGAGCGCCGCGCCCTGCCAGAGGAAGCTGTCGTCGGGGCAGAAATGGTCCGAATGGAGGGGCCAGGCCATGGCCTCGTCCCGCGCGCCCACTTTTGCGAAGACTGCGGGGACGCGCTCCATGAGGAGGGAGAAATCTTCCGACGCCATGGAGCGGGGCTCGTCCGCCAGCGCGGCTTCGCCGAAGAGGGAGACCGCCGCCCGCCGCGCGAGGTCCGTCAGTTCGTCGTGGTCGTTGGACGTGACGGGCTCGAAGGAAAAGGGATCAAACTCGGCGGTACATCCGAGGGCGGCCGCGGTCCCTTCCGCGATGGTGCGGAAGAGCTCCGGCGCGCGGCGGGACATGTCCCGGTCGAAGGAGCGGATGGTGCCCTCCAGGGTGACCTCGTCGCAGATGATATTGAACTGTTTCCCGCCGTGGACGCGGCCCACGGTCATCACGAGGGGGTGGAGGGGATTGTTCATGCGGGAGACCAGCGTCTGGAGATTCAGGAGAAGCGCGCTCGCCGCGGCGATGGCGTCCCGCCCGAGATGGGGCGTGGAGCCGTGGGCGGAGACGCCCCGCACGACGCACCGGAAATCCGTGCACGACGCCATGAGGGGCCCCCGGGGCACGGCCACGGTCCCCTTCGGAATGTCCGCGCTCATGTGGAGGCCGAAGGCCGCCGCCGCGCCGTCGAAGCAGTGATGGTCCAGATAGTACTGCATGCCGTGGCCCGACTCCTCCGCGGACTGGAAGAGGAGCGTCACGGTGCCGCCGAGCTCCTCCCGGTGCGCCGCGAGGAGGCGCGCCGCGCCGAGAAGCATCGCCGTGTGGCAGTCGTGGCCGCAGGCGTGCATCACCCCCGGCGTTTCGCTCGCAAAGTCCGCGCCGGTCGCCTCCGTGAGGGGCAGCGCATCGATGTCCGCGCGGAGCACCACCGCGGGCCCCGCGGGATCGCCGGTCAGTTTCGCAGTGAGGCCGTAATAATCGGGGAAGGTCGTCACCTCATAGCCGAGGGGGCGGAGCTCGTCCGCGATGCGCAGGGTGGTGGCCTTCTCCTCGAAGGACAGCTCGCCGTGCCGGTGGAAATGGCGGCGCATGGTCCGGATATAGGGCGAGAGCCGCTCCGCTTCATCTTTGAGAGACATGAAAATCTCCTTTCCATGGGAAAGGGACGGGAGACCCGTCCCGGGAAATCACTGGAGGAAAATATGGCCGCCCGGTCCGAGAGGCAGGTCGAAGAGGACCCACACGCCGAGGAGGCACACCCACACGATGGCGAAAATGAGCGAGTAGGGCAGCATGTTCGCCACGATGGTGCCGAAGCCCGTATCTTTTTCATAGCGCTTCACATAGCCCAGCACGAGCGGGAAATAGGTGAAGAGCGGGGAAATGGGGTTCGTGATGGAGTCGCCGATGCGGTACGCCGCCTGGGTGAGCGCCGGGTCGTAGCCGAGGAGCATCATCATGGGCACCATGACCGGCGCGAGGATGGCCCATTTCGCCGAGGCGGAGCCGATGAAAATATTGACGATGCACGCCACGATGACCAGCCCCACGATGAGCGGCATGCCCGTGAAATTCATGGACTGGAGGAACGCCGCGCCCTTGATGGCCAGGATCGCCCCCAGATTGGACCAGGCGAAATAATTGGTGAACTGCGCGCAGAAGAAGCACAGGATGATGTACGAGGAAATATCCTTGAAGGCCAGCGAGATGTCCGCAAAGAGATCCTTGTCGTTTTTATATTTCCCCACGGCGAAGCCGTACACGCAGCCCGGCACGAAGAGGACGATCGTCACGAGGAGGATGATGCCCTGCATGAAGGGCGAGCTGTTCGCCATGATGGAGCCCGTCTCCGGGTCGCCCAGCACGGGATGGTCGCCGATGGAGAGGAGAGCGATGACCGCGAGCGTGGCGAGCGTCGCCCAGAGCGCCTTCGTCACGGCGCGGCTCTTCTCCGGCGTGAGGCGCGTGAGCTCCTCGTCCAGCTCGTACTTCGAGAGATCCGCTCCGGCGAAGCGGGGCGCCATGATTTTCTCCGTCACATACGTGCCCACGAAAGACAGCACCACGCACGACGCGAAGAGAAAATAATAATTGATCGCCGGGGAAGCGGTGTACTCCGGGTCGATCATGCGCGCCGCCGCCTCGGTGAAGCCGTACGCGAGGGAGTCCGTCATGCCCAGCATGATATTTGCGGAAAAGCCCGCGGCCACGCTCGCGTAGGCGCAGAAAATGCCCAGCAGGGGATGGCGGCCCATGCCGAGGAAAATCACCGCCGCCACCGGAGGCAGCACGACGAACGCCGCGTCGCCCGCCACGTTGCCGTTGATGCCGATGAAAATGATGACGAACGTGACGAACGCCTTCGACGCGCCGCCGAGCATTTTCTGCATGAACGCCGCGAGGAAGCCGCTCTTCTCCGCGCAGCCCGCGCCGATGACGCACACCAGCACCATGGCGAGCGGGGCGAAGGTGGAGAAATTCGACACGGCTTTGCTCCACATCTGGCGGAAGCCGTCGAGGCTGAAGAGATTGATGACGCGGATGACCTTGTGCGTCCCCGGATGGACCGCCTCCACGCCCATCGCGCCGAACACCGCCGACAGCAGCACCGTGATGAGCGCCAGCAGAATGAAGAGAGACACCGGGTCGGGCAGCTTGTTGCCCACCGTTTCGACCCCGTTGAGGAAACGGGTCATCCATGATTTCTTTTGCGGCATACTGCACATCCTTTCTCCGTCCGGCGCGCCGCGCCTCTTCCGCAGAAGAAAAGACGGAAAAAGACATCCGCAGAGCGTGTCTGCGGCCGTCATTTTCCGTCTTCGGACATGATTCAATTACAGAATTAAAATACTAAAATTTCCGGCTTTCGTCAAGGAGAAAACGGGCGGGGCGGAGAAACGGAGGCGGACAGCAAAAAAACAGGAACCTCGTGGAGATTCCTGTTTTGCTGCAAGCGGGAGAAGGGCTCAGGCCTTTTCTTCTTCCATTCTTTCCTTGTAAGCTTCTTTTTCCGCTTCTCTTTCTGCTTCTGCGGCTTCCTTGGCTTCAGCGGCCTTTTCAGCGGCGATGGCAGCGTTTACGCGGGCATGAAGACGGGATTTCTTGCGGGCGGCGGTATTCTTGTGGAGTACGCCTTTGGAGGCAGCGCTGTCGATAACGCTGACAGCAGCCCGAAGAGCCTCCTCCTTGTTATCGGAGTTTGCAGCTGCGACTGCTTTTTTCACAGCCGTGTGGATCTGAGATTTGACGGCGGCGTTCACAGCGTGTTTCGCAGCGTCTTTCTTCATGGTCTTGAGATTTGCTTTAATTTGCGGCAATGGTTTCACCTCCCGTCTTTTGCTGTTTCATACCTTGCTATTCTATCATGCTTTCTGCGGTCTGGCAAGGAAGATGGCGAGAAATTTTTTGCCCCGCGGACGGGCCGCGCCGCGCCTTGTTTTTTCGCGGGCGGGCAGATATGATACGGATAGCGGTATATCGATTGGAAATACAAGGGAGGCTGCATGTACGTCGGTATCGATCTGGTGAAGACGGAGCGCTGGGAACGGCTGCTCACAAAATTTCCCAGGCGGGCGGAAGCGATCTTTACGGAAGAAGAGATCGCCCACTGCGAGGGGAAGCGGGCGCACAAATGGGAGTCGTTCGCGGCGCTCTGGGCGGTGCGCGAAGCCGCGGGCAAGGCGCTCGGCATCGGCATTTTCGGCTCGGCCTGGCGGGACGCGCACGTCACGTGGACGGAGTGGGGCGCGCCGGTGCTGCATCTGGAGGGCACCTTTGCCCGCCGGGCGGCGGAGCTGGGCGTGACGGATATGGCCGTATCCATCTCGCACGAAGCGGGGATGGCGGCGGCGGTGGTGGTCATGCAGGGAGGAGGAAATCATGATTCTCACGACGACGGAAGAAGCGCGCAGGCTTGACGCGGCGGCGATGACGGAGTACGGCCTGCCCGAGGCGGTGCTCATGGAAAATGCCGGGGCGGCCATTGTGCGCCTCGCGGCGGAGCTGGTGCGCTGGCGGGGCGCGCAGGCGGTGATGGTGTGCGGCACGGGCAACAACGGCGGCGACGGATTTGTGGCGGCGCGCTACGCCCGGGCGGCGGGCGCGGAGGTGACGGCGCTCCTCATGGGGAATCCCGCCCACATGGGGGAAGCGGCGCGGATGTACCGCCGCGCGGCGGAAATGGCGGGGGTGCCCGTGGTGGAAATTGCGAAAGCTTCGGAAGCGCTGCCGTATTTCGCGGAAGCCTCGGTCATCGTGGACGCGCTCATCGGCACGGGCCTGGCGAGCGAGGTCACGGGGGAGAAAGCGGCGCTCCTGTCGTACATGAACGACGCGGACGCGCTGGTCGTCGCTGCGGACGTGCCGAGCGGCCTCATGAGCGACACGGGGCGCGCGGCGGGCGCGGCCGTCGAGGCGGACGTCACGGTGGCGCTCGGATCGGTGAAGCGCGGCGAAGCGCTCTATCCCGGCTCGGACTACTGCGGGCGGCTCCTCTATGCGCCCATCGGCATCCCCGATACGGCGCGGGAAGCGTATCCCGTGCGCCTCATGGAAGCGGAAGATGCGGCGGTGCGGCTTCCCGTGCGGACGCGCGTGTCCCACAAGGGGAAAAACGGCTTCATCGGGATTTTCGCGGGCTCGTCCGGCATGGAAGGGGCGGCGCTCCTCGCGGCGCAGGGCGCGCTCTACGCGGGCGGTGGGAAGATCGCCCTCCGGACGGTGGCCCCTGCGGCGGCGCTTCTGGCGGGGCGGGTGCCGGAAGTGATGGTGCACGCCCTCGCGGACGGCCCCTGCTTCACGGAAGCGATGCTTCCCGCGGCGCTTGAGGCGGCTGACGCATACGATGTGGCCGCCATGGGCTGCGGCTTCGGGCGGGAAGAGACGACGCAGAAATTTGTGGAGGGATTCGTGCGGCGCTTCGCGAAGCCCCTCGTCCTCGATGCGGACGCGCTCTTCGCAGCGGCGAAGCGGCGCATTCCCTTCGAAGACTGCCCGGGGGATATCATCATCACGCCCCACGTGGGCGAATTTGCGCAGCTCACCGGCCTCTCTCCCGCGGAGATCGAGGCGCGGCGCATCGACTGCGCCCGGGAATACGCCGCGGCGCACCGCGTGACGGTGGTGCTCAAGGGCGCGCCCACGGTGACGGCCCTTCCGGACGGTACGGCGTGGGTGAATCCCACGGGCAATCCGGGCATGGCCTCGGGCGGCATGGGGGATACCCTCACGGGCATCGTCGCGGCGCTGTCCGGGCAGGGCATGGCCGCAGGGGACGCCGCGTCCGTGGGGGTATACCTTCACGGCCTTGCGGGAGACATCGCGGCGGAGACCGCGCCCGTGGGCTACACCGCGTCCGACGTGGCGCGCTTCGTGCCGCCTGCCCGGGCGCGGGTCATGAAAGCGGCGGAGTGACAGAAAGGATTTTTCCATGATGCGACTGTTTTGGCGGTGGCTCGCGGCGTGCGTGCTGTCGCTCTTCATGGCGCTGGGCGCGGCGGGGTGCTCCCCGGGGCAGAAGGCGGAAGGCCCCGCGCAGGGCGGCTCGGAGCTTGCCGTGCGCGTGCTCGACATCGGGCAGGGAGACGCCATCCTCCTCTCCAAGGACGGCCAGTGGGCGCTTATTGACGCGGGCGACGTGGACCATCGGCCGGACATGAAACGATACCTGAAAGCGTACGGCGTGGACACCCTGTCGAAGGTGATCATCACGCATCCTCACGCGGATCACGTGGGCGGCATGCTCGCGGTCTTCCAGACGGCGGACGTGAAGGAAATCTACGACAGCGGCGTGCCCACCACGACGAATACGTACCGCACCTATCTGAAACAGATCAAGGCGCGGAACATTCCCTTCCACGTGGTGAAGGCGGGCGACGTGATTCCTCTCTTCAAAGATGTGAATTTTGAAGTGGCCGCGCCGGTGAAAACCCTCACCGAAGGGAAAAAGAAAACGCCCGACCTGAATAACAATTCCATTGTGGGCCGCCTCGTGTACGGCCGGTCGGCCATGCTCTTCACGGGCGACGCAGAGAAAGAAGAGGAAGAGACCATTCTCGAAAGCGGCGCAGATATCCGGTGCGCCGTACTCAAGGTGGGCCACCACGGCAGCCGGACCAGCTCGTCCGACGCGTTCCTCCGGGCGGCGGCTCCAGGAGCGGCGGTGCTCTCCGCCGGCGCGGGCAACAGCTACGGCCTGCCCCACAAACAGGCGCTGGACCGCCTGGCGAAAGCGGGCGTGGAGCATGTGTACCGCACCGACCGGGACGGCACGGTGACCTTCACCACCGACGGGAGCGGCGCGTTCCGCGTGACTGCGGAAAAGGAGAAATGACATGGAAATCAAAACGTTTCTGGACCGCATCGAAGGAGACAAAGCGGTCCTCTATGACGACAGCGGGCGGCAGGCGGTGCTGCCCGCCGCATGGATCCCCGGCGCGCACGAGGGGCAGGCGGTGACCCTCGTCGTCGAAGACGACCCCGCGCGGGAAGAAGAGGCGCGCTCCGAGGCGGAGGCGCTGCTCCGGGAGCTCCGGAAATAAAGCGCAGCAAAAAAGAAACCGGCGTGCTCGAAAGAGCGCCGGTTTCTTTTTTGCATTTTCAGAGGAAGTACGGGGTCGCGGAAGGCTTCTGCGATTTGAACGCTTCGTAGAGGCGGTTCATCCCTTCCTCGAGCGTCGCCCGCGGGCAGGCGATATTGAGCCGCACATAGCCGCTGCCCTCCGTGCCGAACACGTTGCCCATGTTTGTCCACAGGCGCGCGTCGCTGCGGATCTTCATTTCGAGCGCCGTATCCGTCAGGCCGTAGTAGCGGAAGTCCAGCCACAGGAGATACGTCCCTTCCGGCTCCACCAGCTTGATGTAGGGGAGATTCGCCGAAAGAAAATTGCGCACGTAATTCAGATTGCGCAGGAGATATTCCTTCAATTCGTCCAGCCAGGCTTTGCCGCCGGTGTACGCCGCGCGTCCCGCCACGAGCCCCATGAGCGGCGGATGGATGATGCCCGATGCGGTGAGCTCCTTCCGGAAAGCCGCGCGGAGCTCCGGATTGGGGATCCAGATATTCGCATCCTGCAGGCCGGAAATGTTGAACGTCTTTGTTGGAGCCGTGCAGATCACCGCGTTCATCGCGTCCGCTTCGCCCAGCGTGCCGAACGCGGTGTGCCGGTAGCCGGGATACGTGAAGTCCGCGTGGATCTCGTCCACCACGATGAGCACATGATGGCGGCGGCAGATCGCGCTGTACTGGGAGAGCTCCTCCCGGGTCCACACGCGGCCCGTCGGGTTCTGCGGCGAGCAGAGGAAGCAGAGCTTCACATTATTCTCCACGATCTTCCGCTCGATGTCGTCAAGGTCGTTCATGCTGTACTTCTTGCCCCGGCGGATGAGCGGGCTCTTCACCGTACGGCGGCCGTTGTTTTCGATGGCCGAGGCGAAGCACTGGTACACCGGCGGCTGGATGAGCACCGCGTCGTCGGGCTTTGTGAACGCCCGGAGCGCCGTATTGAGCGCGGGCACCACGCCGGGGGCCTTCACCAGCCATTCCTTCTGCACGTCCCAGCGGAAAAAACGGCGGTTCCACTGGCGCACCGCGTCGAAGTAGGAATCCTCCATTTCCGCGTATCCGAAGATGCCGTGATCCACCGCCCGGCGCAGCGCGTCCGTGATGCACGGCGCGGTCTTGAAATCCATGTCGGCGATCCAGAAAGGCAGGGCGTCCGCCCCGTAGCCTCTGGATTCGTAGAAATCATATTTCAGGGAAAACGTATGCCGGCGGTCGATCACCGTATCAAAATCATACATCAGCAGGTCTCCTCCTTTGTGATGCATCGAATGTCCGGGACCGTGGAAGCGGTTCTGATCTCCTGTCAGTCCTTCTGTGAAACAGCGTCGGAAAAGATGTACATTATTAGAAGTATTTACATACAGTGTACAGCGAAACACCCCGGCATTTCAATGACTTTTTACACGTGTAAAGACATTTTGAGTTATAGAAATTTTTCATTATGCCTTACGGATTTTCACCCCGCAGAAAGCAGGGAGAAGCGCGCTTTGGCTCTGTGCAGCAAGCGCGGGCCAACGCGCGGGTCAGGCTCCGTCCGCCCGAGAAAAAACTTCCCGCCCGCAGAGACAGGAAGTTTGGCCGGAGAGAAACGTTTATTTCTCCGTTTTCAGATGGGCGTTGAGGAAAGCGACGATGAAGTCGAGCACCTCCGGCTGCACCCAGTACGCTCCGCCGTGGGCCGCGCCGGGGACGACGCAGCGCGTGGAGTCGATGCCCTTTGCGCGGAGCGCTTTGTGGAGGATGTCCGTCTGGCTGGGGGAGACCACCGTATCCGCGTCGCCGTGCATGAGGAGGAAGGGCGGCGTCGCGTCGGAAATGTACGTGAGGGGATTCGCCGCGGCCGCTTCGGCGGGGTAGTCCTGCACGCCGCCCGCTTTGCCCGTGAAGACGGGGCTGCCTTTCAGCCAGAGCGCTTCCGTCGCGCCGGACGTGCGGTGAAGGGCCTGCACCTCCGGGCTGTAGTCCGCGCCGATGGAGGTCAGGTCGGACACGCCGTACAGATCCACCACGGCCTGCACGTCGCTCGACTGGTCCAGATTGTCTCCGCGGTCAAACTGGCGCGTGCCGTTGGTCGTGCCCGCCATGGCCGCGAGGTATCCGCCCGCCGAGCCGCCCCATACGGCGATGCGCGCGGGGTTGATGCGGTACTGCGCGGCGTGCGCCCGGAGATAGCGTACCGCGGCCTTCACGTCCTCCAGCGGCGCGGGAAAGGACGCCGCGGGGGCCACGCGGTACTCGATGGACGCGGTGACGTAGCCTTCTTCGGCCAGGCGCATCCGCTCCTGGATATAGCTGTCCTTGTTCGCGTTGATGAAGCCGCCGCCGGTGATGAAGACCACCGCCGGCATGGGCGCCTCCGTCTGCGGCACGAGAAGGTCCATGGTCATGGCTTTGTTTTCAAAGCCCCGCACGGGCACCTGCTCGTACACCACGTCCGAAATACATTTGATCTGCGGGCGCGAGACCGTCACGGGAAGAATCCGGCTGTCCGCGGAAACGGGCGCGGACGCTTCTGAAGGGAACGCGGCGCAGCAGCAGGCCGCCAGCGCCAGCGCAAGCAGAGAATATTTCATGAGAAGACTCCTTTCTGTCAATGGGGATACCCCGGAATCGCCGGTTCCATTATAGACGGCGCGCGCGGAGCGGCGCAACGGAGGGATTGTCCCTTGCGGAAACCCGCGGCGATTCGCTACAATACAGGGAAAGGTTTTTGCAGAAGGAGGCTCTCTTGAAAACGTATTTTTTCTTTGACATCGACGGCACGCTTACCCAGCCGCTCACGGCGGAAGTGCCCGAGAGCACCCGGGAAGCGCTCCGCCTCCTCCAGGCGCGGGGCCATTTCGTGGCGCTCGCCACGGGGCGCATCCAGGCCGACGCTTTCGCGATGGCCCGGAGCCTCGGCCTGTCCTCGGCTGTGTCCGACGGCGGGGAGTGCGTCACGCTGGACGGACACATCGAGTACCACAACGGCCTGCCCCTCGAGACGTGCGCGGAATTTCTGGACAGACTGGACCGCACCGTCCATCCCTGGGCGGTCGCGCCGAAAAACCAGCGGCTCCGCATCACCTGGGACGACCGGTATCTCTCCGCCGTGAAAGACCGTTACTACGAGACCGTGGTGGATCCCGCCCTCGACTACCGGAAGCTCTCCGTCATTCATAAAATTTTCTTCGCCTGCCCGCCGGGAACGCAGCACGATGTGGATCTGTGCGGCCTGCCCCACGTATGGCTCAGCGCGGACACCATGCTCATTGAGCCCACGAAAAAGGAAAAGGGCATCCAGTACGTCATGAAAAAGTACGGCCTCGCGGACAGCCAGATCGTCGTCTTCGGCGACGGCATGAACGACCGCTCCATGTTCCGCCCGGAATGGATGAGCGTCGCCATGGGCAACGCCAAGCCCGCCCTGAAAGAAAAAGCGAAATACGTCACTGCCCGCGCCGACGAGGACGGCATCTGGAAAGCGTGCCGCCATTTCGGATGGATTTGACAGAAAGCCGTTTCTCTGGTATCCTGTATACATCGCCTGTGGGGGTATAGCTCAGCTGGGAGAGCGTCTGAATGGCATTCAGAAGGTCAGCGGTTCGATCCCGCTTATCTCCACCACACAAATTAAAGCCGAACACAGAATATCGTGCTCGGCCTTTTTAGTTGAAGAAATTAGAACAAAATGTTTTTTAAAGCGGTATTTGTTCGCTCAAAATTTTTAATCAGTTCCAAGGGGGATACAGCTCGTGCGTAAGTTCGATTGCGATTTCCTCCTATCTTTATAATAAGGTCTTTATCTGACAGGTTTCGTAGAGCTCGCATAATTTTTGAGTGGCTGTATTTCTTTAGCGCTTCTTCAATCTGACGGGAACTCATAGAAATTTGCTTATCCGGATTTGTGCTTAGAAGTCGATAAATTTCTTTTTCAATATCACCGAGGTTTGGCGTAACGTCAATTGCATTGGCAATCCATAATTTAAAAATTGTTTGTTCAAGAGATGTTTGGATGTCTGGTGTTTTGAAATCATTTTTCAAGACTACATTAATGATTTTTTGGCTGCCTGACCCAGCGCGTTCTGCAGCTCCCATGAGAGTAAAGAGTTGCACTAAGATATGATTGCGCGGACGGGAATTAGCCCCTTTGAAAAAACTGTCTGCAGGAATTTTCATAATTCCAGGATTTATAAAAATATAATATGGATTGTGAATTTCAACGATTAAAGCTGTAGAGTCTGATAGATAATCTGCATGTACAATCATATTCACAAAAGTTTCTCTAAGCGCTATGTTGAGATCTGAAAAAGATTTTCTTTCCATTTTGGAATCCAATTGGAATGGGCGATTGATGGAATTTAGTAGTTTGTCAAGGACGATGGTGTAATAATTGAATAAATTCATGTCAGGAAAAGCCAAATCTCCAGAATGCACTCTGTCGGCCCAGCGTTCCTCGTCTCCTCTTTTATCGCGGAAATCAACAAAATAATGAGGAATTCTGGAAAGAATGGCATTGTATTTACCAAAAAATAGTAATCCACCAAGCGTAAGCTTGGACTTTCGATGGTCATTATGGTCTAACTGAATAGCGCCGATGCTTTGCAAAAATGCAGCTGGAGACATGTTTTCAAAATTCCTGTCGGGATAGCGTGCAGAAAGGCGGGAACGATAGTTAATTATACTGGCGATATCCAAATCATCAATTGAATATTCTTCCAATAACTCCGAATCTAAATTGTCAGAGCGATTACGAAGCATGGCAGATAGTTCTATCGGAGTAACTTTACAATCTGCTTCATGTTTTCGAATAAATGAAGATGTCAATGCGCCATTCAGGTAAACAGGTTTTTGATTAATAGGGGCTTCCGGTACATGTATGGCAAGTATGGACTTTCCCTGAATAGTAAAAATATTTACATCATCTGGTTTTATGACATCAATATTGACTTTGTCTCTATTGGAAAGTGTGGAAAATAATTCGGTACGCTGTATATCGGGATTTTCAATACCGATGACAATAGCTTTTTTATTTTTATCTTCTTTGACTCCAAATAAAATAATGCCTCCTTGCGTATTGGCAAAGGCGGAATAAGTTTTCCAGAATTCTTTGGATAAATGGTCCTGAGACTCCTTAAACTCTAGACATAGACCTTCTTGAGAAGAAAGGGCCTTTTCAACGTCTTCGATGGTAATCATCTTATCCTCCAAAGTGAACTTGAATATTAGGATATGTTGGGATGAATGATAAATGAACGATAAAATTATGCAGGCCAAATAAAAGAAGCAAGTGTTTATCAATGTTTTCTAGATGGAGTTAATGGATTTGCATCGAGAATTGAATGATAAATGAACGATAAAATACGAAAGAGGATATCGTATTGGATGCGATGCCCGTTAAACTTAAAAAATCAAAAGACAAGATGTTCGATGGTGGGAAAATAATCAATGAGATTTTACCTTCTTTATATAATTGCTTCTCATCTCGAGTATAAATGAGAAATTGTATGTATGCAATAATATTCGACATGTATAAGCAACCAGATGTTATATCCTGATATGAAAATTTCAGAAATGTGCGCGGTTTGTTTATCCCGCTGTACAGATTCGGTATAATAATGAACGTATAAAAGAAAGGCGGTGGGTGCGAATGGATTTGTCAAAGGACAGGCTGCGGGAGATCCTGCGGTTTCTGCTGGTGGGCGGGGGATGCTTCCTTCTGGACTACGGGCTGCTCTTCGGGCTCACCGAGTACGGCGGGTGCAATTATCTCACGTCGTCGGCGATTTCCTTCACGGTGTCGCTGGTGGTGAATTACATCCTCTGCGTGACCGTGGTGTTCCATGCGGGGCATCAGAGCGCGGGGAAGACGGCGCTCTTTGTGACTACGTCGCTCATGGGGCTCGGCATCAATCAGGCGTGCATGTACGTCTTCGTCGAATGGGCTGGGCTCTGGTACATGGCGGCGAAGATCGGCGCGGCGGCGGTGGTGACGGTGTGGAATTACGTCACGAAGCGCCTCGTGCTGAAAGGCGGACACTGAGACGGTCCGTCTTTTTTTTGCGCGCCGCGCTTGACGGAAGCGCGCTTTAAGATGATAAAATTGAATAAATGGAAAAAAGGAGGGAAGGTCATGGAATTTCGCGTGCTCCAGTATTTTCTCACGGTGGCGCAGGAAGAGAGCATTTCCCGCGCGGCGGAGGTGCTCCACGTGACGCAGCCCACGCTGTCCCGGCAGATCGCGCAGCTCGAAGAAGAGCTCGGCGCGCCGCTGTTCATCCGGGGCAAGCGCACCACGCTCACCGAGGCGGGCATGATGCTCCGGCACAAGGCGGAGGAAGTGTCCTTCCTCATGGACGCCATCAAGATGGATTTCCAGTCGCGGCAGGACATGACCGGGCGCATCCGCATCGGGAGCGGCGTCTACGCGTCGGGCTTCGGCGTCATGGCCAACCTTCCCGCGTTCATGGAGAAGTATCCCGGCGTGCGTTTTGAGATCTACACCGCGTCGGCGGATATCCTGAAGGAGCAGCTGGATCACGGCATGCTGGATTTCGCCATCCTGCAGGAGCCCATCGACATCGGGAGCTACGATTATATCCGGCTTCATACGCGGGAGCGGTGGGGCCTCATCTGCGGGGCGTCGTCGCCCTGGGCGAAAAAAGAGGCCGTCACGAAAGAGGACATCCGGAGCATGCGCTTCATGCTGTCCAGCCGGGATACCGTGCAGGGCGAGTTCCGCAACTGGTGGGGCGGGGAGCCTCCGAAGCCGGCGGCGACGGGCAATCTGGCGGACAATCTGCTCCCGCTCATCGAACAGGGCATGGATGGTCTCGTCACCATCGAAGCGCCGGCGCTCGTGTTCGATCCGGCGCGGTTCCGCTTCGTGCCGCTCACGCCGCAGCTGGAGTCCACGTCGGTGCTGGCGTGGAAGAAGCTGAATCCCGTCTTCGGGCCGGCGCGGGAATATCTGCAGTATGTGAAGACCATACGCGCCGCGTATGACAGGAAATAAAAAACAGGTATTGGAACTGGCGCGCCCGGTTTTTTATACTACAGGCAGAATGAAATCTGTCTGTAGTTTTTTATTGAAAGAGGTGAGGGCCATTTCCGGAACGAATCGGCAGGAGATGCTCGCATGCTGCGGGCTCAGCGACGAAGAGCTCCGCGTGCTGGAAGAGGCGGGCGGCGTGCGGGCAGGCGAGCGGGACTATCAGGAGACGGTGGGGCTCGCGGCGGCGCTGCGGCAGGCGGGATTTTCTCTGGAGGAAATCCGGCGGTATTTCCAGGACCGCGCTCCCGAGGCGCGGCGGGCGCTGCTCACGGGCAAGCGCTGGGACATTGTGCGGGAGATTCACGACCGCCAGCTCCGTCTGAGCAAGGTGGATTACCTGCTGTATCTGGAAAGGAGAGAGGGCCCGCGGGGCGCGCGATGAAAGAAAAAAGAAAAGCGGCGGCGCTGGCGCTGTGCGCCGTGCTGACGGCGGCGGGCGCGGCGTGCGCCTTTTTGCCCTGCGCGGCGTGCGCGGCGGAGCTCTCCCGCGGCGGGGCGGCCGCCGTGTGGGAAGCGGACGGGTCCGCGGCGGCGGAAACGCTCCGGCTGCGGCTCCCCATGACGATGACATTTCAGCGGGAGGGCGCGCTCTTCGTGAGCCGTTCTTCCGTGGGCGCGCTGCCCGGAGGAGCAGAGGCCCGCTCCGTCTCCGCGGGCGATCTGCTGTACCTGCCGGAAGACGGCCGTCTCGCGGTGGCGCTCCGGCCCGGCGCGGCCCCCGAGGGGAGCGTGCGCATCGGGCGCATGCCGCCCGGCCGGTGGATGGACGCGGGGCAGGCGGAGCTGGCGATTTCTTCGCGGTAAAATCGGTTTCCGCCTCTTGATTTCGAGCGGGCTTTAAGGCATATAATAAGTAAGAAATAAAAATGTTTTTTCTTGAAGGAGGCATTTGTATGGAAACCTTTCCGCAGGCTCCGGTCGTGGGCTGCCGCCGCGTAGGCGCGGACGACGCCGCCGGCTCTCACGCCAAAGTCTATTTCACGAAGCACATCGACGCGGACCATCTCATCAAGCTGTACCGGCTCATCAATGAAAGCATCTACGGCAAAGTGGCCATCAAGCTCCATACGGGCGAACAGCACGGCCCGAACATCCTTCCCCGCGACATGGTGCAGGCGTTCCAGGCACAGGTGCCGGACAGCAGTATCGTGGAAACGAACACCCTCTATCAGGGCGACCGCTACACCACGGAGCTGCACCGCAAGACCCTCGAAGTGAACGGCTGGACCTTCTGCCCCGTGGACATCATGGACGAAGAGGGGACGGTCATGCTCCCCGTGCGCGGCGGGAAACATTTCAAGGAAGTCTCCATGGGCGGCCACATCGTCAATTACGACTCCATGATCGTGCTCACCCATTTCAAAGGGCACGCCATGGGCGGCTTCGGCGGCTCCATGAAGAATATCGCCATCGGCTGCGCGGACGGCCGTCAGGGCAAGGCGCAGGTGCACGCGGTGGACGTGGACCATCAGCCGGAAGACTGGAACGCATGGCCGGGCAAGGAACTCCTCATGGAAAACATGGCGGAGTCCGCGAAAGCCACCATCGACTTCTTCGGCAAGCACATCGTCTTCATCAACGTCATGCGCCGCATGTCCGTCGACTGCGACTGCGCCGGCCTCGCCGCGGCGGAACCGACCATTCCGGATATCGGCATCTGCGCGTCCACGGACATCCTCGCCGTGGATCAGGCCTGCGTGGACATGGTGTACAACCAGGAAAGCAACCACGATCTGGTGGAACGCATGGAAAGCCGCCACGGCCTCCATCAGCTCACCGCCATGCACGACCTGAAGATGGGCAACGACAAATACGAACTCATCTGCATCGACGACGACTGAGACGCATCAGGCAATAAAAAAGGCGCTCCCATCGGAGCGTCTTTTTTATTGCGCGTATTCCGGCGCGGGCGGGAAATTTTGCCGCGCGTAAAAAATCTCCGCACGCATGGGACAGGCTCCTCTACGCGCGGAGAAATTGCTATGCCGTGGAACCGGCGGAAAATGTTTTCCTGCGCAAGGCGGGGCGTGCGGAGAAATTTCCCCGCCGCGGCCGCGAAAAAAGACGCCCAAGAGGACGTCCTTTTTCCCTGCGTTTATTTTCCAAATCTGCCGCTGCCCATTTCCCAGGCGGTGCCGAGCTTTTCACCCGTCCGGTAGTACGCGCTGTGCGCCGTGTCGAAGATGGCCGCGTCCACTTTTTCCGAATCGATCTCTCCGTCCGGGCCGAGGATGGACGGGTCCGCGAGGGTATTCACGATTTCGCCGAGCACGCGGAAGCCGCCGATGCCGTGCTGGAGTTCGAGCACTTTGCATTCGAGGGTGAGCGGAAATTCTTCAAAGACCGGCGCGTCCACATGCGCGCTCTTCACCGCGTGGAGGCCGCACTTCGCTACCTTGTCGGGGACTTTTTTACCCGAGACGGTGCCCACGTAGTCCGCTTCCGCGATGTGCGCGCTGTCCGCGATGGCGAGCGTGAAGGCCATGCGCTTCTTCACATTGTCCGAGGTAAGGTGCTCTTCTTCCAGATTGAGCGCCACCTTGCCGAAGTCGCACACACCGCCCCAGGCCATGGTCATCGCATCGGGCGTGCCGTCGTCGTTGTACGTGCCGATCACCAGCACGGGCATGGGATACAGATAGGCTTTTGCGCCGAGAGACTGTTTCATGAAAAAGACCTCCTTTGCACTGCGGGGAAATTTTTACTTCATATATATTTATTATAGCACGATGCCCGCCGCGCCTTGACTTGAAGTGCGCTCGAATTTGTACAATGAAAAACATAGAGAAGGAGGCGCCGTCATGGAACGACCGTATGTTTTCTGCCATATGCTCATCTCCCTCAACGGGAAAATCATGGGCCATTATATGAATACCCCCGAGTGCGAGGCCGCGGGGGAGGTGTTCGACCGCATCGCCTTCGGAGATCATCCCTTTTACCGTCATCAGGGATGGATCTCCGGGCGGGTCACCACGGACGATAATTTCACGCTCTACGCGGAGCCGGAGCTTGCGGCAGACGCCGCGCCGGTGCCGGCGGGGGATTTCCTCGCGGAAGGGGCGGGCGCGCCGTGGTACATTTCCATCGACCCGTCAGGCCGCCTCGGATGGAAGGAAAATTTCGTCGATTACGGCGGGCTTCACGCGTCGGTGCTGGAGGTGCTCACGGAGCGCGCGTCCAACGCGTACCGGGATTTCCTCCGCCGCCGGAACATTTCGTACGTCGTATGCGGCGCGGAGCGTCTGGACGCGGCGCTTCTCATGAAAAAGCTGAAGGCGGACCTTCGTCTCGACACGGTCATGCTCGGCGGAGGAGGCATCGTGAACTGGTCGTTCCTCCAGCAGGGGCTGTGCGACGAAGTGAGCCTCGTCATGGCCGCCGCGGCGGACGGGGACCGGGACACGCAGTCCGTCTTCGACGTGAAGCCCGGCCTCTCGGACAGTGCGCCCGTGCGCTTTTCTCTCATCGAGGCGAAACCCATGGACGGGGGCAGCGTGTGGCTCCGGTACCGCGTCCTGCATGCGTGAGGCGCATGACGCCGTATAAAAAACGGGCATTTCTGCGGGCGCGGCGCCGCCGGTATAATACGATTGAAATGGAGTCGATGTGATTTCTGCAAGGAGGAACTTATGAAAACGCAGGCCCGCACCGCCGCCGTCCCGTTCCCTTCGTTTGCCGCCGCCGGGCGCGCGCTCATGGCGCTGCTCCTCGCGGGGGCGTACTGGCTGGGCGTGCAGCCTTCTCTCGGCAAGGTGGACCCGGTCTTTCTGCTCGTGCCGTCGCTGCTCCTCATTCCGCTCTCGGCGTATTTCTATGTGCTCGTGCGGCGCTTCTTCCGTACGGTCCTCGCCGGGCGCGGGGAAAAGGCGCAGGAAGCGGCGGCGCTCGCCGTGTCCACGGCGGCGCTCGTGCCGTCCATGGAAATCTTCGGCACGCCGGTGATGCTCGTGCTGCACGTGGCCGTGCTGGGCCTCTGCATGGAGATTCTCTATGCGCTGACCGCCCGCACCGGCGCTGTGCGCGCGGCGTGGTGGCGGACGCTCTACCTCTCGAGCGCGGTGCCGCTTCTGGGGATGGCGCTCCTCGCGGGGTACGGCGCGTGGAATATCCGCCGCCCGGTGCATACGGCGTACACGATTCACACGGAGAAGGCGCTCCCGCCCGGCGGGTACACCGTCGCCCTCGTGACGGACCTGCACTACGGCAACGCCCTCGGCGCGGAAGACCTGCGGCGCGACGCCGCGGCCATCGCGGCGGAAAAGCCTGATCTGGTGCTCCTCGGGGGCGACATCGTGGACGAGGAGACCACCATGCAGGGCATGAAGGAAGCCTTCGCCATCCTCGGGGGCATCCCCGCGAAAGACGGCGTGTACTACGTCTACGGCAACCACGACAAGGCGCTCTACCGGTCCGACGCGGCGTTTACGCCGAAAGACCTCGAAGAGGACATCCCCGCCGCGGGGATCACCATCCTCGAGGACCGCTCCGTGGTCCTGCCGTCGGGGCTCACCCTCACGGGCCGGGCGGACCGGTCGGACGAAATGCGTACCGGCGTGCCCCGCGCGTCTTCCGCGGCGCTCATGGAAGGGCTGAACCCCGGGGCGTACCACATCCTTCTCGACCACCAGCCCCGGTATTTTGAGGACAACGCCGCCGCCGGGTACGACCTGATGCTTTCCGGCCACACCCACAACGGGCAGATCTGGCCTCTCGGCCTCATCGTGCAGGCGCTGGACAAAGGGACGATCCTCTACGGGCATGAAGTGCGCGGCGGCATGGACGTGATCGTCAGCTCGGGCCTCGTGGGATGGGGCTATCCCATGCGCACGGAAGGGCACAGCGAATATGTGACCGTGCATCTCACGAACGGCTGAGAAAGGAAGCGGCTTATGGCCAAACGCATGCCGATTCTTTATGATTCCTGGTCGAACGGCCATGCGAAGGCTGTGGCGGAACGGCTGCAGGAAGCGGCCGGCGCGTCCGCCGCGTGACCTATGAAGGTGCGTTTCGATGCGGAAGGCGGCGCGCGGCAGGTGACGCCCATGAGCGAAATGGACGCGTGGCGCGCTTCAGTGAAAGCGCTTTTGGAAGCATAAGAAAGCAGGCGACAATCATGAAACCATCCATGAAACTGGCTGTGCTCGCCGCGGCGGCGCTCACGCTCCTCGCGGGCGGATGCGGCGCGGCGAAGAACGAACCGAAAGACGCCCCCGCGCCGAAGGCGGAAGCGGCGGCTCCGGCAAAGGCGGCCCCCGCGGGCGATAAGAAAATACTCATCGTGTACTGGTCTCTCTCAGGCGGCAATACGAAGCGCATCGCCGATGCGCTCCAGCAGGCCACCGGCGCGGATATGGAAGCGCTGGAGCTCGTCACGCCCTACAGCGGGAGCTACGACGACATCACCGCCCGGGGGAAGCGCGAAGTGGACGAAGGATTCAAGCCCGCGCTGAAGCCGCTCCGCTATGAGCCGGAAGACTACGACGTGATCGCCGTGGGGACGCCCACGTGGTGGTACACCATGTCCCCGGCAGTGCTGTCCTTCCTCACCGCCCACGACTGGACGGGGAAGACCGTCATTCCCTTCCAGACCCACGCGGGCTGGCCCGGTCATTGTCTGGACGACATGCAGGCCGCCTGCGCCGGCGCGGACTTCGTCCAGCCCCTGCAGGTGAAATTCGACCACCAGACCCTCGTCTCGCCCCAGTCCGACATCGACGGCTGGCTGGCCGGCGTGAAGACCGTCCGCTGAGGCGGAGAGAAAGAAGGCGCAGACTATGAATGACAAACCTCTCGTGTATTTTACCCGGTCCATCACGCCGGAGAGCCTCGTGAAGGTCTACGAAGCCCTCGGCTGGACGCCGGAAGGCCCCGTCGCGGTGAAAATCAGCACGGGCGAGCCGCCGGCGAGCCATCCTCTCGCGGCAGATCTCATCGGGCCGCTGGTGCGGCGCGTGCAGGGGACGATCGTGGAGTGCAACACCGCCTACGGCACGGCGCGCTCGTCGCTCGCGCCTCATCTGCAGCTGGCGAAATGGCGCGGCTACACCGCCATTGCCGGCGTGGATATTCTTGACGGGACGGGGGACATGGCGCTCCCCGTGGCGGGCGGAACGCATCTGAAGGAAAATTATGTGGGCGCGCATCTCGCCGACTACCGGAGCTGCCTCGTGCTGTCCCATTTCAAGGGGCACGTCCGCGCGGGCTACGGCGGAGCCCTCAAAAACCTGTCCATCGGCCTCGCGTCGAGCCGGGGCAAGCACTGGATTCACACCGCGGGCACCCGCTGGGAAGGGTTTGACGCGCCCACGCAGGACGACTTTCTCGAATCCATGGCGGAAGCGGCGAAATCCGTCTCCGATTTCTTCGGCGGCGGCGCGCGCCTGGCCTGTGTGAACGTACTGAATTTCCTTTCCGTGGACTGCGACTGCAACGGCCACCCCGCCCCGCCCGAGATGGACGATCTGGGCATCGCGGCGTCGCTCGACCCCGTGGCGTGCGATCAGGCCGCGCTGGATCTGGTCTACGCCGCGCCGAAGAGCGCCGCCCTCGTCGCGCGCGTGGAGAGCCGCCATGGGCAGCATACGCTGGAGGCAGCGGAAGCCCTTGGCCTCGGCAGCCGCACCTACCGGCTGGTGAAACTCTGATTTTCCGATTTCCCTGTGATGCATCCCGCTCCCGGCGGGATCGAAAGGAGGCAGCCTCATGAAAAAATCCCTGAAACTTCTCGCGCTCGCCGCGTCGTGCCTTGCGCTCTTCTCCGCGGGCTGCGGCGCCGCGGCGAAACAGGACGCCGCGCCGAAAGCGGCGGCGGTGAATACGGAAGCGGCCGCGCCTGTCCCGCATGTGTCGAAAGACGGGAAAGCGCCCGTGGTGTACATGACGAAGGACATTTCCCCGGCGGGACTGATGCAGGTGTACAAGGCCATGGGATGGACGCCTGCGGGCCGCGTGGGGGTGAAGCTCTCTACGGGCGAGCCGCCGGCGAGCCATTATCTCGACCCGAATCTCATCAAAGATCTCGTCCATGAAGTGAACGGCACCATCGTGGAGTGCAATACCGCCTACGGCGGCGCGCGGGCTTCCACGGAGATGCACCGCCAGGTGGCGAAGGACCACGGCTTCACGGCCATCGCCAACGTGGACATCATGGACGCGGAGGGGTCCATGGCGCTCCCCGTGGAAAACGGCTACCATCTGAAGGAAAACTACGTGGGGACGCATTTCGCGAATTACGACAGCTACCTCGTGCTGTCCCACTTCAAGGGGCACGCCATGGCGGGCTTCGGCGGGGCGATCAAGAATATTTCCATCGGCTTCGGATCGAGCGAGGGCAAGAGCTGGATTCACACTGCGGGGAACGCCCGCACGGGCATCGGCGGCGATCAGGATGATTTCCTCGAATCCATGGCGGACGCGGCGAAATCTGTCTCCGACTACATGGGGCACGGGGAGCGCATGGCCTACGTGAGCGTCATGAACAATCTCTCCGTGGACTGCGACTGTGACGGCCACGCCGCCGCGCCGGACATGCACGACATCGGCATCCTCGCCTCTACGGACCCGGTGGCGCTCGATCAGGCGTGCATCGACCTCGTGTACAGCGCGCCGGACAGCGCGTCCCTCGTGCAGCGCATCGAAAGCCGGAACGGCCTGCACACGCTGGAGGCGGCGGAGCAGATCGGCCTCGGCAGCCGCACGTACCAGCTGGTGCAGCTCTGATGGAAGACATCCTGCACCGGGAGTTCGTCTACCTGTGGTACTATTTTACCGTCCAGCTCGATCAGATTTTTGATTTCTGGCTTCTCGGCATGCTCATCGGCTCGGCGGTGTCCGTCTTCGGCAAGGCGCACATCCACCGCCTCTTCGGCAGTCTGTCCGGAGGCCGGATGGGGCTCCCGGGCATCGTGCCCGCGTGCCTTCTGGGCATCGCGTCGCCGCTCTGCATGTACGGCACCATTCCCATCGCCGCGTCCTTTGCGGCGAAAGGCATGCGGGAGGACTGGCTCGCGGCGTTCATGACGGGCTCGGTCCTGCTGAATCCGCAGCTCCTCATTTACAGCGCGGCCCTCGGGGAGACGGCGCTCGCCGTGCGCGTTCTCTCGTGCATCGCCTGCGGCCTCGCAGCGGGACTGCTCGTGAACCGGTACTACACGCGGAAGGGGAAGCGGTTTTTCTCCTTCGACGGCTTCGGCGGGCCGGAGAATCACGACACGGACCCTCGGCTCTTCGTGCGCTTCCTGAAAAATTTCGGGCGCAATGTGCGCGCCACCGGCGTGTATTTTCTCGCGGGCATCGCGCTCTCCGCGCTCTTTCAGCGGTACGTCCCGGCGGAGGACTTTGCGGCGCTCTTCGGCAAAGAGAACGAAGGCTTCGGCGTGCTCCTCGCGGCCACCGTCGGCGTGCCGCTCTACGTGTGCGGCGGCGGCACCATCCCGCTCCTGCAGGCGTGGCTCCTGTCGGGCATGTCCATGGGGAGCGCCGCGGCGTTCATGATCACCGGGCCGGCCACGAAGATCACCAATCTGGGGGCGCTCAAGATCTGTCTCGGCCTGCGGCGCTTCCTCCTGTATCTGGCGTTCATCATGGCGTTCTCCGCGGCGTGCGGCCTCGTGGTCAACGCCCTCGTGTAACCGGCAAAAAACGCGTTTCTCTGCAAAGGGAAGCGCGTTTTTTATTTACATATGCGTATGGATAAGGGCAGCAAAAAAGCACCCCGCATGGAGTGCTTTTTCAGAGACATTACTGATGCTGCTGGATGAACTGGCGGATGCGGCCCACGTTGTAGTAGAGATGGACTGCGTCGTTTTCCTTCGCGAGGAGCGTGGGCACGGCGGAGATGTCGTACGCTTTCGCCAGATCCGCGCCGGCCGGGTCTTCCGCGTAGAGGAGCTGGAAGGGGATGCCCGCGTCGGTGAGCATGCGTTTGGCCATGCGGCAGTTCGGGCAGGTCTTCGTGGTGAGAAGGATCGCGCCCGCATCCGCGATGGGGCTCGCCGCTTTGCGGGGCGTCTCCGGAATGGCCGAGGGGGTCTCTGCCTTCACGGAAGAGGCGCGCAGGGTGCACGCCGGAGCGGGGAGATCGTCCGCCTTTTTGATCGTTTCCGGATTGTAGGTCTTGCGGTTTTTGAATTCGGAGACCTTGCCGTCGTTCCAGTTCCGCACGGGGCGGTAGTAGCCGGTGATGCGGGAGTACACTTCCGCCGGTTTGCCGCAGGTGGGGCAGGTGAAGTGCTCGCCTGCGATGTAGCCGTGCTCGGCGCACACGGAGTACGTCGGGGACAGGGTGAAGTAGGGAAGCTTGAAATTTTCCGCGATTTTCTTCACGAGGCCCGCCGCCGCTTTCCAGCCGGGGAGGCGTTCGCCGAGGAACGCGTGGAACACGGTGCCGCTCGTGTAGAGCGTCTGCATTTCGTCTTCCATTTCGAGCGCGTCGAAGATGTCGTCCGTGTATCCCACGGGGAGATGGGTGCTGTTTGTGTAGTACGGGGCGCCGCCGTCTTTCGCGGCGGTGATGATGTCCGGAAATTCTTCCCGGTCGTGCTTGGCGAAGCGGTACGTGGTGGATTCCGCCGGGGTCGCTTCCAGATTGTACAGGTCGCCGTACTGCTCCTGATAGCCTCTGAGGCGTTCCCGCATGTGCTGGAGAATCTCGATGGCCATGGCGCGCCCTTCTTCGGTGGTGAGGTCTTTCCCGTCCATCCATTTCGCATTGAGCAGCGCTTCGTTCATGCCTACGAGGCCGATGGTGGAGAAGTGGTTCTTGAACGTGCCCAGATACCGGCGGGTGTAGGGGTAGAGCCCTTCGTCCATGAGGCGGGTGATGACCCGGCGCTTGACGGAGAGGGAACGCGCGGCGATGTCCATGTATTTGTCGAGCATGCGGTAGAAGGCGTCCTTCGTCCGGGAGAGATAGGCCATGCGCGGCAGGTTCAGCGTGACCACGCCGATGGAGCCGGTGGATTCGCCCGAGCCGAAGTAGCCGCCACCCTTCTTGCGCAGCTCCCGCAGGTCGAGGCGGAGCCGGCAGCACATGGAACGCACGTCCGAGGGCTTCATGTCGGAATTGATGTAGTTGGAGAAATAGGGCGTGCCGTACTTGGCGGTCATCTCGAAGAGCATGCGGTTGTTTTCCGTGTCGCTCCAGTCGAAATCCTTCGTGATGGAGTACGTGGGGATGGGGTACTGGAAGCCCCGGCCGTTCGCGTCGCCTTCGATCATGATTTCGATGAAGGCTTTGTTTACCATGTCCATTTCCTTTTTGCAGTCGCCGTAGGTGAAGTCCATGGGTTTGCCGCCCACGATGGCCGGCTGGTCTTTCAGGTCGTCCGGCACGGTCCAGTCGAGAGTGACGTTGGTAAAGGGGGCCTGCGTGCCCCAGCGGGAGGGGGTGTTCACGCCGTAGATGAAGGACTGGATGCACTGCTTCACGTCTTCGTAGGACAGATGGTCCGCCTTGACGAACGGCGCGAGATACGTGTCGAAGGAGGAGAAGGCCTGCGCGCCCGCCCATTCATTCTGCATGATGCCGAGGAAATTCACCATCTGGTTGCACAGGGTGGAGAGGTGCTTGGCCGGGGAGGACGTAATGCGGTCCGGCACGCCGCCGAGGCCGTCCGTGAGGAGCTGCTTCAGGCTCCAGCCCGCGCAGTACCCGGTGAGCATGGACAGGTCGTGCAGATGGAGGAAGCACTGCCGGTGGGCCTGGGCGATCTCGTCGTCGTACACTTCGGACAGCCAGTAATTCGCCGTGATGGCCCCGGAGTTCGACAGGATGAGCCCGCCTACGGAGAGCGTCACCGTGGAGTTTTCCTTCACGCGCCAGTCTTTGTTCTCGCCGATGTAGCCGTTCACCAGTTTTTTATAGTCGAGGAGCGTATTCTTTGTGTCCCGCGCTTTCTGATGCTGGCTGCGGTAGAGGATGTATGCTTTCGCCGTCTTCTGATAGCCGCATTTCATGAGCGCGGTTTCCACCTTGTCCTGGATCTGCTCCACCGCGGGCGTGATGTACTCCGCCTCGCGGAGCGCCGTCTCCACGATGAGCGTGATGGCCCGCGCCATGGTGGCGACATCGCCTTCCGCGATTTCCGCTGTGGCGGTGAACGCCTTGGCGATGGCGCTTTCGATTTTCTTTTCATCAAAGGGGACGGTGTCTCCGTTCCGCTTGATAACGTTTTTGATGTCCGTCATAATCCTGCACCTCGATGAATTTGAAATGTATCCCTGTATGCGTCACATGTCGTCGGCCGCCCGGAGGCAGACCGTTCCCGTGCGGAGACTCTCCGCCGCGTCGATGAGCCGCTGATTGGAGCTGCCCCGCCAGAGCGCGGTGCCGTCCTTTTTGCCGAGCACGAAGGGGCCGTCTACGAGGACGTCCAGATACGGCAGCACGATGGCCGCGCGGCCTGCGCGCCCCGCCTGGATGGCTTCCCAGGTCCAGCCCGTGTAGGCCCACACGGAGAGGCCGCGCGCCCGGCAGGCCTTCGCGATGGCCGCCGCCGCTTCCGGCTGGTACAGCGGATCGCCGCCGGAGAGCGTCACCCCGTCGAGATACCGTGTGGCGAAAATATCCGCGATGACCGCGTCCGTATCCGCCTCCCGGCCGGCATGGGGATCCCATGTTTCCGGGTTCTGGCAGGCCCGGCAGTGATGGGGGCAGCCCTGGAAGAACAGGACGTACCGCACGCCCGGCCCGTTTACCGCCGAATGGCGGATGACGCCCGCGCTTCGAAATTTCATGGGACCGCTCCTCTCTGTGTTTTTTACAATACAAGTATAGCTTATCCATATCTTGTGCTGATGTCAATTGGCGAATACAAGATAAGGGATTTCGCTCGAGCGGCGGAAATCCGCGCCCCGTCGGAGAAGAACGCCTGCGTCTTCGTTGTCAAGGGGCAAAGAATTTATTCTTTTTATTTTTCCGAGGGAAATATTTCAGAAAAACCGCAGGCTGCGCCGGATGGGAACGGATTTTCTGACGACAGACAGGCCGTATCGCTGTATAATAAAAATGAATCGTTTCATCGAAAAAGCGTATCATAAAGGAGGACTTTATGCTCACAAAGGAAGAAATGCTTCAGATGCTTCATCGGAATGTGGTGCCCGCTTTCGGCTGTACGGAGCCGGTGTGCGTGGCGCTCGCCGCGGCGGATGCGGCCCGGGCCGCGGGGGGCGAGGTCACGGCGGTGCACGTGCTGGTAAGCGGCAACATTTACAAGAACGGCATGGCCGTGGGCATTCCCAATTTCGACAAGATCGGCATCCCCTATGCGGCGGCGCTGGGGGCGCTCCTGGCGAATCCGGACAAAGGGCTCGAGCTGCTGAAAGAAATCACGCCGGCTGTCTCCGATGCGGCGAAAGCGCTGGCCGAAGGAGGCCGCGTCACGGTGGACATCAACCGGAACCAGCAGGGCGTGTATGTGAAGTGCGAAGTGACCACGTCCGCGGGGACGGGCGAGTCGGAGATCGTGCAGAGCCACGCCAACATTGTGTCCACGAAAGTCAACGGGAAAGTCCTCTTTGAAAAGGCGGCGAGAGAAAAGGCGGCGGATCCGCTCCTCGAAAAACTGCGGGCCATGAAGATCGCCGAGATCCGCGCGCTGGTGGACTCCGCTTCGGAAAAAGAGCTGGCCTTTCTGCTGGACGGGGTCGGCATGAATGAAGAGGCGGCGCAGTACAGCATGCGCAGCGGCGGGGTCGGCGTGGGCATCGCCGCCACCATGAAGTCGGAGAAGAGCGCGCTCCTCGGCGACGCGTTGCTCGGGCGCGTCATGCGCCGCGTGGCGGCGGCCACGGAGGGGAGGCTCGACGGCTGCCCCTACGCGGTCATGTCCAGCGCGGGCAGCGGGAGCAAGGGCATCGCGGTCATCATTCCCGTGGCGGAAGCGGCCCGGGAGCTGGGGAGCTCGCGGGAGATGACCGTCAAAGCCATCGCCTTTGCGCACCTCCTGAACGAATACATCAATTCCTACGTGGGCAAGCTCTCCGCCATCTGCGCGTGCAGCATGGCCGCCTCTCCCGCGGCGGCGGCGGCCATCACGTGGCTCATGGGCGGAAACGACGAGCAGATCGGCTGGGCCATCCGCAATATGGCGGGAGACATCACGGGCATCATCTGCGACGGCGGCAAGGTGGGCTGCGCGTTGAAGCTCGCCACGGCGGCGGCGGGGGGCCTCATGAGCGCCATGCTCGCCGCAAACGGCGCGGTGATCCGCGTTTCCGACGGCATCGCGGCGGCCACGCCGGAAGAGTGCATCCGCAATATGGGCCGCGTGAGCAACCCGGGCATGGTGGAAACGGATCATGAAATCCTCTCGATCATGCTGGAAAAAGAAGGAAAAAAATAAAAGAAGAAAAGCGCGGCGCTGCGGGGCCGCGCTTTTTCCGCGCCGCTTCCAACGCCGCGGGGATTGTGTTATCATACATCCGACAGAAACGCGCGCTGCGCGGGGGAGGAGGAGCCGTGGACGAAGAGCTTGAAGCGCCGGGATATGAAATCTCGCTGCCCGTATTCGAAGGCCCCATGGACCTGCTGCTCCATCTGGTGACGAAAAACCGCATCGACATCCACGACATCCCCATCCACGAAATCACAGATCAGTACCTGGACTATCTGCGGAAGGCGGACGCGTTCGATCTGAATCTGGGGAGCAGCTTTTTCGCCATGGCGGCGACGCTGCTTCTCATCAAGTCGCGCATTCTCCTGCCGAAGCGGCGCAGGGAAGAAGACGCGGCAGATGAAGATCCGCGGCAGGAGCTGGCCCGTTCGCTCGAAGAATTCAAACGCATGAAGGAAATGCGGCAGCTCCTGGAAGATCTCCTCGCGGAGGAAGCGCCGCACCGCATGCGGGAACCGGCGGAACTCAGGCCGGCGGCGTATGCCGGGCGGATTTCCGTGGAACGCCTGCGGGCGGCCTTTTTTTCGCTTCTGGACGGGGAGAAGCCGGAGGAAGAGACCCGGGTGGTGCCGGCGGAGGAAGTGACCTTCGACAGGCAGGCGGACCGGCTGCGGGACTATCTCGCCGGCGGCGCGTGGCGGCCTCTTCGGAATTTCTTCCGGCGGCAGGGGAGCCGTCTCGCCATCGCGGTGGGACTGGTGGCGCTTCTTGAGCTCATCCGTCTGGGCGAAGTGGACATCAGCGAAGAGGCGGGTGGCTGGATGATCCGCAGCGGCGCGCGCTGAAAAAAGCGCTTCCGCGGCCTTCCCGGCGGCGGCTCGTAGCTTTCAGCTGTTAGTTTTCCGCTTTCAGGTCTTAGCCTTTAACCGGCATCTATCTAATGTCTAACAGCTTACATCTGATATCTGCATTTTTACCCTATGATCCATTCGCGGGACGCGTATTCTTTTTTGACCGGAGGTGATCGGCTCATGCGCGGAACGGCCAGGCTTGCGGCGGCGCTCGAAGCGTACCTGTTTATTCACGGCGCTCCGGTGGCGCGGAAAGAGCTGACGGAGATCCTGCGCGAGGAGGACGGGCGCGTCGAAGAAGCGCTGGCGCTCCTGCGGGAGAAATACCGCCGGGAAGACGCGGGGATCGAGCTGCACGAGACGAAGGCGGGCATTGCGCTGGCGACAAAGAAAGAATACGACGCGTGGCTCACGGAGACGGCGGGGGCCAGGGCGTCCCTTTCGCCGGCGGCGTTGGAAACGCTGGCGGTCATCGCGGGGCGGGAGCCCGTGACGCGGGCGGAGATCGAGCGCATCCGCGGGGTGTCCGCCGGACGGGTGCTCGCGTCGCTTCTCGAGAAAGATCTCGTGGAAGAGCGGGGACGGCTGGATGTGCCGGGCCGCCCCATCCTGTACGGCACGACGAAGCGGTTTCTCCAGTGCGCGGGCATCGCGGATGTGAAAGACCTGCAGAAGCACTGGGAGGAACGGATGACAGAAGGAGATTTATTTTGAAAGAACGTTTGCAGAAAGTCCTGAGCCATGCGGGCGTGGCCTCCCGGCGGAAAGCGGAGGCCCTGATCCTTGCAGGGAAAGTCCGCGTGAACGGGCGCGTCGTGCGCGAGCTCGGCACGGAGGCGGATATCCGGAAAGACCGCATCGAAGTGGAGGGCCGGCCCGTCCGTCCGGAACGGCTGCGGTATTTTCTCTTTTTCAAGCCCGACCGGGTGATTTCCTCCGTGAAGGATCCGCAGGGCCGGCGCACCGTGATGGATTTCTTCCCGTCGGTGAAAGAGCGCATTTTCCCCGTAGGGCGTCTCGACTATCACACGGAGGGGCTGCTTCTCATGACGAACGACGGCGCGCTGGATTATCTTCTCACGCATCCCAGCCGGGAGGTGCCGAAGACCTACGAAGTGACCGTGCGGGGGAAGTTTTCCGAAGCGCTCGCCGCGCGGATGGCGCAGGGGGTGGATCTGGAGGACGGGCGCACCGCGCCGTGCGAAGTGACCGTCCGCCGGTACGACGAAGTGCGAAACCGCACGGATCTCACGGTGACGATCCACGAGGGGAAGAACCGGGAGATCCGGCGCATGATGGAGCATTTCCATTATCCGGTTTTTGCTTTGAAGCGGGTGCGGTACGCCTTCCTCACGCTGGACGGCGTGGCGAAGGGCAAGTACCGGCCCTTGACGGAGAGCGAGGTGGCGCAGCTCTATGCCCTCGGACAATAATGTCATCGCCGTAGCCGGCGCGGGCGTGGCGGGACTTCTCGCGGCGGTGCATGCGGCGGAGCTCGGCGCGAAAGTCCATCTCTTTGAAAAAATGGACCGGATCGGCCTCAAAATGGGCATCACCGGCAAGGGGCGGTGCAATCTGACAAACAGCGCGCCCATCGCCGATTTCATCGGGAAAACGCCGGGCAACGGGAAGTTCCTCTACAGCGCGTACCGGAATTTTTCCAATGCGGATCTGATGGACCTGCTCCATTCGTGGGGCATGGAGACCGTCACCGAACGGGGCGGGCGGGTCTTCCCGAAGAGCGAAGACGCGCAGGACGTGCGCCGCCTTTTCCTGCGGAAGCTCGAAGAGACGGGCGTCGTACTCCATCTGTCCGACCCGGTGCACCGAATCGTGACGGAAGGCGGGCGGGTGGCGGCCGTGGAGACCTCCCGGGGACGGCTTGCGGTCCGGGCGTGCCTCATCGCCACCGGCGGGAAATCGTATCCCCGCACGGGATCCACCGGAGACGGCTACCGCATGGCGGAAGCGCTGGGCCATACCGTGACGACGCTCCGGCCGGCGCTCATTCCTCTCGTGTGCGCCAACGCGTACTGCAAAGAGCTGCAGGGGCTTTCTCTCCGGAATGTGACGCTGTCCCTCTCCGCAGGCGGCCGGCGGAAAGCGTCTATGCAGGGGGAAATGATTTTCACCCATTTCGGCGTATCCGGGCCCATCGTGCTCTCCCTCTCCGATCAGGCGTCGCTCTGGCTGTCCCAGGGGCACGCGGTGACCGGGGAAATCAACCTGAAACCGGCTCTTTCCGAAGAGGTGCTGGACAAGCGCATTCTCCGGGATCTGGCGAAATTCCATCTGAAGCAGATGCGGAACGCCCTCGCGGAGCTTCTGCCGCACCGCCTCATCGACGTGATCCTTCACATGTCGGACATCGCGCCGGATCTTCCCGTGTCGGAACTGACCCGGCGGCAGCGGGCAAACCTGCGCTACGCCGTCCAGCACATGCCGCTCGCCGTCACGGGGACGCGGCCCATCGAAGAGGCCATCGTCACCGCCGGCGGCGTCTCCGTGAAGGAGATCCAGTCCTCCACCATGGAGTCGAAGCTCGTGCCGGGGCTGTACTTTGCGGGGGAAGTGATGGACGTTCACGCGTTCACCGGCGGCTACAATCTGCAGGCGGCTTTTTCCACGGGGTGGACCGCCGCGGAGCACATGGTCCGCGCCCTGTCCGAATCCGTACTATCTCTGTGAGGTGAATCTGATGAAACGATTATCCATTGCCATCGACGGCCCCGCCGGGGCGGGGAAAAGCAGCGTCGCCAAGATCCTCGCCCGCCGCATGGGCTATACCTATCTCGATACGGGAGCCATGTACCGCGCCGTGACATATGAGGCGCTCCGCCGGGACCTCTCTGCGGAGAGCGACATCATCGCCATGGCGAGAAGCCTCGACATGACCGTCGCGCCCGGAGAGGCGCATATGCGGGTCTTCCTCGGCGGGGAAGAAGTGACGGACCAGCTCCGCACGCCCGGCGTATCCGCCGCGGTGTCCCGCGTGTCCGCCATTCCGGACGTGCGCGCCGTCATGGTGGCGCTCCAGCGGAAACTCGCCGCCGCGGGCGGCACGGTGCTGGACGGACGGGATATCGGCACGGTCGTGCTGCCGCAGGCGGATGTGAAAATCTTCCTCACTGCTTCGCCCCGCACCCGGGCGCTTCGCCGCTATGCGGAACTGGGCGGCGAAGCGGCGGGCCTGTCCGTGGATGACATCGAAGAAGACATCCGGAAACGGGACCTCCTGGACAGCACCCGCGCGGCCTCGCCCCTCGTGCCCGCTGCGGACGCGGTCCATCTGGACAACAGCAGCCTCACCCTCGAAGAGACGGCGGAGGCCATCATGGCGGTCTGCCGGAAGAAAGCGGGCGCAGAATCATGATGTACCGCCTGATGTGCGCCCTCGCCCGGGCGGTGCTGGGATTCTATTTCTTCACGCTGAAAGGCCTGCGCTGCGAGGGCGTGGACAATATCCCGAAAGAAGGGGCGGTCATCGTCGCGCCGAACCACAAGAGCAACTTCGATCCGCCCGCCATCGGCGTGTGCTCCCCCCGCATCATCCACTACATGGCCAAGGAAGAGCTCTTCCGGAATCCGGTCTTCGCCGCGGCCATCCGCTACTTCGGCACCTTTCCGGTGAAGCGCGGCGCCGTGGACCGGGGCGCGGTGCGGCAGGCGCTGAAGGAAATCAAAGAGGGCCATCCCCTCGGCATCTTCCCCGAAGGGACGCGCACCCACGGCAGCAGCATCGGCCGCTTTCACGACGGCATGGCGTCCATCGCGCTCATGACGGGCACGCCCATCCTGCCCGTGGCGGTCATCGGCACGGAACATCTGCCGAAAAAAGACGGGCCGCTGGCGGTGGTCTTCGGCACGCCCATCCCCGTGGAAAAGACAAAGCCCACGCCGGAAAAAATTGCGGAAGTCAACGGCGCCGTGCGGGAGGAACTCCTGAAGCTGCGCGCGGATTATTACGAAAAAACGGGCTATGCCCCGAAAGACTGAGGCCGGCATCATGGAAATCTACCGCGCAAAGGAAATGGGCTTCTGCTACGGCGTGCGCCGGGCGATGAAGCTCGCTCTCGACACCGCCGCGTCGGGAAAGCCCGCGGCCACGCTGGGGCCGCTCATCCACAATCCGCAGGTGGTGGCGCGCCTGGCGGAAAAAGGCGTGCCCGCCCTCTCCGATTTATCGGAATTTCATAATAAAATTGTCATTATACGCTCGCACGGCGTGGGGCCTTCGTGCTATAATGATATCAAGTGCAAAAATCTGGCCTTGGTAGATGCTACCTGCCCCTTTGTCATGCGCAACCAGCAGATTACAAAGGAGCTCGTAGCGGAAGGACATCAGGTTGTGCTCATCGGTGAGAAGAACCATCCGGAAATGAAAAGCGTCGCAGAATGGGCGGACGGGCGGTCGTACCTGGTGGAAACGCCGGACGACGCGGCCGCGCTCCCGCATCTGGCAGAGGCGCATATCGTCATCCAGACCACCTTCTCGGAAAGCCTCGCGGATGCCATCATCCGCATCGTCTCCGAAAAGGCGGACCGCGTGGAAGTCCACAAGTCGATATGCCGCGCCACGTCGGACCGGCAGCGCGCCGCGCGCGAGCTTGCCCGCGCCGTGGATGTGATGATCGTCATCGGCGGGCATAACAGCGCCAACACGACACGCCTCGCAGAAGTGTGCCGCGAAGAGGGTGCGGTGACCTATCACATTGAAACGGCGGCGGAACTCCGTCCCACATGGTTTCACCACCAGGACAAGGTTGGCATCACCGCCGGTGCTTCCACACCGGACTGGATCATAGAGGAGGTAGTTTGTATTATGGAAGACATGAGTAAGCTGTTGGAATCGGAAGAGACAAATCTCGACGTGAAAAAAGGCAGCGTTGTAAATGGCAAGGTCGTAGAAGTATTTGACAACAAGGCGTATATCTCTTTCGGCTACAAGACGGAAGCGGTTCTGCCTGTGCATGAATATGCCTATCCGGTGCCGGAATCCCTGAAAGACGTCCTGAAAGTGGGCGACGAACTGCGCGTGCAGGTCATCAACGCCATCCGCGAAGACAGCCCGATTTACGTGTCCAAGATCAAAGTGGACCGTCTGGCTGACTGGGATGTGGTGGAAGAAGCGTTCGCCAAAGGCGAAGCGGTGGAATGCGAAGGCATCGAAGCCATTAAAGTGGGCCTGCTCGTACAGATCAAATCCCTGCGCGGCTTCATCCCGCTGTCCCAGGGCGATCTCCGCTTCGTGCACTCCCTGGCCAACCTCGTGGGCCAGACCTTCAAGGCGAAAATCCTCGAAGTGGACCGTGCGAAGAACCGTCTCGTCCTCTCCCGCAAAGCGGTCCTCGAAGAAGCCCGCGACAGCGAACTGGACGTGCTGGAACCCGCTTATCAGAACGGCGAAGTGCTCCAGGGCGTCGTGAAGAAGATCATGCCCTACGGCGCATTCGTCAATGTGAACGGCGTGGAAGGCCTGCTCCACATTTCCGATATTTCCTGGAAGAAGATCGCCAAAGTGGAAGACGTGCTTCAGCCGGAACAGGAAATCGACGTGAAGATCAAGTCCTTCGACAAGGAAAAGCAGAGAATTTCCTTCTCGCACAAGGACTGCCTGCCGGATCCGTGGGAAACGTCCATCCATGAACACGCCATCGACGACGTGGTGGACGCGAAAGTCGTCAAAGTCCTCGAATTCGGCGTCATCGTCGAACTGGACGACGGCCTCACCGGTCTGCTCCACATCAATGAAATGACCCGCGACCACAACCGCAAACCGGGCGACATCTGCGCGCTCGGCGACGAAATCAAAGTCCGCATCATCGGCATTGATGAAAACAGAAAGAGAATCAGCTTCTCCCTCGTGGAAGCGGCTTCTCACGACGCAGCGGAAGAAGAATAAGCTCCGCACGCCGGACCGACACAAGAAAACGCTCCGCGGACGCGGGGCATGAGAATGCGGGAGCCATTGCCTGTATGGGCGGTGGCTGCCGCATATCTTTTTTCTTGAGGAAGGGCCGAGGGGTCGGCCGCTCCTTAAGGGAAAAGAGGCCCGCTTGTAGAAACGGGCATTTTGTGCTATGTATTTTATGATACGGAAGAAGAGGGATTTCCGACCGCGGAGATTCCTGTCATAAGCAAGAGGTGATATTGTGAGCAAACCACTCGTAGCCATCGTGGGCCGGCCGAACGTGGGCAAGTCCACGCTCATCAACGGGCTGGCGCAGCGGCGCGTGTCCATCGTGGAGGATATCCCCGGCGTCACCCGGGACCGCATCTACTGCGATGTGCGCTGGCTGGACCGGGAGTTTACGCTGATCGATACGGGGGGCATCGAATTCCGCAATGAGGCGGATCAGATGGTGGACGGCATCCGCCAGCAGGCCCAGCTCGCCATCGAAGAGGCGGACGTCATCATTTTCGTGACCGACGCGCGTTCGGGGGTGACCCACGACGACGAAGTCATCGCGGCCATGCTCCGCCGCACGGGCAAGCCCGTGGTGCTGGCGGTGAATAAGGTGGACAGCGCCAATCAGGAAATGGACGTGTACGAATTTTATACGCTCGGACTGGGCGATCCCATCGGGATCTCCGCGGTGAACCACCTGTCTTTCGGGGATCTGCTCGACCGGGTGACGGAAGGCTTCCCGCCGCTGACGGAGCGCTCCGAGAACGACCCCATCCGCGCGGCCATCATCGGCCGGCCGAACGTGGGCAAGTCCACCCTCATCAACGCGCTCCTCGGCTACGAGCGCTCGCTCGTGGCGGACGAATGGGGCACCACGCGCGACGCGGTGGACTCGGTGTGGAAGTACCAGGGGAAGGAATTTATCCTCGTGGACACGGCGGGCATGCGCCGGAAGGGAAAGATTTCCGACACGCTGGAAAAATACAGCGTCATCCGCTCCATCCGCGCCATCGACAACTGCGACGTGGCGGTGCTCGTGCTGGACGCGCGGGATATGGTGACCGAGCAGGATAAGAAGATCGCGGGCTACGTCCACGAAGCGGGCAAGGGGCTGATCCTCCTCGTCAATAAATGGGACGCCGTGGAAAAGGACAACAACACCATGGTGCACTACACGGAAGATATCCGCAAGGCGCTGCCTTTCGCGCAGTACGCGCCGGTGCTCTTCGGTTCGGCCCTCACGAAGCAGCGCATCCACCGGCTGGCGGATCTGCTCTTCTACGTGGCGGACCAGCACAGCATGCGCATCTCCACGAGCGTGCTGAACGATCTCCTGGACGATGCGAAGATGGTGAATCCGCCGCCGGCTCATGCGGGGCGCGTGGCGAAGATCTATTACATGACGGAAGTGGGCATTCGGCCGCCGACGTTCGTCCTCTTTGCAAACGACGCGAACCTCATCCATTTCTCCTACGTGCGGTTCATCGAAAACCGTCTCCGGGAATCGTTCGGCTTCGAGGGGACGCCCATCCGCATCGTCGTGCGCAGCAAGAAAGACGGTGACGAACTGTGACAGAGCTGTCTTTCCCGCTTCTGGCGTACTGCCTCGGGGCATACCTCCTGGGGTCCGTACCCTGCGGCTATCTCATCGGCAGACTGGCCTACGGGGTGGATCTGAAGACGGTGGGGAGCGGCAATATCGGCGCGACAAATGCGTACCGCGTGCTCGGCGCGAAAGCGGGGCTTTCGGTATTCCTCTGCGATTTCGCCAAGGGCGTCCTCGCCGTCCTTCTCGGCGGCCTCGGGAACGAATTGTCCACGGTGCTCTGCGCGTTCTTCGTCATCGTGGGAAACGACTGGTCCGTGTTCCTTCATTTCAAGAGCGGCCGCGGCGTGGCCTGCGGCGTGGGCGCTTTTGCCTGCCTCTGCCCGCCGGCGGCGCTCGCGGCGTTCCTTGTATGGCTCGCGGTCTTCCTCGCTTCGAAAATCGTGTCTCTCGCGTCCATCTGCGCCGCGCCGGCGGTGCCGATCGTCCTGTATGTCCTGAACGAGCCGGCGGAGTACACGGTCTTCGGCGCGCTCGCCGCTGCGATGATCATCGGCAAGCATAAAGACAATATCGGCCGGCTCCTCCGGGGCGAAGAAAAGAAAATTTCTCACGAAAAGAGGCCCTCCTGATGAAACTGTCCATGATAGGCGCCGGCGGCTGGGGCACCGCCATGGTGTCGCTCCTTGCGGGGCACAATCCCGACGTATGGCTGTACTGCCGCAATCCGGACACGGCCGCGCGGCTCCGGGAAACGCGGGAAAACGCGGCGTATCTGCCGGGATGCCGCATTCCGGACTCCGTCCGGATCACGAGCGATCTGGCGGAAGCGGCGCGCGGCGCGGCGTGCGTCATTCTCTGTACGCCCTCCATGGCGGCGGAAGAGACCGCCGCGTCCCTCGCTCCATATCTGGAAAAGGACGCCGTGGTGGTGTCCGCTTCGAAAGGGCTCGCGTCCCACGGGGGGCTCCGCCTGTCCGAAGTGATCGGCGAAGCGCTCTCCGGCGTGACGGACCGCATCGTGGCGCTCTCCGGGCCGAACCACGCGGAAGAAGTGGGGCGGGGCCTGCCCGCCGCGGCGGTGGCCGCGTCCGCTTCGGAAGACGCGGTGGCTCTCGTGCAGGACATTTATATGGGGCCCTCTTTCCGAGTGTACCGCAGCAGCGACATCGTGGGCGTGGAGTACGGGGGCGCGCTGAAGAATATCATGGCCCTCGCGTGCGGCGTTCTGGACGGGCTCGGGCTGGGCGACAACAGCCGGGCCGCGCTCATGACGCGGGGACTGGCGGAGATGACCCGCTTCGGCATGCATTTCGGCGCGCAGATGGAGACCTTTTTCGGCCTTTCCGGCATGGGCGACCTCATTGCCACCTGCACCAGCACCCACAGCCGCAACCACGCGGCGGGCCTGCTCCTGGCGGAAGGCCGGACTGCGGAGGAAATCGTAGGCGGCACGCGCATGGTGGTGGAGGGCATCCGCACCGCCCGCATCGTCCACGCCATCGCGGAGAAAGAACAGATCCCCATGCCCATCACGGAAGAAGTGTACCGCGTCCTCGAAGGAGCCTGCACGCCGCAGGAATCGATAGCGCATCTCATGAGCCGCGCGAAAAAGGCGGAGGAAGAGACCTTCCCTGCGGGAGGGCTCCCTTTCTGACCGGCGGATTTCCCCCCTGTGGCGGGGGAATTTCGGTATACCGCCGCGAGACAGTTATGATATAATACACAGGAAGAGCAATATGATCCGAATTATTGCAGGCAGCGCCAGAGGCACCGTCCTCGCCGCGCCGAAGGGCATGAATACCCGGCCCACGCTGGGCCGCACGAGAGAAAGCATTTTCAACGTGCTCGCCAACGTGGGGCTCGCGGAGACGAAAGTCCTGGACATTTTCGCCGGCACGGGCGCGCTCGGCCTCGAAGCGCTGAGCCGCGGCGCGGCGGAAGCGGTCCTGATCGATCAGGCTACGGGAAAGCTCATCGCGGAGAACGCCCGCCGGTGCCATGCGGAAGGCCGCGTGCGCATCCTTGCAAAAGACGCGGAGCGGGCGCTCCGGTCGCTGGCGGGCGAAACGTTCGACTATATTTTTCTCGATCCGCCCTACCGGAAAGGCTATGTGAACCGCATCCTGTCTCTCGTCGTGGAGCTGGGACTGCCCGCGGACGGTTCCATCATCATTGCCGAGCACGTCAGCAGCGAGCCGCTGGATCTGACCGGGATCGGGGACCGCGTTTCCCTCTGGAAGGAGAAACGGGCAGGCGAGACTGCCGTGACGTATCTTCTCTATAAAACATGTTGAAGGTGAAGTTATGAAAACAGCCATCTGCCCGGGCAGCTTTGATCCGGTAACCTACGGGCACCTGAACATCATCGAAAGAAGCGCGGCGCTCGTGGACAAACTGATCGTCGCCGTGTTCCGCAATCCGAATAAGCATTCCATGTTTACCATGGAAGAGCGGCTGGATATGCTGAGAGAAACCACGAAAGACATCCCCAATGTGGAAGTGGACGCGTTCGACGGACTGCTGAACGAATATGCCGAAGCGAAGGACTGCCACCTCCTCATCCGCGGCCTGCGGGCGTTCAGCGATTTTGAATATGAATTTCAGCGGGCGCTGCTGCTGAAACAGGTCAACCCCACGCTGGAGACGGCCTTCTTCATGACCGAAGGGAAATATTCCTACCTGAGCTCCACGGGCGTGCGCGAGCTGGCGTGCTTCGGCGGCAATGTGTCACAGCTTGTGCCGCCCTATGTCCGGCAGGTCATAGAAGCAAAATTCAAATCTGGTAAAAGTGAGGCGTGAAAATGGATACGAAAAAATTACTGGAAGAATTGGAAAATGTCGTGCTCAATGCCAAGACGATTCCCTTCACCACGAAAAAAGCGGTCGACGAAGAAGAGGTGACCCGCCTCATTGATGCCATCAACCAGTCTCTTCCGAACGAACTGGACAACGCGAAGCGCATCGTCGCCGATAAGGAACGCATTCTCCTCGACGCGGAGAAAAAGGCGGACGACACCATCGCGCAGGCGAAGGACTATATCGCCCGCATCACGGAAGAAAGCGAACTGGTCAAGCAGGCGCAGGAACGGGCCAATCAGATTATTTCCTCGGCCAACGCGTCGGCGGAAGAGCTCCGCACGAGCTCCGTCACGTATGCGACGGACGTGCTGAAGTACGTGGAGACCAACATGGAAAACATGCTGGACACGCTGAAGAAAAACCGCCAGAGCCTCATCGACTCCAGCGCGGCGGCGCAGCAGAACCAGGACGACGCGCAGAAATAAACGGACATCAGGAAGAGCTTCCCGGAAGGGAGGCTTTTTTCGCGCCTGCGGACCGGCGGGGCGGAAATGCGGAAAATCTGCGCGCGCGGCGGTATTCTCCGGCGGTTTGTGGTATAATAAACTGCATTGTTGTCCGAATGAGGCGCGGATGTCCGCGTCTTTTCTTTCGGCAAAAGGAAACGGAGGCATCGTATGTACGACACATTTGAAGAACTGGGCATTGTCCCGCAGATTTTGAAAGCGGTGGAAGACATGGGCTTCGAGGAGCCCACGCCCATCCAGAAAGCGGCCATTCCCGCGGCGCTCGCCGGGCGCGACCTCATCGGGCAGGCGCAGACCGGCACGGGGAAGACGGCGGCATTCGGCATTCCCATTCTCCAGCGCATCGATGTGTCGCAGCCCTCGCCGCAGGCGGTGGTGCTCTCCCCCACGCGGGAGCTCGCCGTGCAGTCCGCGGAGGAGATCAATCACCTCGCGGAGTTCCTGCCCGTCCACGCCGTGCCGATCTACGGCGGGCAGGACATCAACCGCCAGTTCCGCGCGCTCCGGGGGCACCCGGAGATCATCGTGGCCACGCCGGGCCGGCTCATGGACCATATGAAGCGCGGCTCCATCGATCTGTCCCACGTGCAGGCGCTCGTGCTGGACGAAGCGGATGAAATGATGGATATGGGCTTTATCGACGACATCCGCACCATCCTCTCGGCCATGCCCGAAGCGCGGCAGACCATGCTCTTTTCCGCCACCATGCCCGGCCCCATTCAGGAGCTGGCGGACACGTTCCTGAAAGAACCGGAGCATGTGCAGATCAAGGCGGCGACGGTCACCATCGACCTCATCGAGCAGGAATACATCGAGCTGCCGGACCGGCAGAAGTTCGACGCCCTGTGCCGGCTTCTCGACATGCAGGAGCCGGACCTGGCCATCGTGTTCGTGCGCACGAAGCGCCGCGCCGACGAAGTGACGGAAGCGCTGAAGAAGCGGGGCTACGCCGCGGAGGGCATCCACGGCGACCTGTCTCAGGCCAAGCGCGACTCGGTCATCCGCCAGTTCCGGGAAAATACCATCGACATCCTCGTCGCGACGGACGTGGCGGCGCGCGGCCTCGACATCAGCGGGGTGACGCACGTGTACAATTTCGACATGCCCCAGGACCCGGAGAGCTACGTGCACCGCGTGGGCCGCACGGGGCGCGCGGGCCAGACAGGCATGGCCACCACGTTCGTCATCTCCCGCGAGATGGGACAGCTCCACGATATCGAGCGGCTTATCCGCCGGCGCATCAAGCGGCGCGCCGTGCCCACGCTCTCGGACGTGATCGAGGGCAACCAGCGGGAAGCCATCGAAAGCCTGCGGAGCGCCGCGGCGGGAGACGGCCTCGAGACGTACCGCGAGACTGCGGAAGAACTGCTGAATGATTACGATTCCATTTCTCTCGTATCGGCGGCGATCAAGCTCCTCACGAAGCAGCCCGACGTGACGCCCGTGCGCATCACCGAGGAAAAGCCCCAGTTCAAAAAGCGCCGCGGCGGAGACGGACGGCGGTTCCGCGGCGGGCCGCGCCGCGCGGGCGAAGACGGCAGGGACGGCGGCCGTCCGCCCCGCGACGGACGGGACGGGCCGAACGGGCGGGGCCCCCGCAGAAGCCGCCGGAGAAACGGCGGGGACGCGCCGCGCAGCGAAAAACGCCCGGCGCACCAGTCCACGTTCAAGCCCTATTTCCGCGAAGACTGACAAAGAGAAAAGACAGACACATCGTGCCTGTCTTTTTTTCGTGCGTTTATTTGTTCAGAAGCCGGGCTTTCAGCGCGAGGTAGCCGTCGGTGAAGTACGGCGCGAGCTGGGATTCGCGCAGGTCGTAGCCGTAGGGGCGGCGGGATATCGCGAGGAGCGGCGGGGACTGAATGCGCTTCGCCACGGCGAAGCCCGCGAAGAGTTTCCACCATTTTTCGAGATCGGCGATGAAGTCCGCAGGGGACGGGAAGAGGTCCGCCGCGGCAAGGGGCGTTCCGATATTTTTTTCGAGCGTCCCTTCCGCATACCACCGGAGGATGTCTTCCGGCGTCTTCCGCTCCCAGGGCTCGACGAAGGCGCGGAAGAGGTAGTCGTGGTAGTCGTACGCGAGGGGATCGCCGAGCCCCTTGTCCACGGCCTGCGCGTCGGAGAGTTCCGCGCTGGGGCGGACGGTGAAAATGCCTTCGGGAATGACCGCTTCGCCGAACCATTCGTTCAGCGCGCGGCCGAGGACGTACACCTGATGCTTCCACAGGTCGGCCGTGGCGGCGAGCGCCCCCGCCATGTCGCCGTAGAGCGTGGCGTAGCCGATGGTGAGCTCCGTCTTGTTGGCGTTGCACGTGAAGACGCCGCCGAAGGACGCAGCGAGGGCGGCGAGGATGCGCGCGCTCCGGTCGCGGGCCTGGATGTTTTCCTTCATGAACGGCGTGGGGGCGAGATTTTTTTCGCCCGCCGCGGTGGAGATCGTGAGAGAAGCGAGGGCCTCCGCCGTGCGGTCCACGAAGTCCCCGATGGGGACGGTCACATAGGGCGAGCCGAGACGGGCGGCGAGGTCCGCCGCGAGATGCTTCGTGGTTTCCGAATTGAACCGCGTAGGCGTATTCACGAGGAGGAGATGGTCCGCAGGCAGGACGGACCGGTAGAGCGCGGCGTTCACCGCGGAGTCGATGCCGCCGGAGACGCCGATCACCACGCGCTCCGCGCCGATGTCCGCGAGAAAGTGGGAGACCCCTTCCCGGAGCGCGGGGAGGAGCATGTCTCCCGTATGGGGCGGCATGGGGCGCGCCGGAGAGAGACGCTGCGTTTCTTTTTCGAAGAGAAATTCCGAGCGCGCTTTCGTGTAGGGCGCGGCTTCGCCCAGGAGGCGGCCGTCCGCGCCGTAGGCGGCGGTCATGCCGTCGAAGGTGTAGCAGTCCTTGCCGTTGTTCTGCAGGCCCCGGCAGTTCACGTAGAGCATGGGCGCGCCGAGGCGGGCGAGCGCCGCGGAGAGCATGCGGTGGCGCTTTTCATTCTTGCCGAGCGTGAAGGGCGACGCGGAGAGATTGCAGAAGAGATCCGGATGATGCGCCGCGAGAAGCTCCATGGGGCGCACGGCGTAATTTTCATCCCAGCTGTCTTCGCAGAGGAGGACGCCCGCGGCGAGCGTGTCCCGGCCCAGAGGGATGTCGAAGGGCTGGAGGAAGTCGGCGAGGGCCTTTCCCTCCTCCGCGGCGGGCACGGCGGCGCCCGTGAAGTAGCGCCGGTCGTCAAACTGGCGGTAACTGGGGAGGAGCGTCTTCACCGCGTAGGGGCGGCGGCTCCCGCGCGGGCAGAGGAAACGGCCGTCTGCGGCGGCGAAGGCGGCGTTGTATTTCCGGACGCGTCCGTCGTCCTGCGCGCGGGCCCAGTCCACGGCGCAGCTTCCCCAGAGGATGGCGAGGCCGTCTGCGGCGGCGGCGAGCCGTGCGTTGTACGCTTCGCATTCCCGGAGGAACGCGGTCTGGTCCCACAGGTCGCCGATGAGATAGCCCGTGAGGCACAGCTCGGGGAGGACGAGGAGATGCGCGCCCTTTTCCTTCGCGAGGCGGATCTCTTTTTCGATGAGCGCCCAGTTGGCGCGGATGTCGCCGGGACGAAGGTCCGGCTGGGCGGTGATGATGCGGATCATGGCAGGCTCCTTTTTCGTTTTTTCCTATTGTAGCATGGGCGGCGCCGCGCGGCGCAAAAACTTTTCCCGCCGGCGGAAAACCTGTCTGCCGAAAGGGAACCGGAGCGCGGCTTTTTTGGCGGCGGGAAGGACGGGGAAATCCTCCGCTTTCTTTCCGTTTGCGCGCTCCGCTTATGATATAATCTATCTTGAAGGAGTGTCATATGGGACGATACCGGAACTATTCCGACGCGCTCAAGGCGCGGTACGGCGAAAAAGTATACAAGGTGCCCCTGTCTCTGCCCGTGACGTGCCCGAACCGGGACGGCACGCTGGGAGAGGGCGGCTGCATTTTCTGCGGCTCCATCGGCGCGGATTATGAGACGGCCGCGGCGGGGCTTTCCATCACGGCGCAGCTCGAGCGGAGCATCGCCCATATCGGCCCCAAGTACAGGGCGAAGAAATTCATCGCCTATTTTCCGAATTTTACCGGGACCTATGCGGACCCGGCGGATTTCCGGGCGTGGATGGAAGAGGCGGCGGGCCATCCCCAGGTGGTCGAGCTGGACGTGTCCACCCGGCCGGACTGCGTCCACGAGGTCTATCTGGATATCCTGCGGGATATCGCGGCGCGGTACGGCGTGGGGGTCACCGTCGAGCTGGGGCTCCAGACGTCCAATCCCCGCACGCTCCGCCTGCTCGGGCGGGGCCACACCGCGGCGGAATTTATCGACGCGGCGCTCCGCATCGGGCGCTATGGCTTCGGCCTCTGCGCGCACCTCATCGTGGACCTTCCCTGGGACGACCGGACGGACGCGGCGGAGACGGCCCGGCTCGTGTCGGTCCTCCCCGTGACGCAGGTGAAGTTCCATTCGCTCTACATCGTGAAGGGGACGAAGCTCGCCGCCATGGCGGAGGCGGGGGAGGTGCGGCTCCTCCCCATGGAGGAATACGTGGAGCGGGTGCTCCTCATGCTCTCCCTCCTCCGGGCGGATATCGCGGTGCAGCGCATCGTGGGGCGCGCCTCCGGGCCGCGCGTCCTCGCCGTGAACGGCGGCGAGCCCTGGTGGGATGTGAAGAAGCGCATCGAGCAGGAGCTCATTCTGCGGGATCTCTCCCAGGGATGCCGGTGCGATTATATGGACGGGAAAGCGGTGCGCCGGTGGACGGCGGCGCCGGGTACAGCAGGAAAGGCGTGAGACTTATTTCTGACGAATACGTACGGGAAATCGTGATGGATGACTTTCACGAAGCGTCGCGGGTGCTCTCCCGGGGCAGCAATTATCTGAAAATCATCGGCGAGCACTACGGCTGCCAGGTGGCGGGCCGGGGCAACGTGATCCGCCTCGCCGGGGCGGAAGAGGCGGTGGAAAAGGCGGCGGCCGTCGTCGAAGAGCTGCGGCGCATGTCCCGCCAGCGCATCTACCTCTCGGAGCGGCATGTGCGGCAGTCCATGAAATTCCTCGACGAGGGCAATCAGCACCTCATCCATGACCTCGAAGCGGACACGGTGAACGTCACGAAAAACGGCAGGCCCATCCATCCGCGGACGCTGGGGCAGAAGCGCTATGTGGACGCCATCCGGGAAAATTCCATCACCTTCGGCATCGGGCCGGCGGGCACGGGCAAGACCTACCTCGCGGTGGCCCTCGGGGCGTTTTACCTGCGCAATCACGACGTGGAGCGCATCATCCTCGTGCGGCCCGCGGTGGAGGCAGGCGAGAAGCTGGGGTTCCTCCCCGGGGACATGCAGGAAAAGGTCAATCCCTACCTGCGGCCTCTCTTCGACGGGCTCCTCGCCATGTTCGGCCCGGAGGATTTCCTGCACCTCCAGCAGAAAGGAGCCATCGAAGTGGCGCCTCTCGCGTACATGCGGGGGCGGACGCTGGAGAAATCCTTCGTCATCCTCGACGAGGCGCAGAATACCACCGTGGAGCAGATCAAGATGTTTCTCACGCGCCTGGGCTTCCGGTCGAAAATGGTGGTGAACGGCGACGTGACGCAGATCGATCTGCCGCCGCACGTGCGGTGCGGCCTCATCGACGCGGTGCGCGTCCTGCGGGGCATCCCGGACATCGGCCAGGTGCGGTTCAGCGAAGAAGACGTGGTGCGCCACGACCTGGTGGCGGCCATCATCCATGCCTATGAAGAAGACGGAAAGCGGAGAAGACAGGCGGAAGGACAAGACTATGGAAATCACGATTAATTACAGCAATATGCGCTACTACAGCGAAGAGGTGGAGCGGCTCATCCGGACGGTCCTCGAAAAGGGGGCCGAGCTCCAGCAGGTGCCGGAGGCGGCGGAGCTGAGCGTCCTCATCTGCGACGGCCCGGTCATTCACGACCTGAATAAGACCTACCGGGACGTGGACGCCGAGACGGACGTGCTCTCCTTTGCGCTGAACGAAGGGGAAGACGACGTGCCCGAAGAAGAAATGGAGCTGGGGGACATCGTCATCAATCTGGACCGGGCGGGCGAGCAGGCGGCGGAATACGGCCACAGCCGCGACCGGGAGGTGGCGTACCTGGCGGTGCACGGCTTCCTCCACATCCTCGGCTACGACCATTACGATCCGGAAGAAAAGAAAGCCATGCGCGCCGCGGAGGAAGCCATCCTCTCCGCGTGCGGCCTGACGCGCCTCGTCAATGAAGACTGAGGCAATCATCCGGCTCATCCGCCGTGCCCGGGAAGCGCGGCTCCACGCGTACGCGCCGTATTCCCGCTTTCCCGTGGGCGCGGCGGTGCTCACCCTGGACGGGCGGATTTTTTCCGGATGCAACGTGGAGAACGCCTCCTATCCGGCGGGGCTCTGCGCCGAGCGCAACGCCGTAGGCTCGGCCGTCGCCGCGGGCGTCACGGAATTTGCGGCCCTCGCCGTGGCGGGGAGCGAGAGCGCCTACACCACGCCGTGCGGGCTCTGCCGCCAGTTCCTCGCGGAATTCCGCGTGCCCCTCGTCTTCTGCGCGAAGACGGAAACCGACTACCTCGTCATCACCGAAGAAGAACTGCTGCCCCATGCATTCGGGGCGGAATCCCTCAAGGAGAAAGAATGAACCAGACAGAGAAAGAAACGCCCTTCCATTCGGGCTTCGTCGCCCTCGTCGGCCGGCCGAACGTGGGGAAATCCACTCTCATGAACGCCGTCCTGGGCGAGAAAATTTCCATCGTGTCCGCCCACGCCCAGACCACGCGCACGAAAATCACCGGCGTGTGGAACGGCGACCACTGCCAGGCGGTCTTCCTCGACACGCCGGGCATGCACAAGCCCCAGTCGAAGCTGGGCGAAGTGATCCGCCAGAATGCGGTGGACGCGCTGGACGAAGTGGACATCATCGTTTTCCTCTGCGCGTGCGACGATCCCCTCGGCGCGGGGGACCGGTACATCCTGAAGCTCATCGAAGGCAAAAAGGTGCCGGTCTTCCTCGTGCTGTCCAAGATCGACCTCATCAGCAGGGAAAAGCTCATGAAGAAGATCGTCCAGTACAGCCAGATCTATCCGTTCAGGGAAATCATCCCGCTCTCCGCCGTCACGGGGGACAATCTGGACGATTTCACCCAGGTGATCGCGAAGTACCTGCCGGAGGGGCCGAAATATTTTCCCGACGACATGGTGACCGATCAGCCCGAGCGGAACATCGTGCAGGAGATCGTGCGGGAGAAGCTGCTCCTGCGCACGCGGGACGAAGTGCCCCACGCCATCGGCGTCTTCGCGGAGGAATTTTCCGAACGGGACAACGGCAAGGTGTACATCCGGTGCACCATCCTCGTGGAGCGCGACTCCCAGAAGCGCATCATCATCGGCAAAAACGGCGCGCTCCTGAAGGAAGCCGGCCGGGACGCGCGGGAGGAGATCCAGCGCCTCATCGGGGCCCCGGTCTATCTCGACCTGTGGGTCAAAGTCGCGAAGGACTGGAAAAACAAAGACTATGTCCTGCGCGAGCTGGGCTACAAAGAGAAGAAATAAACGCCGCCCGTTTTCTGTTTTTCGGATTCCCATACTGGAGGAATGACTTATCGACACCCAACTGGAACTCGCTGTAGGCTATTTCCTGGCGGCGCTCGCCGCGGCCGTGCTGAACGGCCTCTGCGTGAGCGTCCACTCCGCCATGGCCCGCGTACGGAAAGACTACGTGGAGCACAATGACGACCAGGACCCGCAGCTCATTGAAAAGATTCTGCCGTACTACCGGCATCCCGCCTATTCCCTCGCCGGGTCGCAGCTGGCAGGCATGCTCTGCGCGGCGGTCTACATCCTGTGCCTGGCCCAGTGCTGGCGCTGTGTCCTCGCCGTGGGCGTCCACATGGGGATCGTCCTGCCCTTCTGGGGCAAAACGGCCGCGGCGGCGGCGCTTTTCCTCATCGCCATGACCGCGTACTGGATCTTTACGGTGCGCATCCCCGGCGACGCGGCGCTCACCCGGCCCATCGAACGGATCGCGGGCCGCACGTGGCTCCTTTCCCTCATCCGGCGCACCCTCCATCCGCTCACCGCGCTGGGGGTCCTCACATCGCGGAAAGTGCTCCGCCTGCGGGGGCTGCCCGCGACGAACGAGGCGGAATTCACCTACTCCGAGGAAGAGATCCGGTGCATCGTGGAGGAGAGCCACCGCGGGGGCAAGCTCTCCGCGCTGGAAAATCTCCTCATCAAAAATTCCTTTGATTTCTTCGACCTCATGACGCAGGAAATCATGATTCCCCGGAGCGAGATGACCGTCCTCTACTACGGGGACAGCATGGACCACATGCGCCGGGTGATTTCCTCGTCGCACCACACGTGCTACCCCCTCTGCATGGAGGACAAGGACCACATCATCGGATTCATCCACGTGAAGGACTTCCTCGAAGCGGCGGCCTCCGGGGAGACCGACGTGAAGCGCATCGTGCGCAATATCCTCACCGTGCCGGAAGTGATGCCCACGCCGAAGCTGCTCCAGCTTATGCGCCGGCGGCGGATCTATCTGGCGGTGGTGGTGGACGAGTACGGCAGCACCGCCGGCCTCGTCACACTGGAAGACATCATCGAGGAGCTCATCGGGGAGATCCCGCAGGAAATGGACACGGCGCCGGGGGAAATCCTCAAAAAGGACGACGGGAGCTACGAATTTGACGGGCTGGTCATCCTCGACGACATTTCCGACCGGCTGGGCATCGAATTTGACGAAGCGGGCAGCGGCAACAACACCATCGGGGGCTACATGTTCTCTCTCCTGGAGCGCATCCCGAAGGCGGGGGACACGGTGCGCATCGGCCAGTGGCTCTTCACGGTGCTCCGCATGGAAGGCTTCCGCATCATCCGCGTGAAGGCGGAGCACGTGCCGGAAGCGCCGGAGCCCGCGGAGGCGGACGGCCGTGAGGACGCAGACTAAGCTGGAGAGCGGCGAGGGCATCGTGCTCTCCGTGCGGAAAGCGGGCGAAGGCGGGCGGAGCGTCCGCCTTTTCACGCGTGCCGAAGGACTCCTGCCGTTCTTCGCGCCCCGGGCGGCTCTGCGGTGCGGGCCGGGGCTGCTTGCGCCCTTTACCCTGCTCCGGTACAGCGCGGCGGAAAGCGCCGCGGGAAAGATCCTCACCCAGTACGAAGGGCGGCCCCTGCTCGACATGATGCGCCTCTCCTACGGGGATATGGCGCGGTGGTACTACGTGGTGGAAATCGCGGAGACGTTCTTTCCCGAAGGGCAGGCGGACGGGGAGGCGTACGCGCTTCTGGCGGCGGGCGCGGCGGAAGGCGCGGCGCGGAATCCCGCGGTGGCTGCGTTTATCCTTGCGGTGCAGCTTCTCGCCGCCGCAGGCAGCGACCCCGCCGAGGACGACCCCATGGAGGCGCTCCGTCTGTCCCCCGAGGGGCGGGCGCTTCTCCGGGCGTGCCGGCGCTGGCGCTGGGCGGGCGCGTTTCCGCTCCGCATCACCCGGAGCGCTTTCCGGGACGCGGCGCGCTACCTGGACGCCTTCGCGGAGCGCGCCGCGGAGAGGCCCCTGAAAACCCGCGGCGCCTTCCTCTCCCTGGAATAAAAAGGAAAAAGCCATGAGACTGAAATCCCATGGCTTTTTGCGTGTGCAATTTTTTACAGGAAATTATTTTCTGCTCTTGTTCATGAAGGCGGTCATGCGCGCTTTCTGCTCCGGATCGTCGAAGCAGAGGCCGAAATACTGCGCCTCCGCGGCGATGGCCTTGTCGATATCCGCGTCGCGGCCGTCGTTGACGAGGAGCTTCGTGTAGCGCACGGCGCACTTGCCCGAGCGCTGGATTTCTTTCGCCGTGGCGAGGGCCGCCTCCATGAGGGCGGCCTTGTCGGGGAGCACGCGGTTCACGAGGCCGATGCGGAGCGCTTCCGCCGCGTCGATGAAGCGCGCCGTGTAGAGGAGCTCCTTCGCCATGGGCGCGCCCACCGCGCGGGCGAGGCGCTGCGTGCCGCCGAAGCAGGCGTTGATGCCCCACTTCGCTTCGGGCTGGCCCAGCTGGGCGTTGGCCGAGGCGTAGCGGAAATCGCACGCGAGAGCCAGCTCGCAGCCGCCGCCGAGGGCGTAGCCGTTCACCGCGGCGATGACCGGCTGCGGGGCCTTTTCGATGAGCGAGGTCACCCGCTCGCCGAGAAGCGCCCATGCGCGGCCGCTTTCGTGATCCATCACGGCCATTTCCTTGATGTCCGCGCCGGCCACGAACGCTTTCTCGCCGGAGCCGGTGAAAATCACCACGTCCGCTTCGGGCGCGTCCGCCAGCCCTGCGAAGAACGCTTCCAGCTCTTTCATGAGTTCCATATTGATGGCGTTCATCGCCTTCGGCCGGTTGACGGTGACCGTGACGATGCCGTCCTGATTGTCTACGAGCAGATTCTTCCATCCGTCCATCACAAGTGCCATACGCATTCCTCCTTATGAGTCCTACCGTGTTCTGTCAAAAGGTCCGGCCCTCTGCCGGAATTCATTTTCATTATAACATTTTTTTATGAGCGGCCGCGCGCGGCGCGTATTGGTTTCCCTTTCATTTATTTTTATAATAAGGGTAAGAAATTTTCGAGAGACAGGGAAACCGGAAAAGAGGAATCGATATGCACAGACTGCCCATTGCCGTGTCGCAGCGGGCGTTCGCTTCGCTGCGGGAGCTGCCCGGATGGGAGCTCGTGCCGCTGGAGTCGCTGGGGGACCGGGACGCGGCGGCGTTTGTCCTCACCATGGGAGAAGAGAAGCAGTGGATGGATCGCTGCGGGGACGCGCCGCTCGTGCTGGCGGAGGCGCATACGCTGGATCTGGCGGAATGCGCGGCCCGCGCCGCCGCGGCGTACGAGCGCCGCATCCTGCCGCCTTTCACGGGGGCGCTCACTGCGCGCGCCGGGCAGGAGCCGCAGTATTTCGCCACGCCGGGGCACCACGGGGGCCGGTTCTTCCGCGAGACCGCGGGAGGGCGCCTGTTCTGCGCGCTCCTCGGGGACGGGGCCTTTCGGATGGATCTCTCCGATTCGGACGACGCCATCGGCGATACGTCGTCCCACGAAGGGCCGGGCGGCGCGGCGGAGCGGCTCGCGGCGGAGACGTATCATGCGGACCGGACGTACTTTGTGCTGAACGGCACGTCCGCGTCGAACCGCATCTGCTGCGCCGCGCTTCTTGCGCCGGGCGATCTGGTGCTCTTCGACAGGAACAATCACAAGTCGCTCTATCAGGGCGTGGCCGAGACGGGGGCGGCGCCGGTCTACCTCGGCGGCCTGCGCAATGACGACGGCGTCATCGGCGGGCTCGAGCCGGCGGCCTTTGACGAAGGGACGCTCCGCCGTCTCGCGGAAGCGGCCGCGCCGGGGCGGGGGAGCGCGAAGCGTCCTTTCCGCCTGGCGTGCGTGCAGCTCGCCACGTACGACGGCCTTTTCCTGAACGCGAAGATGGCGCTGGAGACGCTGGGGCGGCTCTGCGATTACGTCCTCTTCGACGGGGCGTGGGCGGGGTACGAATCGTTCCTGCCCTTCATGGAGGCGGAAAGCCCGCTCACGCTGCCCCTCACGAAAAAGAGCCCGGGCGTCCTCGTCACCCAGTCCGTGCACAAGCAGCTCGCGGGATTTTCCCAGACGTCCCAGATCCACCGGAAGGACGCGCATCTGGCGGGGAAAAAGCGCCGCGCGGCGGACGACGTGTTTCAGGACGCCTTTCTCCGGCACATTTCCACGTCGCCGTGCTTCCCTCTCTTCGCGGGGCTGGAGATGAACGCCGCCATTCACAGAGAAAAGGGGAAGGCGCTCTGGGCGGCGGCGGCGCGCTTTGCGGTGGAGCTCCGCAAAGGCGTGCTCGCTTCCTGCCGGTACGTGCGGCCTTTCCAGCCGGAGACCGTGGACGGGAAACCCTGGGCGTCGTACGACACGGCGGTCATCGCGTCGGAGCGCCGCTTCTGGGAGGTGCGGCCCGGGGAGGCGTGGCACGGCTTCCGACGCATGGCCGCGGGGCAGTGTCTCCTCGACCCGTGCAAAGTGCTTCTGCTGACGGGGCCTGTGCCGGGGTATATGGCGTCGCGGTATCTGCAGGAGCGGGGCATCGTGCCGGAGAAAGCGGATTTCCATACGGTGCTCCTTCTCGCCGAACCGGGCGACGGGCCGGAGAAGCGGGAGCGGCTGCTCGCGGCGCTGGCGGATATGGAAGCGGCGTACGACCGGGACGCTTTCCTCGGAGAAGCCCTGCCCGGCCTGGCCGCATCGGGCGGCGCGGATCCGGACGGCTCCTTCCGCGCGCTCTGCCGGTCGATGCAGGCTTTCCTCAGAAAGCGCGGCGCGGACCGCCTCATGCGCCGGCTCTTTGATCGGGCGCACTTCCCCAAAGCCGTCATGAGCGGACGGGACGCGCGGGACGCCTTTGCGGGAGGACGCAGGGCGCTCGTGCCCCTCGAAGAGGCGGAAGGGCGCGCCGCGCTCGAAGACGCCGCGGCGTATCCGCCGGGCATCGCCGTCCCCGCCGCGGGCGAAGCGTGGAACCGCGCGGCGATCGACTGGTGCGCGTGCCTCCTCGACTTCGGGGACCGGTTCCCCGCCTTTGCGCCGGAAATCCACGGCGTGCACGGGGAGCGGAAGAAGGGAAAGACCCGGGGGTATGTGTGGGTCTATGAAAAATAAACCGGACGAGGCGGCCGCCTGTTTCGCGGACGGATATGGTAGAATAAAGGCGGACAACAGCGAGGGAACCATGAAAAAAGACAGACAGACTCTACCGCGCGCGCCGCAGTCCGCGCCGGACAGACAAAACAGAAAAGAGAATCCCCGGCATACAGAGCGGAGCCGGACGGAGAAGGCGGACGCGCCCCGCCGGGAACGCCGCCGCGGGGGCGCGCTCTACGCGGGCGGGCGGAACAGCGCCGCCGAAGCCGTCCGGGCGGGACTGGTGAAAAAGCTCTACGTGAAGACCGGGCGGAAGGACGAGCGCCTCGCCGCGCTCATGGCGGAAGCGGCCTCCGCGGGCCTGCCCGTGGAGGAGAAGGACGAGGCGGCGCTCTCCCGCATGGTGCCGGATCTGGTGCATCAGGGCGTCGTGGCCGAGCTGGCGCCTTACCGGTACGCTGATCTGGAGGAGGTGCTCGCCCGGTGGGAAGGGCGGGACCCCTTCCTCATCCTGCTGGACGGACTCGAAGACGTGCGCAATCTCGGAGCGATCATCCGCACGGCGGAATGCGCCGGCGCGGCGGCGGTGCTGCTGCCGGAGCACCGGAGCTGCGAAGTGACCTACGCGGCGATGAAGACCGCCGCCGGGGCCTGCGCGTACATGCCGGTGTGCCGCATCGGCAATATCAGCCGGACGCTGGAAGCGCTCAAGGCGCGCGGCTTCTGGGTGGTGGGCACCGACATGGACGGGGAGTCCCTCTACAGCGGAGCCAATCTCCGGGGGCCGCTCGTGATCGTCATGGGCGCGGAAGGGACGGGCATGGCGCGCCTCACGAGGAAGGCCTGCGATTTCTGCGTGCGCATCCCCATGAAGGGGCGCGTGTCTTCGCTCAACGTATCCGTCGCGGCGGCGCTCCTCATGTACGAAGCGGCGCGGCAGCGGGAGGCATAACGGAAAGAAGCATCATGAAAGATCTGTATTTTATCGACGCGTACAACGTCATTTTCTGGGAGCCCGCGGCGTTTCCCCGGGACGACCTCGAAGCGAGCCGGAAGAAACTTCTGGATCTCCTCCTCGACTACGGCGCGCATAACGACGTGGAAATGGTGGTCGTCTTCGACGGGCAGGGGCAGGGTAATAAAGTGACCGAACGGCGGCTGGCGGCGTCCTTCACGGAAGTCTTCACCCCGAAGACCATGACCGCCGACAGCTACATCGAGCGCGAATCCTACCGGCGGCGCGACGAGTACCGCTCCATTTACGTCGTCTCGTCCGACGGCCCCGTGCAGAACCAGATTCTCGGGAACGGGGCGTACCGCATGGCCGTGGGCGATCTCATGCGGGTGCTCTCGGAAGACAAGAAAGAGCAGCATACCTTCATCCGCCGGAACAACCGGGCGAATCTGCGGAATGAAGTGGGGCGGAATCTCCCCGACGACGTGCGGAGAAAACTGGACGCTCTCCGGAAATGAGCCGCTTCCCTGCCGGAGCGGCGGTTTCTTGACCGTCCGGCCAAATTGAGATATACTGATATTAATATTGACGACATGTGCGCCTTTTGACGCACCGAGGAGGAAAGACTGTGAAAATTTTCTTAATGGCGCTGGCGGCCATCATTTCCATTCTGCTTATCGTGGTCATCGTGTCGCAGGAACCGAAGACCGCAGGGATGGGCGCGGCCATGGGCGGCTCGAACGCGCTGGGCGGCCGGACCCGCGGCAAGGATGCGGTCCTGTCCCGCATGACCGTCGGCTTTGGCGTGGTATTCGTCGTGGTGTGCCTCCTGCTTGGGCGGTACATGAACACATTTTAAGGATGAAGAGGGGCTTGCCGAGGCAAGTCTTTTTTCTTTCCACAGGAGAAACATATGGACAATCGTGAACTTTTGAGCTACGCGCCGGGCACCACCGTGGAAGGCGTGTACAAATCGTACGGGCCGAAATTCGGCTTCCTCATCACCGACAAGGAGCATGAGGATATCTACATCGCCGAGCGCGACCGCGATACGGCGGTGAATAACGACACGGTGGTGGTGAAGGTCACCCACGGCACGACGGGCCGTCACAAGGTGGAAGGGCGCATCATCAACATCACCCGGCGTGCGAACGAGACCGTGGTGGGCACCTATGACATGACCTCCGACGGGGGCGAAGTGACGCCGGTGGACGAAAAGATCAACATGATGATTCACATCCCTCTCGGGGCGGACATGCAGGCCACCACGGGCGCGAAAGTGGTGGTGGAGGTGACGAAGTGGCCCGGCCGCTGGACCGACGCGGAAGGGCGCGTCACGGAGATCCTCGGCTACGAAGGGGACAAAGGCCTCGACATCGACGTGCTCGTCGCCCAGCACCATCTGCCCCACGTCTTCACGGACGAGCTCATGGCCGAGGCGGACGGCCTGCCCCGGGAGATCGCCCTCGAAGACGGCACGGCGGATTTCCGGGACCTTCCCCTCGTCACCATCGACGGGCCGGACTCGAAGGACCTGGACGACGCGGTGTACTGCGAGCGCCGCCCGGACGGCCATTTCATGCTGGGCGTATACATCGCCGACGTGAGCCGCTACGTGAAGAAGGGCATGCTCCTCGACGACGAAGCGTTCCGCCGGGGCAACAGCGTGTACCTCGCGGACCGGGTCATCCCCATGCTGCCCTTCCAGCTTTCGAACGACCTGTGCAGCCTGAACGCCGGCTGCGACCGCTACGCCATGGCGTGCGTCATGGACGTCGCCCCGGACGGCGCGGTGAAGACCGAGCGCATCACCCCCGCGGTGATCCGCGTGGGACGCCGGTGCAATTATCCGGAAATCAACAAGGCGTTCGACGAGGGCATCGCGCCGGACGACCTGAAGCCGTTCCTGCCCATGCTGGAAGATCTCCGGGCGTGCGCCGCCGCCCTCCGGGAAGAACGGCGGAAGCGGGGGGCCATCGAATTTGAATTCCCCGAATACAAAGTGGTGCTCGACGAAGACGGCAGGCCCCTCCGCATCGTGAAGCGCTTCCGGGGCGAGTCGGAAAAAATGGTGGAGGACGCCATGATCGCCGCGAACGAAGCGGTGGCGCGCTTCCTCCGCGACACGGGCCATACGTCGGTGTACCGCATCCATCCGAAGCCGGACCCGGACCGGGTGGACGCGCTGCAGCGCCTCACGCAGATCCTCGGCACGAAGGTGCAGGTGCCGGACGATCCGAAGCCGAAGGACCTGCAGGCGCTCCTCGAAAGCGTCAAAGGGACCGACGTCTCCGCCGTCGTCGAGGTGATGACGCTCCGCACCCTTTCGCAGGCGTGCTACAGCACGGAGAACGAGGGCCACTTCGGCATCGCCTCCCTGTGCTACACCCATTTCACCTCCCCCATCCGGCGCTATCCCGACCTGATGGTGCACCGCCTCATCCGGCAGGCGCTTTTTGAAAAGCCTTCCGAAAAAGAGCTGGAGCGGCGCGCGGCGTTCCTCGATAAAGCCTGCGCCCATTCGTCCGAGACGGAGCAGGCCGCGGTGGAGACCGAGCGCGATACGAACGACCTGAAGATGACCGAATACATGGAGCCCTTCGTGGGCGAGCCCTTCGACGGCACCGTCACGGGCGTGACCCGCTTCGGCATCTTCGTGGGCCTCGACAACGGCGTGGAGGGCCTCGCGCGGCTCGACATGATGGACGAGGAATTTGAATACAATGAAGACACGCTCACCCTCCGGGGCAAGCTTTCCGGCGATACGTACTCCCTCGGCATGCCCGTGCGGGTGACGCTCATCCGCGCGGACAAGGAAAAGCGGGAAGTGGACTTCGTCATCGGCGAGATCCATTCGCCGCTTTCGCTGGAAAAGAAAGTGCGCCGCGGCGGCGCGTCCCGCTCGAAAGCGAAGAAGAAAAGCCAGGGCGGCCTCCCGGGCGGCGGCCCCCGGCCGAAGAAAGCGAAAGGGAAGAAAGGCAGACGGTGATGGCACAGACGAAACACGCCGCCCCCGCGGGCGCGGTGAACCGCCAGGCGTATCACAACTATTTCATCCACGACACGTACGAAGCGGGCGTGGCCCTCACCGGCACGGAGGTGAAATCCATCCGCGCGGGGAAGGTGAATCTCCGGGACAGCTTCGCCAAAGTGGAGCGGGGGGAAGTCTTCCTGTGGAACGCCCACATCAGCCCCTACGAGCAGGGAAACCGCTTCAATCACGATCCGATCCGCACGAGGAAGCTCCTCCTCCACCGCCGGGAGATCCTGAAGATCGAACAGGCCCTGAAAACGAAGGGCTATACCCTCATCCCGCTCAAGCTCTACTTCAAGCACGGCCTCGTGAAATGCGAGATCGCCCTCGCCACGGGGAAGAAGCTCTACGACAAGCGGCAGGACATGGCGGCCCGCGCGGCGAAGCGCGATCTGGACCGCCGCATCAAGGAGCAGCGCTACGACTGACGGATGGGCAATAAAAAAGAGCGCCGGAGACGGCGCTTTTTGCGTGGGAAAAATGGAAAAACGGGCAGGAAAAAACTGCCCCGAAGGGCAGTCGGTGTGGAGCGCCTAGAGGGATTCGAACCCTCGCACCTGGTTCCGGAGACCAGTGCTCTATCCCCTGAGCTATAGGCGCATGGGGATTCAACGGAAATAATTATACCATACCCTGCGCGTTTCCGCTACCCGTTCCGTGTGATACAATGAAAAGAAAAAAGGAGGTCCCATGGACGAACAGGAAGAACTCTCGCCGGAAGAACTGGCGGAACTCATGAGAGCATACAAAAAAGAGCTCGCGGCGCTGTACCGCGCGTCGGCGCTCCGGAGGACGCGCCTTGCGGGAGACGGCGAAGCGCTCCGGGCGGACGAAGAAGCCATGCGCGCGGACATCGAGGCGCTGAAGCGGAAGTACGGCGTCCGCTACTGACCGCTTGACAGGAAATCCGTTTTATACGATGATACAGGGAATGACATTTTACAGCGACGCTGTGAGGGCGGGGCGGGGCTCCGCCGGAACGGGAGGTTTCTATGCTTCTTGCTTTTGACGTAGGCAATACGAATATCGTGTGCGGCGTGTACCGGGACGACCAGCTCCTCGACCACTGGCGCATCACCACGGACAAGCTCCAGACGGCGGACGGCTACGCGTCCACGCTGGGCATGCTCTTCATGCTGAACGGGCTGCGGTTCAACGAAGTGGAGGACGTGATCATTTCCACCGTGGTGCCTCCGGTCATTCCCATCCTGACGACCCTGTGCAAGCGGTATTTCCACGTGAATCCCATCTTCGTCGGCCCGGGGATCAAGACGGGCATGAATATCCTCTACGACAATCCGAAGGAGCTCGGCGCGGACCGCATCGTCAATGCCGTGGCGGTCATCCACAAGTACGGCGGCCCGGCGATCATCATCGACATGGGCACGGCCACCACCTTCTGCGTCATCAACGAGAAGTGCCAGTATCTGGGCGGCGCGGTGGCGCCGGGCATCGGCATCTCCATGGAGGCGCTCTTCCAGCGCGCGTCCAAGCTGCCCCGCATCGAGCTGAAAAAGGTGCCTACGTGCATCTGCAAGAATACGGTGAGCGCCATGCAGGCCGGCATCTACTACGGCTTTGTGGGCCAGATCGACGGCGTGGTGAATCACATCAAGGAAGAACTGGGCAATCCGAACGTCACGGTCATCGCCACGGGCGGCCTTGCGCCCATGATTTCCCAGGGAAGCACCACCATCGACATCGTGGACCCCATGCTGACGCTGGACGGGCTGCTCCTCCTCTATCAGAAAAACCGCTCCGAGCGGAAATGATTCCCCCTATTGAAATTTCTTTGACGACCGGGTATAATACATATCACATGGCCGGTTAGTCAAACGGTTAAGACGCTGCGTTCTCAGCGCAGAGAGTATGGGTTCGAATCCCATACCGGTCACCATGAAAGAAAAGAACCTGAGCTTCGCGCCGGGTTCTTTTTTTCGTGCGTATTTATTTTTCAGCAGCCCGCCGCCACGCGCGGTACGATGTGAAATAATTCCACAGGGGCAGGAAGTAGAGATAGCAGGCCGCGGGGAGGACCGAGGGCGGCGCGCCCATGGCGGAGAGGGGCACGGCGCACGCCACGGACCAGGGCACGAGCGCCGCGACGACCACCGCCGTATTTTCCAGGTGGAGCGCCATGCGCTTCCGGTCGGGCTCCGCGTCTTCGCAGAGCTGGCGCGTGAGGAGAATGGCAAGCGTCTGGTTGCACGCGATGAAATTGGTCACGACGGACGCCAGGAGGATGCCGCCGAAAGGCGACGCCCGGCGGCTGAAGCGGAGAAGTCCTTTCTGCAGGCCGCGGAGGAGGCCCGTGCGGGCCAGCATGCCCGCGTAGCACGAGGAAATGCACACGATGCAGAACGTATTGACCATGGACAGGACGCCTCCGCCGGAGAGGAGCGCGGCCGCCGCCGCATCGGCGGGGTAGTACCCTTCGACGAGGAGGCGGAACAGCGCGGAGAGCGTCAGATGCTCTGTGAAGAGCGCGCAGAGCCCGCCGCAGAGGATGCTCAGGCCCATGGCGTACCGCACGGGCACGCGGCAGAGCGCGAGCGCAATCATGACGAGCGCCGGGAGGAGCGACGCCGGATGGAGGGAGAAATTCGCCTCGAAAATCCGGAGGGCGTCCGATGCGCCGCCGTGCGCGCCGCAGGTGAGGCCGGCGAGGGCGTAGAGCGCGCACGACGCGGCAAAGGGGACGCGGGCGGTGCGCATCATGCCCCGGAGATTGTCGTAGAGATCCGTCTTCGTGACGGACGCCACGAGGAGCGCGCTCGTGGACATGGGCGAGCAGCGGTCGCCGAAGTACGCCCCGGCGAGCGCCGCGCCGCCCGCGAGGAAAAGAGGCACGTCCATGCTGCGCGCCATGGTGACGCAGATGACGCCCATGGTGGCCGCCGTGCCCACGGAGGTGCCCGTGAGGAAGGAGAGCAGGCTCGACAGGAGAAATGTGGCGAGCACCATGGCCCGGGGATCGCAGAGCGCCGCCGCGTGATAGACGATGTACGGGATGGTGCCCGCCGCGCGCCACGCCGCGGTGATGGCCCCAATGAGGACAAACGTGAAGAGGATGCCCTGCACGGCGCGCACGCCGGAGAAGGCGGCGCGCATCATCTCCGAGGCGGTGTGCTTTCTGTACAGGCCGTAGCCGAAGAAGAGGCACCAGCCGAAGAGAAGGGCCGGAAGGAGGGAGAGCCCCGTGCCGATGCAGAGAAAGAGCGCTCCCGCAAACGCCGCGAGCACCGCCGCCTCCGCCATGAGACCGCCTCCTTTCCGAAAATTTTTCCCATTATAAGGGAAACGGGACGCACCGGCAATACCGCGCGGAAAAAGTGGACGCCCTGTGCTACAATGAAGCAGACTGGCGGCGGAAGCGCCGCGGAATGGAGGCAGCGTATGGAAATCAGAAAGGCGGCCATCGCCGGCGCGGGCGCGCTGGGCACCCTGTACGGCCGCGAGATCGGCGCGCACCTCGGCTGGGACGCGGTGACGATCGTCACGGACCCGGAGCGGGCGGCGCGGTACAGAAAAGACGGCGTGCGGGCGAACGGCGCGCTCTGTCCGTTCCGGTATTTCGACGGGACGGAGCCGCCGGAGCCGACGGACCTTGTGATTTTCGCGGTGAAATTCGCCGGCCTGGCGCGGGCCATGGAGGAAGCGGCTCCGCTCATTGATGACCGCACGGTGATTCTCTCCGTGATGAACGGCGTCACGAGCGAAGAAATCCTCGCGGAGCGCTTCGGAGGGGCGCGGGTGCTCCTCTGCACGGCGCAGGGCATGGACGCCACCCGCCGGGGCGGCGACACGCGCTACGACCACGTGGGGAGCCTCTGGCTCGGCCCGCGGCAGGCGGGGCAGGAAGCGCTTGCGGAAGCGGCGGGGGATTTCCTCCGCCGGGCGGGCATCCCCTGCGAGATCGCCGATGACATGCCTCTCCGGCTGTGGCGGAAGCTCATGATGAACGTGGGGGTGAATCAGGCCACGGCGGTCTTCGAGACGGATTACGGCGGCGTGAAGCGCCCCGGCGAGGCGCGGGACGTGATGCGCGCCGCCATGGAGGAGACCCGCGCCGTGGCGAACGCCCTGGGCATCGCCCTCACGGAGGCGGACGAGACGTACTGGTTCACGCTGCTGGAAGAATTCAGCGACCGGGGCATGCCCTCCATGCGGCAGGATCTTCTCGCGGGGCGGAAGACCGAGCTCGATCTCTTCGCCGGGACCATCCGCGCGCTCGGCCGGGAGCACGGCGTCGCCACGCCGGTGAACGACCTGCTCTACCGGCTCATCCGCAGAATGGAGGGGAACCCATGAATTACCGCATGCTCGTGCAGTACGACGGGACGCGCTATGAGGGATGGCAGCGCCAGACGCGCACCGCCGAGACCATCCAGGGGAAGCTCGAAGCGGCAGTCCTTTCCGCGACGGGGGAAGCGGCGCAGGTCATCGGGGCGGGCCGCACCGACGCGGGGGTGCACGCCGCGGGCCAGACGGCGAACGTCCACCTGCGCGCGCGCTGGAAGCCGGGGACGCTGGAGACGCTCCTGAACGAAGCGCTGCCGGACGACATCGGGGTCTTCGCCGTGGAAGAGGCGGACGAGCGCTTTCACAGCCGCTTTTCCGCACGGGAGAAGACCTACCGCTACCGCATCCGCACCGGCGCGGAGAAAAACGTTTTCGCCCGGCGCTTCGTGTGGCAGTACGGCAGGCCCCTCGATCTTGCCGCCATGCGCCGCGCGGCGGCCTGCCTCGAGGGTACGCACGATTTCACCAGTTTCTGCGCCAATAAAAAAATGAAAAAATCCGCCGTGCGCACGCTCTCTTCCATCCGCCTGTGTGAAGAAGACGGGGAGGTCCGGATCGACTACACGGGGGACGGCTTTCTGCAGGGCATGGCGCGCATTCTCACGGGCACGCTCGTCGAGGCGGGCGAGGGGAAGCGCGATCCCCGCTCGGCGGCGGACGTCCTCGCCGCGCGGGACCGGCAGGCGGCGGGCTTCACCGCGCCGCCGCAGGGGCTGATCCTGCTCTCCGTCCGGTACGGGAACGGGGCGGAGTGAGGCGCGGCCATGGAAGAATGGATGAAAGAAACCGGGCCGCTCTGCGCCGGATTGGGAGAGGTGCTCTTTGACCTTCTGCCGGGCGGCGCGCGCCTCGGCGGCGCGCCGGCGAATTTCGCCTACGCCGCGCGGGCGCTGGGCCTGCCGGCGGTGCTTGTGAGCGCCGTGGGCGAAGACGAGCTGGGCCGGGAAGCGCGGCGGCAGCTCCGGGAGAAGGGGCTCCCGGCGTATCTGCCCGCGGTGCGGCGCGCCACGGGACACGTGCATGTGACGCTCGACAGACGGGGCGTGCCCGCCTACGCTTTTGCGGACGAGCCGGCGTACGAGGCCATCCCGTGGACGGACGAGCTGGAGACGCTGGCCCGCCGCACGACGCTCTGCTGCTTCGGCACGCTCGCCCAGTGGGGCCGGACTACGCGCCGCACGGCGGAGCGCTTCCTCCGTGTCATGCCCGAGGGGAGCCTCCGCGTGTACGACGTGAATCTCCGGGGGCATTTCTACGACCGGGCGATCGTCGAGGCATCCATCGCGCAGGCGGACGCGGTGAAGTGCAATGAAGAGGAGCTGCCCGTGCTCTGCGGCTATGCGGGGATCGACCCTTCGCCGGAGGCGTACCGGGCGTATCTCCGGAACCGCGGCGTGGACTGCTTCCTGTATACGGAAGGGGCGAAGCGGAGCACCGTGTACCGCGGGGAGGAGCGGTCCGTGCTGCCTACGCCGGACGGTCCCGTGGAGGATACGGTAGGCGCGGGCGACGCGTTCACCGCGGCGATGATGGCGGCGCTCGTGCGGGGCGCGCCGCTTCGCCGGGCGCATGCGCTCGCCGTGGAGGTCTCCTCCTTTGTGTGCACCTGCCGCGGCGCGATGCCCGCGTACCCGCCGGACTACCGGGAGCGGCTGGACGCATGGGCGCGGGCGTAAGACGGCGGCGGAAGGGACGCGGAAGCGTTCCTTTTTGCATGATATAATGAAAGCATGCACGACAGGCTGCGCGGCGGCGCAGGATTCATACAGGACAGACGACATGGATATTTACGGAATCTACCGGCCCGCGCTGGAAGCGGTGGCGGCCCGCATGGCCGAGGCCATCGAAGCGTACGGCGCGGCGGAAAAGGAAAAGACCGGGGAGATGCTCTACGAACATCTCCGGTACCGGCTGAAATCGGAAGAGAGCATGGAGGCCAAGCTCCGCGCGCGGGGCCTGCCCCTTACGGCGGAGTCCGCCCTCCGGGGCGTGCGGGACGCGGTGGGCTTCCGCATCGTATGCCGCTTCGTGGACGACATTTACGACAACCTCGCCCGCATCCGGGCGCTGCCCGGCGTGACCGTGGCGGAGGAAAAAGACTATATCCGGCACGTGAAGCCCAACGGCTACCGGAGCTACCATCTCATTCTCGAAGCGGAGGCGCCCTACGCCGATCCGGAAGGACGGATGCCGGGCCGCTTCTACGTGGAGGTGCAGCTCCGCACCATCGCCATGGACTCGTGGGCCGCGCTGGAGCACGACATGCGCTACAAGCACCGCGTGGCCAATCCGGAGCTCATCGGACGGGAGCTGAAGCGCTGCGCCGACGAGCTCGCCTCGTGCGATCTGTCCATGCAGACCATCCGCAATCTCATCCGGAAACAGCCGAAAGCAGGGGAGGGACAGCCGTGAAAATCCTCATCGCAGAAGACGAAAAAGCCATGGCGGACGCGCTCGCCGCAGTGCTCCGCCACTTCGGGTATGACGTGGACACCGCGCCGGACGGCCTCGCCGCGCTGGAAAAGGTGCGGGACCATGTGTACGACTGCCTGGTGTTCGACGTGATGATGCCCCGCATGGACGGGGTGGAAGCGCTCCGCCGCCTCCGCGCCGGGGGAGACGTGACGCCCGTGCTCATGCTCACCGCCAAGGCGGAGGTGGGCGACCGCATCGCCGGCCTCGACGCGGGAGCGGACGATTATCTGGCGAAGCCCTTCGCCATGGGCGAGCTGCTCGCGCGCATCCGGTCGCTCACGCGCCGCGCGGGGTCCTTCACGCCGAACCGGCTCACCTGCGGCGACGTGACCCTCGACGCGGCGGAGCAGGAGCTCTCTGCAAAGAGCGCCGTCCGCCTCTCCAGCCGGGAAGCGAAACTCATGCGCCTCTTCCTGCTGAACGCGGGCAAGGCGCTCACCGCGGAGGAGATCCTCGGCCGCGTGTGGAAGGACGAGCCGGAGGCGGACGCGGCGGTGGCGGCCATGTACGTGGCCTACCTCCGGGAAAAGATCGAAGCCGTGCAGAGCCGCGCGGTCATTCTCGGCGGGGAAGCGGGGCCGTACACCCTCGAGGCCCGGTGACGGAGGCGCGCCATGGATATGATCCGCAGGCTGCACCGCCAGTTCATCCTCATCGCCACCGTGGCCATCTTCCTCATCGTCGCGGCGGCGCTCGGCGTGGTCAATGGGGCCATCTATTTCCTCGTGCAGGACGACATCCGCTCCGTCATGGCGTACATCGTCAACAACGGCGGCACCGTGAGCGGCGAGCGGCGGCCCGCGGCGGACGGGTGGCTGTCCAGCGGGAGCTGGATGGACGACACGCCGGAATTTACCTACCAGACGCGGTATTTCTCCGTACTCTTCGACAGGGAGGGATCCGCCAAGGTCATCAATATCAATCAGATCGCCGCCTTTTCCGCAAAGGAAGCGGTGGAGACCGCCGTGGAGGCGGCCGTGCACGGCCAGGCGGAAGGATTCTTCAAGAAGGACAAGGCGAGCTACGCCTACACCGTGGCGGACACCCGCGAGGGGACGCTCGTGGTCATTCTCGACTGCACCCGCGACATGGCCGTGGTGAATACGGTGCTGAAGTACTCCGCCCTCTTCGGCTTCCTGTGCATCCTTCTCTATGTGGCGATCGTCACCGTGCTCTCCAAGCGGGCCATCCGGCCTTTCATCCGCAACGCGGAGAACCAGAAGCGCTTTATCACAAACGCCGGCCATGAACTGAAGACGCCCATCGCCATCATCTCCGCAAACGCGGAGGCGCTCGAGCTCATCAGCGGCAAAAGCGAGTGGACCGACAACATTCTGAAACAGGTGCGGCGCCTGTCGAAGCTCATCAACGATCTCATCACCCTCGCGCGGGTGGGCGAGGCCACGCCGCGGGACGTGACGCTCACCGACGTGGATCTCACCGCGCTCGTCCGGTCCGCGGCGGAGGCGTTTCGTCCGGTCATCGCCGACGCGGGCAAGACCTGCCGCGTGGAGGTGGACGAGGGCGTCGCCGCCCGGGCGGAGCCCCGCTTCTACGGCGAGCTCGTGAATATCCTGCTGGACAACGCGGCGAAATACTGCGACGACGGCGGAACGATCACCGTGCGCCTCACCGCGAGGAAAAACGGCCGGGGCGCGCAGCTCTCCGTGTCGAACGATTACAGAGACGGGGCGCATACCGATTACAGCCGCTTCTTCGAACGGTTTTACCGGGGCGACACGTCCCACAGCAGCAGTAAGGAGGGCTACGGCATCGGCCTCTCCATGGCGGAGGACCTAACGAAGCTCATGAAAGGGAAAATTTCCGTCCGCTGGGCGAAGGGGGTCATCACTTTCCAGGTGGAGCTGGGATAAAGAAAAAAGAACGCGCATACGCCGGGTATGGGCGTTCTTTTTTTGTGTGCGGGCCGCGGACGGGAGGGGGGGCTCTGCGCCCTGCGGCAAAGCGCGCGCCGCGCAGATGAGAATAAGAATATTTCTCAAATCTCTTGACGGGTCAGAAAGAGTAGAGTAATATAATTTTGAAATTAGGAATGCTTAATTTCAAATATAAGCCATAAACATTTATATTTGCAGCATACAAAATAAATGAAGGGCAGGAAGAAGGAGAGCAATGAAACTAAGCGAAGCGAAGTCGGGCATGCTGGTCCGGATCGACGGGATCGAAGCGTCCGAGCTCAAGACGCGGCTCATGAGCATGGGGCTGGTGAAGGGGACGAAGGTGAAAGTGCTCCGCACGGGGCCCATGGGAGATCCGCTGGCGGTGCTCGTCCGGTCTTTCAAGATGGCGGTGCGGCTGTCTGATGCGGAGAAGATTTCCGTCACGGAGACGGCGTAAGGAGGCGGCGCAATGAGCATGGTATCTGTGGCCCTCACGGGCAACCCCAACACGGGGAAATCCACCATTTTCAACGAACTCACGGGCATCCGGCAGAAGATCGGCAACTGGCCCGGCGTGACCATCGACAAGAAGCAGGGATACACGAATTACAAAGGGCGGGCCATCGCCGTGATGGATCTGCCTGGGACGTACAGCATCAACGCCCGCTCCCCGGAAGAAAAAATCGTGGAGAATTATCTCACCCGCGAGCGGCCGGACATCGTGGTGGATGTGATCGATTCGTCCAATATCGACCGCAACCTGTTCCTCTGCGTGCAGCTGCTCGAGCACCGCATCCCCGTGCTGCTCGACCTGAACATGAAGGACGAGGCGCAGAAGAAGGGCGTGGAGATCTCCACGTCGAAGCTGTCCCGCCTGCTCGGCATGCCCGTGGTGGAGACCGTCGGGCGGAGCAGCAGGAGCACGAGGCAGCTGCTGGATGTCTTCACTTCCACGGTGATGAGCGACTATCAGAATTCCCCCGAGGTGGAGGCGCACATCGCCCGCCTGGAGACGATCCGGCGCACCGTGGCGGACCCGGAGCGGCAGGAGGAAGCGATTATGGAAGAGCGCTACGCCTTCATCGACCGCATCGTGGCCGAATGCGTCACATACCATCAGGCGAGCGCGGACACGTCGGAAAAGATCGACCGCGTGCTGGCCAACGGCGCGCTGTCCATCCTGGTGCTGCTCTTCATGCTGTACATGACGTTCCAGATCACGTTCACGTGGATCGGACAGCCCATCGCGGACTGGCTGGACGCGCTCATCAATGAAGACTTCATGGAGTGGGCCGGCGGCACGCTGGAAGAGCTCGGCGTGGCGGAATGGATGCAGTCCCTCGTGTGCGACGGCATCATCGCCGGCGTGGGCGGCATCATGACGTTCGTCCCGCTCATCTTCACGCTGTTCTTCTGCCTGTCTTTCCTGGACGGCACGGGATACATGGCGCGGGTGGCCTTTGTGCTCGACCCGGTCATGCGCAGGGTGGGCCTCTCGGGCAAGGCGCTCATGCCCATCATGTGCGGCTTCGGCTGCGCCGTGCCGGGCATCATGGGCGCGCGGGCGCTCGATTCCCAGCGGGACCGGATGATCACCATCCTCGTGACGCCGTTCCTCACGTGCGGGGCAAAGCTTCCCGTGCTGGCGCTCTTCGGGGCGGTTTTCTTCGGTGAGAATGCGGCGAACGTGGTCTTCGCCATGTACCTCCTCGGCATCGCCGGCGCGTTCCTCGCGTCTGCGGCGTATTCGAAGACGCTCTTCAAAAAGGACGACGCGAGCTTCGTGCTGGAGCTGCCGCCCTACCGCTGGCCCGACATGAAGACGGTCCTCCTCGAGACCTGGGACAAGGGCAAAGGCTACCTCATCAAGGCCGGGACCATCATCCTCGCCATGTCCGTCCTCATCTGGTTCCTCTCGAGCTACAACGCGTCCGGCCCGGTGGAAGACATGTCGGAAAGCTTCCTCGCCGCGCTGGGCGGCGCCATGTCCGTGCTCTTCACCTTCCACGGCTTCGACACGTGGGAAGCGGGCTCGGCGGTCATCTCCGGCATCATGGCGAAGGAGGCGGTGGTGTCCACCATCGGCATCCTCTACGGGCTGCCGGACCTCTCCCCCGATATGGAAGAAGCGGAAATGATTTCCACCGTGGCGGGCACGGGCCTGGCGGCGGCCTTCTCCGCGGCGTCCGCGCTGGCCTTCATGGTCTTCTCCCAGCTCTACACGCCGTGCATGACGGCCCTCGGCACCATCAAGAAGGAAACGAACAGCTGGTACTGGATGTTCTTCGCCGCGGTGAGCCAGTTCGCCATCGCCTGGGCGGTGTCCCTCGTGGTGTACTGGGCGGCTCTCGCGCTCGGCTTCTGACGGCGGGAGGCGCGTATGACATCGGGCGATCTCATCACATGGGCGCTGGCCGTCGTCATTTTCCTCGCGTTCTGGCGCGGCCTGAAGCGCATCTACCGGAATTTTGCGAGCGGCGAGAGCGACTGCTGCGGCAGGAGCGGCTGCCCCTCGTGCGCGTCCTGCGCGAAGGAGGAAACCACCGCGCAGGAGCGGAAACAGGCCGCCGCGGCGTGGCGGGCCATCCGGGAGGAAGCGCGGGCGAAGAACGGCGGCTGCCCCGCCTGCGCCACCCGCAGGAAGGATGCTTCGGCAGGGGCGAAGCCTTCCTGCCCGCACGGCGGTGAAAAGAAATAAAAAAGAAAAGGCGTTCCGGAAGGAGCGCCCTTTTTCTGTGGAAAATTTTGGAAAATGCGCCGCTTCCCGCTATAATGAGACGGAAAGGAGGCGGCCATGCGACTGGAATGGACCGTGCCGGAAGGCGCGCCGGAGATGATGCTCCGGAATTTTGTGCGGAAGAGCGGGGGCCTCTCCGCGTCGCTCTGGAAGCGCGTGAAATGGAACGGCGTCGTCACGGTGAACGGAGACGCGGTGCACAACGCGCGGATGACCGTGCGGGCGGGGGACCGCGTCGCCTGCGAATGGGACGAGACGACGGATATCGTGCCCGCGCGCATCCCGCTTTCCGTCGTCTACGAAGACGACGCGCTCCTCATCATCGACAAGGGGCCGGGCATGATTATTCATCCCACGCACAAATCGCTCCACGACAGCCTCGTGAACGCCGTGGCGGGATACTTTGCGGACCGGGGCGAGCGCTGCGGCATCCATCCGGTGTACCGCCTCGACCGGAACACCACGGGCCTCGTGGTGGTGGCCAAGTCCGCCCGGGAGCAGTGGGCGCTCTCCCGGAGCCACGACCAGATCACCCGGCAGTACCTCGCGGTGTGCGCGGGGCACCTCGCGGAGGACGCGGGCGTGATCGACGCGCCCATCGGACGAAAGCCCGGGAGCATCGTGGAGTGGATGGTGCGGGAAGACGGCCGGCCCGCACGCACGGCGTACGAAGTGCTCGCCCGCGGAGCGGACTGCGATTTCCTCCGGCTCCGCCTCTTCACGGGGCGCACCCATCAGATCCGGGTGCATCTCTCGCATCTGGGCCATCCCCTTCTCGGGGACGATCTCTACGGCGGCCCCTGCGGGCGCATCGCCCGGCAGGCCCTCCATGCGGCGGACGTGGCGTTCCGCCATCCCGCGACGGGAGAGCCGCTGCATTTCTCCGCGCCGCTTCCCGAAGACATGCGGCGCATCGCGGAGACGCTCGCGCCCGTTTCCCCTGTGTTTGCAAACGTGCTGTGAGGCAGTCATGATAGAAAAGAAAAACGGCATCCCCTGCGTGACTTTTTCCCTTTTTGAAAAGGCGGGCGGCATCGCTGCCGCGGTGGCGGGCCGGCAGGGCGGCGTCTCCGCCGCGCCTTTCGACACGCTCAATATGAGCTTCTCCACCGGGGACGACCCGGCGGCGGTCCGGGAAAACCGGCGGCGCTTCCTGACGGCGCTCGGCATACCGCCGGAAGACATTGTGAGCTGCCATCAGGTGCACGGCACGCATATCGAAGTCGTGGGACGGGCGGACCGGGGACGGGGCGCGCTGGACGCGGAGAGCGCTCTGCCCGCGTGCGACGGCCTTGCGGCGGACGAAGCGGGCGTGCCGCTCACCATGAATTTTGCGGACTGCACGCCCCTTCTCTTCTACGATCCCGTCCACCATGCGGCGGGCGTGGCGCACGGCGGCTGGCGCGGCGCGGCGGGGGACATCGGTGGCAAGACCGTGCGCCTCATGGAGGAGCGCTTCCGCACGCGCCCGGAGGATCTCCTCTGCGGCATTGGCCCCGCCATCGGGGGATGCTCTTTTGAAGTGGGCCGGGACGTGATCGACGCCTTCGCGCCGCTCTTCGACGGGGAAACCCTTGCCGGACTGGTGAAGGAAAAGGGCGGCGGAAAATTTCTTTTCGACCTGCCGGGCGCAAACCGGCGGCTCCTCCTCCGGGCGGGGGTCGCGGAAGAACACATCGAAATGTGCGGCCTCTGCACGTACTGCCGGGACGACCTCTTCTTTTCCTACCGGAAATCCGGAGGGATTACGGGGCGGCACATGGCGGCGGTCATGCTGAAATAAAAAAGGCGCGGGCATCCGCGCTTTTCTTTTGCGGCGATAGAGAAGAAATATGGGCCGTCCCGTGAGGCGCGCTATATAATATAGACAGGATATGGAGCGCCCGCGGGCGCTTTGCAGAAAAGGGGGAATCCGCATGATAGAAAGCATGGCCGCTCCGCAGGCGCGGGGCAAAAAGGCAAACGACGTCATTTTCGGCGCGTCCCACGCGGCGCAGGCCGATATCGCGCAGAACGGGCCGGCGCTCGTCGTGAACGGCACCGCCGGGGTCATCCAGGACGAAGAGGGCCGCCTGGTGTGCCTCCCCACGGTGGAGAAAGTCTACCGGGCGCTTCCCATGGAGGCCGTCACGGCCTACGCGCCCGTGGCGGGGCTGCCGGCCTTCCTGAAAGACGCGGAAGCGTGCTGCTTCGGGGATTTCCGTCCCGAAGGATACACCGCGGCGGTGGCCACCACCGGCGGCACCGGAGCCATCCATCACATCATTCACAATTACAGCGAGCCCGGCGACGAGATCCTTACCAGCAACTGGTACTGGAGCGCGTACAATATGCTCTGCGTGGACGCGGGGCGGACGCTGCGCACCTTCCGCCTGCTGGACGGGAAAGGCCGCTTTGATCATGAAGACTTCCAGCGCCAGCTCTCCGCCATGGCGGACCGGCAGGAGCACCTCGCAGTCATCCTCAATACGCCGGCGCACAATCCCACGGGCTACAGCCTCACCGACGAAGACTGGGACCGCGTGCTCGATTTCCTGAAATTCCTCGTGGGCCGGGGAAAGAAGATCGTCCTCCTCGTGGACGTGTCCTACATCGACTACGCCGGGCCGGACGCGCGGCGCTTCTTCCGGAAATTCAGCGGCCTGCCGCCGGAAATCCTCGTAACCGCCGCCTTCAGCATGTCCAAGAGCTTCACCATGTACGGCCTGCGCATCGGCGCGATGATCGGCCTCTCTTCGTCCGAGGCGGTGGCCCGGGAATTTGCGGACATCAACGCCTACACGAACCGCGCCACCTGGTCGAACAACTGCCGCGGCGGCATGGAGACCCTCATCCGCATCTGGGAAGACCCGGCGCTCCGCGCGTCGTGGAAAGACGAACAGCAGCGGTACTACCGGCTCATTCAGGACCGGGCGGCGGTCTTCGTGAAAGAAGCGTCGGAGGCCGGTCTCCCCATGCTGCCCTATCAGGCGGGCTTTTTCCTGAGCATTCCCTCGCCGGACTCGGCGGCGGTGTGCGAACGGCTCCACCGGGACCACATCTACCTCGTGCCCCTCAAGGCAGGCATCCGCGTGGCGGTCTGCTCCATTCCGAAAGCCAGAATGTACGGCCTCGCCGGAAAAATCAAAACGGCCATGGAAGAAGCGGGCCAGTTATGACGCCCATAAAAAAAGAGCACCCTTCGGGGTGCTTTTTTTGCAGCGGTTTCCGCCGGATGAGAGTCAGGCTTCCTTCCAGTCGAGGATGAGATATGCGCCGGTGTCCGTGGTGGCGGCGGGACGGCCCGCGTGGCGTTCGAGGAAATCTTTCTTCCTGTCTTCCGGGACGATGATGAAGTACGTGCCGTTGGTCCGGGCGAGCTGTTCCTCCGCGTAGAAGGGCATGACGTTCTTCGCGTTCCAGCTGAGGCCGCCCGGTTTCATTTCCTCGATGTCCCGCTGGGGTTCGAGGCGGTAGATGGTTTTGCCGCTGTAGAAGACGGTGGACGTGCGGTAATTGTCATAGAAGAGGATGGGCGCGCCTTCCGTATCCATCCGGGCGAGCGCTTCGCCCGCGTCTTTGCCGGAGAAATGGTTCATCACGGACGGAGCGACCACGAGGGCGAGCGCCGTGTACACCGCGGCCATGACCGCGCCCGTGCGGGCCACCGTGGAAAGGTGCGCCGCCCAGAGCCGCGCCGCGAGGATGGAGAAGGCGAAGAGGGAAGGGAAGGTGTAGGTGGTGTACTTCGTGGCGATGATCTGGAAGATGAGGAGCACCGAGAAGGCCCACACCATGAGAAATTTCGTCGCGTCCGACGGCACGGGGAGCGCGTGGCGCGTCTTCCATTTCTTATACACCGATATGGGGAAGAGAAAGCTCCACGGCGCGAAGCCCGCGAAGAACATCATGATGTAGAAGTACCACACGTCCTGACGGGGATGTTCAGGGACGGTGGCGCGGAGGAAATTGTGCACGCCGAGGAAATTCAGCAGGAAATCATTTCCGTGGAGGCGGACCATGCCGGCGTACCAGCTCCCGCCGATGAGGAGGAAGAGAAGCATGCCGGAGAAGAAATGCACGTGGAGCATTTCCCGAAGGTCCCGCTTCCAGAGGAGGAAGAGGAGGCACGAGAAGCCCGGCAGGAGCACGCCGATGGGCCCCTTCGTGAGGACCGCGAACCCCGCGGAGACGTAGCACAGCCAGTACCAGTTCCGGTTTTCCTTATAGCCCAGGTAGAAGAAGGCCACCGCGGCGGACATGAAGAAGAAGAGCGCCGCGTCGGTGATAACCGCCTTGGAGAGGAGCCAGAATTCAAGAGAACAGCCCAGGATGAGCGCCGCGCCCCATGCGGTACGCTCATCGTACACGCGGCGGGCGAACCAGAAGGTGAAGAGCACGTTCACGCAGCCCAGCACCGCCGAGGGCAGGCGCGCCGCGAATTCATTGAATCCGAAGACCGCGAAGGACGCGGCGAGCTCCCAGTAGTAGAAGATGGGCTTGTCGTACCAGTAGCGCCCGTAGATCTGCGGGGACATCCAGTCGCCGGAGAGGACCATCTCCCTGGCGGTGAGCGCGTAGTTTGCCTCCGCCGTGTCCGTCACGGCAAGGAGCGGATTGCCGATGAGGTAGAGATAGGCGGAGACGAGAAGAAGAAATCCATAGGGATGACGTCGTATGAGCTGAATCATGCGGAAGACCTCCTGTAATCGGGGCGCCTGCCCCTGTAATGCCCCGAGTATAGCAGGGAGGTTTGTATGATTCTGTAGCAAATCATGCAGAATCGTGCAGGAATGTTTGAAGAAAAATTAAACAATTGGGGCCGGTCGTGGCGTCTTCGCGCCGTCCGCGCTACACTATAGAAGGCAAAGTATTTTCGGAGAAAGGCGGCGCGGGCATGACCATCCGGCAGAGACTCCTGATTTCGCATCTCACCATGTTTGCCGCGCCGGTGCTGATGCTGCTCATCACGGTGCTCACCGTGGCGGCGGGGCTTTTCACTTTCATCCAGAGCGGCAACCACATCTACGTGGAGAGCAGCGACCAGTACAACCGCGCCGCGGACATCCTGTACAATGCGGTGTTCCACGGGAAGCGGGACGAAGCCGAGATGGACGATACGTCGGGTTACGGATGGCTCATTCAGGCGCTGGACCCGGAGCAGAATTTCGTCATGATCCACAAGGACAGCCGTCTCCTCTACCAGTACGGCAACGCCGACCTCCTCCGCCTCTTCCCGGATATGCCGGACCCGGCGGGGCTGCACGAGATGGAGAATCCAGACAAGGGGGCCTTTGTCTCCATCCGGGACAACGAATACTGCACCCTCCGCAAGCGCACCGTGGGGGACACGCCGTACTACCTGTACTTCATCAGCCACCAGGCGCCGCACGGCACGGACGACCGGCTGGAGCACGTGAGCCGGGGCACGATCACCTTCCTCGGCATTTCGCTCCTCGCGTTCATCGCGCTCACCAGCTGGTTTCTGGCGGACTTCATGATCCGCCGCATCCTGCCGCCGCTCCGGGCGCTGAAGCAGGGGGCGGAGCAGGTGGAGCAGGGCGACCTCTCCGTGCGGCTCGCTCACGGGGAAACGGATGAATTTACCCCCGTGTTCAACGCGTTCAACACCATGACGGAAGCGCTCGGCACGTCGCTCCGCCAGCGCGCGGAAGAGGAGGAAAACCGGAAGGAGCTCATCGCCAGCATGTCCCACGACATCCGCACGCCCCTCACGGCCATCAAGGCCTATGTGGAGGGGCTGCTGGACGGCGTGGCGAATACGGAGGAAAAACGCCGCCGCTACCTTGAGGTGATCCACCGGAAGTCGGACGAGCTGGACGTGATGGTGGAGCAGCTCTTTCTCCTGTCGAAGATGGACGTGGGAGACCGGGCGGTGCCGCTCGAACCGGTGCGCCTCCGGGCTCTGATCGGGCGCGTCGTGGAGGACAACCGGGACGCCTTCCTCCGGAAAGGGCTCCGCATCGTCTTTCAGGCGGACACGGAGGGCGCGATCCTCGGCAACCCTCTCCTCATCGAGCGCATCCTGCTGAATCTGTTTACAAACAGCGCCAAATATAAAGACGCGCCGGAAGGCCGGCTCACGCTCACCCTCACCGCTTCGGACGGGACAGTCCGGCTCGACGGGGCGGACGACGGGCCGGGCGTGCCGGAAGAAGCGCTGCCGCATCTCTTCGAAGCGTTTTACCGCACGGACAAAGCGCGTACGAAGACGGGCAGCGGCAGCGGCCTGGGCCTCGCCATCGCCGCCCGGGCCATGGAGATCATGCACGGCGCGGTCCGGGCGGAAAACGGGCGGCCCCGGGGCCTCGTGATCCGTTTCTCCTGGCCGGAAGCGGAAGACGCGGCGGACGGCGCGCCGCCGGATTGCAGTACAAAATAAGCCGCGCGCGGCGGAAAGGACATCATGAAACGGATCTTAATCATCGAAGACGATAAGGAAATCGCCGGCATCGAGCGGGACTATCTGGAGCTCTCCGGATACGGCACGGTCATCGCGGAAGACGGCGTGGAAGGAATGCGCCTCGCGCTCACCGGGGGATTTGACCTCATCCTGCTGGATGTGATGCTTCCCGGCATGGACGGCTTTGAAATCTGCCGGCGCATCCGCGGGGAAATCGACATCCCCATCATCATGGTCACCGCCCGGCGCAGCGACATCGACAAGATCCGCGGCCTCGGCTTCGGCGCGGACGGCTACATGGAGAAGCCTTTCTCGCCGGGCGTGCTCGTGGCGCGGGTGAAGTCCCAGCTCGCCCAGTACGAACGGCTCAAGGGGACGAAGAAGGACGACACCATCCGCATCGCGGACATCGTCCTCGACCCGAGCCGTCATGTGGTCACCGTGCGCGGCCAGGAGAAACGCCTGCCCAATAAAGAATTCAAGCTGCTGGAGTTTCTCATGATCAATGCGGACCATGTGTTCAGCCGGGAAGCGCTCTACACGCGCATCTGGGGCATGGATCCCATCGGAAATACCGCCACCGTCCCCGTGCACATCAACCGCATCCGGGAAGCGGTGGAAGAAGACCCGGCGAACCCGAAGCACATCCTCAACATCTGGGGCGTGGGCTATAAATTCAAACCGTGAGCGACAAAGAGGCCGTCCCAAAGGGGCGGCCTTTTCCATTGCGCGCCGGACGCGCGGCGGGTATGATGAAGGAAAGAAACGGGAGGAGGAATTGTCATGACCATTCAGAAAGTGACCGCCGTGTATTTCAGCCCCACCCGGGGTACGGCCCATTACGCGGAAGCCGTCGCGGCCGCGCTCGCGCCGTCGCACGATACGGTCAATCTCACCGTGCCCTTTGTGCGGAAGGAAACGCACCGGTTCGGACCGGAGGACCTCGTCGTCATCGGCGCGCCGGTGTACGCCGGACGGCTCCCCGCGGTGCCGGGGCTCTGGGACGGACTCGAAGGGTGCGGCACGCCCGCGGTCTTTCTCGTGAGCTACGGCAACCGCGCCTACGACGACGCGCTGCTCGAGCTGAAAGACCTGTGCGAGGCGAAAGGATTCCGGGGCGTGGCGGCGTCCGCATGGATCGCGCCGCACACGTTCTCCGCAAAGATCGGCGCGGGGCGGCCCGACGAGAGCGACCTCGCGAAGACGGCGCAGTTTGCGCAGGCGGTGCGGGCGCTCCTCGACGGGGGCGTGCCGGAAGGGGCGCGCCTCTCCGTGCCGGGCCGCCGCCCGTACCGGGACGCGCCGCCCATGCCGTTCCACCCCGAAGCGAATGAAGACTGCGTCCGCTGCCGCCGGTGCGCCGCGGTCTGCCCGGCGGAAGCCATCGACCCGGCCCATCCGGAGAAGACGGACCCGGCGAAATGCATCGACTGCCTCGCCTGCGTGCGCGCCTGCCCCGTCCACGCGCGGGGCGTGTACCATCCGCCGCTGGCCATGATCGCCGCAGGCTGCGAGTCGAAATTCCTCTCGCCCCGCCGCGAGCCCGAGTGGTACCTCGCGGGCGTTTGACGGCCGCCCGCCTTCGGGGTATACTGAAGGCGGTCATCGGAGGCATGGCACATCGGAACTGCCGCGCCGGATAAGATGCCGCAGCATTTCCCGCCGGAGACGCGCTGTACGGGCGCGCCGCGGAAAGCGGGAAGCGCTGCGGAGTCTCGTCCGGCGCTTTTTTCATGAAAGGAGCATCCCATGAAAGGAACGCACATGCGTCTTTCCTTCGGTCTGACGACCGTTTATGACGACGCGGAATTTACCCTCGGGGAGGGCGACAAAGCGGGTATCGTGGGCGTAAACGGCGCGGGGAAGACCACCCTCTTCCGGGTGATTCTCGGGGAGATCCCTCTCGACAGCGGGAGCGTGTCCATAGGGCGGGCGCGCCTGGGGTATCTTCCGCAGGAAATCGCCCTGGACGACGAAACGCGCACCGTGTGGGAGTACCTCCTGTCGGGCCGGCCCATCCGGCGGCTCGAAGCGGAGCTGGAGGAGATTTACAAAGCGCTCGAAACGGCGGAAGGGGACGCGCAGGCCGCGCTCCTTCGGGAGATGCAGCGGAAGCAGGAGGCGCTCGACGCGGCGGATCCCTACGGCGCAGAGGACGAGCTGCTCGCCCTCGCCGACGGCATGCGCATCGACCCGGATCTGTTCGTCCGGCCCATGCGGATGCTCTCGGGCGGGCAGAAATCAAAGATGGCCTTCGCGCGGCTCCTCTTCTCCCGGGCGGACGTGCTGCTCCTGGACGAGCCCACGAACCATCTGGACGAGACCACCCGGGATTTCGTCATCCAGTATCTGAAACATTACCTCGGCTCCGTGCTCATCATCAGCCACGACGTGGATTTCCTCAATCAGATCATCCACAAGATCGTCTTCCTCAATAAAGTCACGCACAAGATCGCCGTATACGACGGCAATTACGACACATACCGCCAGAAGTACGAAGAGGAGAAGCGCGTGCGGGCCCTGCAGGCGGTGCACCAGCAGAAGGAAATCAAAAAGCTCGCGGATTTCGTGCAGAAAGCGAAACAGGCGAGCCAGACGAACCACGCGCTGAAGCGCATGGGAGAAGAGCGGGCGCTCCGCCTCGAGAAGAAGCGGAAGGAGCTCATCCCGCAGGAGCCTGCGTACGGCCGTGTGAAGATGGATCTCCGTCCCCGGCAGGAAGGGGGCGCGGTGCCGCTCGAAGCGGATCGGGTGGGATTCCATTACCCGCAGAGCCCGCTCCTCTACCGGGACCTGTCCTTCCTCCTCCACGGGAAGGAGCGCTTTCTCGTGGTGGGGGAGAACGGCGTGGGCAAGTCCACGCTGCTGAAGCTCGTCATGAAAATTCTCACGCCCACCCGCGGGGCCATCGTATACCATCCGAAGACGGACATCGCCTATTACGCGCAGGAGCTGGAGACGCTCGACCCGGAGAAGACCGTCCTCGAAAATGTGGACGACGGGACGCATACGGAACGGGAGCTGCGGCGCATCCTGGCCAATTTCCTCTTCCGCAGAGCCGACGTATACAAAAAGGCCGCCGTACTCTCTCCGGGGGAGAAGGCGCGGGTCGCCCTCTGCCAGCTCCTCCTCCGCCGGGCGAATCTCCTCGTCCTCGACGAGCCCACGAACCATCTCGACCCGGACACGCAGGAGATCCTGGGGCGGAACTTCCGCGACTTCGACGGGACGATCCTCGCCGTGAGCCACAACCCGGCCTTCGCGGGCCAGATCGGCATCAGCCGCATGCTCATCCTCCCCGAAGGGCGCATCGAGCCCTACTCGGAGGCGCTGCTCCACTATTATTACGAGAAGAATACGCCGGAGGAATGGAAAAAGAAATGGGCCGGCTGGCGGCCCCGCCGTTTGGAATAAGCGGAAGGAGGCCTGCGCGGCCGCGCATGAAAAAAGCCGTCCGCCCAAAAGGGGCAGACGGCTTTTTGATTTGTCAGGCGGCCTGCGCGCCGCGCACCTTCCTTCTGTGTACGAAGTAGTAGAAAGGTACTGCGACGACGGCTGCGCCGAGACCCATGACGAGCTGCTGCGCCGTGGCCTGCGCGAGGAGCCACACGCTCACGCCCGTCGCGATGAGCGGGATCACCGGGCCGAAGGGAATGCGGAAGGCCCGGGGTGCGTCGGGCATCTTCTTCCGGAAGACCGGAATGGAGAGGCACGTGGGGATGTACTGCGAGAAGCGGGACACCACGCTGATGGACGCGAGGAACGTGAAGCCGCCCGTGTAGGCGATGAGCATGGCGATGACCGTGGAGACGATGATCGACCAGTACGGCGCGCCGAAGCGGTTGCGCTTCGCCATGAACGCGGGGAGCATGTGCTGCTCCGCGAGAGCCAGGCAGCTGTGGGGCGTCACGAAGGACGAACCGATGCAGAGGCTGCCGATGGAGACGAGCGTGCCCGCGGCGACCACCGCCGTGCCGAAGGGCCCGGCGATGCGGCTGAACGCTTCCTGCACCGGCGCGGTGGTGTCCGCCAGCTCCATGCCCATGATGCCGATGGCGCACGCCAGAAGCAGCACGTAAATGGCGGACACGGTGAAGATGGTGATAAGCGTCGCTTTCGGCAGATTTTTCTGAGGATTTTCCATTTCCGCCGCCGCCACCGCGAGACTTTCAAAGCCCGTGAAGGCGAAGAAGAGCATGACCGCCGCCGCGCCGAAACTCCCCGGGGTGTAGACACCGTTCGGGAAGAGCGGCGTGAAATTGGCCGGCTCGATGAAGAAAATGCCTATGCCGATGAAGAGAATGAACGGCACGATCTTCGCGATGGTGGCCACGTTCTGCACGATCTTGTAGAGCGGCACGCCGAAGAGATTCACCCCGGCGAGGAGCAGGAAGATCGCCGTGACGATCACGTTTTTCATGAAATCGCTCGAAAGGGAAGGATAGACCCCGGCCAGCGCCGTGGCAAATCCCACGCCCATGGTGGAGAAGGCGATGATGCGCGTGATCCACGTGAGGAAGCCCACTTCGTAGCCGATGAAATCGCCGAAGGCTTCCTTCGCGTAAATATAGGCGCCGCCGTTGTCCTTGAAGAGGCCGCTCGCCTCGGCGAAGCAGAACGTGATGGCCAGCACGAGCAGCATGTCGAAGACCATCACGAGGAGGCTCGCCGGCCCGATGAGAGCCACCGCCTTATTCGGCAGGAGGAAGATCCCCGAGCCGATGATGCCGTTGATGCCCAGGAGCACGATGCTCCAGAAACCCAGTTTATTTGTCCCCATGTGTTTCGTCTCCTTTCGGGCCGGCGCTGTCCGGGAACAGGAAAGAAGCGCGCCGGCCGTGCAAGATGGATCAGCCCCGGCGGAATGCGTCTGCGCGGGCGATGAAATCGGCGAAGAGCTGTTTCATTTCCGGATGCTCCTGCCACATGTTTTCCGGATGCCACTGCACGGCGACGATCTGGTCCGAACCTTTCGATTCGACGCATTCCACCACGCCGTCCGGCGCTTTCGCCGTCGCCCACAGGCCGGGCGCGACGTCCCTGATGGCCTGATGATGGCGGGAATTGACGTACGCCGTTGCGCCCAGCGCATGGGCGAGGACGCTCTCCGCCTCCACCTGTACGTGGTGCGTGGGATAGCTGCCCGGCGCCGCCTGAGAGTGGCGGATGTACGCCGCGGGATTCTGCGACGGCAGATCCTGATACACCGTGCCGCCCATGACCGTGTTGATGAGCTGGCAGCCCCGGCAGATGCCGAAGATGGGCTTGCCGGACGCGTGGAACGCCCGGAAGATTTCCGTTTCAAATACGTCGCGGAGATAATTGGTGGTGCCGATGTGCCACGTGGGCTCCTCGCCGAAGAACGTCGGATCCATGTCCGGGCCGCCCGGCAGGACCAGCGCGTCGAAAAGCTCCGCGTAGTCCTCGCCCTTTGCGCCGGGCACATCGGGCAGCACGATGGGGAGCGCCCCCAGCGCGTGGATCACATCCACCAGACCGCGGGCCGTGAAAGGCGCGCGCACCAGATTCGTCACGTCCGACGCGTAAGGATACGTGTCCGCCGTGATGGCGATACGAAGTTTTGTCATACAAATTCCCCCTGTGTCATTTCTTTTTTGCTTTACCGCGTCTATCCGTCGTGGATAAAAGCGGAAAAGCATAGGCCTATTATAGAAAGCCCTCATGGGATTTTCAAGAAACAGGGAAAAAAGGCGCGCGAAAAAGGCTCCCGGAAATATCCGAGAGCCCTTTGTCTGGCGGAGTGGGGGGGATTCGAACCCCCGCACCGGTTGCCCGGTCTAACGATTTAGCAAACCGTCCTCTTCAGCCGCTTGAGTACCACTCCATGTCGGTGACTTATTTAGAATACACTGTTTTCCGCGCGCTGTCAAGCCGCGGAAGCGGCGCTTTTCTCCGGCGGACGGCGCGCGCCGCGGCGGGTATGCTATAATAAATAAGAATATCGCGGACTAATAAAGTAAAAGATAAAGACAGTGGTGGAAAAGCGCCTGCGGGCGCAGCGAGGTGACGTATGAAACAATCAATCTGGCCGGCCGTCCTGGCGGGGCTGCTCGTCCTGCCGGGCGCGGCGCAGGCGGCGGACGGCGTGCCGAAGGCGGAGACCGCCGCGGTGAAGCTCGTGCAGATGGAAAAAGGCGCGGCGTACATGGATGAATCGTCGGTGCATATTGTGGACGCGGAAGACAGCAGCATTGTGGCCGAGGTGATGATTCTCCGGTCAGATGAAAAGAACCGCACGTCCGTGACGCGGGCGGCATACCGCATTTCCGGCGGAGAGAAGGACGCGGTGCGTGGCGCGGACGGGACGTGGGAGCCTGTCCGCACGGACAGCTTCGACGCGGCCTGCGCGGCGCGCATCCGCACCATCCTGAATGATCCCCTGCGGCAGGCGCAGTTTGTGGACGAGATCCAGCAGGCGCTCATGAAGCAGTGGGAAGCGAAAGAAGCGGGGAAAAGCGCCGCCGCGGACGTGACGGTGTCCATCGAGCCGGAGCGTCCGGCGGACGCCGCTCCGGAAAAAGTTTCGGCGGAAACGCCGGCGGACGCATCGAAGACCGAAGTCGCCGCGGCGGAAACGAAGACGGACGCGGCGAAGCCTGAAGCCGTCGCAGAGACGCGCCGCGGGGATACAAAAGAGAATCCCCGGGAGAACGGGGCCGCCTCCGGCGGGGCTGCGGACAAAGCGCCTGCGGATGCGGACGGAACCGCCGCGTCCGGCGCGGACGTGCTGGTGGAGATCACCAGCCGCGAGCCGGAGGTGACCGTGGAGATCCTGCCCGAAGCGCCTGTCCGCGCCGGGGCGGAAGGCACCGCGCCCGCCGCGGGGGTATAAGTAATTTCAATACCGCAGAATTGGAAATTTCATCTACAATACAGAAAGCAGAATACGAACGGGGCGCGGCCCCGCGGGATGAGGAGGAACCCCTATGACGATAGCCAATTTGATTCGAGTCCTGACCGGAGCCATGGAAGGCGACAGAGAACAGCGGGAGACGCTGCCCGGTCTCGCGAGGGAAGCGGAAAAGGCGTGGAAGCGCGCCGACCGCCGCATCGAACGGTCCCGTCTCGGCGCGCAGGCGGCCATGGGCGTGCTGGAAAAGGTGCGCATCAATGCGCTCGCCGTGCAGATGGACGAATTTCTGCAGGAATACGAAGAGCTCAAACATGTGAATCTGGCGGACTGTGAAGCGGTCATCGCGCTCCGGCCGGAGCCGCTTGACCTGAAGCGGCTGCACACGCTGGTGGATATGTACGACCGCATCCGCGACGCGGGCACCGTGGGCTACGCCATGCGGTCCGAATCGACCATGCTCTTCGGGCCGGGTCTCCTCACGTGGTATGCGCGCACGCCGGACTTCCGGTTCAAGGAAGAAGCGCTCCGCACCGGTACGGCGGATGATCTCGCCGCCATCCGGGACGAATTTCAGGCGTTTGGAGAAAAGGTGACGGAAATCTGCTCCCGGCTCCAGTCCATCCGCCACGCCGCGGAAAAAGCGGCGGATGTGCTCTACGACCTGAGCGATTTCCTCGAAGACTGCACGGATAATATCCGCCGCCTCCGCAAGAGCCGCGGCGAAGAATGGAATTCGTACACCCTGAATGAGAAACTCTCCGTGGCGCGGGGCATCCAGATCGCCGAACTCATGCAGGACATGGCGGATTTCCACGTCCTCACGGAAGACGCGGACGTGAAATCCTCCCTCGTGGCGGCGACGAAGCACGCCCGGACCGTCATCCATCAGTTGGGCGCATGAAAGAAGGCAGGCCGCGGGCCTGCTTTTCTGTTTTCCGGTACAAGGAGGAACCATGGCGAAACGGTATTACACGCTCCACGCGGCGGGATGCACGCGGGAGCTGCCCATTCTGAATATTTCCGACACCACGGCCATCGCGGCGTTCGTCATCCTGGGCGACGTGGAGATGACAGAGCGCGCCGCGGAGGCGCTCGCCAGAATCGTGCCGCCTGCCGACGTGATCATGACGGCAGAGACGAAGGGCATTCCCCTCGCGCACGCGCTCGCCCGCATTCTCGGGAAGAAACGCTTCGTGGCAGCGCGGAAATCCGTGAAAGGATACATGGAGCATCCCCTCATCGAGCGGGACCGATCCATCACCACCGCGGGCGAGCAGATCCTCGTTCTGCAGGATGAAGACGCGGCGCTTCTCCGGGGACGGAAGGTGCTCCTCGTGGACGACGTGATCAGCACGGGCGGCTCCATGCGCGCCATGGAGGCCCTCGCCCGCCGCGCCGGAGCGGAGGTGTGCGGCCGCGCGGCAATCCTCGCCGAAGGGGACGCGGCGCTCCGCACGGATATCCTCTATCTGGAAAAGCTCCCCCTTTTTCCTGCGGAATGAAGATTTGAAAAATACATAGGATGAACAGGTGTCTTATGATATAATCAGAAATAATGCAGAAGATATGGAATCAGCGCAGCGTTTTTTCTTTTTCTGAGGGAGGGAATCCATGAAACATCAGGAAACAGTGATCATCGTCGACTTCGGCGGGCAGTACGCGCAGCTCATCGCGCGGCGCGTCCGCGAATGCGGCGTCTACTGTGAAATCCTGCCGTACACGAAGACCGCGGCGGACATCCTGGCCCACGAACCGAAGGGCATCATTCTGTCCGGCGGCCCGTCCAGCGTCAACGCGGAAGGCGCGCCGAAGATGGACAAGGCCGTCTTCCAGGCGGGCATCCCCGTACTGGGCATCTGCTACGGCATGCAGCTCATGTGCAGCGAACTCGGCGGCCGGGTCGCCCGTCCGGACAAGCATGAATACGGCCACACCCTGTTCTACCGCGACGGTAGCTGCCCGCTCTTCGACGGCGTCTCCGAAAAGACCGCCGTGTGGATGAGCCACGGCGACTCCGTGGCGGACATGCCCGCGGGCTTCGGCCTCGCCGGACATACGGACCTCACGCCCACCGCGGCCGTCGCCGACGAAGCGCGCCGCCTCTACGGCGTCCAGTTCCATCCGGAAGTGGTGCACACCGAAGAAGGCACGCAGATGCTGAAGAATTTCCTCTTCGGCGTGTGCCGCTGCGAAGGCGGCTGGTCCATGGGCAGCTACATCGACATCGCCGTGGAACAGATCCGCGAGCAGGTGGGCCCGCACAAGGTCATCTGCGCCCTCTCCGGCGGCGTGGACTCCTCCGTGGCGGCGGTTCTCGTACACCGCGCCATCGGCGACCAGCTCACGTGCGTCTTCGTCGACCACGGCTTCCTCCGCCTGGGCGAAGCGGAACAGGTGGTGGACACGTTCAAGAATAAATTCCACATGAACCTCATCCACGTGGACGCGTCGAAGCACTTCATGTCCCTCCTCGAGGGCGTGACCGAGCCGGAAAAGAAACGAAAGATCATCGGCGCGGAATTTATCCACACCTTCCAGCAGGAAGCGGACAAACTGGACGACGTGAAATTCCTCGTGCAGGGCACGCTCTACCCCGACGTGGTGGAAAGCGGCACCGCGACGGCCGCCACCATCAAGAGCCATCACAACGTGGGCGGCCTCCCGAAGGACATGAAATTCCAGCTCATCGAACCGCTGCGCGAACTCTTCAAGGATGAAGTGCGCGAACTGGGCCGCCAGCTTCACATGCCGGAAGAAGTGGTAAACCGCCAGCCCTTCCCGGGCCCCGGCCTTGCCATCCGCATCATCGGCGACATCACGGAAGAACGCCTCGACATTCTCCGCCGGGCGGACTTCATCGTGCGCGACGTCATCGAAAAGCGCGGCCTCTACAACAGCATCTGGCAGTCCTTCGCCATCCTCCCTGCGGCCATCCGCAGCGTGGGCGTCATGGGCGACGAACGCACCTACGACTACACCGTGGGCATCCGCGCCGTGACCAGCTCCGACGGCATGACCGCCGACTACGTGCGCTTCCCCTGGGAAGTCCTCGACGAAATGAGCCGCCGCATCGTGAACGAAGTGGAAGGCGTCAACCGCGTAGTCTACGACATCACCTCCAAGCCGCCGAGCACCATCGAGTGGGAATAATGGAAAATCAAGAAAAGCTCCGAAGTTTCGGGGCTTTTTTGCTGTGCGCGTCTTGCGGAGCGTGACGGGGAAGCACGGAAATTGTTACGGAGGAACGGAATCTTTTTCCTCGGGTGCGGTACAATAAAGAAAAGACAGGAGGCGGAACGATGAAACGGTGGAGAAATATAGCGGCGGCGTTTGCAGTCGCACTGTGCGCGGCGGGCACGGCCGGGGCGGCTTCGGTGCGTCTGCCCGATGCGGCGGGGACGATGCTGCTCCTCGGGCGGTGGGAGAGCCGGTACGGCGCGGCGATGGTGGTGACGGCAGAGACGATAGACGGCGTGCCGTACCGCATCGAGCGCGTGTGCGACGACGGATGGGACACGGTGGTGTATCTGCGTCTTGCCGATGAGAAGAAAACGGAGCTGGCGTTCACGCTGCCCCGGGGCAATCGGCGGTATGCGATGAAGAACAATCTCACCACGGGTCATTTCACGGACGCCATGGATTACGTGTGGAAAAGCCGGTTGTAATCAATTGCGGGGAGCGGGACGCCGCTCTTTTTTGTGCGGGAGAAGCGGCATACGGGGAACGGCGTTTTACCGGCTGCGTTTGTTCTTTCCCGGCGCGGTCGTTTCTTTTTGCATCGTCGGGAGAAGGCCGCTTGAAAATTGGCCCCGAAAAATTTTTCCGGCGGAGAAGGGGCGCGCCGTATGCTACAATATGGATAAGCCTGTATTTTAAAAATAAAGGAGGGACTCTCTATGACGTTTACCTTTTACGGGCATGCGTGCTTCCTAATTGATACGGGGAAGGAGAAGCTGCTCTTTGATCCGTTCCTCACGGGGAACGGGAGCGCGTCCATCCGCGCGGAGGACGCAGCGTGCGACTACATCCTGCTGTCTCACGCGCACGGCGATCATTTCGGCGACGCGGACGCCATCGCGGCGCGCACCGGCGCGGCGGTCATCGCCATTCCGGAGGTGCTGGGGCTCTTTGCGGACGCGCCGAAGACGGCGTATCCCATGAATCTCGGCGGGGGCATCGATCTGCCGTTCGGCCGGGTGACCATGGTGCCGGCGCTCCATAGTTCGGGCGTGGCCGGCGGCGTGGCGTGCGGCTTCCTCATTCAGTTCGCGGACGGCGTCACCGTGTATTACTCGGGCGACACCGCTTTCTTCGGCGATATGGAGCTCATCGGACGGAAAGCGCCCATCGATTATGCGGTGCTGCCCATCGGGGACAATTACACCATGGGGCCGGAGGACGCGGCGGAGGCGGCGAAGCTTCTCGGGGCGAAGCGGGTCATCCCGATCCACTACAATACGTGGCCGGTGATCGCGCAGGACCCGGCGCGTTTTGCGGCGCTCGCCGAAGAAAAGGGTGTGGCGGCGCACGTGCTCGCTCCGGGCGAATCGCTTGCGCTGAAAAAATAAAGGAAAAAAGAGATGCAGGGTGCGGACGCATCCTGTATTTTTTTGCGCCGCTCTGCGGGATGTCCGCGGGGCGGAGCGCGCCGGCGGCGAAGGGATTTCCTGCGGAAACCGCGGGAAAAACGGGCGCGTTTCCTTGACAAGGGGGAGGGGGAATGGTATTCTTGTAATGTACAAGTTAGCACTCGAAGAGAATGAGTGCTAATAATCCAAGGTGAGAATGATGACAGTTCGAAGAAGTGAAAGCCCGGCGGACGCCGGGATGAATGACCGGAAGAAAAGAATCCTTTGGGCTGTAGTACAGGATTATGTGTCCTCTGCGGAGCCGGTCGGATCCCGCACCATTGCCAGAAATTACGATCTCGGCGTGTCGAGCGCCACCATCCGCAATGAGATGCAGGACCTGGGCGACGAGGGATATCTGGAGCAGCCGCATACCTCGGCGGGGCGCATCCCCTCGATCAAGGGGTACCGTTTTTATGTAGACTGCCTCATGGAGCCGTCCCGCCTTACCGGCGAGGAGGAGGAGCGCATTTCCCACATGATCGCCGACGGCACGGCGAAAGTGGACGAGATTTTCCGCAATATGGCCAGGGTGGTGGCGTCGCTCACGCAGACGCTGTCCGTGGCGGCGCGGAACGTATCCCGCACGTGCACGTTCAATTACGCGCGCTTCCTGCCGCTGGACGAGCGGCGGGCCATTCTTCTCGTGGTGACGCAGGAGGGGAATGTGTCCAATACCGTGGTGAACATTCCCGAAGGCTCGTCCATGGACGAGCTGCAGCTCCTCGCGGATCGGCTGAATCATTTCCTCCACGGGAAGGATCTCAGCCGGATTGATGAGAAGGCCATTCTTTCTTTCCAGAAGGAAGTGGAGCGGGATCTCACGCCGTTCAGCCGGATTTTCGTCTCGCTCCGGCGGTCGCTCGCGCCAAAGCAGAAGGTGTATACCGGCGGCGCGGCGGGGCTCATCCGGCAGCCCGAATTTCAGAATGTGGAAAAAATGCAGGATATCCTCCATCTCCTCGAGGAGCGGGATCTCCTGCACAGCATCCTTGACACGGCCATGGACCGGCCCATCGCGGTGCGCATCGGTTCGGAAAACGCGGACAAATCGCTGGCGGACCTGTCCATCGTGAAGGCGCAGTTCCAGGTGAACGGCGAGGTGGTGGGTACGATGGCCGTCATCGGGCCCACGCGCATGGAGTACGGCCGGGTGATCGGCCTCCTGTACTTCATGCAGCGCCGGCTGAATCATCTGCTTAAGAATAAAGAATAAAAGAAATCGGAGGAGGGTTCTCGATGGACGAGAAGGAAACCAGAACCGGCCCGGCGGAAGCAGCGCCGCCGGAAGAGGAAATGACGACGGAGACGGATCTGTCCGCCGCGCTGTCGAAAGCGGTCGAAGCAGAGGCCGCCGCGGAAGCCCGCGCGAAAGAAATGGAAGACAAGGCCGCGGGGCTCGAAGCGAAGCTGTCGCTCGCCGTGCAGCAGTACGGCCGGCTGCAGGCGGATTTTGACAATTTCCGCCGCCGCACCCGCAATGAACAGGCGGAGGCGAAAGAAAAAATGACCGCCGACGTGGTGAAGGAATTCCTGCCCGTGCTGGACAATTTCGACCTGGCCCTCTCGCACATGACGAAAGACAGCGCCGGCGAAGCCTATGCCAAGGGATTTGCCATGCTCCAGAAACAGATGGAAAAAGTGCTCGCGGACTTCGGCGTGGAAGAAATCGCCGCGGAAGGCGCGCCCTTTGATCCGCACGTGCACGAAGCGGTCATGCAGGCTCCCGCGCCGGGTAAGGAAGACGACACGGTGGCCGCGGTGTTCCAGAAGGGATACCGCCTGAAAGACCGGGTCATCCGGCCCGCCAAAGTGCAGGTCGTGCATAATGGATAATTCTCCGCGCAGGCGGATTTCCATACAGACAGAAGAGAAATTTTAAAGGAGGCTATTTCTATGTCTAAAGTTATTGGTATCGATCTTGGTACGACAAACTCCGTGGTGGCCGTCATGGAAGGCGGCGAACCCGTCGTCATTCCGAACGCGGAAGGCAGCCGTCTCACCCCGTCCGTGGTGGGCTTCTCCAAGACGGGCGAACGTCTCGTAGGCCAGCTCGCAAAGCGCCAGGCTGTATCCAATCCGGACCGCACGGTCGTTTCCATCAAGCGCCACATGGGCAGCGATTACAAAGTCACCATCGACGACAAGAGCTACACCCCGCAGGAAATTTCCGCGATGATTCTCCAGAAGCTGAAAGCCGACGCGGAAGCGTACCTGGGCGAACCGGTCACCGAAGCGGTCATCACCTGCCCGGCGTACTTCACGGACAGCCAGCGCCAGGCCACGAAAGACGCGGGCAAGATCGCCGGCCTGAACGTGCTCCGCATCATCAACGAACCGACGGCGTCGTCCCTCGCGTACGGCCTCGACAAGATCAACGACGGCAAGGAACACACTTTCCTCGTATACGACCTGGGCGGCGGCACGTTCGATGTGTCCATCCTCGATCTGGCGGACGGCGTCTTTGAAGTCAAGGCGTCCAACGGCAACGGCCATCTCGGCGGCGACGACTTCGACGCGCGCGTCATGGACTGGATCGCCGACACCTTCAAGAAGCAGAACGGCTTTGAGCTGCGCCGCGATCCCATGACGAACCAGCGTCTGAAAGAAGCGGGCGAAAAGGCGAAGATCGAGCTGTCCGGCGTGATGTCCACGGAAATCAACCTGCCCTTCCTCACGGTAGATGCAAACGGCCAGCCGGTGCACTTCGACGCGACCCTCTCCCGTGCGGAATTTGACCGCATCACGGAAGACCTCGTGCAGGCCACCGTCGCTCCGATCGACATCGCCATGAAGGACGCGGGCGTCACCGCTTCCGACATCGAAAAGATTCTCCTCGTGGGCGGCTCGTCCCGCATTCCCGCGGTACAGACCCTCATCAAGAATAAATTCGGCAAGGAACCGAACAAGGGCATCAACCCGGATGAATCCGTCGCCGTAGGCGCGGCCATCCAGGCAGGCGTCCTCAAGGGCGAAGTGAAAGACGTGCTCCTCCTCGACGTGACCCCGCTGTCTCTCGGCATCGAAACGCTGGGCGGCGTCTTCACCACCATGATCAAGAGAAACACCACCATCCCGACCCAGAAGACCCAGATCTTCTCCACCGCGGCGGACAATCAGCCGTCCGTAGACATCCATGTCCTGCAGGGCGAACGTCCCATGGCGGCGGACAACAAGACCCTCGGCCGGTTTGAACTGTCCGACATCCCGCCGGCTCCGAGAGGCGTGCCGCAGATTCAGGTCACCTTCGACATCGACGCAAACGGCATCGTCCACGTCTCCGCGAAAGACCTCGGCACCGGCAAGGAACAGAAGATCGACATCACCTCTTCCTCCGGCCTGTCCGACGAAGAAATTGAACGGATGCAGCAGGATGCGAAGGCGCACGAAGCGGAAGACAAGAAACGCAAGGAAGCGGTCACCGCGCGGAACAACGCGGAAGCCCTCGTGTATCAGGCGGAAAAGACCGTGAAGGAAATCGGCGACAAGGCCGACGCGGCGAAGGTGAAAGAAGTGAATGACGCCATCGCCAAACTGAAGGAAACCCTCAAGGGCGACGACGCGGAGAAGATCAAAGCCGACGCGGAAGCGCTCACGAAGCCGCTCCACGAACTGACGGAAAAGCTGTATCAGCAGGCGCAGCAGGCCGCGCAGGCTCAGCAGCAGGCACAGGGCGCGCAGCAGGGACCCCAGCAGGGCGCGGCGCACAAAGCGGACGGCGACACGGTCGACGCGGACTACAAAGTCGTAGACGACGATAAGAAATAAGACAGGATGAGAACGAATGGCAGCACGGGATTATTATGAAGTACTCGGCGTCGACAGGAACGCCACGGAAGACGACATCAAGAAAGCCTACCGGAAAATGGCCCGGAAATACCATCCGGACCTGCACAAGGACGATCCCACCGCCGCCGACAAGTTCAAGGAAGTGAACGAAGCGTACCAGACACTCTCCGACGCGGACAAGCGCGCCCAGTACGACCAGATCGGCCACGACGCGTACGAGCAGGCCCAGAAAGGCGGCGCCGGCGCGGGCGGATTCGGCGGCTTCGGAGGCCAGGGCGGCTTCGGCGGATTTGGCGGCTTCGGGGGCGGCGGCTTCGACATGGGCGACATCTTCGACATGTTCACCGGCGGCGCCGGCCGCCGCCAGCGGAACGGCCCCGAGCGCGGCGACGATCTGCGCTACGACATGGAGATCACCCTGCGCGAAGCGGCGAGCGGCGTGAAGAAGACCTTCTCCGTCCGCAAGGACGAGACCTGCGCCAAATGCCGCGGCACGGGCGCGGAGCCCGGCACCGACGTGGAGACCTGCCCGCACTGCCACGGCACCGGACAGGAACGGATCGTCCGGAACAGTCCCTTCGGCCAGATGGTGAACGTCACCACCTGCCGGTACTGCGGAGGCACGGGGAAACTCATCAAGGAGAAATGCCATGCCTGCCGGGGCACGGGCATTCAGACCGTCGACAAGAAACTGGAAATCAACATCCCCGCCGGGGCCGACACGGGCGTGCGCATGCGCATCGCCGGCGAAGGCAATCCGGGGAAGCGCGGCGGGCCCGCGGGCGACCTTTACGTCTACATTTACGTCAAGGCCGACCCGGACTTCACCCGCGACGGGGACGACCTCTACTGCAAGGCGGATATTTCCTTCCCCACCGCGGCGCTGGGCAACACCGTCAAGGTGCTCACCCTCGACAACGAAGTGGAGCTGAAAATCCCCGCCGGTACCCAGAGCGGCACCCGTTTCCGCATCAAGGGAGCGGGCATGCCGAAGCTGCGGGGCGGCGGCAAAGGCGACCTCTACGTGGTGGTCAACGTGACGGTGCCGCGGAACCTCAAGGGCGAGCAGAAAGAAGCCCTCCTGAAATACGCGGACATCTCCGGCGAAGACATCACCACCTACAAAGGCAAAAGCTCGTCCTTCATCGACAAACTCATCGACAAACTGAAATCGTAAGGCCAAAGCGCTCCCGAAAGGGGGCGCTTTTCGCATGCGCCGCGCATGGCGGGCCATGCGGAGAAAGTATGCGGCGCGGCTTGACGGGGATTCCGCCGGCGGGTAGTATCGGGAATATACGGAAGGAAGACGCGGGGAAGGAAAGGAGGGCGTATGCTGCGGGTTTTGTGGAAATGCGTGAAATGGCTGGCGGGGATCGCGGCGGCGCTTGCGCTGGCGGCGGGATTTTATGTGGGCAATACGGTCTACGAAGAACTGCTGGCGTCGCCGTGGGATCAGATCCTCGGCATACGGAACCAGTCGGCGGACCTTGCGGCGGTGCACGCCCGGGAGCGCGTCTGGGGCTGGGAGCCCGTGGAAGTGCGGGCGGCGGACGGGACGGTCCTCGCGGGGACGTACGTGCCGCGGGCGGACGGCTCGCACCGCACGGTCATCCTCGTGCACGGCCTGTATGCAAACCGCGCCATGTGCCTGCCTCTCGTGGAGCTGTATCAGCAGATGGACTACAACGTGCTCCTCGTCGATCTGCGCGGCCACGGCGAGAGCGGCGGGCGGCATACGATGTGGGGCATGAAGGAAACGGAAGACTTTCAGGCGTGGCTCGCGTTCCTCCGGACAAAAGACCCGGCCGTGCGCGCGGGCTTCCACGGCATTTCCCTCGGCGCGGCCCTGTCCATTCTCGCGTGCGGCGCGCATCCGGAGGAACCGTTCCTCTTCTGCATCGCGGACAGCGCCTACGCGGACCTGCTGTCGCTCGGGCGGGAGAAGCTCTACGCGTGGACCGGGGACGACCGCCTGCTCCTCGGCATGGACGCGGTGGACCCCTTTTTCCAGGCGGCCATGTTCGTCCACACGGGGAAACTCCTGAAGGACATCACGCCTCTGGACGCGGCGGAAACCATGCGCGCGCCGGCGCTCTTCCTGCACGGCGCGGAGGACCGGCTGGTGCCGCCCGAGGCGGCGGAGGAGCTGGGGCGGGCATGCGCGTCGCCGGAGAAAAAAGTGGTGCTCTTCGAGGGCGCGGGCCACGCGCAGGAGCTGGCGCTGCAGCCCGAAGCCTACGCGGAGACGGTGCGGCGCTTCCTCGCCGGGCGGGGGCAGTAAATCGAAACGGAAAATAAGGGATTCCTTTTTTCTTCTTGTGAAAAGAGAAAATCTTCTGTATGATATCAGTTAAGGAATGGATACATTCTGAAAATTTCATAGAAAAGCAGAAGCTTTTCGCCGGCAGGGCCGCCGGAGGGGTGCGCGCGCACTCTTCTTCGCCCTGCCTTTTCTGTTTCCATAAGGGGGAATTCATTATGGCAGAAGAAGAAAAGAAAACGCCGCCGTCCGATGCGCCGAAAGACGATACGGAACGCATCGGCGTGAAGGCGTACATCGCGCTCGCCGTGGCCGTGGCGTATTTTTCGGGCGCGCTGGCCGACGTGGAGGGCATGAAATGGCTGGCGGCCTTCGATTTCACCACGCTATCCGGATCGTTCGGCAAGATCAAGGAGGGCGGCAATTTCCTCGGCACGGCGGGCATCGGCGCGCGGCAGGGCTTCCTCTTCGCTCTTTCGCTCACGCCGGCGGTCATGCTGGCTCTGGGATGCCTGGAGATCCTGGCCCATTACGGCGCGCTCAAGGCGGCGCAGAAACTGCTCACGCCGCTGCTCCGGCCGCTTCTGGGCATTCCCGGCGCGACGGGCCTCGCGCTCATTACGGACCTGCAGAGCACGGACGCCGGCGCGGCGCTCACCCGCGAGCTCTACGAGGACAAGATCGTCACGAAAAAGGAGCTCATCATCATGAGCGCATGGCAGTACTCCGGCGCGGGCATGGTCAACAACTATTTCACCATCGGCGCGGGGGCGTTCGCGTTCCTCATCGCGCCGCTCTTCATTCCGTTCATCCTGATTTTTATTTTCAAATTCGTGGGCGCGATCTTTGTGCGCTTCATGCTGAATACGGTGTACAAGGGGGATTTTGAAGATGAGTGATACGGAAAAAGTGACGGGCAATCCCTGCGATATCTTCGTGCGCGGCGCGAAGAAAGGGTTCAATCTGGCGGTGGGCAATCTCATGCCGAATATCGTCATGGCCTACGTGCTGACGGACATCCTGACCCGTCTCGGCGTGATGCAGTTTCTGAGCGAAGTCTGCGGGCCGGTGATGGCCATTTTCGGGCTGCCCGGACCGGCGATCATCATCCTGCTCACCACGTGGCTGTCCTCGTCTTCGGCCATCGGCATCACCGCGGGCATGGTCGCAGCGGGGACGATCTCGCCGCATGACGTGACGGTCATGATGCCGGCGTACTTCCTGCTGAACGCGCAGATCCAGTACATGGGCCGCCTTCTCGGCGTGGCGGGCGTGCCCGCCCGGTACTGGCCGCTGCTCATGCTGGCGAGCATCATCAACGCGAGCTGCGCCATGCTCATCATGAACTGGATCGTCCTCTGATACAGGATTGTAAAACGAAGAAAGAAGGAAACATACAATGAGCCGTCTCATGGAACATTTCAATTATCTCCACACCATTCCCGAACGGGGCATGGAAGAAGTCAAAACGTCGGCGTATCTGGCGGACTGCCTCGAGAAGGCGGGCTATGCGGTAGAGCGCCATGTGGGCGGAAAGACCGGCGTGGTCGGCGTGTGGGACAGCGGCGTCCCCGGACCGGTGCTGGGGCTCCGGGCGGATATGGACGCCCTCACGCACGTCATCGACGGCGTGCGCTGCGCGCGCCACACCTGCGGCCACGACGGGCACTCCTCCATGGTGCTCACCGCGGCGGAAGAGGCGAAGGAGCAGGGCCTCGTAAAGAAAGGAAAGCTGAAAATTCTCTTCCAGCCGGCGGAGGAACTTTCCACCGGCGCGCCGTCCATGATCGAAGGGGGCGCGATCGACGACATCGACATCCTCATCGGCGCGCACATCCAGCCGGCGGCAAACGTTCCCACCGGGTGCATCACGCCCGCCATGTACCATTCCGCGCAGTACATGATGACCGCCCGCTTCCACGGCGTGCAGGCGCACGGTTCGCGGCCCCATCTGGGCGTGAACGCCATCGAGGCGGGCGCGCTCGCCGTACAGGGCGTCTCCATGGTGCATATCGACCCGAATCTGTCGTTCAGCGTGAAGCCCACGCGCTTTGTGTGCGACAACGGCGCGCTGAATGCCATCCCGCCGGAAGCGGTGGTGTCCTGGGACATGCGCTGCGAGGAAAATCAGGCCATGGAGGACATGAAGGAAAAGACCATGCGGGCCATCCGCGCGGCGGCGGACGCGGTGGGCGCGGAGGTGGAGCTCTCCAGCGACGGCGGCGTGCCCGCGGCGGAATACAGCGAGGAGGCGGTCCGCCTCATCAGCGAAGCCGTGACGGACGTGCTCGGCGCGGACCGCCTGTACCGCCCCATCCGTCTCACCGGGGGCGAAGACTTCCATTACTACATCCGGCACAAACCGTCCCTCAAGGCGGGGTACTTCGGCCTCGGCTGCGACGCGTATCCCGGTCTCCATCATCCGGATATGCATTTCAAGACGGAATATCTGGAAGACGGGAAGAACGTTTTCGTGGACATCGTGAAGAAGGTGCTCGGATAAGCGCAAAAAAAAGAGCCGGCCTGCGGGCCGGCTTTTTCGTGCCGTTCAGCGGGAGGCGGGCTCGATGGACGCCTGCTCCACGCCGGTGAGCAGCAGCATATCCAGCGTGAGGGGATCGCTTCCGTCTTCCTCCTCCACGAGCAGATGGAGCGCGTCCCGCCCGCCGGACAGATGCCGCGCGTCGAAGGCGCGGATGTGCACCGCCCGGTCGGCGAGAAAAGCCCGCAGCGCGTCCGGGGAAAACCGGGCGGCGTCCACCGTGAGGCGGAGCTCATAGCAGTGCGCCCGCCGCTTCGCGGAAAGGCGCAGATCAATGATGCGCAGGACGGTGAGCGTGACCAGGATGAACCCGGCGGTGACCGCCGCCATGAAGAAGAGACCCGCGCCGGCGGCAAGCCCCACCGCCGCCACGGCCCAGATGCTCGCCGCGGTGGTGAGGCCCGTGATGTGCCGCGTGCCCTGCGCGGCGAGGATGGTGCCCGCGCCGAGGAAGCCCACGCCGCTCACCACCTGCGCGGCGATGCGCCCGCCGTCGGAAAAGACGCCCGCCTCCCGCTGCAGGATGACCGGGAGAGACAGGGACACCATCATGCACAGGCACGCGCCCATGGACACGAGGATGTGCGTGCGGAGCCCCGCCGCCTTGCTCCGCGCCTGCCGCTCGTAGCCCACGAGGCCGCCCAGGACGAGCGCGGTGACGAGACGGAGGAGCACGTCGGTATAGGTCATGCGTACCGCCTCCTTTGCCGTTCTTTCTGTTTCTATTTTACCAAATCTTTACGCGTCCTGCGCAGAACGCATGCCATCATGCGCGGTGTGCAAAAAGGCTTGACTTTTGCGGGAGGGGCGTGTATAATTCAAACATTCAATACAGCAGATACGATGAACGAGATTTCCCGAGCGTTTCAGAAATGACTGCAGAGAACCGGCGGATGGTGCAAGCCGGCGCATGCTGAGATGCGATATGTCCCTCGCGAGTATTCCTTCCGAACACAGTAAGAAGGAACGGCTGGTCCCCGTTACGGACACTCCTATAAGTACAATGTAGGGTGGTACCGCGGAATGTCGCCCCTATCTCGAAATGAGGTAGGGGCTTTTCTTTTTTCCGGCGGCGGCCCCGCGGCGTACCGTAGGCGAGTCCAATGCAGGGTGGTACCGCGCGAGATGCGCCCCTGTCTCCGGAAAGGCATGCGTCCGGAGGCAGGGGCGTTTTTGTATGGACGGCTGTACTGAAAGAGTGAATGGCAGAAAGAATCAACAAAGGGGGCTATGACCATGATGGAAAAGAAATGGATGAAACGGCTGGCGGCGGCAGGAGCCGCGCTGATGATCGCGGGCGCTTTCGCGGGATGCGGCGGCGGGGAAAAATCCGCGTCTTCCTCCGCGGGCGGCGCGTCGGGTACGGCGAAGATCGGCGTTCTCGAGGCGACCTCCGGCCCCGGCGCGGCGTACGGCATCGCCATGAAGGAAGGGGTGGACCTGGCGGTGGAGGAGATCAACGCGAACCCCGCGACGAAAGTCAAGCTGGACATCGCCTTCTACGACACGAAGGGCAATAAGACCGAAGCGATCAACGCCATGAAGAAGCTCATCGAGCAGGACAAGGTGCTCGCCATCGAAGGGCCGACCTTCTCGGGCGAAATGTTCGCCGCCGGGCCCATCGCGCAGCAGTCGAAGGTGGTGGCCTTCGGCACGGGCACCACCGCGCCGGGCATCACCGACATCGGCGACTATATTTTCCGCAACGCCATCCCCGGCAAGATGGCCATTCCCCAGACGGTGAAGAAAGCCCACGACAAGCTGGGCTTCAAGACCGCGGCCATCCTCTACTGCAACAACAACGACCAGATGGTGGGCGAGAACGGCATCTATCAGGAGCTCTTCAAGGAAATGGGCATCGACGTGGTGGCGACGGAGACCTTCGCCGAAAAAGACACGGATTTCTCCGCGCAGCTCACGAAGATTCAGGCGGCCAATCCGGACATCATCTGCGTGGCCAGCCTCTATCAGGAAGGGGCGCTCATCGCCAAGAAAGCCCGCGACATGGGCATGACCCAGATGATCATCGGCAACAACGGCTTCAACAGCCCGGAATACATCAAGCAGGCGGGCGACGCGGCGGACGGCACGCTGGTGGCGACCCCGTGGAATCCGGAGCGCCAGACGGAAAAGGCCCAGGCTTTCCGCAAAGCGTTCATCGCGAAGTACAACCACGAGCCGGATCAGTTCTCCGCGCAGGCGTACGATGCGATGTACACGCTCCATCAGGCGGTGGAGCAGTCCGGCACCACCACGGACCGGAAGAAATTCCGCGACACCCTCGCGCAGATCAAAGGCTTCGAAGGGGCGACGGGCAAGTTTGAATTTGACGAAAACCGCGACCCGAAGATGGAGCTGGACATCCTGCAGGTCAAAGACGGCCAGTGGGTGCCGCTGGACTGACGGTATGAGCGGGGCGGCGCTTTCGCGGGGCGGAGCGCCGTTCCCCGGCTTCCCCCGGGGGAACGCAGGATTTTCTATTGACAAGGCGGAAGATTTTCTTATAATATACTTTATAACCGAATCGAAAAGACGAGGAACAGGGAAAAGCGGCCTGTCCATGCGGCAGAGAGAGTCAGCGGGCGGTGGAAGCTGACGGGCAGCGGGGCGCGAGCTCCCCTGGGAGTTCCGGCGGGGAAGGAAGTAGCCGCCGGCGCGGCCCGCGTTACCGGGCATACATGCGATGATCGAGAGCAAAAAGGAAGACGGTCCATGACTGAAGAGAGCCGGCGGATGGTGCAAGGCGGCGCATTCTGTCCTCCAAATATATCACTCGGGAGCTCCTTTCCTGAATGGAGTAGGGAAAGGCGTGAATCCTCGTTACGGATCGGAATGAAAGTATAATGTAGGGTGGTACCGCGTTCATCGCCCCTATCTGCGCATGCAGGTAGGGGATTTTTTTATGACAGGGTCGTCCTTCCTTTCGTTTCCGGAAAGTGAAAAATAAGGGTGGTACCGCGCGGAAGCGCCCCTGTCACAGTCATTAGCGGAGACTGCGGCAGGGGCTTTTTCTACGGTATCCATTCCGGCAGGGCCGGGCGCTCTTCCCAGGGGCACGGGAAGCGGCGCAAGCGACAAAGTGCCCGTGGTTTACAGAAAGGGAAATGAACGTGTTTTCTCAGCAGCTTATCAACGGTTTGACTCTGGGCAGCGCCTACGCGGTCATCGCCATTGGCTACACGCTGGTCTTCGGCGTGCTGAATATCGTCAACATGGCGCACGGCGGCATCTTCATGGTGGGCGCGTACATCGGCCTCCTGCTCGTCACCGAAGCGGGCTTCGGGATCTTCCCGGCCCTTCTCGGCGCGATGGCGGGCGGGGCCGTCCTCGGGTATTTACTGGAGCTCTTTGCGCTGCGTCCGCTTCGCCGGCGCAAAGTCACCCATCTGGCTCCGCTCATCAGCACCATCGGCGTGTCGATCTTCCTCGAAAGCGTGGCTCTCATGGTGTGGGGTCCGCAGACGCGGTCCTTCCCGTCCACCATCAGCAGCGAGCTCATGGACATGGGCGCCTTCAAGATTTCCTGGATCCAGATCGTCAGCCTCGGCACGGCGGTGGCCCTCATGGTGCTTCTCGCTATCATGCTGAACAAGACGAAAATCGGCAAGGCCGTGCGCGCCACGTCGGAAAATATCGAGACGGCGGGGCTCCTCGGCATCAATACGAGCCGCATCATCGTATTCACCGTCATGCTCGCGTCGGCGCTCGGCGCGGCGGCGGGCGTCCTCATCGGTCTCTCCTTCAACGCCATTGAACCCACCATGGGCACGGCCATGGGCTTCAAAGGGCTGGCCGTCCTCATCATGGGCGGGCTGGGCAATGTGGAAGGCGCCATGGCCGGCGGATTCATCCTGGGCATCGCCGAAGTCTTCAGCGTCGCCTACGGCGCGTCCACCTACCGCGACGCCGTGGCCTTCGGGCTCATCATCCTGATCCTTTTCATCCGGCCGGAAGGATTGTTCTCCAAGGCTGGGAAAGGAGGCAGACCGTAATGGAAGAATTACTCAACGGTTATTTTCTGCAGGTATTCGTCTTCATCTGCATCAATATCATCCTGGCGCTCACCATCTACATGACGCTCTGCACCGGGCTGGTGTCTCTGGGCAATGCGGGCTTCATGAGCTTCGGCGCGTACACGTCGGCCATCCTCGCCATGAAGATGGACGTGCCCATGCCCCTGTCCATTCTCTGCGGCGGCATTGTCGCGGCGGCGGTGGCGCTCGTCATCGGCCTGCCCACCATCCGCCTCCGCGGGCTCTACCTGGCCATCGCCACCCTCGGCTTCGGCGAAGTGGTGCGCGTCATCGCCCTGAACATGAAAATCACAAACGGCGCGCTCGGCCTCTCGGGCATTCCCTCCATGGCGAGCGCCCTCTCGGACTATGCGAGCGACATGGGCCTCATCGACGCCCTCGGCCTCGACTCCCAGACGGCGGGCCAGCTCCTCATGTGCATCGTCCTCCTCATTCTCGTCGTGGCGATCTTCTACTTCTGGTACAAGCTGGAGCACTCCCGCGTGGGCCGGGCGTTTGCCGCTGTCAAGGCTGACGAATACGCCGCCTCCCTCTCGGGCATCAACGTGGTCTACTACAAAATGATGGCGTTTCTCTTCAGCTCCTTCTTCGCCGGCGTGGCCGGGGCCCTCTACGCGCACGCCACGTACTTCATCAGCCCCACGGACTTCACCTGGCATAAAGTGGTGGACATGCTCCTCTACACCGTCTTCGGCGGCAGCAACGTCATGTGGGGGCCGCTCCTGGGCGCGACCGTCCTCACCATCGTGCCGGAGTCCCTCCGCGCCATGTCCGAATACCGCGACATCATCTACGGCATCATGCTGGTGGCGCTCATGGGCTTCCGGCCTGACGGCATCCTCTCCTACGACGCCGTGAAGTACATCGCCCGCGTATTCAGAAAATCCCCGAAAGGAGGCAAATGACCGTGCTTCTTGAATTAAAGAACGTCGTCAAGAAATTCGGCGGCATCACCGCCCTCTCCGACATCTCCTTTCAGGTGAATCAGGGGGATATCTTCGGCATCATCGGGCCGAACGGCGCGGGGAAAACCACCATCTTCAACATGATCACCGGCGTCTATCCCGTCACCAGCGGGGACGTGCTCTTCAACGGCAAGTCCATCGAAGGGAAGAAGACCTTCGAAATCATCGACGGCGGCATCGCCCGCACCTTCCAGAACATCCGCCTCTTTGCGAACATGACCGTCCTCGAGCACATCCTCGTGGGCCATCACGCCCGCATGAAGACCGGCCTCCTCGGCAGCCTCCTTCACACCGCTTCCATGAAGAAAGAAGAAGAAGAAGCCGTGGAAGAAGCGCACCGCCTTCTCCAGTACGTGGGCCTCGACGACGTGGCGGACCATCTCGCCACCGAGCTTCCCTACGGCAAGCAGAGAAAGCTGGAAATCGCCCGCGCCATGGCGGCCCATCCGCAGATCATCCTCCTGGACGAACCGGCGGCCGGCATGAACGACAGCGAAACCGCCGCCCTCATCGACCTCATCCGGGGCATCCGCGAACAGTTCAATATCACCATCGTGCTCATCGAACACGACATGAACCTCGTCATGACCCTGTGCAACCGCCTCATCGTGGTGAACTTCGGGCGCATGCTCGCCGAAGGCACCCCCGCGGAAGTGCAGAACAACCCCGCCGTCATCGAAGCGTATCTCGGGAAGGAGGACGAATAATGCTGCTCGAGCTGAAAAACATCGTTGCCAGCTACGGCAACATCAAAGCGCTGAAAGGCATCAGCCTCTCCGTCGAAGAAGGCAAAATCGTCACCCTCATCGGCGCGAACGGCGCGGGGAAATCCACCACCATGAAGACCATCATGGGCGTCATGAAGCCGAACGAAGGGGACATCCTCTTCGAAGGGCAGTCCATCAAAGGGAAAAAGCCCTACCAGATCGTAAACGAAGGGCTCGTGCTCGTCCCCGAAGGGCGGCAGATCCTCCAGACCATGACCGTCCTGGAAAACCTCGAAATGGGCGCGTACCAGCGCAAAGACAAAGCGGGCATCGCCGACGACATGGAGAAAGTCTTCGCTCAGTTTCCCCGCCTGAAAGAACGCGCCGGCCAGTACGGCGGCACCCTCTCCGGCGGCGAACAGCAGATGCTCGCCATCGGCCGCGCCATGATGGCCCGCCCGAAAGTGATGCTCCTGGACGAACCGTCCATGGGCCTCGCGCCTCTCGTGGTGCAGCAGATTTTCAACGTGGTAAAAACCATCAACCAGAACGGCACCACCGTCCTTCTGGTCGAACAGAACGCGCGCAAAGCGCTCCAGATCGCGGACTACGCCTACGTCATGGAGACCGGCAAGATCGTCCTCGAAGGGCCCGCGCAGCAGGTCGCCTCCGACCCGAGCGTCATGGCGGCCTACCTGGGCGGACGCAAATAAAAGTCCCGTTTTTTCAAAGCTGCTGAAACATAAAGAAAATCCTCCGAACCCCTTTCCGGGCGCGGAGGATTTTTTTGTAAGAATTGCGGGGCGCGCGTGGCAACATGTTTCTGCGCACTTTGCGCGGACGCAGGTGCGGCGCTTCGCTCCCTTCTCATTTGGCTGCGGGACCGCATCGCGATGAAACCGTTCTTTCCCGCAATTCTTCGGACCCGCACAGAGAGGCCGTACGTGTCCGAAGATTTACGATGATTTCTATCTTTGGAATACGATTCCAGCGTCACCGACATTCTTTCCGGCTGCCCGGAAAGAGTGTCGGCCAAGAAAGGGCCGCCGCCCGGTCATTCCGCCCTGAGATTTGGCGGCCCTCCGCTGACGGAATGAAACTCGCTCCCTTCGGTCGCTCAGACAGTCATTCCGTCCGGGCGCTCCGGGCCGTCAAATCTCACCCCTGCGGGGCCGGGCTCCATTCCAATGGGCGGGGAGCTGCACCAGTACTTAACTTGCGTCGTGCATTTTTCCAATGCATATCTCCTATGCTTTCCTTTATTTTCCAGGCGGTGCGGGGACAGGCTCATTGAAAATGTTTCTGCATATGAGGCGCGGATTCAAAGGCGATGATGACGGTGAAGGAGGCTGATGAGGATCTGCATCCTTCGTGAGGATTCTTGACTCGGCGCGTCCGCTGTCTTTTGATTGTCCATGGGAAAAAGGGCAATCAAAAATCCGCCCCGTTCGGGACGGATTTTCTGATGGGCTCTTACTGCTGCGGTTCCGCCGGTTCAGCGGGCTTTTCTTCCGTCTGCTGCGCCGCGGCGGGCAGCGGATGGGAAGCCATTTCACGGACCTGCTGGATGATGACAGACAGGTTCTGGATGCTTTCTACCGGGAGGTCGCGGATCTGGTAGACCACCTGCTTGATGGCCGTGTCTTTTTCATCGGACATGTCCACCGGGCCGGAGAACAGCTCGGCCATGGGGATGCCCAGGGCGCGGGTGAGCTTTTCCAGCGTCTTTACGGTGGGGCTCTTCAGGCCGCGTTCCAGCTGTCCGAGAAAGGCGGGAGCGATGCCGGCTTTCCATGCAAGTTTTTCCTGGCTGAGGCCAGCCATGTTGCGGAACTGACGAATTCTCATTCCTAAATTCATGGGGAATCTCCTTCCAATGGTTCGGAAAATACCGGCGGACCGTCTCCCGGTCCGCGCTGGATTTTCACAATACGATAAGATTGTTTATTGATATAAGATAGCAAAAAACTGACAAATAAACAAATACTCATAGAGTGTATAGGGAATGGGTATACACAACAAAAGGGATTTTGCATGCATGAAACGCATGCAGAGAGAGCCGGCTCATGGCGCGGGAAGATGAGCTGCCAGCTTTTCCAATGGAGAAAATCTGAAAGTATATCCTGATTTTCCGCGCCTTTAGATATAAGCAGCCTATAGTAGGTCACAAAAACGGGGGGGGTGAGAGCTGAATACGGTGGAAGGATGCCTCCGGCGGGGAGAAAGGTAAGAATTTCATTAAATTTCCGCGTCATAGAAATTTTCTTTATCCTGCCGGTACATGGCGGCACAGGAAATATGGCGCGCCCGTGAGGTGAAAATGCGCAATCGGGAAAAACGGGCAGAATGCGCGCCCGCCGGTCAGGACTCGGCCTGCGCGTAGGCGTAGCGGGCGAAGTTCTGGACCATGTAGTCCCGGAGAAGCACCGCGGAGGGCGATTCGGCGATGTCCGCCCGCCAGGAGAGGATGATGCTCCGGCGGCAGATGGGCGTGGAGATGGGCACGAGGGCCACGTGGCTCGAGCTCACGCCGTGCCAGGTGATCTTCGGGACGAAGGAGATGCCGAGGCCCGCGCGGATGAATTCGCGCACGGTATCGGGGCTGTCGCTTTCGAGGGAAATGCGCGGCGTGAAGCCCGCGGCGTGGCAGTACACGTCGGTGATGGCCCGGAGGCTTTTGCCGGTCTGGAGCAGGATGAAGCCCGCTTCGGCGAAGTCTTTGAGCTTCACCGACGGCAGATGGGCGTGGGGATCCGTGTCGGGCATGGCGAGGAGGATTTCTTCCTCCATGAGGGTCGTGCAGAATTCATTTTCCATGGGGTTGATGGAGGAAAAGAGGGAAAGGTCCACGCCGTTGCCCTGTTTTTTCGTGTGGTCGATTTTCTGCTGGAGGATTTCCAGATGGACGTGGGGGTGCAGGCGGCGGAATCCCATGAGGAAGCCCGGGATGAGTTTCGACGCGGCGAAGAGGGAGAAGGACACGGTGGTCTGCTGGGCCCCTTTCATCTCTTCGATTTCGCGCTCGGCCGCATGGAGTTCGTCCATGATGCGCTCCGTATGGCGCAGGAGGATCTCGCCGTAGCGGGTGAGGACGATGTTGCGGCCGCTCCGTTCGAAGAGCGGGACGCCCAGATCGTTTTCGAGGGTCTTGATGGTGCGGGAAAGCGACGGCTGGGAGATGTGGAGTTCTTCCGCCACGCGGGTGAGGTGCTGTTTCTCCGCGGTTTTCTGGAAATAGGACAGGGCGAGCAGGGTCGGTTTCATGGGGTTCTCTCTATCATTGACGACAAACGGAATGTTTCATAATGCACACATTATAGGTCATGCGGAGCATAGCGTCAATTTTATGGAGGCTGATTTGACAGAACGCGCGCTTCATGGTAAATATAAGTGTTGCAGTGAGCGGGCCTGCCCGCGGGAAAGGAAGAGATACAGATGGAATTTTTTATCGATACAGCCGATGTGGAGGCGATCCGCAAAGCGTACGCCATGGGATTCATTTCCGGCGTGACGACGAATCCGTCGCTGGTCGCGAAGGAGGGGCGCGATTTCCATGAGGTGATCCGGGAGATTTCCTCGTTTGTGGACGGCCCGATCTCGGCGGAGGTGCTCTCCGACGATGCGGACGGCATGGTGGCGGAGGCGGAGGAGCTGGTGAAGCTCGGCAGCCATATCGTGGTGAAAATCCCCATGACGGCGGAGGGTCTGAAAGCGGTGGCCCGCCTGTCGAAGAGGGGCATCCCCACCAATGTGACGCTGGTCTTCTCGGCGAATCAGGCGCTTCTCGCGGCGCGGGCGGGCGCGTCCTATGTGAGCCCCTTCGTGGGCCGCATCGACGACATCGGCTGGGACGGCGTGGAGCTCATCCAGACCATCTCCGATATCTTCGACCGGCACGGCATCGAGACGCGGATCATCGCCGCGTCCATCCGCAAGCCGCAGCACATCACGGAGTGCGCCCTCGCCGGCGCGGACATTGCGACGGTGCCGTACCAGGTGCTCATGGACGCCATGAAGCATCCGCTCACGGACGCGGGCATCGCGCGGTTCAAGGCGGACTGGGCGGCGGCGCAGAAACGATAAGAGTTCGGCGGAAAGAGGCGGCGACGCCTTTTTCTTTTGCCTGTTTTGCGGAAGGAGGAGCCATGGATTTTGCGGCGCTGAGAAAACTCATCGGCGTGATGCTGCCCATCCTGGTGGCGCAGCTCTCCACGGTGGGAATGAATTTTCTGGATACGGCCATGGCGGGCCACGCGGGCAAGGCGGACCTCGCGGGGGTGTCCGTGGGTGCGAGCCTGTTCATGCCCATCCTGGTGGCGACGACGGCGGTGCTCGCCGCGGCGACGCCCATGATGGCCCAGCTGCTCGGAAGGAAGCGGCCCGAAGAGATTCCCGAGGTGGCGCGCACCGGGCTCTACATCGGCGGGCTGCTGTCGCTTTTCTTCGCGGCGCTCTACGCGCTGGCCATCGACGATGTGCTCGCGGGGATGCGCCTCGAGCCGGAGGTGGCGCACGTGGCGCGGTATTATCTCCTCGCCATGGCGGCGGCGGTTTTTTTCGAGACGCCTGTGATGGTGCTCCGGAGCCTCACGGACACGGTGGGCGGCACGTCCATCTCCATGAAGCTTTTCCTGCTGGGGCTGCCCATCGACGGCTTTCTGAACTGGCTTTTCATTTTCGGCCACTGGGGCGTGCCCCGCATGGGCGGCATCGGCGCGGGCATCGCGACGCTTCTCACCTATGTGATCCTGCTGGGGCTTTTCCTCGCGGTGGTGCTCCGGGAGAACATCTTCCGCGGGCGGGCCATCTTCGGAAGCGTGCGCACCCGCGCCTCGGTGTGGCGGGAGTATCTCGGCATCGGCGTCCCGAACGGGCTCGGCATGTTCATGGAGTCGAGCCTCTTCGGCTTCATCGTCATTTTCATCGCGCCCTTCGGCACGGAGGTGCTCGCGGCGCATCAGGCGGCGATCAATTTTTCCGGGGTGATCTACATGCTGCCCCTGTCGTGCTCCATGGCGCTCACCATCGTGGTGGGCATGGAGGTCGGCGCGGAGCGGTGGGACCGGGCACGCACATTCCGCCGGGCGGGGCTCCTGTGGGCGCTCTTCTGCGCGGCGCTCACCGCCGGGGCGACGATCCTCCTCCGCGGGCCCATCGCGGGGCTGTATACGGAGGACGCGGGCGTGGCGGCCGCGGCGGGGGTCTTTCTCCTGTACTGCGCGGGGTGGCAGTGTTTCGACGCGGTGGCCGCGCCCACGCAGGGCATTCTCCGGGGCTACAAGGACGCGAAGGTGCCGTTCATGCTCATGATGGCCGCCTACTGGGGCGTGTGCTTCCCCGCGGGGTTCGCGCTGGACCATCTCTTCGGACACGGCGCGGTGTCGTACTGGCAGGGGCTGGACCTGGGCGTGGGATGCTCGGCGCTCCTCCTGTCGGCGCGCCTTCATTTTATCGAGCGGAAGCACCGCGAAGGGCGGCGGCCCCGCTTCCGGCAATAAAAAAGCATCGGGATATCCCGGTGCTTTTCGTTTGCGCCTTCTCAGCCGATGCGGGCGAGGATGGCGTCGGTCATGCCTGCGGTATTCACTTTTTTGAAGCCGTCCCGGTAGAGGTCGGGCGTGCGGTAGCCCGCGATGAGGGCGTCTTCCACGGCTTTTTCCACCGCGTCCGCCGCGGCGTCTTCGTCGAGGGAGTACCGGAGGAGCATCGCCGCGGAGAGGATGGTCGCGCAGGGATTGGCGATGCCCTGGCCCGCGATGTCCGGCGCGGAGCCGTGAATCGGTTCGTAGAGGCTGGTGCTCTCGCCGATGGAGGCCGAGGGGAGCATGCCGATGGAGCCGGAGAGGACCGCCGCTTCGTCGGAGAGAATGTCCCCGAAGAGGTTCGACGTGACGATCACGTCAAACTGGGTGGGATGGATGGCGAGCTGCATGGCGCAGTTGTCCACGTAGAGGTGATCCACTTTCACGTCCGGATAGTCTTCGGCCAGGCGGGTCACCGTGCGCCGCCACAGGCGGGACGTGGCGAGCACGTTCGATTTGTCCACGGAGGTCACTTTCCCGCGGCGCTTCCGCGCGGCCGTCATGGCAAATCGGGTGATGCGCTCTACTTCAGGGATGCTGTAGTTTTCCAGATCCCACGCGCGCTCCACGCCGTTATGGATTTCCGATTCGCACTTGTCGCCGAAATAGATGCCGCCGATGAGCTCGCGCACGATGACGAGGTCCGTACCCTTTGCGATGGATTCTTTCAGCGGGGAATATTCGGCGAGCACGTCCATCACCTTCACCGGGCGGAGGTTCACGTAGAGGCCGAGGGCTTTGCGCAGGCCGAGGATGGCCCGCTCGGGGCGCAGATCCGGGGCGAGGTGGTCCCACTGGTCGCCGCCCACGGAGCCGAAGAGCACCGCGTCCGCCGCTTTCGCCGCTTTCACCGTGTCCTCCGGGAGCGGTGTGCCGTACTTGTCGTAGGCGGTGCCGCCCGCGTCTTTCCACGTAAATTCGAGGCCGATGCTGTAGACTTCGTCGATCTTCTTCAGCACGGCCACCGCCGCGTCGGTGATTTCTTTCCCGATGCCGTCGCCGGGAATGACGGTGATTTTCTTTGTCATTTGTTCATTTTCTCCTTTACGTAGTTTACGAGGCCGCCGGCTCTGGCGATGTCCTGGATGAAGCCCGGAAGGGGCGGCGCCTGGAAGGTGTCGCCGGTGGTGAGATTTTCGATGGTGCCCGCGGAGAGGTCGATGCGGAGCCGGTCGCCCGCGCGGATTTTTTCCACGTCGTCCCCGATCTCGAGGAGCGGCAGGCCCACGTTGATGCCGTTGCGGTAGAAAATGCGGGCGAAGCTCGCCGCCACAATGACCGGCACGCCCGACGCCTTGATGGCGATGGGCGCGTGTTCACGGGAGGAGCCGCAGCCGAAATTCCGGCCGCCCACCATGATGTCGCCGGGCTGGACGTTCTGCGCGAAGGTTTCGTCGATGTCCACCATGCAGTGGCTGGCGAGCTCCTTCGGGTCGAATGTATTCAGATATCTTGCGGGGATGATGACGTCGGTGTCGATGTTATCGCCGTAGCGCCACACTTTGCCTTCGATTGCCATATTAACGGACCTCCTTCGGTGCGGCAATTCTGCCGAGAATCGCGCTGGCCGCCGCTGTCTGCGGGCCGGCGAGGTAGACTTCGCTGTCCACGTGGCCCATGCGGCCGCGGAAATTGCGGTTCGTCGTGGAGACGCACCGTTCGCCGGCGGTGAGGATGCCCATGTACCCGCCGAGGCAGGGGCCGCAGGTGGGCGTGGAGACCGCGCAGCCCGCTTCGATGAAGGTGTCGATGTAGCCCGCCTTCATGGCGTCGCGGTAGACCTGGCGGCTGCCGGGGATGACGATGCACCGCACGTCCGGGTGGACCTGATGCCCTTCAAAGATATGCGCCGCGATGGCCAGATCTTCCAGGCGGCCGTTCGTGCAGGAGCCGAGCACCACCTGATCGATCTTGACGTCGCCGAAAGTGCCCACCACCTTCACGTTTTCCGGCAGGTGCGGGAAGGCCACCACCGGGGAGAGTTCGGACAGGTTGATTTCCACCGTGCGGGCGTATTCCGCATCGGGGTCGGCGTCGTACGCCGTGTACGGATGGGAGACGCGCCCTTCTTCGTAGGCGCGGGTCCGCTCGTCCACGGGGAAAATGCCGTTCTTCGCGCCCGCTTCGATGGCCATATTGGCGATGGAGAAGCGGTCCGCCATGGAGAGCGTCGCCACGCCCGGGCCGGTGAATTCGAGAGACTGGTAGAGCGCGCCCGACACGCCGATCATGCCGATGAGGGTGAGGATCACGTCCTTGCCGGTGACGTCTTCGGGCTTCGCGCCGGTGAGCACCACCTTGATGGCTTCCGGCACCTTGAACCACGCTTCGCCCGTGGCCATGGCCACGCCGAGATCCGTGGAGCCTACGCCCGTGCAGAAGGCGCCCACCGCGCCGTACGTGCACGTGTGGGAGTCCGCGCCGATGATCATCATGCCCGGCGCGGCGAGCCCTTTCTCCGGCAGGATGACGTGCTCGATGCCCGCGCGGCCCACTTCGAAATAATTCTTGATGTCGTGCTTCTTCGCGAAATCCCGGACGATCTTTGCCAGACCCGCGGACTTGATGTCCTTGTTCGGCGTGAAGTGATCCGGCACGAGGGCGATTTTCTCCCGGTCGAAGACGGGGCAGCCGATCTTGTCAAATTCCTTGATGGACGGCGGGGCGGTGATGTCGTTCGCCATCACCAGGTCCAGCTTGCAGTAGATCAGATCGCCGGGTTTGACCGTGTCTTTTCCCGCATGGGCCGCCATAATTTTCTGCGTCATTGTCATTCCCATGAATGTTTCCTCCTTTTATCTCCTGCGCAGGGCGCGGATGATTGAAATAAAAAAGAGCCTCTCATCTCGTAAGAGACGGGAGACCCGCGGTACCACTCTGATTCCCGGACGCGCCGGGCGCTCTCCGGTCTGCGCAGAGAAAGGGAAATAAAAAAGCCCCCGTCCAAGAGACGAAAGCGTTCGCGTTACCACTCTATTTCATGCCGGAGCATGCACTCTGCGGTCATAGACCTGCCGTTCTAACGGGGGCTGCCGGCGCCGTCTACTGGGATTTCAACGGGCTGCTCCGAGACGAGTTCACTGCCGCTCCTTTACCGCGTCGCACCGGCCCGCGGCTCTCTGAAAAAGATTCGGAAGCTACTGTTTCTCTTCCACGCATTTTTCTGTGATGCCCCATATTGTATCACAGGGATTTTTTTCTGGCAAGAATCCGGAAGGGAAATTTATGCGTTTTGTGAATCCTTCTTCCGGAATTTGCTATAATAGGAAAGGAAAAACAGGGACGGCCCGGGGCCGTCCATTGGCGGCGCGGAGAGAGACGCGCCGGCGACAGGGGGAATACGTATGGAACTGCATTTTCATGTAGACGAACAGCATTACCGGTATCCGTCCCGGCGGAGCGTGGTGTACGGCACGCGGGGCATGGTGTGCACCGCGTCGCAGCTGGCCGCGCAGGCCGGGCTGGACATGCTCAAGAAGGGGGGCAACGCGGTGGACGCGGCCATCGCCACGGCGATCACCCTCACCGTGGTGGAGCCCGTGTCGAACGGCATCGGGAGCGACGCCTTCGCCATCGTGTGGATGAAAGACCACATGTACGGTCTCAACGCGAGCGGCTGGGCGCCGAAAGGCATCACCGCCGAAGCGGTCCGGGCGAAAGGATACACGGAGATGCCCAAGCGCGGCTGGATCCCCGTGACCGTCTCCGGAGCGCCGTCCGCGTGGATTTCCCTGTCGAAGCGCTTCGGGAAGCTGCCCTTCGGCGAGCTCTTCGAGCCGGCCATCCACTACGCCCGCCATGGGTACGCCGTGTCGTCCTTCGTGGCGTGCGAATGGATGAAGGAATATAAGGAGCTCATCCGCCTGAAAGACGAACCGGCGCTCGCGGGATGGTTCCAGACCTTCCTGAAAGACGGCCGCCCGCCCCGCGCGGGAGAGATCATGAAACTCCCCGACCACGCGAAGACCCTCGAGGAGCTCCGCGACACGGAGTGCGAGAGCTTCTACCGGGGCCGCATCGCCGACGCCATCGACGCTTTCTCCCGCGAGACCGGCGGCTATGTGCGGAAGGAAGACTACGCGGAATGGCAGCCCGAATGGGTGACGCCCGTCTCCGTGAATTACCGCGGCTACGACGTGTGGGAGCTCCCGCCGAACGGCCACGGCATCGTGCCCCTCATGGCGCTCAATATCCTGAAAGGCTTCGACTTCAAAGCCCGCGATACGGCGGAGACGCTGCACCGCCAGATGGAAGCCATGAAAATGGCCTTCGCCGACGGCGACCGCTATGTGACCGACCCGAAGTACATGAAAGCCTCCGTGGCGGACCTTCTCTCCGACGCGTACGGCGCGCGCCGCCGGGCGGAAATCACGGACCGGGCGCTCGCGCCGCACTACGGCGATCCGCGGTGCGGCGGGACGGTCTACCTCTGCGCCGCCGACGAAGAGGGCAATATGGTCTCCTACATCCAGAGCAACTACTGCCACTTCGGCAGCGGCGTGGTCGTGCCGGGATACGGCATCGCCTTCCAGAACCGGGGCTACAATTTCAGCCTCGACGAAAACCATGTGAACTGCCTCGCGCCCCGGAAGCGCACGTACCACACCATCATTCCGGGCTTCCTCACGAAAGAAGGCCGGGCCGTGGGCCCCTTCGGCGTGATGGGCGGCTTCATGCAGCCCCAGGGGCATCTGCAGGTCGTCACCAACGTGATCGATTTCCACATGAATCCCCAGGAAGCGCTGGACGCGCCGCGGTGGCAGTGGACGGGAGGCCTCCACTTCGACGTGGAGCCGGGCCTGCCGCTCCAGGCGGTGGAGCAGCTCCAGGCCATGGGCCACGACATCCGCGTGCTGGAAGACATGTCCCAGTTCGGCCGGGGAGAGATCATCTGGAGAAATGCAGACGGCGTGCTCTGCGGAGCCACCGAACCGAGAGCGGACGGCGTCGCGGCCGCCTGGTAAAAACGGCGGGGAGGAGATCGCATGAACAGGAAGGACATCATTCAGGCGGCCATCGCGGGAGAGCGCCCCGAGCGCATTCCCTCCGCCTTCTGGCGGTCCGGGGAGCGGGGCGGCACCGCGGAGGACCACGCCCGGGCGGCGCTGGATTTTGCGGCGGAGTGGGGCAATGACCTCCTCATCACCGCGCCCGCCGCGGGCTACGACGCGGAAGACTACACCGCGCCGGGATTTACGAAAATCGGCGGCGTGGCCTACGTGACCGACCCGGCGGACTGGGCGCGCATCGGCGGCAGCTCCGTCAACTCCGGGGCCCTCGCGCGCGAGCAGGACGCCCTGAAGCAGATCCTGGCGGAAAAGCCCGCGGACCTGCCCGTGCTCTTCCGCGTGACGAGCCCGCTCGCCACCATCTTCCGGCTCGCGTTCCATCTGCCGGAAGACATCCGGCGCGGCGCGGGCCCCATGGTGAAAGCCGCCCTCGAGACCGTCACCGAGACCACCTGCGCCCTCGTGCAGCGCGTGATCGAGCTCGGCGCGGACGGCATCTTCTTCGAAGCGCCGCTCGCAGACTACGGGCTCGTCGGCGAGAACGCCTACCGGGAGTACGGCGCGCCCTACGACCTGGCGGTGCTCTCCGCTTCCTCCGGCTGGTGCAACGTCCTCGCCGCGGGCTGGACAAACTGCCTTTTTCCGGTGCTGCGGAAATACCCCGTGCAGATCTTCGCGTGGGACGCGGCCCAGTCCCTGCCCGAGCTGGCGGAAGCGCGGGACCTCACGGGCGCATGCTGCATGACCGGCCTCTCCCGGCGGCACCTCGAATTCGGCCTCCGGAACGAAGTGGAGCGCGACGTCTGGCGCGCCGTCTCCGCCACCGGCGGCCGGGGCCTCATCCTCTCCGCGGGCGCGGCGGTGCAGCCCTCGCGGGGCATGGCGGCGTTCTTCCGCAAAGCCGCGCAGGACATCGCGGAGCGCCTCTCGGATTGAGCGGAAATCCTTGCATCGCCCCCGTATTTTTCGTAAAATAAAAGCATATCTGTATGTAAAAGGAAGGCACCCCGCGCGGGCAGACCCTCCGCGTTCCCCTACAAGGAGGCAGGATTCATGGCAAAATACAGCGTCGCCGCTATGCAGGCGAAAGGCAAGAGTGCGGAAGACAATATTTTCGCGGCGAACAACCGCGCCAACGCCCTCGCGGACAAGATCGGCAAGGACAAAGTCATCAACGGCACGGTGGGCTCCATCCTCGACGAAGAGGGCAATCTCGTCATGCTCGACGTAATGCAGCGCGCGTACCGCCGCCTCACCCCGAAAGAAATCGTGGCGTACGCCCCCATTCAGGGCTATTCCGATTTCCTCGAAGACTGCATCGACCAGTGCTTCTGCCAGTCCCGTCCGGCGGGCTATATCCGCGCGCTCTCCACCTCGGGCGGCACGGGCGCGCTCCATCACGCGGTGCACAACTACTCCTCCCCCGGCGACGAAGTGCTCATCACCGACTGGCACTGGGGCGCCTACGACAGCGTCATGCTCGACGCGGGCCGCAGAGTGCGCACCTTCTCCTTCCTCACGGACGACGGCCACTTCAATCTGGCCAGCTTCAAGGAAGCCGTGGAAGACCTCGTGGCGAAACAGTACAATACGGTCATCATCCTGAACGGCATCGCCAACAACCCCACGGGCTACTGCATGAGCGACGACGAATGGGGCGCGGCGGCTCAGGTCTGCGCGGACGCCGTGGACGGCAAAGACAAGAACGTCATCCTCGTGGCCGACGTGGCCTACCTCGACTACAGCGGCGAAAAAGAAGCGTGCCGCACCTTCTTCAAGAAATTTGAAAACCTGCCGAAAAACGTCCTCACCATCGTGGCCTACACCCTGTCCAAGGGCTTCACCTTCTACGGCCAGCGCATCGGCGCGATGATCTGCATCACCTCCGACGAAGACGTGGCGCAGGAATTTGTGGACATCAACCAGTACAGCAGCCGCGCCTGCTGGTCCAACTCCAACAGCGCCGCCATGAAAGCCATGGCCTCCGTGTGCGCCAATCCGGAAGAAGTGAAAGAACTGGACGCGGAACGGGCGAAATACTTCCAGCTCATCCAGGAACGGGCGGCCATCTTCATGAAAGAAGCGGACGAAGCGGGCGTGAAATACGTGCCCTACATCTCCGGCTTCTTCATCACCCTCCCCATGGAAGGGGCGAAAGCGGTGTGCGACACCCTTGAAAAAGAAGAAAACGTCTTCCTCGTGCCGCTCAAGAAAGGCATCCGCCTCGCGGTATGCTCCGTCTCCAAAAAAGAAATCCACGGCCTCGCCGCGAAAATCGCGAAAGCCATGGCAAAGACCGGCGCGAAACAGTAATCCCATCTCCAAAAGCCTGTGCGAAAGCACAGGCTTTTTTGCATGCCTTCAGAAAGAAACCCGGCCACCCGTCGAAACAGGGCCTGCGGATATCCGCAGGCCTTTCTTTTTGGGGAAACCCATGCAAGAAAAATATACTGCTGTTTCCGGCATACCTGCTTTTACAGCTGTGAAATAAAAAGAGAAAAATATTCAGAATTTATACATCAGATCTTTTCCAAAAACCAGAGGAAAAGACGCCGGGATCCCGGCCTTCGCGGGCCGGGAAGCGGCGATGCATACGGCTGGTTCAGCAGAGAAAGGAGAAACGCTGATGAATAAGATTTACAAAGTGGTATGGAACGCCGCCCGCGGCTGCTTCGTGGTGGGGTCCGAATTCATTCGCAGCAGCCATACGGGGGGGTGCGGATGTGAACAAAAACGGTCCGGCTGCACGCTGAAACGGGCCGTCCTCACTGCCCTCCTCGCCGGCGGCATCCTGCTCCCCCTGAGCGGCGCACAGGTCAGTGCGGCTCGGCCTCCTTTTGGGGGCGGAGACAAACCCGGCTCGGGTCAGGAAGAACAGGTGACACAGAAAGAATTTAAAGATCTGAAAGATAATGTGTCTCATCTGGAAAGCGCTTTCGAGAATAGTGCGAAGAAAGACCATGAACAGGACGCAGACATTGGCGGCCTGAAAGAGGACGTGTCCGGACTACAAAAGGATGTCTCTGGTCTGAAGGAGGACATGGCGGCCAATGATCTGCGCGACACAGCGCAGGATGGACGTCTGGATGGCATGGCAGACTGGAATAAACAGCAGGATGCAGCCATCGAAATGGGCAAGCAATGGGACGAAAAACAGAACAATCAGATCAACGATCTCCAGACTTCGGTTACGCAGCAGGGCGCTGATATTGATTCGCTGAAAGATGACATGGATCGCGAGCAGCAGATGAACTGGAGCCAGCAGGGTGAAATCAACAATCTGAACAAAGAGAATGCCATGCAGCAGAGCCAGATCAACGGCTTGGAGAAGGAAAATGATGCGCAGTGGGGAGCGATCGGCCACAATTACGAAATCGATAAAGAACAGGGCAAGGATATCGCCAATCTGAAAGACGACATGGATCGCGAGCAGCAGATAAACTGGAGCCAGCAGGGCGAAATTAACAATCTGAACAAAGAGAATGCCATGCAGCAGAGCCAGATCAACGGCCTTGAGAAGGAAAATGATGCGCAGTGGGGAGCAATCGGCCACAATTACGAAATCGATAAAGAACAGGGCAAGGATATCGCCAATCTGAAAGACGACATGGATCGTGAGCAACAGATGAATCGGAACCAGCAGGGCGAAATTAATGACCTGAAAGGCGACATGGCGGCAAACAATTTCCACGATGCAATGCAGGATGGGGCTATTATCGTCGGAATGATTAAGGATGCGCAGCAGGATGCAGCCATCGAAATGGGCATTCACAAAGACGAAGCGCAGGACGCGGCTATCGAAATGGGCATCCATAAAGATGAGGTACAGGACGCAGCTATTGCAGGCGGTATGATTCACGATGCGATGCAGGACGGAGCCATCATCGGCGGCATCATCAAAGATCATCAGCAGGATGATCGCTTAGATGCAGTGGAAGACAAGAACACGGAGCAGGACAATCGTCTGGATGAGGTAGAAGCAATCAATCAGGGACAGCAGAATCAGATTGACAGTCAGCAGCAGCAGTTGGACGACCAGAAAGTCTGGAATGAACAGCAAGACAATCGTCTGGATGAGGTAGAAGCAATCAATCAGGGACAGCAGAATCAGATTGACAGTCAGCAGCAGCAGTTGGACGACCAGAAAGTCTGGAATGAACAGCAAGACAATCGTCTGGATGAGGTAGAAGCAATCAATCAGGGACAGCAGAATCAGATTGACAGTCAGCAGCAGCAGTTGGACGACCAGAAAGTCTGGAATGAACAGCAAGACAATCGTCTGGATGAGGTAGAAGCAATCAATCAGGGACAGCAGAATCAGATTGACAGTCAGCAGCAGCAGTTGGACGACCAGAAAGTCTGGAATGAACAGCAAGACAATCGTCTGGATGAGGTAGAAGCAATCAATCAGGGACAGCAGAATCAGATTGACAGTCAGCAGCAGCAGTTGGACGACCAGAAAATCTGGAACGAACAGCAGGATGCGGCTATCAAGGAAGCTCATGAATCGGTATCTGTGGGCAATGGCTTGGATTTGTCCATCACGGAGAACGGAAATGAAAATGGCGGCACAGATTATAAAGTGTCGTTGAAAGACGATTTCACTGTCGGCGATGCGACCGGCAGCCATGTGACCGTCACCGGGACGGAAGGCAACATCGAAGCGACAGGCACCATCACTGCGGGGAACGTGACTCTCAACAAGGATGGCTCCGGGACGGTGAGCGGCCTCACGAATACCACCTGGAACCCGGAGAATAACAATTACAATGGGTCCAGCCTTGCCGCTACGGAATCTCAGCTCCATCAGGCGATTCAGTCCAACGTGGGCGACAGGAACTACACCAGCACCCATTATGTCGAACAGGGACAGACCGCGACGGATGCCATCAGCAGCCTCGACAGGAATCTGGCCGCAACGGCGGATCAGGTCAACGCCAATACTTCCGCCATCAGCGGCCTGAACAGCCGGGTGGATACGCTCGACGGGCGCATCGATAAGGTGGGCGCGAACGCCGCGGCTCTGGCGGCGCTCCATCCGCTCGATTTCGACCCGGACGACAAGTGGGACTTCGCGGCGGGCGTCGGCAACTACGGCGGCGAGAACGCCATGGCGGTGGGCGCGTTCTACCGTCCGAACGAAGACACCATGTTCAGCGTGGGCGGCAGCTTCGGCACCGGCGAGAATATGGTGAATGCGGGCGTGTCCTTCAAGATTGGCCAGGGCAATCACGTGTCCACCTCCCGCGTCGCCATGGCGAAGGAAATCGAAACCCTCCGTCACAATGTGGCGCAGCTCACCGAACTGGTGAATCGGCTCGTGGGCTCGCAGGACCAGATTCAGAACGCGATGACCACGCCCTTCCCGGATGTGCCGGAAAACCACTGGGCGTATGAGACCATCGAGCAGATGCGCGAACGGGGCATCGTGGAAGGCTATCCGGACGGCACGTTCGGCGGCGACCGGCAGATGACGCGCTACGAATTTGCCACCATCGTCTATCGCGCCATGCAGAAGGGCATCGGCATGAACGAGGACATCCAGCGTCTGGTGGAAGAGTTCAAGCCGGAGCTGGAGCTGATCCGCGTGGATACCATCGCGCAGGACAGCGAAGGGCGTCCGACCATCGAGCGCGTACGCGTGAACAAAGCCTGATTCGGCGGAATCGGGAAGCAAAACAGGGAAAGGCTGTGCGGCAGGCACGGCCTTTTCTGCTGCCTTCCGGAGGCGGGGAAGATACGCTTTTCGTATGGACATCCATCCGCACTAAGTATTGGCGCGAAGCGCGCGCCCTTCCTACAATAGAGAAAAAAGGGCTCTCCGGAGCCGGAAAGAAGGAAGCTATGAAGAAAGAAATCGGACATGGACTCGCGCTGTATCCGACGCCCCTCACCGTCGTGGGCGCCATGGTGGACGGCAAACCGAACTGGGCGCTCGTGGGCCACGTGGGCATCATCGGCCACGACCGCATCCTCGTGTCCATGGCGGCGGCGCACAGAACGAACGAAGGCATCCGCGCGTCGGGCGCGCTCACGGTGAATCTGGTGGACGAAGCGCTCCTCCCGCGGGCGGATCATGCGGGCTGTGTGAGCGGCCGCCGGGAGGACAAGAGCGGCCTCTTCGCCTGGCACGCGGCGGAGAACGGCGCGCCGCTTGCGGACGAAGCGCCCGTCTCCATGGCGTGCACCGTAGTGGACACATACCAGACGCCGGGCTTCGAGTCCTTCATCTGCCGCATCGACGCCACCTACGCGGACGAATCCGTCCTGAACGAAGCGGGCAGGATCGACTACCGCGCGCTGAAGCCGGTGCTCTTTGAAATGCCCACGTACGAATACCTCGCCGCAGGCCCCGTCATCGGCCGGTGCATGCACCTGAACGAAAAGAAAGAACAGGCAAAATAAATTTCCCCAGGAAAATGTGTCCCCGCAGAGAGATTTCTTCTGCGGGGCTTTTTCGTGCGCGTTTTCGGCGCGCATGCGAAAACCCCGCAGGGGCTGTCCTCTGCGGGGTTCTCCGGCATGCGCCTCAGGGCTTCGCGCTGAGCGTGATGCTCGTGGGGAGATTTTCGATTTCGTTGTGTTCTTCGACCATGGGCGCGGTGGTCTCCATGAAGGCGCGATAGGCGGCGGAGTTTTTGTGCGCCGCCAGAGCCGCGTCGTCTTCATAGATTTCCAGCGTGTGGAAAATGTTGCCGTGCTTCTTCTCCGTGGTCGCCATGAGAGCGAGCGTCCCGTCTTCCGTATCCATGGACTCCGTGATGAATGTGCGGAGCGCCGCTTTGTAGTCGTCCAGCGCTTCCGGACGGACCACGGTGTAATTCATGCGCACCACCGTGCCCGTGCCGGCGTCCTTGCTTTCCAGCATGAAGGGATCGGCTTCCATGATGATGAGCTGTTCCAGAATGGTCGCGCGGGCGATCTGGTACTGCCGGAAGCCTTCGCTGCCGCGGTGCACCTGATACGCCGCGTCGTCCCGGTAGATTTCCAGAAGCCGCTGGATGTTAGGATGCGCCTTGTCCACGCCGCCGTAGAGAATGTACGTGCCGTCTTCCTTCGCCGCGTAGGGCGCGACGTTTTCCGCGGCCATGCGCTGCATCGCCGGCATCTGTCCGTCCGACGACTGCAGGACCGCCCAGTGTACGAGCGGCTGGGAGCCGTCGGGATTGACGATCGTCTTCGCGTCCGCCATGCCCGCGCACAGGCACAGCGCCGCCGCTGCCAGAGCCAGAATTTTCCGTTTCATAAAGTGCCTCCTTGTCCAAATTCGCTGCTGTTTCCTGACACCTGTAGTATACGGCGCATAGAGAATGTGGTCGAATACTCAGTTTACATCAAACTCCATACGACGGGAGCATAATTTTTTCCGCTGCATGCCTCTCGTGTGAATGACTTCATGTTCTCAATTGCGATTTAGTCAATCATAATTAAGTAAATCGTGATTGACTAAATGAAGGAATTCTTTTATAGTAAAAGACAAGGAAGGGAGGAAACGCTGTGTTCATTGGGAGAGAAAGAGAGCTTCGTGCGCTGGAAGCACTATATCAGTCCGAGAAATTTGAATTTGCCGTGCTTTACGGCCGCCGCCGTGTGGGAAAGACTGCGCTCATTAATCAGTTTATTCGGGGAAAACGGGCCGTCTATTTCATGGGTGTGGAGAGCAATGCCCGGCAGAATCTGGAAAATTTCAGCCGATGCATCATGGAGGGGACGGCGGGCATATCCGGCCGCATGTCGTTCTCCTCGTTTCAGGAAGCGCTGGACTATGTATTTCAGCAGGCGGAAAAGGATCGGCTGATCCTCGCCATCGATGAATATCCTTACGTGGCGCGGGGGTCCCGCAGTTTCGCCTCCACCCTGCAGCGCTGCATCGACGCGCACAAGGAAACATCGAGGCTCCTGCTCATCCTGTGCGGTTCCTCCATGTCCTACATGGAAGACCATGTGCTCGCCTACAAGGCACCGCTCTACGGGCGGCGCACGGCACAGATCCGGCTCCTGCCTTTCGACTTTGCCGACACCTGCCGCTGCGTGCCGGGATTTTCCGGAGAAGATAAAGCGCTCATTTACGGCATCACAGGCGGCACGCCGCAGTACATTTTACAGATGGATGACCAGCTGAGCGCTGCGGAAAATATCCGGCGCACGTTTCTGAATCCCATCTCCGCGCTCTTTGAGGAGCCGGAGAATCTGCTGAAGCAGGAAGTGCGCGAGCCGGCACTCTACAATGCCATCCTGTCCGCCATCGCAGGCGGTGCGTCGCGTCTGTCGGAAATCACCTCCAAAGCGGGGGAAAGCTCCGGTCTCGCCGCATCGCATCTGAAAAATCTGATGGAACTGGGCATTGTCCGTCGGGAAACGCCCTATGGGGAGAAACAGTCCCGCCGTTCTATTTACCTCATCAGTGATCCCATGTTCCGCTTCTGGTACCGCTTTGTGCCGGACAATTACGCTCTCATCGCACGGGGCGCGCCCGACGCGGCATGGCAGCGCATAGCACCATATATTTCGGAGTATATGGGCAAAATCTTTGAAGAAATTTGTCAACAGTACCTGTGGACGCGACTTCTTGCCGGCACATCGCCCGTACAGTTTGCCAGCCTCGGCCGCTGGTGGGGGACCGATCCGGCAGAAAAGAAACAGACGGAAATCGACATCATGGGAGAGGAAAATAAAGACACAGCCCTCTTTGCCGAGTGTAAATGGACCAACGAAAAAGCGGATGTACAGGTCCTCGAAACCCTCGTTCACCGCAGCCGCCTCTTCTCCTATCGCCGTACCCATCTCTTTCTCTTCGCAAAAACCGGCTTTACCAGAGGATGCCGGGAAGCGGCAGACCAGATGGGCAACGTCTCGCTGGTGACCTATGAAGACATGTAGAAAGAGATGAATGTTTTGTGATGGAACAACAAAACCGCCGTGCACGCACGGCGGTTTTACTCCTATTCATTTGTGGGATTCATAATGAGATCTCGGTAGGAACCAAATATAAATTCCCGTTTAATTTGCCGAATAAATTTAATATCCGTAAACAGTCGATACAGCGTGACGAGCAATCCGCCTATATCAAGCGATTTGAAATCTCTGGTTATCGCGACATAAATAACATTTGATGAGCTGGCAATGAAGTCGGAATACGTTAGAATTTTTCTTGTACGTACTTCGTAAAGCTGTCTTTCTCTGGTTGTTTCAGCATCGCAGAAAATACCATGAAACATGGCAATAAAATAATTAATCATAGTAGCCCAAAGTGCTTGCTTTGAAACAGTTAATACATTTGCCATATCCAATCCATAACTGGCCAACGTTGAAGCAAGTTTTGGATTGAAAATTGATATACCGGGCAGGGGAATACTGTGAGTTGTCCAAATATCTGAATGTAAATGGATAACCTCTTTCAAAAGGGAAGCGGCTACAATTTTTTTGCCTTCTACTCCCTGAAATAGAAGTTTTCGTCCCGTGTAGCTCAATACCAATTCTGTACGGGCCCTTTGGGCGAAGGCATCGCGGCCAGAGACAGTCGTAATATGAAACGATTCGAGATTGGAATTGGTTAAGGTAGAGGTAGCAATGTTAGCCGTTCCAAAAATCAGGCCCATTATCGGATCGTGCCCCAAAGCAGTCACACGATGTCCCAATTTTCCGCCTCCGGATAATGCTCCATTTGCGCCATAGTTGGCATCAAACGGGACAGGATTGGTACAAATCTCTTCAAAGGAAGGGTTGTAAAGATGGTGAACTCTATCAGAATGTTCTTCTCCATGGCCCCAGGTTTCTTCTGCAGCAGTTTGGTCATCCATGCGAATAGGAAATTTTGTCAGAAGATATTGTCTGGCAACCTGAAGTGCAACAGCTAAAAATAGTATTGTTACATCCTGAGTATTTAGTTCAGTATTTTCTTCAAATTGCCTGTCCAAATCCTCAAGAATTTCACTGGTATGATCCAGTACCCCGATAACGCGCTCTGTTTCCGCTTCGACTTTTTTCATTTTGCTTAAGCCGGAGTCTATGTCCTGTTGCAAGCCGGCCCGGCGGCGCAATAAATCATCGCTGCTCATTCGTCTTCGCCCAGCTTTTCATAAAGTTGTAAATCTGCAATTTCCTTTTTAAGGGTTGCAATTTCGTTAAGAATATCAGCAATCAAGGAACTATATTCCTTAAGCTTATTTTGCAGACTGGCTTCTTCCTGTGCAAATATTTCATTTAATTGCTGCATTTTTTCTTTATAAAGAGCTTCGGCCTCCGCATAGCCTTGCTTTTCATAAGGCGCTCTTCGTTTATTATGAATCCAACCGAGTAAGTCGAAATCGCTGAAAAGGCCATAAGAAGTATCGGCACTCCAAGAAAATCCAGATCCGGAAAAAGTTTTCAAATCTCCAGCGGAAGCATCTGTTTTTCTCGCAGTCATTTGGTATTGCCTTGCGAGTTCTTGTTTAAGCTGATCTCTTTTCGTCTCAAGAGATTTTAGCTTATGAATTAACTTCAAGCTGATAGTATCGTTATGACGCGTCTCTTCTTCAAGAGCTTGAATAACATCATGATAATGAGCTTTCATGGACTGATAGATTGGCTCATATACCTGAGCCGCACGTTCGTATCCCGCCTTTTTTCCTTCTGTTTCAGGATCCGATACAACTTCCTTGACAACTTGGTATGTCGTTTTAACCATATCAGATAAAGGATCTTGCGGTAAACCGAGTATATCGCCCGGTTTCTTTTTCCTTGGAAAAGGATCTGGTACAAATATATCCCATAAACTCATAGCTTTCACCTCCATAATTTTCTTCAGAATAGCATCAAGAACTATCAGAAGTCAAGAACAAAAGAATTTGGCTAATGAAAAAACAGCCCGCCAATGAACGAGCTGTTTTGCATTTTGTTCTTTATTTCTTGTGAATATGGAAAGGGGGATAGGTGGCGAGTTTCGGCGCGGGCTGGAGGCGGTAGGTCTTGACCGCGTAGATGACGAGGCCGAAGAGGGCCACGATGAGTCCGTCGGTGATGATGTCCCAGCCGCAGCCGTACACGGCGTACACGCTGTAGAACGCGCCGCAGAGAGCGGTGAAGTTCGTGAATTTCGCCTTCCGTCCCGCGAGCCCTTCCACGCGCTGGAGCGTCGATACGGAGAACATGGCGAGCAGGTAGGGGATGAGGTTCACCATGACCGCCAGATTGATGAGGATATTGAACTGCTTCAGGAGCGTCGGGCTGATGGTGGAAAGGGTCAGGATGGACTGGATGGTCACAAGAGCAAGGATCGCCACGTAGGGGGAGCGGAAGCGGTTCACTTTCGTCAGGAAGGACGGGAACTGGCCGAGAGAAGCGGCGTTCCGCACCACTTCGGAGATGGTGAACTGCCACGCCGTGAGGGAGACGAAGCAGGAGCACACGAGCATGCCCGATACGACGAGGGCCGCGGTGTCGCCGAACATGGCCGCGTAGGCGAGGCCGAAGGGCGCTTCGGAGCCGATGAGGCGGTCGTAGGGCACGAGGCCGCCGATGATGGCCGTGGAGACGGTGTACACGAAGCCCGCGAGGAGGGTCCCCGCGAGGACGGCGATGGGCACGTTGCGCGTGGGATTTTCCACCGTTTCCGAATTGGCGCAGGCGGTCTCCAGCCCGAGGAACGCCCACAGGATGACGGCGATGGAGTCGCGCATGGTGATGGCGAAGGGCAGATCCTGCGGATTCCATGCGGCGCGGTAAATGGCCGGGTCAAAGAAGTACCAGCCCGCGAGGAGCAGCCCCGCCACGGGGGTGAGGACGCACACCACGCCGAGGGTGGAGAAGCGGCCCGCTTCCTTCGGCCCGCCGAAGCTGATGGAGGCGGCGAGCATGAGCACGCCGATGGTGGCGGCGCACACCCCGATGGGGGACAGGTCAAACCCGAAGAAGTACGACGCGTAGCTGACGACGCCCGTTGCGATGGCGATATTGGCGATGATGAGGGAGATGGCGTAGGTGAAGTTGGACAGGAAATTGCCCGCCCTGCCGAAGCGGTACTCCGCGTAGCCGCCCATGCCGCCGCTCTTCTTTCCGTACATGCCGCATACGGAGAAGGCGTAGGCGAGGAGGGTCGCGCCGAGGGACGCGAGGATCCAGGCGAAAATGGACACGGTGCCGATTTCCGCCAGTTTCGACGGCAGAAGGATGATGCCGGACCCCATCATGTTGATGGCTGTGACTGTTGTGAGCTGTATCACTCCCATTTTTTTGCTCTTGGACAATGTGTTTCCCTTCTTTCTGGTGGATTCGTGAGGCGCGCTCACGGGGAAAGTTTGTCCCGGATAGACTGGCTCCGGAATGGCCGCGCTGCTTTTCGGGCAAGCAGGAACCCCATTTGCTTTCTGGGAGGCAGGGGCTGTACCATCTTCCGGGATGGCCTGCCTGATGGTGAAAGAAACAGGGTAAAAAAGAAAACCGTATCCGTTTTGGGTGCCGCTCGGCTGCACGTCTATGCAGGGCGCACCACAGCTTTGCGTACAACAATATATCACACATGCCGGTGGGGGACAAGAGGAAAAATGAAAAATTTTTCCGCGGACTTTGAAGGAGTTTTGAGGACTTTGACGAAAAACGGAGAAAAAACGCAAAAAAGCATTGCCATTCCGGATTGCCATGGATTGGCATGACCTATCCGGATTGGCCGCGATTTTTCAGGGGAATTTTGAAGCGCGCCGGAAAGTGCCCGCCCGGTGGGCGTTTCCGGGTTTCCGCGGCCTTTTGTAAATTGCATATAACCGTATAAATTTGCAGATTTACAGAATATTTACGCCATAGAGAGAAAATGCGCCGTTTTCCGTTTTGCCTGTGAGGGGCGGAAATCGCCCCAGAAGGGCCGGTACGGCCCAAATCGGGGAAAATCCTCATTTCCGGCGCGTTTTCGCAGGCGGGATCGGACGGGCGCGGGAGGCGCTCCGCCGCGCCGCCGCGCGTTTCCGGCGCGTGCGGCTTCGGGAAAAACGCGCAAAAAAAGACGGAGCGCAGGGCTCCGTCCGGAAGGGAATCAGAGAGAGGCGGGGGCGTCGTCTTCGCCCAGCTGGCCTTTCAGGTCGTGATCGGTCATGGCGCAGACCGCCGAGTCGGACCAGACGTTTTCCGCGGTCTCCACCATGTCGATGATGGTGTAGATGGGGAGGATGATGCCCATGAGGCCCACGGGAGCGCCGATGCCGGACATGAGGGAGAGGGTGAGGAAGTAGCAGCCCATGGGGACGCCCGCGTTGCCGATGGCGGCGAGCACGGCGATGAAGAGCCAGGTGAGCATGGTGCCCATGGAGAGTTCATAGCCCGCATTCTGCATGACGAAGAGCGAGGTCACAAGGATGAAGGCGGCGCAGCCGTTCATATTGATGGTGGTGCAGATGGGGAGTACAAACCGGGAGACTTTCGGATTGACGCGCAGGTTCTGTTCCGCGCAGGCGAGCGTTACCGGCAGCGTCCCCGCGGAGCTCTTGGTGAAGAGCGCCACCGCAAGGGCCGGCGCCATCTTGCGGAAGATGTGGAGGGGATTCAGGCCGCGGAGCATGATGATGAGGGGAAGGATGAGGAAAATCTGGATGGCGTTGCCGCCGAGCACGACGAGGGTGTATTTCCCGAGCGCGCCTACGATGACGCCCGCTTCAATCTGGGCGGAGAGCTGGCCCGCAAAGGCGACGATCCCGATGGGGAGGACGGCGAGGAGCGCCCGGATGAGGGTGAAGAAGAGTTCCTGCGTCCCCTGGATGACTTTCAGGAGCTGCGCCCGATTTTCCGTGCGGGGCATGAAGGCCAGCGCGAGCCCCACCGCGGCGGCAATGATCATGACGGAGAGCACGTTGCCCGATACGAAGGGGGCGAGCACGTTATTGGGAATGACCGAGAGGATGTGGTCGTAGTAAGAAAGGGATTTGAAATTGTCCATGGGGACGGCGGACTGGCCTTCCGCAAGGAGTTCCATGGGAAGGTTGCCCGGCGCGACCCAGAGATACAGGCCGAGGCCGATGGCGGCGGCGCAGATGGTGGTGAGGAGCGTATAGAAGACGGCGTGGCAGAAGATGCGGCCCGTTTCCTTATTGCCGCCCAGTTCGGCCAGCGTGGTGATGACCGCCAGCGTGATCGTCGGGATGGCGATGAACTGGAAGAGCCGCGTGAAGACCGTGGCGACGAAATTGAATAATTCATTGAGCGGCTCAATGCCCATCCACCCGAGGACGCCCCCGAGGATGAGCGCGCCGAACCACAGCGCAAACTGCCGGCCCTGATGTTTCGGTTTGTTCTGCCGGAGCGCTTCCTGCGCGGTTTCGCGCACGTTCTGCTGGCTTTGTGTGTTGCTCATTGTCCTACCTCTTTTCTTTGTGTGTACACTATATTGAGGCGTTTGCCGGATGACGGCCGCCTTATCATGCAATGCCATTATATCATATATCCATGAGAAATGGGAATTGATTTTACGGATGCTGCGCGGAGGCAGCGACATCGGAGACTGTGCTCCGGCGCCGCGCCGCCGCGGCGGAATGCCTGGCCGGCTGTCATGACTGCCGTTCCCTCCTTTCCCCGCGCGGCCTGAGCCGCAGGGTATGCAAAAAACTCCTGTCCCAAAGGGACAGGAGTTCCGTGTTTCTCACCCAATTTCGCCGGCGCGTCGCCGAACCGGCCTCTGCAAGTCTGTGACTCTCTGTGGTATCGGGCAGACCCGGGCGGACCTACTGGTTTCAATCCGCCATGCTCCGGAACGCACTTCGTCACGCCTGCCGCGCCCCGTTTCACCATCCCGGGGCTCTCTGCTGCGTCTGCGGCATGAGTACTCTTTTCCTTCTTTGCATTTCTGTGGAAATTGAACATATGGTATCACGTTTCCGCCGGCAAGTCAATGAAGAAAACGGGTCGGCGGGGCGCGGCGTGAAAAATCCCCGGACGGGATGTCCGGGGATTTCAGCGGAGAGGTTATTTCGCCTCCGCCGCTTCTTTCTTCGCTTTCAGTTCGTCGTCGTAGGACTTCTGGATGCGCACGTAATTTTCACGGCGTTCCTTCGCGTCCCGTTCGGTCTTTTCGAAGAGTTCTTCCGCCTTGTCGGGGAAGAGGGTGGCGAGGCTGGAGAAGCGCACTTCGCCCATGAGGTATTCGCGGAAGCTGCCTTTCGGCTCGCGGCTGTCCAGATGGAAGGGATTCTTGCCCTGTTCGAGGAGAGACGGGTTGTACCGCCAGTTGCACCAGTAGCCGCATTCCACGGCGCGCTTTTCTTCGTCCTGGCTCTTGCCCATGCCCGCTTTCAGGCCGTGGTTGATGCACGGCGAGTAGGCGATGATGAGGGACGGGCCCGGATAGCTTTCCGCTTCGGTGATGGCTTTGATGGCCTGGTTCATGTCCGCGCCGAGCGCGATCTGCGCCACGTAGATGTAGCCGTAGGATACGGCGATCATGCCCAGGTCTTTCTTCTTCGTCTTCTTGCCGGAGGCCGCGAATTTTGCGATGGCCGCCGCCGGGGTGGACTTGGAGGACTGGCCGCCCGTGTTGGAGTACACTTCCGTATCGAGGACGAGGACGTTTACGTCTTCGCCGGAGGCGAGCACCTGGTCGAGGCCGCCGAAGCCGATGTCGTAGGCCCAGCCGTCGCCGCCGAAGATCCACTGGCTGCGCTTGATGAAGTGGTCTTTCAGGTCGAGCAGCTCTTTATATTCCGGATGGGCCGCCACTTCCGCGCGGAGCGCCGCTTCGAAGGCGCGGGCGCGCTCGCGGGTGCCTTCGCCCACGTCTTTCTTGTCGAGCCATTCCTGCATGGCCGCTTTCGTTTCGTCGTCCGCCGCAGGGAGGAGCGCTTCCACTTTCGCCGCGAGGCGGTCGCGGAGCTTCGTTTCGCCCAGGTGCATGCCGAGGCCGAATTCCGCGTTGTCTTCAAAGAGGGAGTTTGCCCATGCCGGGCCGCAGCCGTCGGCGTTCGTGGTATACGGCATGGACGGGGCGCTCGCGCCGTAGATGGAGGAGCAGCCCGTGGCGTTGGCGATGTTCATGCGGTCGCCGTAGAGCTGGGTTACGAGATGCACGTAGGGCGTCTCGCCGCAGCCGGCGCACGCGCCGGAAAATTCGAAGTATGTCGGTTCGAACATGGCGCCGCGGATGGTGTTCTTGTTGACGGGATTTTTCTTCCGCGGGAGCGTCATGGCGTAGTCCCAGAGCTTCTGCTTGTCCAGCTGGGTCTCGATGGGCTTCATCACGAGGGCTTTGTTGCGGGCGGGGCAGGTGTTGACGCAGATGCCGCAGCCGTAGCAGTCCTGCGGGTCGATGACGATGCGGAATTTCAGCCCTTTCACCGGGCCCTGGAAATCGCGGACGATGAAGCCTTCCGGCGCTTTTTCCACTTCTTCTTCCGTGGCGAGCACGGGGCGGATGGTGGCGTGCGGGCAGGACGCGGCGCACTGGTTGCACTGGATGCAGTTTTCCGGAATCCATTCGGGGACGCTGATGGCGGCGGTGGGACGTTCATATTTGGACGTGCCCGTGGGGAAGGTGCCGTCTTCGATGCCCTTGAAGGTGGATACGGGGAGGTCGTCCCCTTCCTGCCGGTTCATTACGTCGCACACGCCGGAGATGAACGGCGGGCGGTCCACCACTTCGCGGGTGCCGCCGGTGGTGGCGTGCGCCCATTCTTCCGGCACCGGCACTTCGATGGGGGCGGAGACGCCCGCGTCGACCGCGGCGTTGTTCATGTCCACCACGTCCTGGCCTTTGCGGCCGTAGGAGTGCTGGTTCGCTTCCTTCAGGTATTTCACCGCGTCTTCCACGGGGATGATCTTCGTGAGCGCGAAGAATGCGGACTGCATGATCATGTTGATGCGGCTGCCGAGGCCGATCTCTTCCGCGATCTTGAAGGCGTCCATGATGTAGAACTTCGCATGGAGCTTGGCGAGCTTGCGCTTCATCATCGCCGGGAGCATGGCGTCCAGCTCTTCCGGCTTCCACTGGCAGTTCAGCAGGAAGACGCCGCCGTCTTTGAAGCCCCGGAGCAGGTCGTATTTATAGACGTAGGACGGGCGGTGGCAGGCGATGTAGTCTGCCTTGCGGATGAGGTAGGGACGGCGGATGGGGTCCGGGCCGAAGCGCAGGTGGGAAATGGTGACGCCGCCGGATTTCTTCGAATCGTAGGCGAAGTACCCCTGGGCGTACATGTCCGTGTGGTCGCCGATGATCTTGATGGCGTTCTTGTTTGCGCCCACGGTGCCGTCCGAGCCGAAGCCCCAGAATTTGCACGATACCGTGCGGTCGGGCATATCCGGCACGGCCGCCGGTTCGAGGGAGAGATTCGTCACGTCGTCCCTGATGCCGAGGGTGAAATTGTGGCGCGGACGGTCTTCTTTCAGATGTTCGTACACGGCCATGATGTCTTCCGGCACCACGTCCTTCGAGCCGAGGCCGTAGCGGCCGCCGCAGACGCGGATGTCGAGGCCGGAGGCGGCGATGGCGCTCTGCACGTCGAGATAGAGCGGTTCGCCGAGCGCGCCCGGTTCGCGCGTGCGGTCGAGGACGGCCACTTTCTTTACCGTCTTCGGCAGCGCCGCGATGAAGTCCTTCACGGAGAACGGACGGTACAGATGGACATTGACAAGGCCCACCTTTTCGCCGTGCGCGTTCAGTGCGTCCGCCACGTCCTTGGCGATGTCCGTGACGGAGCCGATGGCGATGATGACCCGGTCCGCGTCTTCCGCGCCGTAGTAGTCGAAGAGGTGGTACTGCCGGCCGGTGAGCTTTGCGATCTCATCCATGTAGCCCTGCACGATGGCGGGAAGCGCTTCGTAGTAGGGGTTCGCCGCTTCGCAGTGCTGGAAATAGATGTCCGGATTTTCCGCGGTGCCGCGGATGACCGGATGATTCGGAGAGAGGGCCCGCGCGCGGAATTCGGCGAGGGCTTTCTGATCGATGAGAGGCGCCAGTTCGTCGTAGCCCAGCACTTCCACCTTCTGGATCTCGTGGCTCGTGCGGAAGCCGTCGAAGAAATTGATGAACGGCACGCGGCCGCGGATGGCGGCGAGATGCGCCACTGCGGCGAGGTCCATGATTTCCTGCACGTTCGCTTCGGCGAGCATGGCGCAGCCCGTTGCGCGGGCGCTCATGACGTCCTGATGGTCGCCGAAAATGGACAGCGCGTGGTTGGCCAGCGCGCGCGCCGCGATGTGGAATACGCCCGGCAGCAGTTCGCCCGCCACCTTGTACATATTCGGGATCATCAGCAGCATACCCTGCGAAGCGGTGTAGGTCGTGGTGAGCGCGCCGCTCTGGAGGGAACCGTGGAACGCACCCGCAGCGCCGCCTTCCGCCTGCATCTCTACGACGCGGACCGTGTCCCCGAAGATGTTCTTCCGTCCGTGAGCGGCCCATTCGTCCACGGATTCGGCCATCGGGGAAGAAGGTGTGATGGGGTAGATGGCAGCCACTTCGGTGAACGCATAGGAAATATACGCCGCCGCGGTGTTGCCGTCCATGGTTTTCATTTGTCTCATGAAAAAACACCTCTTTGATTTCTTTACTGAAAAAATTTGCGAATGCAGCAGAAATTGGGTACAATGTAACTATGATAAAATTGCATAGAAGTTCCACATAATTTCATGGAAATGAAATAAAAAGGAACACGTACCTGTCAGATTCATGCTGTAGTCCCCTTTATTATACGGGATGGACCGGGATTTCTCAAGGAAGAGCGGCGTCGCGCCGCGCGGGGGACAGTTTGCGAAAGAGGTGCAGGAAGAAATGGATTACAGACATTTGAAGTATTTTCTGGAAGTGGCCCAGCAGAAAAGTTTCAGCAAGGCCGCGCGCAATCTCCATATCTCCCAGTCGGCCATCAGCCGCATGATCAAGTCGCTGGAAGATGAAATCGGCGTGACGCTTTTCATCCGCAACGCAAAGACCGTGGAGCTCACCGCGCCGGGGACCATCTTCCTCAACTACGCCAAGCGGTGCGTCTTTTCCTTCGAGCACCTGAAATCAGATTTTGAAAACGAGTTCAACCTGAAGCAGGACACCATCGAGATCGGTCTGCCGCCCATCACGGACGCGCACGTCTTCGCCAAGCTTCTGGGCGAATTCAAGAAGACCTATCCGCAGATCGAGATCAAGCTCTACGAGCACGGCTCGAAAATCGTGGAGTCCTCCGTGCAGGAAGGCATCATCGACGTGGGCATCATCTGCACCATTCCGAATAAAGATTTCGAATCCTTTTTCCTGTCGAACGACGAGGTGTGCGTGGTGATGCCGAAGGACTGCCCGCTCGCGGAAAACAAGACGGTCCCCATGAAGCTCCTTGCGGACTATCCGCTCGTGCTGTACCGGGACGATTTCAATATGCACGACGACATCCTCAATACGTGCAGCAAGATCGGCTTCGCGCCGAAAGTGGTCTTCGAGACGAGCCAGCGCGAGCTCATGATCCAGACGGTCTCCTCCGGTCTCGGCGTGGCGCTCCTCCCGAGCCGCCTCTGCCCGAAAAATTCCGAAGAGAGCCCCGTGGTGGTGCGCCGCCTCATCGAGCCGGAAATGACCCATCATCTGTACGCCATCTGGAAGAAAGGGCGCTACCTCTCCCGGGCGGCGCGCCTGTGGATCGAATTTACGAAGGGCCATCTGGCCATCCTGAATGCGGACAAACCTTACGAAGTGTGACATGAAAGACTTTTTCCGCCGGAAAGAAAACCGCGTCTTCCTGCTCATCATTGCGGCGCTCGCGGCGTTCGCATCGTGGCAGGAGAGCCAGATCGCCGACCTGCAGGAGCGGATGATGCACGTCGAGGCGTCCCGTTACGACGACCAGCTCACCAATCTCTACTGGAAGGGGAGCCTCGCCGACGAGACGATGGACGAATACGGCAAGGACATCTATCATCTGCAGAAGAAAAGCGCCGATCAGGAATGGCGGCTCATGCAGCTCGAGTGGGCGGTGTACGGCAAATGAACGAAACGGCTTCGCGGACTGGCGCGGGGCCGTTTTTCGTAAGGCGTTTTCATGAGAAGGAACGTTTCCCCGGTAGGCAGAAACGCTGGGACCCGCCGGTGACCGGGATACGATGGGCGGGTTTATGGCCGCCGTCAAGGTTTTGAAAAATATGCGGCAGACCGGCAGGGAATTTTGAGGAAAGAAGGGATACGTATGCTGTCAGAAGAAAGAAAAAAAGAACTGGATGCGCTGCTGGTGCGCGCGTCCTGTGCGGGAGATTCGTATTATTGCGATATGGAGCAGGATGAGTTTGACGAGGAAATGGACGGAGACGAAGAAGAAGAATTTTACAAAGGCTTCTGCCGTCAGAGGGCTGTTGGATTTGCGGCGTACCAGAAGGAAATATCCGAGCAGTTTACGCATATCACCTCGGCGGAAGAACTCCATTACATGATGACAGATTACAATTATGACGACGGTCTGTTTGCAGTGGAACAGGTGGTCATGAATCCTGCCTGCGATATCGTAACGGCCCGAATGGTGTACTGGCTTTGCGAGCCGGGGTATTATTATGACCGCTATGGTGGCCCTTCCAGGTGCAGTGAGGATGATGTCAACCGGGAGGCGGCGCTCCTCTTGGCAAAGATGGAGGAGAAGGCTGAGGCCCATGGGTTTCAGACCGGACTGGCATGGGACGGAGAAGTGGAAGATGCGCAGCCGGATGATCTGGAGTTCACGAAGGAACCCTATTGCCATGTGCCGGCAGTCTTCCGTTAAGGATTCTCTTTCCGGGGGCACGGCATAAAATAAACTGCATAATCTGTCAGGACAGCCGTGGACGGACTGTCCTTTTTTCTGCATGGGGCGAAAAAACGCGTCTTGTATAAAGAGTAGAATTTAAAAAGAATTTCCCTGCCGGGCGGACGCGCACGCGCCCGGCATGGTACAATAAACCATACGCAAAAAAATTCACGATTTATTCTTTATATATGGGAGACAATATGATCTTTACGCAGATTCAGGGACTCTTCATGACCATGCGCCTCTGGGATATCCTCGATATCCTCGTGGTGGCGTTTTTCCTGTACCGCCTGTACATGCTCATCCGCAATACCCGCGCCACCGCGCTGGTGAAGGGCATGGCCGTGCTGGGGGCGCTGACCCTCGTGGCGGGATGGCTCCAGCTGCACGCGGTGTCGTGGGTCCTGGAGAAACTGATGGCCATGCTCATCGTGGCGCTGCCGGTGGTGTTCCAGCCGGAGCTGCGCCGCGCGCTGGAGCAGATCGGCCGGGGCAAATTTTACATTTCCTCGGGGATGGTGAGCGATGCGGACCGGGCGGCGGTCATCGACAATGTGGCGGAGGCGGCGGAAGTGATGTCCCGAAACCGCATCGGCGCGCTCATCGTCTTCGAGCGGGCCACCGGCCTCGACGACTACATCGACACGGGCATCCGCATCGAGGGCATCGTCTCGAAAGAACTTCTCGGCAATATTTTCATCGTCAATACGCCGCTCCACGACGGGGCGGTCATCATCCGGGACAACCGCGTCATGGCGGCGGGATGCCTCCTGCCGCTCACCCGCGACCGGTCGCTCTCGTCCGAGCTGGGCACGCGCCACCGCGCGGCCATCGGGATTTCTGAAATGTCCGACTGCGTGGTGGTCGTCGTCAGCGAGGAGACCGGCACGATTTCCTACACGTACGGCGGGCATATTTACCGCCACATGGACGGCGAGACCCTGCGGAACCGCCTGCGCTCCTTCATGATGATGAACCGGAGCCACGCCAGCGTGGTGAACGACATGTTCCAGAAATGGAGGGCTCAGAAATGAAATACACGAAATTTCACTGGTGGCTGCCGAAGGTGCTCTGCCTCATCGCCGCCTGCGCCTTCTGGCTCTACGTGATGAATGAACAGAATCCCATCATGACGTCCACGTACACCGTGCCGGTGGAGGTGCGCAATCTGGACCGGTCTCTCGTGGCGCTGGACGTGCCGAAGTCGGTCCGGGTGGACGTGAGCATGAACCGCAACAGCCTCATGCGCCTCCGCAGCGACGATATCCACGCCTACGTGGATCTGCAGAACGTCACGGACGGGACCTATCCCAATACGAAAATTTCCGCCAGCGTCCCCGGCGACGGGGAAGCGGTGTCTGTCACGCCGGGGTATTTTGATCTCACCGTGGACACCTACGCGGTGAAGTCGCTGCCCATCACGGTAAGCTTCTTCGGCGATCTGCCCGAAGGGTACAAGGCCAACCTGAAATCCACCACGCCCACGAGCCTGACCGTGGCGGGGTCGAGCAGCAGCATCGCCGCGGTCAACCGGGCGGTGGCGTCGGTGAATCTGGCGGGCAAGACGAAGAGCTTTACTGAGTTTGACTCTATCAGCGTCATGGACGAGAACGGCAGCACCGTCACCGGCATCGATGTGATGCCCACCCAGGTGCGCGTCGCCGTGGATATCATTGAAGAGAAGAAGACGGCGAATGTGCCGCTCACGGCCCGCGTGAAAGGGACGCCCGCCGCGGGATACGCCGCCGGCGCGCCGGTGATTTCTCCTCTCGTGGCGACGGTCACCGCGCCGGGGAGCGTGCTGGACCATATGAAGACCATCAATCTGGGCGAGATCGACGTGACGGGCGCTTCGGACAATGTGACGGCGCAGCTTCCGGTGCCTCTGCCCGAAGGGGCGGACGCGGTGCCGCAGACTGCGTCGGTCACGGTGCCCGTGACGGCGGCCAATTGAGCGGTATTGACGGAACCGCCGCCGGGCGGTATGATTTGGGAGTTATGACAGACTGAAAAGTTGGAAGAGGGAGGATGCAAATGGTAACATTATTTGGCACTGACGGCGTGCGCGGCGTGGTGAACGCCACGCTCATGCCGGAGCTGGCGTATCAGATGGGGCGCGCGGCGGGAGCGTATTTCAGCCGCGCCGGCGGGTCCCGCCGGTTCCTCATCGGACGGGATACCCGCATTTCCGGGGGCATGATCGAAGCGGCTCTCGCGGCGGGGCTCTGCTCCTCCGGGGTGAGCGTGGATCTGGCCGGCATCATCCCCACGCCGGGCGTGGCGTACCTCACACGCATCCGGGACTACGACGCGGGCGTGGTCATCTCCGCGTCGCACAATCCTTTTCCCGACAACGGCATCAAATTTTTCGACGGCCACGGGTACAAGCTGCCCGACGCGACGGAGGAGGAGATCGAAAACCTGCTCCGCCATGTGGAAGGGCCGGACATTCCCCGTCCCACCGGCGCGGAGATCGGGCAGATCCGGCATGTGCCCGAACTGGCGGACGAATACCGGGCCTATGTGCTTTCCACCGTCAAGGCAGATTTCACGGGCATGAAGATCGTCACCGACTCGGCGAACGGCGCGGCGAGCCGGTTCCTGCCGGGCATTCTCTCTGAACTGGGCGCGGAGGTGACGGCGCTCTCCTGCACGCCGAACGGCGTCAATATCAACGACGGCTGCGGCTCCACCCATATCGAACGGTTGCAGGAAGAAGTGGTGCGCCTCGGCGCGGACTGCGGCATCGCCAATGACGGCGACGCGGACCGGTGCCTCTTTGTGGACGAGAAAGGGCAGGTCCTCGACGGCGACCACATCATGATCATCAACGCGCTCCACATGAAGGCGGAGGGCCGCCTCAAAGACGATATGGTGGTGGGCACGGTCATGAGCAATCTCGGCTTCAGCAAGGCGCTCGAAGCGAACGGGTGCCACACGGTTTCCACGCAGGTAGGCGACCGCTACGTGCTCGAAGAAATGCGGAAGCACGGCTACTCCATCGGGGGCGAGCAGTCCGGCCACATCATTTTCACCGATTTCAACACCACCGGAGATGGGCTCATCACCGCGGTGCAGACGCTTTCCGTATTGAAAGCGGCGGGGCGTCCCCTCTCCGAACTGGGGAGCGTCATGACCGATTATCCGCAGATTCTGAAGAATGTGGAAGTGTACAGCAAGAACGGCTGGGAAGACAATGAGCTCATCGCCGCCGCCATTGAAGCGGGCAGAGAAGAGCTCGGCACGGAAGGGCGCATCCTCGTGCGCGCCTCGGGCACGGAGCCGCTCATCCGCGTCATGGGCGAAGGCCCGTCGGAAGAACAGCTGGAGCGCATCGTGGACGACATCGCTTCGGTGGTCGATCAGGAGCTGGGCGTGAGCCAGAAATAAAAAGGAAGAAAGATAAAAAAGAAGCCCTGTGAAGGATTCACAGGGCTTCTTTTTTGTGCTCAGGGCAGTTCTTCGCCGCGGAGGATGATTTCCGCCATTTTCAGCCGGTCTTCATCGCAGAAGCGGATTTCTCCGTCGTCCAGACACTGTTTGTAGAAGTTCTTCTTCCAGCGCACCGTGGCGAGGACTTTTTTCAGATCGGCCAGCTGGCGGAGCACTTCTTCTTCTTTCTTTGCGAAAAGCTCGTACCGCTTTTCCACGGACGCATACCCTTCGTCGCACCAGTCGATGTACTGGCGGATGTCGTGGATGCTCATGCCCGCTTTTTTCAGGCATTCGATGGTGTTCAGCATGACCACGTCGCGTTCGGTGAAGACACGCCGTCCGTTGGGAAGGCGCTTCACATGGCGCAGGAGTCCTTCTTCGTCGTAGTAGCGCAGGGTGTGGGTAGTGACGTGCATCTTGGCGGCAAGTTCGCCGATGGTGTATTCCATAAAAACCTCCTGAAAAATTTTTCCAAAAAACCTTGACTTCGGGTGAACTAGAAGATTTATGCTCAGTGTAGCAGAAGGGAAAGGAAAAGGCAAGAGGCAGCCTGCACTTCCCGAAAGGAGTTAGAGAAAGAAAGGAGACTTCTCATGAAACAGTGGCAGACACTCATGATCGCCGCCATGGCGGGCGCGGCCCTGCTGGGCGGCGCGGTATCCGCACGCGCGGCGGAAGCGCCGGCGCAGGCAGTCAGCAGCGTAAAGGAGGAACAGAGTATGCAGGGCAAAACGTATGAAAGCATTCCGGATGATCAGATTTTGCAGTACAAGGGGAACCGGTGGGGGCTCGTCTACGACGGGGCGATTCGGGAAAATGTGCCCGGCGCGGTGAACATTCATCCCATCACGTACATGCTGGATGGCGTGGCGGTGGCGGCCAACGTGTACACTCCCGCGGATTATGACCCGCAGAAATCCTATGCGGCGGTGGCGGTGGCGCATCCCAACGGCGGCACGAAGGAACAGGTGGCGGGCCTTTACGCCCAGCGTCTCGCTGAAGCGGGCTTCATCACCATCGCGGCGGACGCGTCCTATCAGGGGGCGAGCGGCGGTACGCCCCGCCATCTCGACGTGCCGGCGCACCGCATTGAAGATGTGCACGGCATGGTGGACATCCTGTCCATCTTCCCCGGTGTGGATAAGAACCGCATCGGCGCGCTCGGCATCTGCGGCGGCGGGGGCTATACGCTCGCGGCGGTGCAGACCGATCCCCGCGTGAAGGCGGTGGCGACGCTTTCCATGTTCAACAGCGGCATCGTCCGCAAGAACGGCTACGGCGTGACGGAGCCGGACCCGGCTGCGGCACAGAAGACGCTCGCCCAGGCTGCGGCGGCCCGTCAGAAGGAAGTGGAGACCGGCGTCATCGACCTCACGCCGAACATGACGGAAACCATGACGCCGGAAGAGGCGGACAAGCTGCCCTTTGATCTCTACCGCGAAGGATATTATTACTACGGCAAAGACTACTATCATCCGAACGACACGTTCAACTACACCGTGTCCAGCCTGATGGACCTCATCGCGTTCGATGCCACGCAGAATATGGACCTCATTACGCAGCCACTCCTCATGATCGCCGGAAGCCGCGCCGACTCTCTCTACATGACGGAAGACGCCTTCGCGAAGGCAGCGGGCACGCAACATAAGGAGCTCTTCCTCGTGCCGGGCGCGACGCACATCCAGACCTACTGGGTGAAGGACTACGTGGATACCATCGCGGCGAAGCTCACGTCCTTCTTCACGGCGAATCTGCAATAAGGAGGCCCGCATGAAACGCATTTTCACGGCCGCGCTGGCGGCGTCGCTCCTTCTGGGCGCGTCCGCTCTGGCCGCGGAACCGGCCGGCCAGACCGTTGCAAGGGGCGGGGATATTCCTTCCGTCTCCGCCGGGACGGAGCACTTCACCGGGCGCGTGCGCATGGAAAATCTCTTCGCGCCGCAGGGCGATTTCAAAGCGTACGGCGCGCGCGTCACCTTCAAGCCCGGGGCGCGCACCCACTGGCACATCCATCCTGCGGGGCAGGTGCTCATCGTCACGGACGGCGCGGGCTATACGCAGGAATGGGGCGGCCCGCTGACCGCCCTCCGGCCGGGGGACGTGGTGTGGTGCCCGCCGGGCGTGAAGCACTGGCACGGTGCGGGGCCGAAGACGGCCATGACGCACATTGCCATTTCCCAGCAGGACGCGGCGCCGGTGACCTGGCTCGAACCGGTGGACGGCGGCTGGTACCCGCAGGACTGACGGGAGAAAGGAGACAGCCATGAAAAAGAAGGCCTACGCGCTGCTCGCGGCGTGCTTCCTGGGATGTTGCGCCGCGGCTTCCGCCTGCACGGCGGAGGAGCCGGCGGGAAACGCGCCCCGTGCGTTCGACGCGGACGCGTCCGCATCCATCCGGGGGCCGGCCGTCCCGGCGTCCGGCGCGGCGGAGGGCAGCCGCATCGCCGTCGTGTATTTCTCCGAGCCGGAGACGGAAGACCGCGCCGCCGTCACGGGCAGTACGGAGTTCATCGCGCAGATCATTTCGAAGGAAACGGGCGGGCGTCTTGTCCGCATCGAGCGGACCGCGCCGTATCCGGCGTCGCATGAGGCGCTCACCGCGGAGGCGAAAGGCGAACGAGACGGGAACGTCCGTCCCTCGATCCGTCCGGTGGAGGATCTCTCCGGCTGCGATGTGATTTTCCTCGGCTATCCCATCTGGTGGTACGACATGCCCATGCCGGTGTATTCGTTCCTTGACGCGTACGATCTCTCCGGCAAGACGATCATTCCCTTCGTGACGCACGGCGGGAGCGGCCTCACCGGCACGGCGGACCGCATCGCCGCCGCCGAACCAGGGGCGCGCGTCGCAGGGCCTGCGTACGAAGTGTACCGTGCGGACGTGCCGGAAGCGGAGCCATCGGTCCTCCGCTGGCTGACCCGGCTCGGTTATTGAAGGCAGGTGGATATGATAAAAAATATATGGCTTGCGCTGGCGGCAGCGCTTCTTCTCGCGTCTCCGGGCGCGGCGATGCAGCCCGTACTGCTGGAGGCGCAGGGGAGCTTCTTTGCGGGCGGTACGGTGCGTACGGCGGAGGGAGCGTACCGGGGCAATGACGATCCGCGGGATCTGTCCGGCGAGACGCTCCACGGAGACCACGCCTATGTATTCTGGCAGCGTCCGGCGCATGCCCGCCGCCTTGCGATGGTCTTTCTGCACGGGGCCGGGCAGTCCGGCAAGACCTGGGAGACCACGCCCGACGGGCGGGACGGCTTCCAGAATCTGTTTCTCGAAAAGGGCTGGGCCGTCTACGTGGCAGACCAGCCCCGGCGGGGGCGGGCGGGCCGATCCACCGTGCCGGAAACGATCGGCGCCGTACCGGACGATCAGCTGTGGTACAACAATTTCCGCATCGGCGTCTGGCCGGAGACGCTGCCCGGCGCGGCCGTGCCGGATACGGACGCGTGGCGGGATCAGTTTTTCCGGCAGATGACGCCGAATACCGGCGCATACGACGAGGACGTCGTCAGCCGCGCCATGGCGGCGGTCTTTGAAAAGACGGGGCCCGGCGTGCTTGTGACTCATTCGCAGGGCGGCGGCCCGGGCTGGCGGACGGCCATCCTGAGCAACAATGTGAAGGGAGTCATCGCCCTCGAGCCGGGGACGTTCCCGTTCCCCGAAGGGGAAGTGCCGGAGACGGAAGATACGTCCAGCCCCTTCCCGGCGGCGGGGCAGAGCGTGCCCATGGAAGACTTTCTCCGGCTGACAAAGATTCCCATTCTCGTTCTCTTCGGGGACAACATTCCGGAAGAACGGACGGAAGTGTGGGGCCTCGACAACTGGCGGGTGCGCCTCCGGCTGGCGCGCCGGTGGGCCGATACGGTCAACCGGTACGGCGGGGACGCGCAGGTGGCCGCGCTGCCGGAAGCGGGCCTTCACGGCAATACGCATTTTCTCATGTCCGACCTCAATAACCGGGATGTGGCGGACTTTATGGAGCGGTGGATGGAAAGCCGCCGCCTGAGCTGAAAGAAGGCGTTCATCATGGAAACGGTTTTGCTGAATAACGGCGTGGCCATGCCGAAAATCGGCTATGGCGTCTATCAGATTCCGCCGACAGACTGCGCGCGCTGCGTGAGGGAGGCCCTTGACGCGGGCTACCGCCTCATTGATACGGCGCAGTCCTACGACAACGAGTACGAAGTGGGGGAGGCTGCCGCGCAGTCCGGCATCCCCCGGGCGGAACTCTTTCTCACCACGAAGATCTGGATCTCCAACAGCGGCTATGAGCGGGCGAAACAGTCCATCGACGACTCGCTGCGCCGCCTCCGCACCGATTATGTAGACCTCATGCTCATTCACCAGCCTTTCGGAGACTACTACGGCACGTGGCGCGCCATGGAGGACGCGCTCCGCGCGGGGAAACTCCGCGCCATTGGCGTGTCGAATTTCTTCGCGGACCGGCTCATCGATCTCTGTCACAATGTGGACATTCTGCCCGCGGTAAACGAAGTGGAGACCCATGTATTTCATCAGCAGAAAGCCCTGCACGGCATCATGCAGCGGTACGGCATCGTGCATGAAGCGTGGGCGCCCTTTGCCGAAGGACGGCATGCGCTCTTCTCCCATCCCGTGCTGGCCCGCGTGGGGGCGGCGCATGGGAAGACGCCGGCGCAGACTGCGCTGCGGTTCCTCCTGCAGAGCGACGTGGTGGTCATTCCGAAATCGGTCCGCCGGAGCCGCATGGAGGAAAATCTGGACGTGATGGATTTCACCCTGTCTGAAGAAGAAATGGAGGCCATCCGCGCGCTCGACGAGGAAGACAGCCTGTTTTTCTCTCATTACGATCCGCGGATGGTGGAATGGTTCTATCAGATGGTGAAAGAGCGCCGTCTGAGAAAGTAAGACGCGGCCGGACTGCGGAAGTCCGGGAAAGGAGCCCATCATGAGAAAGAAACTGTTTTTCATCCTGGCGCTGCTGCTGGCGGCCGTGCTGGGCGGCGCTTCTGCGGAGGCGGCCGCTCCGGCGCTCACGGCGCGGCGCGCGTCCATCGTATCCATCTCCGTACTCGCCGCGCAGGGAGATCTTCCCCGGCTCCGCGCGGCCATGGCGGAGGGGCTCGACCGGGGCCTCACCGTTAATGAGGAGAAGGAGCTCATGCTCCAGCTCTACGCCTACGCGGGATTTCCCCGGTGCCTGAACGGGCTCCAGACGCTCGCTTCCGTAGTGGACGAGCGGAAAGCTGCGGGCATTGCGGACGAAATGGGGAGAGCCGCCTCGCCGGTCGATCCTTCGCGGGACCGGCTGGCTGTCGGCACGGAAAACCAGACCGCGCTCGTGGGACGGCCGGTGGAAGGTGGCGTATACGACTTCTGCCCGGAGGCGAACACTTTCCTCCGGGAGCATCTCTTCTGCGCTGTCTTCGAGCGGGACGTGCTCACCTGGCAGGAGCGGGAGCTCGCCACGGTGGCCATGCTGGCGGGCATCGGCCATGTGAACGCCCAGCTCCGCTCCCACATGGGCGTGGCGCTGCATAACGGCGTCACGGAAGATGAACTGCGCGCTCTCACGGACGTGGCGGCCGCCTCGGCGGGAGAAGCGGCGGGAGCAAACGCGAAGGCCGTGCTTGCGGACGTGCTGGCCGCCCGGGGATGACTGCATAAGTATGTGGAAAACGCATCCTTGTGTGCGCGAATCGCAACTGGCGGGGGCTTGCGCCTCCGCCAGTTTCCGCGTATACTATTCTCATATTAAGTTCACATAAGACAACGGGGCCTGCTTTTCACAGCAGGCCTTTTCGTTTCCGGAAAGCGCACGCGCAAAGGAGCCGTTTTGGGACAGATCCCGAAGCGGCTCTTTCTCTTGTCCGGACGTCTTACGGAACGGAAGGGGGATGTCCTGATGAAATGGAATTTTGAGCGACAGCGCCGCTGTGCCTGATGAATTTACGCTGTGTACAAAGAAAGGAAACCTATCATGAAACGATCCATTTTCTCTGCCTGTGCGGCGTCTCTTCTGCCGGCGGTCTCCATGGCGGCGGAACCCGGCGCGGAACTGAATCCGGGCGACATGGCCTATGTGGCGGTGGCGACGCTCCTCGTGCTCATCATGACGCCGGCTCTCGGTTTTTTCTACGGCGGCCTCGTGCGCCGCAAGAATACGCTCAATACGATGATGATGTCCTTCATCTGCCTGGGCATCTTCACCGTGCAGTGGTTCCTCTTCGGGTATTCTCTCTCGTTCGGTCCGGACGTGGGCGGCGTCATCGGCAGTCTGGACTGGGCCTTCCTCAAAGGCGTGGGCATGGAGGCCAATCCCGACTATTCGGAGACCATCCCGCACATCCTCTTCTGCATGTTCCAGATGGCCTTCGCCATCCTCACCCCGGCGATCGTCTCCGGCGGCATCGTGGAGCGCACGCGCTTTTCCGCGTACTGCCTCTTCATCCTTCTCTGGGGCACCCTCGTGTATGATCCCATGTGCCACATGGTCTGGGGCGTGGGCGGCTTCATCCGCGACATGGGCGCGCTGGACTTCGCAGGCGGCACGGTCATCCATGTCACCTCCGGCTTCTCCGCGCTCACCGCGGCCATCCTCATCGGCAAACGCAGGGATTTCGGCACGTCCGTCATCCGCCCGCACAATATTCCCTACGTCCTGCTCGGTGGCAGCCTCCTCTGGCTCGGCTGGTTCGGGTTCAACTCCGGCGCGGGGCTCACTTCGTCCGACGTGATGGCGCAGGCGCTGGCCAATACGGGCATCGCGTCCTGCACGGCCGGCCTCGTATGGGCGGTGCTCGATAAGGTCATCCATCAGAAAGTCACCTCTGTGGGCTTCATCACGGGCATCGTGGCCGGCCTCGTGGGCGTCACCCCCGCGGCGGGCTTCGTGGACAGTACGGCGGCCTTCTTCATCGGCCTCACCACGCCGTGCATCTGCTACTTCTTCATCTCCGTGGTGAAAGCGAAATTCAAATACGACGACGCGCTGGACGCCTTCGGCTGCCACGGCGTGGGCGGCGTGTGGGGCGCGCTCATGACGGGCGTCTTCTGCACCACCGCGGTGAATGAAGCCGGCGCGGACGGGCTCCTCGCAGGCAATCCCGCGCAGATGATTCCCCAGATCACGGGCATCCTCGTGGGCATCGGCATGGCGGTCGTCGTCACCACCCTGATCCTCAAAGGCATCGGCCTCTTCCTCCGCGTGCGGGCCACGCCTTCGGAAGAAGCACAGGGCCTCGACTTCATCGAACACGGCGAACGCTCGTATAATAAACTGTAAGGAGGCGTCATATGGATACGCGCAAAATCTACAAAGTGGAAGCGATCATCCGGCCGGAAAAGCTGGACGAGCTGAAAGACAAACTCTACACCATCGGCGTCACGGGCATCACCGTGTCCGATGTGTACGGCTGCGGCCTCACCCGCGGACAGAAGGAAATTTTCCGGGGCCAGGTGATCCCCATCAACCTCATGCCGAAGGTGAAAGTGGAGATCGTCATTTTCGAGACGCCGCTCCAGAAACTCATCGACACCATCCGCGAAGTGTGCAACTCGGGCCACGTGGGCGACGGAAAAATTTTCGTCTCCGAGCTCGTCACCGCAGTGAAGATCCGCACGGGCGAGATGGGCGGCGACGCCGTCATCGACAATCAGCCCTGACGGGGCGCGGAAAAAGGCAGGACGTCATGTCCTGCCTTTTTCGTCTGCGCGGCCCGCGCAAAAAAAGCGATGCCCGCAGGCACCGCTTCCGCCGTCCGATTATTCGAAAAATTTGGCCGCCGCCGTCACGAGGTACGCCGTGTCCATCACGCCCGCCGTTTCATACGACGAGTGCATGGCCAGCTGGGGGAGGCCGATATCCACCGCGGGCACGGCCACCTTCGTGAGGGAAATGTTGCCCAGCGTCGACCCGCCGTGCCGGTCCGAACGGTTTGTGAAAACCTGCACGGGCACGCCCGCGTCCTCGCAGAGCTTCCGGAAAAACGCCGCCGTCCAGCCGTCGGTGCAGTATTTCTGCTGCGCGTTGAACTTGATGACGATGCCGCCGTTCAGCACGGGGCGGTTCACCGGATCGGACTCGCCGCCGTAGTTCGGATGGAGCGCGTGGGCGTTGTCCGCGGAAATCATGAAGCTGCGGGCGAGCATGGCGAGAAGCTGCGCCTGCGAGCGGCCCAGCGCGGAGGCGATGCGCACCAGCGTGTCCGCGAGGAATGTGGAGCCCGCGCCCTGGCGGGTGCCGCTGCCCACCTCTTCGTTGTCGAAGAGCGCGTATACGGCGATGTGCTTTTTCTTTTCGCCCATGGTGTAGCCCCGGAACGCGGCAAAAGCGCACTGCAGATCGTCCAGCCGCGGGGAAGAGACGAAGGAATGGTCTGCGCCCCACACCGTGCCCGGCACGAGAGAGACGAGCGACAGGTCGTGGCCGTAGATGTCTTCCTTTCGGCACTTCGCTTCCGCGGCGATCACGTCGAGGAAGGAAATGGGGCCGCCCTGCATGCCGTAGAGCGGGAGGAGATCTTTCTGCACGTTCCACGCGTATCCCTGATTGACTTCGCGGTTCATGTGGATGGCCAGCGACGGGATGACGAGGAGCGGCCGGCCCGGCGCGACGAGCTTCGGCACGAGGCGGCCGTTTTCCTTCACGATGACCCGGCCTGCCACGGAGAGCGGCCGGTCCATCCACGTGCTCATGATCATGCCGCCGTACTGTTCCACATTGAGCCGCACGTACGGCCCGTCGCAGATTTCCGGATTTTCCTTGATGCGGAATGTGGGCGAGTCGCCGTGCGCGGCGATGATGCGGAAATCCTCCGCGCCCTCTTCGGGGAGGGTGAAGGCGATCACCGCCGAACCGTTCCGCGTCACCACATATTTCTGCCCCGGAGCGAGCTCCCAGTCGTCTTCTTCACGGAGCTCCACGGCCCGGTCGTACACGAAGGCCGCCTTGATGCCCCGCGCCGCGTGAAAGGGGGAGGGGCTTCTGCTTATAAAATGAAGGAGATCCCGGGAGATCTCCTCATATACCGTTTCGTTTTCCGCCATGGATTATTTCTTTTTCTCCATGACCATTTCATACACCTGCTGCGCCATCTTGGCCCGTTCCTGAATAACCGGGTTCGGAGAATCGATGGGAGCCGGATTGAACGACGTGGTGTAGTGGATCTTCGGCGTCTCCTGTTCGAATTCCTTGATCTGGATGGTGCGCGCCGTCATGTCGTACACATACGTCATGGTGTTCGTGCCGCCTTCGATTTTTTCCACGCCGGTGAAGACGAGGATCTGATGGCCGTTCTTGTCCACTTTCAGATCGGCTTCGCCCACGTCGATGGTAAGCGCGTCATTGTACTGCCAGAGCCGTTCCGCAGAGACCGTCATGGTGGAAGCAAGCGCCGCCGCCGCAAGACTCAGCGCAAGAAGGGTTTTCTTCATAACATTCACTCTCTTTCCGGGAAATACGGAGTACTTCTCCAAAATGATTTATCCGTATTATAGCATACCGCGCGGGGCGCAAGGAAAATTTTTCCGCGCGGCGGACATAAAAAGAAATGAAATTTTCCGCGGGGAAGCGGCGCGGCACCGCCCGCGGTTGCAAGGCGCGGGAGCGCATGTTATAATCCACATATATGATTTGATTGTTCATACGATTCCATGGAGTGAGCTGCGGCTCACTTTTTCTTATAGTGTGTGTAATTCAGCGGAGGAGGGATGGCTGTTCATGGCGCATAAGGACATTGAAGCGGCGGCGGAAGCGCTGCTCGCGCCCGCGCTGGAAGCGGAGGGCATGGAAATCGTCGACGTGGAGTACGTACGGGAGCGGAACTGGATTCTGCGCCTCTACATCGACAAGGAAGGCGGCGTGGATCTGAACGACTGCCAGAAGGTGAGCGAGGAAGCGGGCCGGATCCTCGACGAGAAAGACCTCATTCCCGGCAATTATCTCCTCGAGGTGTCCTCGCCGGGCGTGGACCGGGTCATCAAAAAAGACCGGGATTTCGCGCGCTTTGCCGGCTCGGAGGTGGACGTGAAGCTCTTCGCGCCGCTCACGCCGGGCGACGCAAAGAGCAAGGCGTTCACCGCCGTGCTCGAAGGGCTCGCGGAGGACGGATGCATCGCGCTCCGCCGGGAAGACGGGGAATCCCTGCGTCTCGAAAGAAGTAAAGTATCGCAGATCAGACTGCATTTTTCATTTTAATCCAGGAGGCAGAATCAATCGTGAACGAACAGTTGTTACAGGCGGTAGAAGTACTGGTCAAGGCAAAGAAAGTGCCGGAGAGCGTCGTTTTCAACGCGCTGGAATCCGTGCTCCTCACGGCGTATAAGAGGGAAACGGGAAGCAACGCCAATACGTCGGTCAGCATCGACCGCACCACCGGCGATTACCATATCTACGCGGAAAAGAATGTGGTGGAGACTGTCGACCCGGATGCGGAAAATGCGGCGAGCCAGATTTCCGTGGCGGATGCGAAGAAGATCAATCCCGTGTACGAGGCGGGGGACATCCTGCAGGTGGAAGTGACGCCGAAGAATTTTGGACGCATGGCGGCGCAGACGGCAAAGCAGGTCATGATCCAGAAGCTCCGCGAAGCGGAACGGGGTGTCATTTACGACGAATTTTCCGGACGCGAAGGGGACGTCATCACCGGCACGGTGAAATGGAGCGAGTCCCGCACGATTTTCGTGGATCTGGGCCGCGTGGAAGGCATCCTGCCCTTCACGGAACAGGCGGAGGGAGAAGTTTTCCATCCGGACGACAAGATCAAATGCTATGTGAAAGAAGTGCGCAAGACCACGAAGGGGCCGGAGATCATCCTGTCCCGCACGCACCCGGGCCTGCTGAAGCGCCTCTTTGAGCTGGAGGTGCCGGAAATCTACAGCGGCACCGTGGAAATCAAGTCGGTGGTGCGCGAAGCGGGCTCCCGCTCGAAGATCGCCGTGTACGCCATGGATCCCACGGTGGACCCGGTCGGCGCCTGTGTCGGGCCGAAGGGGCAGCGCGTGCAGAACATCGTGAACGAACTGCACGGCGAGAAGATCGACATCGTCCGCTGGGACGAAGATCCGGCCATCTATATCGCCAACGCCCTGTCGCCCGCGAAGGTGGTGTCCGTCTCGGTGGCGGAGGAAGAGAAAGCTTCCCTCGTCATCGTGGAAGACTACCAGCTGTCGCTGGCCATCGGCAAGGCCGGGCAGAACGCGCGCCTCGCGGCGAAGCTGACCGGATGGAAAATCGACATCAAGAGCGAATCCCAGGCGGCGGAAGAAGGATTCGGCGAGGAAGCGGAAGACGACGACGATATCCTTGCCGATATGGAAGCGGAAAGCGCGGAGGGCCACGAATGAAGGTAAGAAAGATCCCCATGCGCAAATGCGTGGGCTGCGGAGAGCTCCATCCGAAGAAAGAACTGCTCCGCATCGTGGCGCTTCCCACGGGGGCCATCGAAGTGGACCGGACGGGGAAGAAATCCGGCCGCGGCGTGTACATCTGCGACAATCCGGACTGCTTTCAGAAAGCGTTCGATTCGCACGGGCTGGAGCGCTCGCTGAAGCGCCCGGTCTCGCGCGAAGTGTACGACGCGCTGGGGGAATCGCTGAGCCATCATGAATGACAAGGCCATTTACCAGTTTCTCGGACTGGCGCAGAAGGCGGGAAGGCTCCTGTCCGGCGCGGACCAGCTCGAGAGCGGGCTGAAACATAAAAAAGGGATGCTGCTCCTCATTGCGGAGGACGCATCGGAACGGACTGCGAAGGAATACCGGGCGGCGGCGGAGAAGAGCCGCATCCCCTGGCGCGCCTTCGGTGAAAAGGAAAAATTGGGACAGGCTCTGGGCAAGGGAGTGAGAACTGCCGTACTGGTCACGGACAGCGGATTTGCAAACGCGGTCCTGGCAAAGCTGGACGCCGGTCGTTAGGAGGCTGCGTATGAGCAAATACAGAATTTACGAATTGGCAAAGTTGTATGGGAAGACGAACGAGGAGGTCATCGGCGTTTTGAAAAAGCATCAGTACGAGGTGAGCAAGCCCGCGAACAGCGTGGATGAAAAAGCGAAAGACGTGCTCGCCCGGGAGTTCGGCCAGAAGGACGGAAAGAAGCCGGCAAAGAAGCCCGCTTTCCGCACGGTGCGTTTCGACAGCAAGGGACGCCCCCAGGACGGCCGCCGCCCGCAGGGAGGATTCTCCTCGTCGTACTCCACCGACCGGGCGGAGGCGGACGCTTCCGCGGCGAAAGCGCAGGCGGCAATGAAGAAGGATGCCCCCGACGCGGCGGAAGCGAAAGCCGCCCCGCAGGGAGAGCCCCGTCCGCAGACGGCGAGACCGCAGGCGGAGCGTCCCGCCGCCCGCCCCGCGCGCAGCGACCGTCCGCAGCGGCAGGGAGACCGCCCGGCCCGCCCGCAGGGCGACCGTCCGAACGCGCGGCCCCAGCGTCCGGGAGACCGCCCGCAGAGAACCGGAGACCGTCCGGCCCGTCCGCAGGGCGACCGTCCGAAGCCGTTCAGCGGAAACCGCCCGAAGCCGGCGGCCCCCGCGCCCGCTCCGGCGCCGGAAGCGCGCCGCGACGCAAAGCCCGCAAAGAAGACAAAGAAGGACTACGAACGCAGCCGGAGAGAGAAGGAAGGGACCTCCCTCATGGCGCAGTCCATGAAGCAGAATAAGAAGAAAAAGCACGTCTCCGAGAAGAAGACCGCCGCGTACCCGACGGAAGTGACCCTCCCGCCGAGCACCACCGTGAAGGAACTGGCGGAGCTCTTCGGCCGCGAAGTGAGCGAGATCATCATGCGTCTCATGAAGCTGGGCATCATGGCCACCATCAACCAGAACGTGGACCCCGATGCGGCGGCGCTCCTGGCGGACGATTTCGGCATCACCCTCCTCGAACCGGAAAAAGCGGCGGACCCCACGGAATACGTGCCCGCGCCGGATGATCCGCGCTTCCTCAAGCCCCGTCCGCCGGTGGTCACCATCATGGGCCACGTCGATCACGGCAAGACCACGCTCCTCGATGCGCTTCGCGAAACGAACGTGGCGGCGCACGAAGCGGGCGGCATTACGCAGCGCATCGGCGCCTACCAGATCCGCTACAAGAACCAGAAGATCACCTTCCTCGACACGCCGGGGCACGAAGCCTTCACCGCCATGCGGAACCGCGGCGCGCAGATCACGGACATCGCGGTCATCATCGTCGCCGCCGACGACGGCGTCATGCCGCAGACCGTGGAAGCGATCAACCACGCGAAGAGCGCGAAAGTGCCGATCCTCGTGGCCATCAACAAGATCGACAAGCCCGGGGCGAATCCCGACCACATCAAGGAAGAACTCTCCCATCAGGGCCTCATCGCCGAAGACTGGGGCGGCGACGTCATCATGGTGCCGATTTCCGCGAAGAAGCGCATCGGCCTGGACGACCTCCTGGACAATATCCTGCTGCTGGCGGAAATGGAAGAACTGAAAGCGAATCCGCGCCGCGAAGCGTACGGCGTCGTGGTGGAAGCGCAGCTCGACAAAGGCCGCGGCCCGGTGATGAACGTGCTCGTCCAGAACGGCACGCTTCACGTGGGCGACGGCATCCTCGCCGGCAAGTGCTGGGGCCGCGTGCGCGCCATGGCCAATGAAAACGGCCGCAAGCTCAAATCGGCGGAACCGTCCGCGCCGGCAGAAGTGCTCGGGATGAGCGGCGTGCCCGAAGCGGGCGACCATTTCTACGTCATGGACGAACGCAAAGCCCGGGAAATCGCGGAAATGAGAGCGGTCCGCGCGAAGGAAGCGGAACGGAGCCAGGTCCAGAAGATCACCCTCGACAACATCTTCGAAAAGATCAAGGAAGGGGAAATGAAGGAACTGGACATCATCATCAAGGCGGACGTCCAGGGCTCGGTGGAAGCGCTCCAGCAGTCGCTTCTCAATATCAAGAGCGAAAAAGTGCGCATCTCTGTGGTGCATTCCGCGGTGGGCGCCATCAGCGAATCGGACGTGATGCTCGCCTCCGCTTCGAACGCGCTTATCATCGGCTTCAACGTGCGGCCTGACGCGAACGCCCGCCGGGTGGCGGAGCAGGAAAAGGTGGACATCCGCCTCTACCGCGTCATCTACGACGCCATCAACGACGTGAAAGCCGCCATGGCGGGGCTCCTCGCGCCCACCGTGAAGGAAGTGGTCCTGGGCCACGCGGAAGTGCGCCAGGTCATCCACACGCCGAAGGTCATCGTGGCCGGCTCGTACGTGCAGGACGGCAAGATCACCAGCAACTGCCAGATCCGCATCGTCCGCGACGGCATCGTCATCCACGAAGGCAAGATGGCCTCCCTGCGCCGCTTCAAGGACGACGTGAAGGAAGTCACCGAAGGCTACGAATGCGGCATCGCCATCGACAATTACCGCGATGTGAAGGAAGGGGACCAGCTGGAAGCCTTCACCTTCGAAGAAGAAGCGGCCGCGCTGGAATAAGCCGTTTCTCCGTATTACAGAAAAGATGCGCTGCCCCGGCGGCGCATTTTCCATACGAACAAGGAGATACCATGTCTGAATTACGGGTAAGAAAAATTCAGGAATTCATCAAGCAGGAAGTGGGGAATATGCTTCTCCACGACCTGAAGGACCCGCGGCTGGGCTTCATCACCGTCACGGGGGTGAAGCTCACCGGCGACCTTAGGGAAGCGGTCATCTACGTGAGCCTCTTCGGGAAAGAGGAAGAAAAGAAAGCATCCATGGACGCGCTCAATCAGGCGAAAGGATTTATCCGCCGGGAACTCGGCCAGCGCCTCAAGGTGTACTATACGCCGTCCATCGCCTTCGCGGAGGACACGTCCCTCGATTACGGCATGCACATCGAAGGGCTGCTGAAGAAAATCCATACGGACGGCGGGAAGAAAGAGAACGGCCATGAAGATCAGTAAGGACGAGGCGGCGGCGTTTCTCCGCAGCCATGAACGATTCCTCCTCGTGGGGCACATCCATCCGGACGGCGACGATATCGGCTCGATCGTCGCGCTCGGCCGGGTGCTGCGGAATATGGGGAAAACGGCCGATATGGTCATCGCCGATCCCGTGCCGGAGCGTTTCCATTTCCTCGAGAGCGCGAAAGAGATCCTGACAGCCGTGCCCGAAGGGGCGGTCTATGACGCGCTCGTCTTTACGGACCTGTCGAACATCGAGCGCGGCGGCGGCTTCGCCTTTCCGGAGGTCCCGAGCCTCTGCATCGACCATCACATTTCCAATACGGAGTACACAGACTATCTGTATCTCCGCGCGGACTACGCCGCCACGGCGGAACTCCTGGCGGAGCTCTTCCTGGACGGGGGATTCCCGCTGGATGGGGAAGCGCGGAACGCGCTCTACATGGGCATCGGCACGGACAGCGGCTTCTTCAAGTTCAGCAATACGTCCGCTCACACGCTCCTCATGGCGGCGCGCCTGGTGGAAGGGGGCGCGGAGCCTGCCTTCATTTCCAATCACCTCGATGTGACCACGAAGGTCTCCATGGAGGTGTACCGCCGCGTGCTGGATACGCTTCACTACGCTGTGGACGGGAAAATCGGCATCGCCGCCATGGACGAGACCGCCATGGCCATGGATGGGGAAAATTCCGACTACTACGTGAGCATTCCTCGCCGGGTGGAAGGCGTGGAAATCGGCGTGCTCCTCAAGGCGGACGGGCCGGAGGCGACGCGCCTCTCCATTCGTTCCCGGGCCTATGCCAACGTGTCGGATCTCGCGGCGGAATTCGGCGGGGGCGGCCATATCCGCGCGGCGGGCTGCACCATCCGCCTGCCGCTGAAAGAAGCGGAAGCGGCGTTTCTCGAGAAGGCGGAGCGCTATCTCTGATGGACGGCGTGCTCAATGTGCTCAAGCCCGCGGGCATGACGTCCTTTGATGTGATCGCCTGCCTCCGGCGCGCCTACGGCCAGAAAAAAATCGGCCACGGCGGCACCCTCGACCCGCTTGCGGCGGGGGTGCTCCCGGTCTTCCTCGGCCGGGCGGCGCGGCTCATCGAATACGCGCCCATTCACCGGAAGACGTACGAAGCGGAATTTCTCATGGGCTTTTCGACGGATACGGAAGACGTGAGCGGCCGCATCCTCGAGCGGGGGCCGGTCCTTGCGGACGCCCGCGCGTGGGAAGAGGCGGCGGCGCGCTTCCGCGGCCCCATCCGGCAGGTGCCTTCCGCCTATTCCGCCAAACAGGTGGGCGGCCGCCGGGCGTATGACCTGGCGAGGGAAGGCAAAGCGGTGGAGCTGCCGGCAAAAGAGGTGGAGATCTACGACCTCACCCTGCGGGAGATCGCGCCGCCGTATCTCCGCCTTTCCGTGACCTGCTCGTCCGGCACGTACGTGCGGGCGCTTGGCCGGGACATGGGCCGCGCCGCCGGGTGCCCCCTCGCCATGTCCTTCCTCGTGCGCACCGCCATGGGGCCTTTTTCCATCGCGGAGGCGAAGACCCTCGAGGAAATCGAAGCGGACCCGGAGGGCGCGCTTGTGAAGGATCTGCGGCCGATCCTCGCGGGGCTGCCCGCGGTGGAGCTCTCCGCGGACGAAGCGGCGGATTTCCTCACGGGGAAGCGGCTCCGCACGGGCGCGCCTGGCGCGGAAGCGGCCGCGGCCTACGGGCCGGAGGGATTTCTCGGCATCGCCGCCGTGAGAGACGGCGTCCTTCATCCGAAAAAAGTATTTTCCTGAAAGGGAGACCTTCATGAAACTGGTACGCAAACTGGCAGATCTGCAGGACTGCGGGCCGGTCGTGCTCGCCGTGGGATTTTTCGACGGATTCCACCGGGGGCATCAGGCGGTGCTCGCCGAAGCGCGCCGCATGGCGGAAGCGGCGGGGGCGCTCGCCGGAGCGGTGACCTTCTCGCCGCATCCCGCGGCGGTGCTCTTTCCGGACAGGCCGGTGGAGCTCCTGCAGACGGAGGAAGAAAAAGAGCGCATGCTCGCCGCGCTCGGCATGGATGTGGCGGTCATCATCCGGCCCACCGCGGCGTTTCTGGCTGAATCCGCGGAAGAATTTTTACGGAGCCTTCGGGAGATCCGCGGGCTCCGGGGCGTGGTGTGCGGAGAGAATTTCACCTTCGGCGCGGGCGCGGCCGGCACGCCGGATGCGATGAAGCGGTATTTTGCCGGCACGGACGTGGCGGTCTTCACGGTGCCGCTTGCGGTGAGCGGGGCCATCGGCGGACGGGTCGTGAGCAGCACGGAGATCCGCCGCCTCGTGCGAGAAGGCGACATGCGCCGCGCGGCGGCGCTTCTCGGATGGCGCTACAGCCTCTCCGGCGGCGTGGCGCGGGGATTCCGGCGCGGCACGAACGATACGGGCTATCCCACGGCCAATCTTGTCTTCGGCGCGGACCGGGTGCTGCCCGCGGACGGCGTGTACGCTTCCTTTGCGCGCATCCGGGGCCGGCGGTTTCCCGCGGTGACCAATGTGGGGCGGAATCCCACCTTTGGAAACGCGCAGCGCACGGTGGAGACCTTTATCCTGAATTTCGACGAGTCGATTTACGGAGAGCCTTTCACCGTGGAGTTTGTGGAGCGCCTCCGGGGGGAAATCCGGTTTCCTTCCGCGGCGGCGCTCGCCGCGCAGATCGCCGGAGATATCGCGCGGGCGGACCGCCTGCTGCGGGAAGAAGCGGAAAAAGACGCGCCGGCCTGACAGGAATTTTACACGGGGCCTGTATACTGCATAGAAAAAAACGGAGACGATGCCATGACCAAAAGTGAATTTATGAACCGCCTTGCCGCCGACCCGAAATGGGCGCCGGGGTGGGACGCCATTGAAGCGGAGTTTGCCCGGCTCTATCCCGGCGCGGATCCAGAGCATTTTGCCACCGCCGTGGAAGCTCGGGCCGCGCTCGGCGGCGACCAGTTTCTCGACGGGTATTCTTTCTATCCGATGACGGGCGGAGGCCTGCACATTGTCACCTTCGGCCTGTCCGAACTCTACGGCAATCCCCGCGCGTTCGGCGGCGCATGGAGCGGCCGGGGCTGCGAGCTCACGATGAAGGTGCGGGAAGAGGCCGCGGGGGACGCGCTCTGGGCGTGCGATCTCCTCTCGGCCGCCGCCCGTCTGGCGTATGCGGGGCACCGGCATCTTGCGTCCTTTCAGATGTTTACGGCGGAGCAGCTCGGCATCTCCCGCGCGACCGACACGGCGGTGGCGGCGGTGCTTCTCATTCCCGACGTGGATGCGCAGACGCTCTCCACCGTATACGGCACGGTGCAGTTTCTGCAGGTGCTCGCGCTGACGAAGCATCAGGCGGAGCGTCTCCTCTCCGGCGCATCCGTAATGGACGTGTACAGCAGAGAAATGAAGCCTCACGTGGGCCGGGGATTCTTTGACTGGCAGAACGGAAAATAAAAGGAAAACGCATCTCTCCGCGGGATGCGTTTTTGCGTGGCGGAGGAAAGACGATGGGGCCGCGCCGCTTCCGCCCGCCTGTTTGACGGAAGAGCGCGCCGTTTTTTATAATGAAAGCCATACGAAGCGAAAAGGGGGATCCTGCAATGAAACAGTATGTAGTAGACGCGTTTACGGAAACCGTTTTCCGGGGCAATCCCGCCGCGGTGTGCGTCATGGACGAATGGCTGCCTGACGAAATGATGCAGCGGATCGCCGTGGAGAACCGTCTGTCGGAGACGGCCTTCGCGGTGAGGCAGAGCGGGCGGTACGGCCTGCGGTGGTTCACGCCGGGCGGAGAGATCGATCTGTGCGGGCACGCCACGCTGGGCACGGCGTACGTCATTCTCCGTTTCTACGAGCCGGAGGCGCAGGAGGTGTCCTTCGACACCATGAGCGGCGTCCTCACCGTGACGAAGCGGGGCTCGCTCTACGAGATGAAATTTCCCGCGTACGAGCTGCAGCCCGTGCCGGTGACGGACGACATGGAGGCGGCCATTGGCGCGCGGCCCCGCGAGGCGTACCTCGGGCGGGACCTGCTCTGCGTGATGGAGAAGGAGAGCGACGTGCGGAACGCCGCGCCGGACATGGACCGCGTGAAGGCGCTGCCGGGACTGCTCCTCAATATCACCGCCGCAGGCGCGGACTACGACTGCGTGTCCCGGTCCTTCGCGCCGAAGCTGGCCGTGCCGGAAGACCCCGTGTGCGGATCGGGCCACTGCCACATCTTCCCCTACTGGGCGAAGGCGCTGGGCAAAGCGGAGCTCCGGGGCTGGCAGGCGTCCGACCGGGGCGGCGAAATTTTCGGGCGCGTCGAAGGAGACACGGTGTATCTCTCCGGCGCGGCGGCGCTGTTTTCCGAAGCGGAGATCTATCCGGAAGGAAAATAAAAAGAGGAGCGGTCTCCGCTCTTTTTTTGCCCGCAGAGAAAGCGGGGCGGCGCAAATTTTCCGGGGAAATGGAAATAAAAGGGGGCAGCGTTTATAATAAAAGAAGTTGTTTTTGCAGAATACCAACCGTTCGAGGAGGGACATCTTGGACCAGCAGCAGGAAAAAGTGCGGCAGTTCGCCGCGTACGGCGTGAAGGAAAACGAAATTTTCCGGGAAATCATGCGGGCGCGCCATCTGGACTATGTGCTGTTCAGCCGGCCGGAGAACCGCGCCAACCGGGAGTACGGCCTTTCGCAGGAGGAGCTCTACGAAGCGGCGCAGAAGCTCACCGCGGAGATGCTCGGCCCGGCGCCGGGCCCGGCGGAGACCTATGCGGCGGTGTACACGCTGGCCCTGTCTGTGGACCCCATGGATTTTTCCGGCGCGGAAGCGCCTTCCCGCGCGTCGGCGGCCGTGCTGCGCGAAGCCGTCGGGCAGGCGGAGAAAGCGGGGCAGACAGTGCTCTTCGCGGGGGCGGACCGGTATCTGGCGCGCCTCACCGACATTTTCGTGACGCTCCGGGACAAGCGCATCGCCGTGGCGGTGGACAATGCGTCCTGGCGGCAGCCGCTGTCTCTCATCTACGGGCGGGGGCGGATCATGACGATGGACGAAATCCCCGCGGATGAGGAGCGGTACGACTACATTTTCTATTTCGGTGCGGATGAGGAGCGGACGCTCGCGCTCTGGCAGGCCATGGAAGCCCATCTGGCGGAGGGCGGCGTCATGGAGGCGCTTCTGCCGAGCGCGCTGCTCCGGGCGGACGAAGGCCCGGCGAAGGAGACGCTCCGCGCCATGGCGGCGCGGCGAACCGTCTCGTCCATGTATCATCTGGTGGACGGCGAGGCGGAAGAGGATCTGATCGCCTTGGGCGGCGCAGACCGGGACGGGCATATCCGCTTCGGCGAGCTGGACTGCACGGACGGCCTGCGCCGGTGGGACCGGGCGGCCATCAGCCGGGAAGCCTTTGCGGGGGCGGACAGCTGGGACTACGATCTCTACGGATGGAACGGCAGCGAAGCGGTGCAGACCATCCTCGCGGCGGGGCTGCTCGATCCGGACTTCGCTGTGGGCAGCGTTTTCCGCGCCGTGCCCGCACTGAAAGGGACGCTCGGCACGTACCGCGTCATTCCCGCGGAGGCGGTGACCGATGCGTGCGTCCGGGAGGATCTGGTGAGGGAACAGACGGCGGCAGACGTGAAGCGCGTCGAAGCGGGCGACCTTCTCGCGGTGCGGCGTCCGGGCGGCATCCGGTGCGCAGTCGTGCCGGACAGCCTGGCGGGAGCGGCCGCCGCGGCGGACGTGATGGCGTTCCGTCCCATGGACAGCTACACTGCGGAATATCTGAAAGTCTATCTGGACGGGCCCTTGGGCGGGCTCTTCCTCGGCGCGATGACTGCGGGCGGCGCGTGCCATGTGTGCGCGTCCCGGCTTCTCCGTCTGCCCGTGCGCCGCGCGTCCGAAGCGCAGATCGGCGCGCTTACGGCGATGGTGAGGAAAAGCACGGCGGCGCTCGCGGCGGCGGAAGACGACTGGCGGCGGGTGAAACGGGACGCCGTGGGATTACTGATGGGGAGATAACATGAAAATCGTACTGGCTACGCACAATCAGGGAAAAATCAGAGAATTCCGGGAAGCTTTCGCGGAGCTTGGCTGGGAGGCGGAACCTATCTCGGCCATCGCCGACCTGCCCGACCCGGAAGAAACCGGGGAGACCTTTGAAGAAAACGCGCTCCAGAAAGCGCGGTGCTATGCGGCGGAGGTGGGCCTGCCCGTGCTGTCCGACGACTCGGGCATCATTGCCGACGCGCTGGGAGACCGGCCGGGCATCTATTCCGCGCGCTACGCGGGCTGCCACGGCGACGACGAAGCGAACAATCAGAAACTGATCCGGGAACTTGCGCCGTATCACGGAGACGAGCGGAAAGGCCGCTACGTGTGCGTGGTGGCCCTCGTGTGGCCCGACGGGCGGGCGGTGACGGCCCGCGGCGAATGCGAAGGCATTATCCGCGATTTCTACGCCGGCACGGGCGGCTTCGGCTACGACCCGCTGTTTTTCCTGCCGGAGCTGGGGAAAACCATGGCGGAACTTCCGCTGGAAGAAAAGAACCGCATCAGCCACCGCGGACGGGCGCTCCGGGCGCTCATTGAAAAATTGAAAGATATCCGCTGACCGCAGCATGAGTTTTTGACAATATATACCTTCCTCATGAAGAATTGATATGAAGCGTATCGATTCTTCGGTAATTTGGCACACAGATATACCATTTATCTGATATAATATACAATATACGCCAGAAGGAAGGAGGAGAGAGGGACATCGACCATGGCAAAGAGAAAACTGAAACTTTTCGGATTCAATAATCTCACCAAATCGCTCAGCTTCAATATGTATGACATCTGCTATGCGAGCGAAGCGGCGGACCGGGAGAAGTACATCGCGTACATCGACGAGGAATACAGCGCGGAGCGCCTCACGCAGCTCCTGAAGGACGTGGCCGACATGATCGGCGCGAATATTCTCAATATCGCGTCGCAGGACTACGACCCGCAGGGGGCAAGCGTGACCATGCTCATCGCGGAAGAGCCGGTGGAAAATGAAAAAAAGGACGTGGTGGCCCATCTGGACAAGAGCCACATCACCGTCCATACCTATCCGGAAATGCATCCGCAGGACGGCATCTGCACCTTCCGCGCGGACATCGACGTCTCCACCTGCGGCAAGATTTCTCCGCTGAACGCGCTGAATTTCCTGCTGCGGTCCTTTGATGCGGACATCGTCGTCGCCGATTACCGCGTGCGGGGCTTTACCCGCGATGTGAACGGCAAGAAAATTTTCATCGACCACCGCATCAACTCCATCCAGAATTACATCGCGCCTCAGATCCGTCACAAGTACGACATGGTGGATGTGAACGTCTATCAGGAAAATCTCTTCCACACGAAGATGATGCTCCGCGATTTCCATCTGGATAACTACCTCTTTCACACCCGTGAAGAGGATCTGCCGCCGAAAGAAGTGAAGCGCATCCGCCGGCTGCTCAAGCAGGAAATGGCGGAAATCTTCAACGGGCGCAATATGCCCGCTGTAAAAGACTGACGGCCGCTTGTACAGGGAAAGGAGTCCCACAATGGATTTAAGAGAAGAAGCCATGCAGCTCAGAAGAGAGAAGCATCAGATGATTCAGACCGCGCTGTCCGCGCCCGTGAACGACGCGCACGACCTCGCCGTGGTTTATACTCCGGGCGTTTCCGCGCCGTGCCTTGCGATCAAGGAAGATGAAGACCTCTCCCTCGACCTCACCTGGAGAGGCAATGTGGTGGCGGTCATTTCCGACGGCACCCGCGTGCTCGGACTGGGCGACATCGGCCCCGCCGCGTCCCTCCCCGTCATGGAAGGGAAGAGCGCCCTCTACAAACGGTTCGGCAACGTGGACGCCATTCCGATCGTCATCAATACGAAAGATCCGGACGAATTTATCCACACCGTGCAGCTCCTGGAAAAATCCTTCGCCGGCATCAATCTGGAAGATCTGTCTTCCCCGAAATGCTATGACATCGAAGACACGCTGAAAGCCACCATGAATATCCCCGTTTTCCACGACGATCAGCACGGCACGGCCATCGCGGCGCTCGCGGGCGTGCTCGGCGGCCTCCGCCTTGTGGGGAAAAAGATCGACGAAGTGAAAGTCGTCATGAACGGCGCCGGCGCGGCGGGTTCGGCCATCGCGCGGCTCCTCCTCGAAGCGGGCGTGAAAGAGGAAAACATGACCGTCCTGAACAGCAAGGGCATCATGTACGACAACGGAAAGCTGGACCGCATCCAGAAGGAACTCGCGGCCCGGGTGAATCCGGAAAATAAACACGGGACGCTCGCCGACGCCGTGAAAGGAGCGGACGTGCTTCTCGGCTGCTCCGCGCCGGGCGTCTTCACTCCCGACATCGTGAAGACCATGGCGGAAAAGAACATCGTCTTTGCCATGGCGAATCCGAATCCGGAAATGATGCTTGACGCCGCGCGGGAAGCGGGCGTGTACATCTTCGGCACCGGACGGAGCGACATGCCGAACCAGGTGAACAACTCCAGCGTATTCCCGGGCCTCTTCCGCGGGGCTCTCGACGTGCGCGCGCGCCAGATCAACGAAGAAATGAAGCTCGCCGCGGCGTACGCGCTGGCGAACCTCATGAGCGACGACGAACTCGACCCGGATCACGTGGTGGTAGACGTGTTCGATCCCCGCGTGCCGAAAGCGGTGGCCAAAGCCGTCGCCAAGGCGGCCATCGAGACCGGCGTGGCCCGCGTGAAAGAACTGCCCCCGCAGTATCAGGACTGAGAGTCCATTCCGCGGCATAAAGCAGCATAAAACAGAAAAGCGGCTCCCACCGGGCCGCTTTTTGCGTGCCCTTCCGAGTCCTCCCCGCCGGTTTGCCGCCCGGGGAAAATCCGCGCAAAAAAAGAGCGCGTACACATTCATGTACGGGCTCTTCTGGCGGAATATTCGCGGATACCGCCGTACCCCACGGCAACGGCCCGAAGACCTGCCTTATCTTAGAACCTGATGGATATAGGTAAACTGATACATTTAACCATGTTCTGTTGGACATAGGTAAACGGATACCATCTTCTAAGACCATACTTAGTATAATGGAACAGCAAAAAGAAATCAAGACTTTATCTTTATAGTTGCGGATAGAATTACGAGATAGGTATAATAGAAAGAAAAACGATTCATTGAGATATGCAGGAGGCAGTAAAATGGGAAAGCGAATTTACCGTCTGGGACTGGACATCGGCATTGGCTCCGTGGGTTGGGCAGTCATCTCTACGGACGAACAGGGGAGAAATGGACGAATTGAAAGTTTTGGCACCCGGATTTTTGAATCCGGGGAAAAGAATAACGGGAAAGACCGCACCAGTCAGGAACGGCGCGGATTTCGTCATATCCGCCGGACGCTGCGCCGCCGCCGTTCGCGCAAAGATATTCTGAAAAATTATCTGAAATACATCCGTTTTCTGAAAGACGGCGAAATCCGCGCCGCTTCGGAAACACCGGAAACGCGCATGGTCGCACTGAAATGCCGGGCGGCGGAAGAACCGGTGAGCCGGGAAGACCTGCTGCGGATATTGATTCATTTCTGCAACCATCGAGGATATCGGGATTTTTATGAGCCGGAGGAACGGGCACAGACGTCTGAAGATACAGAGCTGGAGGAAGATGGCGCGACAAAAGAGGAACAGGCAAAACTGGATGAAGAGCGGGGCATGCTGGAGGCCGCAGACAGCTTTGACCGGAAATTCCAGGAGAGCGGGTGCCGCACCGTTTCGCAGTATATCCGCGAGAACTACGTCATGTCTGATTCCGGACAGTATAATTTCCGCAATCACGATTACAAGGGAAAAGACCGGCTTGTGGTGCGGCGGAAACATTTTCAGGACGAGGCGCAGCTGATACTGGAACGGCAGGCGGTTCACTGCCCGGAACTGACGGAAGAGCGCATTTTACATATTCTGGACATTATATTCCGCCAGCGTGATTTTGAAGACGGGCCGGGGGATTCGCAGGATGAAAACAGACGGTACAAAGGTTTTCTGGACACCCTTGGTATGTGCCGGTTCTATCCGGAGGAAAAGCGGGGATTCCGGAATACCGTACTGGGTGATCTCTATGCAGCGGTGAACGCTTTCTCACAGTATCGCTATGTCAATGAAGAAACCGGAGAAGCAGGACTCACGAAGGAAGCTGCGCAGCGGCTGATTGAAGCTATCATGAAAGAAGGAAGTCTCACCCGGAAGCAGGCGGAAAAACTGTTGAAACCTCTGCGTCTGACTTTGCTTGGCGCAAAAGATGTGGACACCACACTGACCAAATCCTTCCGCTATATCCGTCTGATCAAAAAGGCGGCAGAGAAGGCGGGACTCTCCTGGGAAACCATGATAGAAAACAAGGACTGCTGGACAGAACGAGAACCATTGTCTTTTCTGAATCAGCTGGGAGATACGCTGTCCAGCTATCAGACGCCGCGCCGCCGTGTAGAGGAACTGCGGCGCATGAAAACGCTGGCGGAGACGCTTGGCATTCCGGTGAACGACACATTCTGGACATTGTTGAAAGGGCTCCGTCTGTCCGGCACGAGCGGCGTGTCGTATCATCATATGGCCGATGCTGTAGAAGCTTTTCTGGATGGCGATATTTACGGCAACTTTCAGTGGGGCCGGGAAAAGAGAGCCCTCGAACAGGAGGAAATCAAAAAGACACTTCTCCTGCCGCCGGACGTGCTGTCCCGGGACGAAGATCTGAAAGACAATCCGGTGGTGCTCCGATCCATCAACGAGACGCGGAAAATCCTGAACGCGCTCATCCGCGTATATGGCACGCCGGACTATATCAATGTGGAAGTGGCGGACGACGTTGCCCGGAGCTACGTAGAGCGGCAGCGGCTGGACAGGTTGAAAAAAGCCAACGAAAAAGAGAACGAGGCCATCCGCAGGAAAGTGGCCGAAATCCTTCAGTGCGACCCGGCGGAAGTCAAGGGGCCGCAGATCGAGCGGTATAAACTATATTGCCAGCAGGAAGGAAAGTGTCTCTACAGCGGCGAGCCGCTGGATTTGAAGAGAGCGCTGATTCTCAACAATCACGAGTATGAAGTGGACCACATCGTACCCTATTCCCTGATTCTGGACAATACCATTCACAATAAGGCGCTTGTGCTCGGTTCGGAAAATCAGAGCAAGCGGCAGCAGACGCCGCTCATGTATCTGAAAGGAGAGAAACGGGAAGCGTTCCTGGCGCGGGTGAAAGCGGCCTACCGGCGGAAATCGCATCCCATCAGCCAGAGAAAGTACCAGTATCTCCATCTGGAAAGCATCTATGGCGATAAAGCGGCGGAAGTTCTGAACGGGTGGAAATCCCGCAACATCAACGACACGCGGTATATCACAAAATATGTGGTGGGACTGCTGAAACATCATCTGGCAGGCAGCCCGAAAGTGTATGGCATCCGCGGGCATATTACGAGCCGGTTCCGCAAAGAATGGCTGAATCGGGACACCTGGGGAAGCGAAGAAAAGAACCGCGGAAATTACCTGAATCACGCAGCCGATGCGGTCATCATCGCCAATCTGACGGAAGCGGCGGCGGTGCTGGCCATGGACTACGAAAAGCTGCGTCAGGTGCAGCGGCATTTCGGCGGGACGGAAAGCATGGCTTACCAGCGAATGCTGGTCGGCTGCGTGAAGCAGCTTTCTGGCTATTATCACATGGACGCTGAGCTGGCAAGGGCGCGACTCCAGAACACGGCGGCGGTGCCTTCCGTTGTGCCTGGGCTCCGGCAGGAAGTGGACCTGCGCTTCGGTCCCGCTGAAGGCGATACGCGCACGGCAGAAGAATTTCAGCATGAAGTGGAGCTGTACTACGGGGGATGCGGCGATTTTATTCTGCCGCCGTACCAGCCCATCACCTCTATCAAACCGGAAAGACGGTTCCGCGGGGCCGTAGCGGATTCCAATCCCATACGCCTTATGGAAATCGACGGGGATATGTGGAAAATCAGCCGCCGCGCCATCGGCTCAGTCAAAAAGAAAGACCTGCCAAATCTGTATACCACGGATGGAGCGCTTCTCGATGCGCTTCATACTGCGCTGGACGGGCAGGCAGACAGCTATACGGTGCAGCAGTATCTGGATGCCCATGGTATGGATGCTTTCCTCACGACAGCGGGACAAGTGGTGCGCAAGGTTTCTGTGAAAGAACAAACTGTAAGCAATTATTATAAAAAGTATATTAGAGGAAATAATTACAGTATATTGGGGATGCCAAAGACTTATTGTGCAGAGTTATATAAAGATTCAAAAGGAAAAACTCGTATTTGGGGAATCCGTTATGTAGATATGAAAAAAGAAAACGGGAAACTCTATTTGCTTCGACCATTGCCAGCAGATTATGTCCAGCATATGACATATTTATACAAAAATGACTATATAGAGGTTAGCAGAAAAAATACATTATCTTTCTCCGGATTCTATCAAGCGGTTAAAAATATCAATAATAACAGAACTTATGTCAAAGAAGTTAATAAAAGTAATTCTATTGATATTTCATTAGGACCGGGTACAACTGTGCAAAAATACGCAGTATCATTGTTAGGACAAAAGGGTGGTTGTATAGATGAAACAAAGGAGGGATTCCCGTGTTTCGCACCCTTATCGTCGAAGAAGGGGAACGGCTGAGCGTCGTCCATCATGTGCTGCGCATCACCCGGCTTGGAAAGACCGTGCCCGTACCCATCGACGATTTGTACTGCATCGTACTGGATAACCAGCAGACCGCTGTCACAACGGCGGCCATCACAGAGCTGACCCGGGCAGGGGCGCATATCGTGGTATGTGATGAGAAGCATCTGCCGTCATCGGTCATCTATCCGGAGCTGGTGCACTATCGACCCTATACGGTGGCCGCCCGGCAGGTGGCGCTCACGCAGGGACAGAAGGATGCCCTGTGGGACCGCGTCGTGCGGGCGAAACTGTGCAGTCAGGCCGCAGCGCTCGACTGCTGCTGCCCCGGCAGCGCTGCCGCAAACCGGATTCGGGAACTGGCGGAGGAAGTAGCTGAAGGCGACAGCGGGAACCGGGAAGGCATCGGCGCGAAACTGTATTTCCGTCAGCTATTCGGTTCGCAGTTTCTCCGCATGGAAGACGACGGAGTGAATCATGCCCTGAACTACGGCTATGCCATCCTGCGGTCATCCATGGTAAAGACGCTCTACCTCTTCGGATACTATCCGCCACTGGGCATCCATCATATCGGACCGACCAATCCGTTTAATCTTGGAGACGATCTCATGGAACCCTTTCGCCCCATTGTGGATATGTGGGCGGACCTTCATCACGGGGAACTGGAGGAAACTCTTACCGCAGGACAGAGGCGGCAGCTCGTGGGACTGGTCAATCTGGAAATGGACTATGACGGCGCGCACATGAAAGTGCGGAACGTCATGGCTCGGTATGTGAAGAGCTTCACTGCGGCGGTAGAGAAGGTGGATGCATCGCTTTTTATCCCTCCCGTGTTGACTTCATGGGTTTACAAGGAAATGATACGGGGATGTCCAGACTGATGCGTCTTATGGTGTTTTTTGACCTGCCCACGACCACGGCGCGGGACAAGAAAAATTATGTGGCCTTCCGGAAATACCTGCTCGGCGACGGATATGATATGTTGCAGTATTCAGTATACTGCCGCATTGCACGGAATCGAGACGATGCGGCGAAGTATATTGCCCGCCTGAAAGGACGGCTCCCGCCGGAAGGGCAGGTGCGCGCACTGCTCGTCACGGAAAAACAGTATGCGCAGATGATGATCCTGCTGGGAAAGCCTACAGCCATGGAGGAACACCTGAAAGACAAAGAGCTGATTGTACTGTAAAAGAAGCTCTGCTATAATGAGTTTAAGGTTTTAGATTTCTGTTGGATATAGGTAAACTGATACCGCGGACGCTTTTTCGGAATCTGAAACGCAGTTTTAGATTTCTGTTGGATATAGGTAAACTGATACACATAACGGAAAGGGAGCGCATGGCCGTTAGTTTTAGATTTCTGTTGGATATAGGTAAACTGATACAGGGGTGTCAATGATATGATACAGGCATCAGTTTTAGATTTCTGTTGGATATAGGTAAACTGATACTCTGCGAGCGTCCTATCGGCTTCATCGGACGTTTTAGATTTCTGTTGGATATAGGTAAACTGATACGCCCCGACCTGTCGATTAGCGAGGATTTTGGTTTTAGATTTCTGTTGGATATAGGTAAACTGATACGGCCGTAAATGCTCATGCCCTCTACGCCGAGTTTTAGATTTCTGTTGGATATAGGTAAACTGATACGAAGCGACAGGCGAAACTTGCAAAAGATATGTTTTAGATTTCTGTTGGATATAGGTAAACTGATACAAGACGAAAAAATATATTCCCGTTGTTGATGTTTTAGATTTCTGTTGGATATAGGTAAACTGATACATTCGGCGGGACAATTCCCCTAATTATACAGTTTTAGATTTCTGTTGGATATAGGTAAACTGATACAGCAGTACCAACAACATCACGCAAAACAGAGTTTTAGATTTCTGTTGGATATAGGTAAACTGATACTTTTTTCTTGCTTATATATATTAATCAAAGGTTTTAGATTTCTGTTGGATATAGGTAAACTGATACCAATAGCGCGGAAATGTCGCGCCTTATAGAGTTTTAGATTTCTGTTGGATATAGGTAAACTGATACTGGGGGGGATGTTTCAAATGTAAACGCGTGGTTTTAGATTTCTGTTGGATATAGGTAAACTGATACGTTAAGTAATCGAAGCTACACGGATAAAGGTTTTAGATTTCTGTTGGATATAGGTAAACTGATACGGCATGACGGATTGACGCATGGCGGCATGGGTTTTAGATTTCTGTTGGATATAGGTAAACTGATACATTCCGGCGGCCTGTAACACGGCCATCGCTGTTTTAGATTTCTGTTGGATATAGGTAAACTGATACAGCGACAGGAAACTCCTGCGCACCGTGGCGGTTTTAGATTTCTGTTGGATATAGGTAAACTGATACAGCTTGCGCCAAGGAGTTTTCGCGGCATATGTTTTAGATGGCTGATGGATACAGGTAAACTGGTACTTCGTTGCAGGTATTGATATTGAGCAAAAGAAAAAGCCCCGCGCGGGGGCTCTTTTTCATTGGCGTTATTTTTTTGGCGAAGCCGTGCTGTCCGTTTTGATGCTGCGCAGATAGTCGTCGGAGGCGAGGGCGGCGGCTCCGGCGGCGTAAGTGTCTTCGTCAAAGAGATCGGAGACCGGGGCGCCTTCTTCGACGCGGGGCAGGACGTCCTGCGCTTTGCGGAAGGTCTCTTCCGTCGTGTGGCCCCGGCTCCACTCGTTCAGGCAGGCCGCTGCGAGTTTGACCTCCGGCGTGAGGACTGCGAGCTTCGAGGGGCCTTTCGCCTCGTCCCACAGGTATACGTACTTATTGCCCGTGTACAGCCGGGCGGTAATGGATTTGAGCGGCTGGCCCTCTTCCCGGATCAGATCCAGTTTCCATGGTCTCATATGTCATCCTTCTTTCATTTCTGCTCGTCCGCGCAGGGGGCTTCTTTCCCCGCTGCGGGAGGCGCCTTTTCACATTTGAAAAAACTAATAACCCGTATACTGTTATTATATAAATGTACGGCCCGTGTCTCAAGAGGGGAATTGCCATTTGTGCGGTTTTCGACGGGAAATTTTCCGGGCGGCGGAGGCAAAAGAAAAAAGCCGGAACGTTCCAGCTTTTTTTCCGCCTGTGCGGCCTGTATGGATCGGCGCGTGCCGTTTGTTTCTGGTGTCCCAGGAGGGATTTGAACCCACGACCCACCGCTTAGAAGGCGGTTGCTCTATCCAGCTGAGCTACTGAGACAATTCATTGGTCGGGGCAGCCGGACTCGAACTGGCGACCCCCTGCTCCCAAAGCAGGTGCGCTACCAACTGCGCTATGCCCCGCGATTTTCTGCAGGTACCTGTTTATTGTAATCGATTCGTCCGCGCTTGTCAATCGCGCGGGCGGAACGCGGGACGGGGAGGCAGAAAAAAGGCAGAGAGAGTTTCTGCCTTTTCTGCCGTACGTTATTTGCCGAGGCCGATGTCCGCTTTGTGAGCGGTCATGCCGTCGATGCAGCACTGCATGATGACGGCCGGGTCTTCGCCGAGCATGTCGAAGCCTTTCTGGATGACGTCGCGCTTGCAGCCCGCGGCGAAGTGTTTGTCTTTCCATTTTTTCTTGAGGCTCTTCACGGTCATGCCGTCCAGTCCTTCGGGGCGCATGAGCGCGTAGGCGTGAATGAGGCCGGTGAGTTCGTCCGCGGTGAAGAGACTTTTCATGATGGGCGTGGAGGGCTCCACTTCGTCCGTGCAGATGCCCCAGCCGTGAGAGATGATGATGCGGATGTCTTCTTCATCGACGCCTTCCGGCGCGAGAAATTCCCGCACGTGGTGGCAGTGTTCGGTGAGCGAGGGATAGGCTTCGTAGTCCACGTCGTGCAGCCAGCCGATGGCTTCCCAGTAGTCTTTGTCTTCGCCGAAGTGTTCGGCGAAAGCGCCCATGGCGGCGGAGACGCACGCGGCGTGCACGAAAAGGGAAGGCTGCGTGGTGTGTTTCGCGAGGATTTCTTTTGCTTTTTCAAGAGTCAGGCGGCTCATGGTATCACTCCTTTGTCTGATTTGTTTCATTATATGCCGGGCCGCATGGATTGGCAAACGGCGCGTTCTCTCCGCGCGGCGGTCTATGCTACAATACGGAGAGAAGAAATTTTTTCTGCAGAGGAGGGAATGTCATGACGCCCATCGAACGGTTTGCGGAGCTGCTCCGCACGCATCGACGCATTGTGTTTTTCGGCGGAGCCGGCGTGTCTACGGAGTCGAATATCCCCGACTTCCGCGGGAAGGACGGCCTGTACCGGCAGAAGACGGATCTGCCGTGGTCGCCGGAGGAGATGCTGTCTCATCATTTCTACGCGGAGCATCCCGTGGAGTTTTACACGCTCTACAAAGAGCGCGAAGGGATGATGCTCCGCGCGCAGCCGAACCACGCCCACTACGCGCTGGCCGAGCTGGAGCGCATGGGCAAACTCTCCGCGGTGGTGACGCAGAATATCGACGGCCTGCATCAGAAAGCGGGGAGCAGGAATGTGCTGGAGCTTCACGGCTCGGTGCTGCGGAACATCTGTCAGAAGTGCGGAAGGGAATACGGCATGGAGGACTTTCTCGCGCTGTGCGCGCCCGTGCCGCACTGCCCGGAGTGCGGCGGCGTCATCAAGCCGGACGTGGTCCTTTATGAAGAATCGCTGGACGGCTTCACCATCCAGTGCGCGCTTGATGAAATTTCCCACGCGGACATGCTCATCATCGGCGGCACGAGCCTCGTGGTGTATCCCGCGGCGGGCTTCATCAACGAGTTCCGCGGGGACGCGCTGGTGCTCATCAACCGCGACCCCACGCCGAGGGATGCGTCGTGCACGCTGGTCTTCCGGGAGAGCGTGGGCGAAGTCCTCGAGGAGGGGCTCCGCCTGCTGAAAGCGGCGCGCTGATTTTGCGGCCGCCCGTTGACAAAGAATGGGCGGTCCTCCTATAATAAATAGAACCATTTCGCAGGTCTGTGGTTGCAAGTCGATGCCAGTCGCAGGCGAAACGATCCACGTAAGGAGGGCAAAAGATCCTCTGAGCACGGTGCGGTTTAGAAGTAAGTCCTGCCGGGAAAACCGAGAGGGTCAGTAGTGAGAGGCGGACAGCCGGGTAGCGAACGCTCCAGCAGGCGGGTGTGGGGGCGAAAACCAGGTCAGCTGCGAAATGACACAAATATCATACAATGCGAGGATCGAAAGAAGTATTTCCGCACGTTTCTCCGCAGAGAGGGCGGGCCGCCGGCTGCAAGCCTGCCTGTGAAATCCGGGAAGAAATGCATTCGGGAGCAGAAAGGGCGAAATGCGAAGAGTAGCTTTTTCCGTTTGTTTGCGATAAAAACAGGAGGGGAGCCTCAGGGCTTTCCACAGAGTGGAAGAACGGACCACCGTCTCTGTGAGGCGGCGGTTTTTTATTTCCGCGGGAAGCGGAGACGGCGGGAGGCCGCCGGGGAGGAAAAGGTATGGAAGATATAAAAGTGTACAACACGATGACGCGGGAGAAGTCTCTCTTCGTGCCGGTCACGCCGGGCGAGGTGAAGATCTACGTGTGCGGGGTCACGCCGTACAATCATCCGCACATCGGCAACGCGCGGCCCGCGGTGACGTGGGACGTGATCCGCCGGTATCTGCAGTACATCGGCTACAAGGTGACGCTTATCCAGAATTTTACCGATGTGGATGACAAGATCATCAATAAGGCCAATGCCGAGGGCTCTACGTGGAAAGTCATTTCCGACCGGTACATCGACGCCTATTTCCAGGTGACGGACGCGCTCCATGTGCGCCGGGCGGACAAATATCCCCGCGTGTCGGAGCATATGGACGACATCATCCGCATGGTGGAGACGCTCATCGAGAAGGGCCACGCCTATGTGCTGGATCACGACGTATATTACGATATTTCCACGTTTGAGGGATACGGAAAGCTCTCCGGCCGCAATGTGGAGGACATGCTCGCCGGCGCGCGGGTGGAAGTGAATGAAGGCAAGCGCAATCCCGGCGACTTTGCCGTGTGGAAAGGGGCGAAGCCCGGAGAGCCCGCCTGGGACAGCCCGTGGGGACCGGGACGGCCCGGCTGGCACATCGAGTGTTCCGCCATGTCCATCCATTATCTGGGCAAAACCTTCGATTTCCACGGCGGCGGCAGCGACCTCATTTTCCCGCATCATGAAAACGAAATCGCCCAGTCCGAAGGATGCACGGGCTGCACCTTCGTCCATTACTGGCTGCACAACGGCTTCATCACCATCAATCAGGAGAAGATGAGCAAGTCGCTCAACAATTTCTTCCTCGTGAAAGATGTGCTGGAGAAATACTCCGGCGACGCCCTGCGGTTCTTCCTGCTGTCCACCCATTACCGGAGCCCGCTCGATTTCAGCGACGACCGGCTGGAGGAGGCGGAGACGAACATGGCGCGCCTCACCGATGTGATCGGCCGCATCCGCGAGCTCGCGGGGAAAGAGGGGCACGACGCGTCGGAGGCGTCCGCCGCGCTCCGCGCCGCTGCGGAAAAAGCCATGGCGGATTTCCACGAAGCCATGGACGACGACTTCAATACGGGCCTTGCGTCGAGCACGGTTTTTGATCTGGCGAAGGCGGTCAATATCTACTACACCGCCGTGCAGAGCGGCGCCTGCGGCATCGACAGCGGGGCGGTGGCGCTCGCCATGAAGCATATGAAAGAAATCATGGATGTGCTGGGCATTCTGGAAAGCGCCTGGACCCGCCGGGAAACTGCGGCGGACAGCGAGGATTTCCAGAAGCTCATGCAGGTCATCCTCGATATCCGGCAGGAAGCGAGAGCGGAGAAGCAGTACGCCATCGCCGACAAGATCCGCGACCGGCTTGCCGCCATGGATATCGTGATCGAAGATACGCCGACCGGCGCGCGGTGGAAGAAACGTGGAATTTAAGCGCGTCCAGTTTCTGAAAAAACAGATGGCGCAGAAGATGGGCCGGACGCCGCAGCCCCTCACCGAGCAGGACGCATTTTCCATGGACGCGCTCACTCTCGCTTACATGGGCGACGTATGCTGGTCTTTCTTCATCCGGGAGCAGCTCATCGGGACGGGCATCTACAATGTGCAGATCCTGAGCACGCTCGCTTCGGAGATGGTTTCAGCGAAGTGGCAGAGCCGCATCCTCTTCGAGATCCGGGAGCTTCTGGACGAACGGGAGCTCAAAGTGTGCCGCCGCGGGCGGAATACAAGCTCTTCCGTGCCGAAGAGCGCCACCGTGGAAGAATACCGCGAAGCCACCGCTTTTGAAAGCCTTCTGGGCTATCTCTATCTCTCCGGGCGGAAGGAGCGTCTCGACTTCCTCATGAACCGGTCTCTCCGGTATCTGGCGGAGTCGTTCCGGCCCTGAATCTTCCCCTGCGGCATGACGCCGCGGGGGATTTTTTGCGCCGCCTTTTTCAGAAACCGCGCGCCGTATGGTATACTGTAAGATATGATTATATCGTCGGGGCGGCGTGCCGCCTGCGGAAAGGAAAGTGAAACCAGTGAAAATTTCTACAGAAGAAGTGCAGAAAGTGGCGCTGCTTTCGCGTCTGGCGTTCGGGCCGGAAGAGCTGGAAGAAATGAAGACCTCCATGAACAGCATTCTCACTTACATGGACGAGCTGAACCAGTACGACACGGCGGACGTGGAGCCCATGGTCCACGCGGTGGAACAATACAATGTCATGCGGGACGACGTGCCCCATACGTCGTTTACCAATGAAGAAGCGCTCATGAACGCGCCGGAAAAGGAAAACGGCTACTTCAAAGTGCCGAAGATCATATAAGGAGGCAGGGCTGTGCAGCTGACCATTCACGAACTCCATGAAAAGCTTCAGGCGAAGGACATTTCTGCCGTAGAGCTTACCAGAACATTCATCGCCCACCGCGACAGAGCGGAGGGAGAGATTCACGCCTACCTGTCCACATCCGACGAGCGGGCGCTCGCGCAGGCGGCGAAGGTGGACGCGAAAATCGCCGCGGGAGAGGCCATTTCCGATATGGCGGGCATCCCCGGGGCCATCAAGGACAACATCTGCATCAAGGGCGAGACCTGCACGGCGGCGTCCCGCATGCTGGAACACTGGGTCGCGCCGTACAACGCGACGGTCATCGAAAAACTGGCCGCGGAGGATTTCATCTCCCTCGGCAAGACCAATCTGGACGAATTTGCCATGGGAAGCTCCACGGAAAATTCGTATTTCGGCCCCAGTAAAAATCCGTGGAATACGGACTGCGTGCCCGGCGGCTCGTCCGGCGGCAGCGCCGCGGCGGTCGCGGCGAACGAAGCGGTGTGGGCTCTCGGCTCCGATACGGGCGGCTCCATCCGCCAGCCCGCGTCCTTCTGCGGCCTCGTGGGGCTGAAGCCCACCTACGGCCTCGTTTCCCGGTACGGCCTCCTCGCCTTCGCGTCGTCCCTCGACCAGATCGGACCGATCGTGAAGGACGTGACCGACGCGGCCATCGTGCTGAACGCCATCGCCGGGCACGACCCGCGGGACTCCACCTCCATTCCCATGGAGAAAAAGGACTATAAGAAAGCCCTCAAGACCGACGTGAAGGGGCTCCGCATCGGCGTGCCGGAGGAATTTTTCGGCCCGGGCATCAAGGAAGAAACGAAGGACGCCATCCAGCAGGCGCTCCGATTCTACGAAGGCGAAGGGGCGGAGATTGTCCCCGTATCCATTCCGCACGTCAAGAGCGGCGTCTCCGTGTACTACATCATCGCCCCCGCGGAAGCGAGCTCGAACCTCGCCCGCTACGACGGCGTGGGCTTCGGCTTCCGCATGCCCGGCGAAGATATCGTGGACATGTACATCAAGACCCGGAGCGCGGGCTTCGGCAGGGAAGTGAAGCGCCGCATCATGCTCGGGAACTACGTGCTCTCCGCGGGCTACTACGACGCGTATTATCTGAAAGCGCTCAAAGTGCGCAAACTCCTGAAAGAAGATTTCGACAGAGCCTTCGCGCAGTGCGACGTCATCGCCGCGCCGTCCGCATCGGGCGCGGCCTTCCGGTTCGGCGCGTTCTCCGATCCGCTGTCCCTCTACATGGAAGACATCTGCACCGTGCCGGTGAACCTCGCGGGCGTGCCGTCCATCAGCCTGCCCGTGGGGTTCCACGACGGCATGCCCCTCGGCATGCAGCTCATCGGACCGGTCCTCGGAGAGGAACGCATCCTCAATGCGGCCTACGCGTTTGAACAGGCGCATCCGGAACTGACGAAAACCGCGCCGAAAGGAGAAATGGAAGAATGAAATACGAAGCCGTCATCGGCCTGGAAGTCCACACCGAACTCCGCACGGCCACGAAAATTTTCTGCAGCTGCAGGACGTCTTTCGGCGCCGACCCGAACACGAACGTATGCCCCGTGTGCCTCGGCCTGCCGGGGGTCCTGCCCGTGCTGAATAAAAAGGTGCTCGAATTTGCGGTGCGCACGGGCCTCGCGCTGAACTGCGAGATTTCCCGGTTCAGCAAATTCGACCGGAAAAACTACTATTACCCGGACCTTCCGAAAAACTTCCAGACGTCCCAGTACGACCTGCCCATCTGCGAGCACGGCCATCTGGACATCGAAGTGGACGGGAAGCCCTCCACCATCCGCATCACCCGCGCGCACATGGAAGAAGACGCGGGCAAGCTCGTGCACCACGGCACGTCCATTACGGACTCGGACTATTCCCTCGTGGACTACAACCGCACGGGCACGCCGCTCCTCGAGATCGTCTCCGAGCCGGATATCCGTTCCGCGAAGGAAGCGGTGGCGTACATGGAAAAACTGCGCGCCATCCTCCAGTACTGCGGCGTCTCCGACTGCAAGATGGAAGAGGGGAGCCTCCGGTGCGACGCGAACGTTTCCGTCCGTCCCGTGGGCCAGAAGGAACTGGGCACCAAGACGGAAATCAAGAACATCAACTCCTTCCGCGGCGTAGAGCGCGCCATCGAATACGAAGCGATGCGCCAGGCGGAAATCCTCGAGGACGGCGGCACCATCGTGCAGGAGACCCGCACGTGGGACGAAAAGGAAGGCGTCACGAAGAGCATGCGCAAGAAGGAAGAAGCGAACGACTACCGCTACTTCCCCGAGCCGGATCTGGTGCCCTTCACCGTGAGCGACGAATACATTGAAGAAATCCGCCGGACGCTGCCGGAACTCCCCGACGCGCGGAAAGCGCGCTACATGGAGGAATACGGCCTCGACGCGTACAACGCGGATTACCTCACAAACGACAAGGACCGGGCGGACTACTTCGAAGCGATGGTGGCCGCCGGCGCGGATCCGAAAGAAGCGGCGAACTGGCTCATGGGCGACTTCGCGAAGCTTCTCTCCCGGGACGATCTGGAACTTTCCGCCGCGCCGGTGAAGGCGGACGCGCTCGCCTCTCTCCTCGGCCTCATCAAGAAAGGCACCATCTCCGGCAAGATTGCCAAGCAGGTCTTCGCGGAAATGTGGACCAGCGGCAAGGACGCGGAAACCATCGTAAAAGAAAAAGGCCTCGTCCAGATCAGCGACACGGGCGCGCTCGAAGCGCTGGCGGACCGCATCATCGCGGCCAATCCCCAGTCCGTGGCGGACTTCAAGGCGGGCAAGAAGAAAGCCGTGGGCTTCCTCATGGGCCAGATCATGAAGGAAACGAAAGGGAAAGCCAATCCGCAGGTCGTGAACGGCATCCTCACGAAGAAACTCTCCGAGCAGTAAGATGGAAAGCGACTACAGACCGGACGGCGAAGAGCCCCGCGTCATGTCCCGCGAGGATGTGCACGCTTATCGGGGCCTCACGCTGAACGAATCGGGCGAAGAGGAACGGAAAGACGAGCCGCGCCGGCCGCAGAGCGGCTTTCACGTGCGCGTCTTTACGCCGTCGGCCATGCCCTGGTGGAAGAAAGCCCTCTTCTGGGGCGCGGCGGCCGCAGCGGCGGCGCTCGTCCTCGTCGTGGCGTGGTTCTTCCTCGTAGGCGGCTTTTTTCTGGCGGCCCTCATCGGCGCGGCGTACCTGCTCCGGAAATTTCTGAGCCGCCGCTGACGGCATGAGAAGAAAGGATTCCTGTCTCCTCCGGGAGGCGGGAATTTTTTTTGCGCCCGCGCTCACTGGAAAAGGACAGCGCTTTTCAGTATAATACAAAAAGAGTATTCTCTCTGCCTGAAGAGGAAAACCAATTCCGCCGGGTGGAGAACGGGTATCCGCTTATCCCGCGCGGGACAGGAAGAAAATCCGGCGCGGGTGTACCGTATTGTGTGACAAGTATACGCTGTATGCTTGCGGGACAGAAAGGAAGGAAACAGTATGCCGCTCGTCGGGACGAAGGAAATGTTCAGAAAGGCCTACGAAGGCCATTACGCCATCGGCGCGTTCAACGTGAACAATATGGAAATCATTCAGGGCATCATGGAGGCGGCGGACGAAGAGCGTTCCCCGGTGATTCTGCAGGCGTCGGAAGGGGCGCGCACCTACGCGGGGCAGAATTACATCGTGGATCTCGTGAAGACCGCCGTTGCACAGTACCCGGACATCCCCGTGGCGCTCCATCTGGACCACGGCTCCACCTTTGAAATCGCGAAGGCCTGCATCGACGGAGGCTTCACGTCCGTCATGATCGACGGGTCGAAGCATTCCTTTGAGGAAAACGTGCGCCTCACGAAGCAGGTCGTGGAATACGCTCACGACAAGGGCGTCGTGGTGGAAGCGGAGCTGGGACGGCTCGCCGGCGTGGAGGACAATGTGAAAGTCGCCGCCAAGGACGCGCTCTTCACCGATCCGGAAGAAGCGGCGGAATTTGTGCACCTCACCGGCTGCGATTCCCTCGCCATCGCTATCGGCACGAGCCACGGCGCGTACAAGTACAAGGGCGACCCCTATCTGGATTACGACCGCCTCGAAAAAGTGGGGCAGCTCCTGCCGGGCTATCCCATCGTGCTCCACGGCGCGTCCACGGTCATTCAGGAATTTGTGCAGAAGTGCAACGAATTCGGCGGCAGCGTGCAGGGCGCGAAGGGCGTGCCGGAAGACATGCTGAATAAGGCGGCGCACATGGCGGTGTGCAAGATCAATATCGACACGGACATCCGTCTCGCCATGACCGGGGCCATCCGCGAAAGCCTCTTCCAGGATCCGTCCAACTTCGATCCGCGGAAATATCTCAAAGCGGGCCGCCAGGCTGTGAAGGACATGGTGAAGCACAAGATCACGGCGGTGCTGGAATCGCAGAATAAAATCTGATTCTCCGAAAAAAAAGAAAGCCTCTCAGAATATCTGAAAGGCTTTTTTCGTGCGTTTATTTTGAAACGAAACCCGCGGGAAGATGTTTACCGCGCGCCGCGGGAAAGAAAAAATTTGTTTCGCGCGGAAACGGAATACGGCGGAACGTTTTGCGCGCAGGGAAGGCAAATCCTTCGCGGGCCGAGGCGGAGACAAAAAATTTTCACGGCGCGCGGCATGGCTTGAAACTTTTTCCGCGCGGAGAAAAATCATTTGTCCGGCGGAGGCGGGAAAGGCGGCTTCGCCGGGTCCGGATGGCGGTAGTAGTCGATCTTGTAGTCGAGGAGTTGGATCATGTCCGTGAGCTCGCGCAGGCGGTCGTCCAGCACGGCCCGCTGCGCCGTGAGAATGGCGAGGCGTTTTTCCGCAGTGCTGCCGCTGCCCGCGGGAAGCTCGAGAAAGGCGCGGATGTCCCGGAGGGAGAGGCCGGTCTTCTTCAGGCACTGGATGAGACGCACCGCCTGCAGGTCTTCCTCCCGGAACTGGCGCAGGCCGCCGCTGCCGCGGGAGAGGAAGGGGAGCAGTCCTTCCTTGTCGTAATAGCGGAGCGTAGACGGGGCGATGCCCAGCCGGCGCGCCGCTTCGCCGATACTGTACATGGGGATTCCTTCTTTCTGTGTGTTATCTGTATTATAGGAAGAGCCCGCGCGCATCGTCAATGGCATGGAGCGCTTCTCCGCATGCCTGCTTCGCATAACCGCATATGTCAAGCAAGTATTGGCGGTTTGCGCGGATTTGATTTACATTGAATACAAGAGAAAAGGTAAGCAGACAAGGAGGTTTGCCATGACAAAAGAAGAAGCGCTGCAGCAGGTATCGCCGTTTCCCGCAGGGGAGAAAAATCCCTACGGCCAGTATTTCGACGGCCAGAGTTATCTCAAGATGCTCGTCACCGGTCCGGTGAACGTGGGCAATGTGACCTTTGAACCGGGGTGCCGCAATCACTGGCACATCCATCACAAGAGCGGCCAGATCCTCATCGTCACCGGCGGCCGGGGATATTACCAGGCCTGGGGCGAAGAGCCGCGGGAACTCCATCCGGGCGACGTGGTGAATATTCCGCCGGAAGTGAAGCACTGGCACGGGGCCGCGCCGGACAGCTGGTTCAGCCATCTCGCGGTGGAAGCGCCGCAGGAAGGCTCGGGGAGCGAATGGTGCGAGCCCGTCTCCGAGGAGGACTACGCAAAGCTGAAATAAAAGGTTTTTTCAAAAAAGGAGAGAAGGAAGATGAGAAAGGCAATCTTGGCGGCGGCAGCCGCAGCGGCAATGGTTCTGGGCGGCGTGACCGCCATGGCGGCGGACGCGCCGGCCGTACCGGCGGAAGCGCAGGCTGTCTCCGCATTTCCCGCAGGCGGGCCGAACCCCTACGGACAGTACTTCACCGGCCGGAGCTATCTACAGATGCTCCCCACGAAGGCGCTGGCCATCGGGAACGTCACGTTTGAACCGGGATGCCGCAACAACTGGCACATCCATCACAACAGCACGCAGATCCTCCTCGTGACGGGCGGCCGCGGCTACTATCAGGAATGGGGCAAAGCGCCGCAGGAACTCCATCCGGGCGACGTGGTGGAAGTCCCGCCGGAAGTGAAGCACTGGCACGGGGCCGCGCCGGACAGCTGGTTCAGCCATCTCTCCGTAGAAGCGCCGCAGGAAGGCGCGGCGAACGAATGGTGCGAACCCGTTTCCGATGAGGAATACAGCCGGGTCAGGTAAGAAAGACGGGGAACGACCGATGAAAAAGAAATGGCTCATCGCAGCGGCCGCAGCGGCGCTGGTCCTTCTGGGCGGCGCGGCGCAGGCGGCGGATATGACAAAAGGAGAAATGACAATGGATCCGACAAAGAAAACGGCGGAGCCGACGAAAGTCGTGCAGACCGCAGGGCGCACGGTGCTGGGCACGTTTGCGCCGAAATTTGCAGAACTCAATGACGACGTGCTCTTCGGGGAAGTGTGGTCCCGGACGAATCTCCTCTCGCTCCGCGACCGGAGCCTCATCACCGTGACGGCCCTCGTCGCGGGCGGCGTCACGGACAGCTCTCTCCAGGCGCATCTGGAAAACGCGAAGCGGAACGGCGTCACCGCGGAAGAAATGGGCGAAGCGCTGACGCACGTATCGTTCTACGCGGGCTGGCCCAAGGCGTGGGCGGCCTTCCGCATGGCGAAAGATGTGTACGGCGACGCGAATATCCCCGCGCCGGCCGTTGCGCCGAATGAGACCGCGGAAGGCGACCCCACGAAACGGACGGCGGAACCGTCCCGTGTGGTGCAGACCGCGGGCCGGGCGGCGCTCAGCACGTTTGCGCCGAAATTTGCGGAGCTCAATGACGACGTGCTCTTCGGGGAAGTGTGGTCCCGCACGAACGTGCTGTCTCTCCGGGACCGGAGCCTTCTCACGGTGACGGCGCTCATCGGCAGCGGCATCACGGACAGCTCGCTCACGTACCATCTGGGCGAAGCGAAGAAGAACGGCATCACCGCAGAAGAAATGGGCGAAATGCTCACCCACATGGCGTTCTATGTGGGCTGGCCCAAAGCGTGGGCGGCCTTCCGCCAGGCGAAGGACGTATACGCGGAATAACGCCGCGCAGGAGGAAAGGCACGGAATCCGGGCGGTTTCGCGCCTTTTTCTTTTCTCACGCGCAGTGTATGATGAAAAAAAGCACGGGATAAGGAGGCACCATGAAGATTCTCACCCTGTATTTTTCCAAGAGCGGGCACACGAAATCCATCGCGGAGCTCATTCATGACGCGGTGGGCGGAGACATCGCGCCCATCCGCACCCGCCGGAGCTATTCCGGCTCCTATGCCGTCGCGGTCATTCAGGGCGGACTGGAGAAATTCCGCGGCGCGCGTCCGGCGCTGATGCCCCTTCCAGTGGACCCGGCGGACTACGACGTGATCTTCCTCGGCGGTCCGGTGTGGTGGTTTTCGCCCGCGCCGGCGCTGAAGTCGTTCCTCGCGGCGTACGATCTGTCGGGCCGGACGGTCTATCCCTTCCTCACGAGCGGCGGACAGCCGAAGGATTCTTTCCACGAGCTGGAAACGCTCTGCACGGGCCGCGTAGGCGAAGGGTTCCACATATTTTTCAAAAAAGACGAACGCCGGGCGGATCCGGAGGACATCCGCCGGTGGGCCGTGCGGTGCGTGAAGGAGGCCGGACGATGAACCGGCGGCTTCGCCGGATCGGCGGCGCGGCGCTTCTCGCGGCGGCGCTGGCGGGCGCGGCGTTTCTCGCGGGCTGCGGAAAGGCTCCGGCGGCGGAGGCCGCGGACGACGCCTCCGTCACCATGCAGCCCCTCGCGCTCCGGCAGACGGCGGCGCAGGACAACCGGCACGGCCGCACGATCATGTGGGCGCTTTCGGACGAGCGGGACGCTTCCGTGGAGATCCGCCGGGCGGGAGAGCGCGAAACGCGCGCCGTGCAGGCGTCGTCCCAGTTTCTTCCGGGCAATCAGGGCGAGCGCGGGCGGTATGTGTACACGGCGGAACTGACGGATCTCGCGCCCGGCGCGGACTACGAATACCGCACCCGCGCGGGGAAGGAAGCCGGCGCGTGGCATCCGCTCCGTACGGACGACGGCGGCGCGTTCACCGCGCTGATCTTCCCGGATACGCAGAGCGCGGACTACGGCGTGTGGCAGAGCGTTGCCGAAGCGGGGCGGCGGGAAGCGCCGGACGCGTCGTTCTTCATCGTCATGGGCGACCTCGTGGACAACGGACAGGACGAGAGCCAGTGGCAGCGCTGGCTGCGCGCGGCGGAGGGGCTCTATGAGACGATGCCCGCCGCGCCGGTCATGGGCAATCACGAAGCGTACTCCCTCGACTGGCAGACCGCGCTGCCTGAGCGCTACCTCGCCCATTTCACCCTGCCCGACAACGGCGTGGACGGCTATCGGGGGTACTTTTACTCCTTCGACTGGGGACCGGTCCATTTCACGGTGCTGAATACGCAGATGAACGAGCTGGACGAATGGCATCCGGACCTTCTCGAAAAGGAAAAAGCCTGGCTCGCCGCGGACCTGGCGGGGACGAAGCAGCCCTGGAAGGTGGTGCTCATGCACAAGGATCCTCTCCAGTACCGCATCGCTTCCCGGCCGGAGCGGCAGGAAGGCTTCTCCCCCGAAGGGGAGGCGTTCATGCCCCTCTTTGACGAAGCCGGCGTGGACGCGGTGCTCTCGGCGCACCTCCACACCTACCGCGACCGGGGGCACATCTACGATTTCCGCCGCGACCCGAAGGGGCCGCTGTACATTCTGACCGGGGTGGCGGGGGACGTGCGCTATCCGAATCTCTGGACGGACCATGCCCTCGACGTGACCGTCGCGCCCCAGCCGGAGACGGACAACTTCATGACCCTTACGGCGGACGCGTCGTCCCTCACGTTCCGGGCCTTCCTGCCGGACGGCACCCGGATCGACGAAGTGACGCTCACCCGGTAAAGACGAACATGCACAGGACCTGTCATGAAAAAAAGAAATGGCGGGTCCTGTTTTTCCGTATTGTTGACAGGACGGTTTCCTGTTATATAATTAAATTTGTTTATACTCTGTAAATGGAAAAGCCGTCCGGACCGGGCAAGCGGAAGGCGGCGGGAAAGGACTGATTGATTTGGCAGAAACCGCATGGGCGCTCGTCCCGCCTGTCATTACCATCGCGCTGGCGCTCATCAGCAAGGAAGTGTACATGTCGCTCGGCATCGGCATTTTCGTGGGCGCGTTCATGTACTGTGATTTCGATTTCCTGAAATCGGTGGACACCATGTTCGGCATCATGTCCGAATCTGTAGGCAGCAACGTGCACATCCTCGTCTTCCTCGTGCTGCTGGGCATCATCGTGGAGGCCATCGCCTCGTCCGGAGCGGCGAAAGCCTACGGCGAGTGGGCGGCGCAGGCCATCAAGGGGAAGCGGAGCGCTCTCTCCGTGACGGTCATCCTGGGAATCCTCATCTTCATCGACGACTATTTCAACTGCCTCACGGTGGGCACGGTCATGCGCCCCGTGACGGACAAGTTCAAGATCACCCGGGCGAAGCTGGCGTACATCATCGACGCCACCGCCGCGCCCATCTGCATCATTGCGCCCGTGTCGAGCTGGGCCGCCGCCGTGGCGTCGTCGCTCCCGGAGAGTTCCCACATCGACGGGTTCAGCCTGTTCCTGCAGACCATTCCCTTCAATATCTACGCATGGCTCACCATCCTCTTCATGTGCCTCCTCATCTGGAGGGGACGGGACTACTTCGCCATGGACGAATATGAAAAGAAGAGCCACGGCGAGCTCATCATCGCCGAGGAGTACAAACAGTCGGAGAACCAGCTCCCCAGAGGCGGCAACGGGAAAATCATCGACCTCATCCTGCCGCTGGCCGTGCTCATCGGCTGCTGCATCTTCGGCCTGCTGTACACGGGCGGCATCCTGGAAGGCAAGAGCGTGCCCATGGCTTTCGCGGACTGCGAAGCGGCCCGGGGCCTCGTGATCGGCTCGTTCATCGCGCTGATTTTCACGTTCCTCTTCTACATCCCGCGCCGCGTGCTCAGTTTCCCCGCGTTCTGCAAATGCCTCACCATGGGCTTCGTGGACATGACGTCCGCCATCTTCATCCTCTGCCTCGCCTGGACCCTGTCCGCGGTGTGCGGGGAAAATTACCTGAATCTCGGCGGCTACGTGGGCAGCGTGGTGAGCGGCAACGCGCACATCGCCATGCTCCTCCCGGCGCTTTTCTTCGGCGTGGCCCTCGGCCTCGGCTTCGCTACGGGCACATCCTGGGGCACCTTCGGCATTCTCATCCCCATCGTGCTCTCCGTGGTGGATCCGGCGGACGCCCATCTTCTCGTCATCACCGTCGCGGCGGTGCTGGCCGGCGCGGTGGGCGGCGACCACGTGTCGCCCATTTCGGATACGACCATCCTCGCTTCGGCGGGCGCGCAGTGCCATCACATCGACCATGTGAGCACCCAGATCCCCTACGTCATCGTGGTGTCCGTATGCTGCGTCGCGGGCTACCTCGCGGCGGGCATTTTTGAAAACGGCTGGCTCGGCACGGCCACAGGCGTGGTCTGCCTCCTTGCGGCGTTCTTCGTCATCGACCGCATGGCCCGCAGGAAAGACGCGAAAGCGGCGTAAGGCAAAAAAGAAAAGCTCCGTCTCCGGGGCTTTTTCTGTGCAAAAAAAAACTCTCCGCCTTTTTGAAAAAGGGGAGAGTCTTTTGGTTTACCGTCTGGGCGGGAGGCCCGCTTTCCGGGCGATGGCCTCCACGGCGGGCGCGTCGTTGATGGGGAAGAGGTGCACCCCGGCCGCGCCGAGGGACCGGAGCCCCTCGATGGTCTCAGCGGCGATGGCGATGCCCGCGTCCCGGCCGCCTTCGGCCATGGCGTCCTGCAGGCGTTTCGGGATGGTGATGCCCGGCACTTTCTCGTGCATGTAAAGGGCCATCTTGTGGCTCTTCAGGGGCAGCACGCCAAAGAGGACGGGCAGGCCCAGGTCTTTTGTGCCTTCGAGGTACGCTTCGGCCTGCCGGAGATCGTACACGGGCTGGGTCTGCACAAACTGCGCACCCGCCCGTTTTTTTCCTTCGAGGCGGCGGAGCTCCGCGTCCAGATCGTCCGCGGCGGGATTGCCCGTGGTGCCGATGTAGAAATGGGTGGGCTGGCCGAGCTCGTTCCCGGCCATGTCGCGCCCTTCGTTCAGGGTGCGGGCGATTTCGATGAGGCCCGTGGAGTCCACCTCAAAGACGGGCCGCGCCTGGGGATGGTCGCCTGCGGAGGGCGGATCGCCCGTGAGGGTGAGAATATTGTGCACGCCGAGAGCTGACGCGCCGAGCAGCTCCGCCTGCAGGCCGATAAGGTTGCGGTCGCGGCAGGTGAGGTGGAAGACCGTCTCCAGATGGTAGTCCATCTGGATGATGTGAGCGAGGGCGATGGGGCTCATGCGGAGCTTCGCCATGGGGCAGTCCGCGATGTTCACCGCGTCGGCCCATTCGATGAGCTGCAGCGCGTCTTTCTGTGCCTTGAGCGGGGAGGCGCTCTTCGGCGGGTCTACTTCCACCGTGACGGTGAACTGGCGGCGCTGATGTTTTTCGCGCAGGGTAAGCATGGAAATCTCCTTATAGGACAATCCGCGAAGGGAGGGTATCAGGACAGAAAGCGGTCGGCCTTGCGCACAGCGTCCACGCCGTCTTTGGCGTAGGCGTCCGCGCCGATCTCGTCGGCGTATTCCTGCGTGACCACCGCGCCGCCCGCCATGATTTTGCAATGGGGCCAGCGGGCGCGGAGCGCGTCCACCGTGCGGCGGAGCTCCGGCAGGGTGGTGGTCATGAGCGAGCAGAGGCCGAAGAAATCCACCGGGGTCTCTTCCGCCGCGGCGAGGATGGCTTCCGGGGCCACGTCCTTGCCGAGGTCGAGCACGCGCCAGCCGCTGTTTTCGAGGAGGGCGGCCACGATGTTTTTGCCCAGATCGTGGATGTCCCCTGCGACGGTGCAGAGGAGGGCCGTGCCCTTCGGCTCGGTTTCCATGGCGGGGAGGAGCGTTTTCAGGGCGGAGAAGGCGCTCTGCATGGCTTCGGCGGCCATCATGACCTGCGGAAGGTACACTTTGCCCGCGCCGTACCCGTCGCCCACGGCGGTCATGGCGGCGGTGAGGCCGTCTTTAATGATTTGGTTCGAATCGAGGCCGGCGCGCACCGCTTCGCCCATGAGGCGGGCGGCCTCTTCCTTTTCACCCCGGGACACCGCGTCCCGGATCTGGTCGAGGAGCGGCTGGTCCGAAGCGGCGGCCGGCGCGGGCGCGGAGGGGCCGGCTTCGCCCTCTGCGGCGGCGATATAGGCCCGGGCTCCCTCGTCGTGGCCGAGGAGGAGCCGCGCCGCGGCGAACGCTTTCCGCACCGTCCCGTCGAGGGGATTCACGATGGGCGCGTCCATGCCGGAAGCGAACGCCATGGAAAGGAACGCCGCGTTCAGCCCCGGCCGGTCGGGCAGGCCGAAGGACACGTTGCTCGCGCCCATGACGGTGGCGCAGTCGAAGGTGTCCCGGTAGAGGCGGAGCGTGCGGAGCGTTTCGCCCGGGGCGCCCGGATCGGAGGCGGCGGTGAGCACGAGCGGATCGAGGAGCAGGTCTTCTTTCCGGAGGCCGCACGCAAAGGCCGCCTCGAGGATGGTCCGGATGAGGGCGATGCGCTCTTCCGCCGTTTTCGGAAGGCCGCCCCGGGCGAGGGGCAGGCAGAGCACCGCCGCGCCGTAGGTCTTCGCCAGGGGGAAGACTTTTTCCATGAGCGCGGGGTCCGCGCTGACCGAATTGATGAGGGGGCGGCCCGGATAGACTTTCACCGCCGCTTCGAGGACCGCCGGGTCCGTGCTGTCGATGGAGAGCGGGGCCGGGCAGAGCATGGAGAGCTCGGTAATCACTTTTTCCATGGCGTCGCGCTGATCGATGCCCGCTACGCCCATATTCACGTCCAGCATGTCCGCGCCGGCGTCCACCTGCGCGAGGGCGTCTTTCTTCACGGAGACGAAGCTCCCCGCCTGGATTTCCTCGCGCATTTTCTTCCGCCCCGTGGGGTTGATGCGCTCGCCGATCATGACGGGGGCGTATCCCGGGCCGGCGAAGACTGTGCGCGTGCGCGAGGTGAAGGCGGTGAAAGGAGCAACGGTCCGCTTCGGCGTTTCCGCGGGGAGCGCGTCCATGGCGCGGCGGATGGCGCGGATGTGCGCCGGGGTGGTGCCGCAGCAGCCGCCCGTGAAGGAGACGCCCGCCTCCGCGAAGCGGGAAATGTACGCGGCCATGTCGTCCGGCCCGAGAGGGAAATGGGTTTCGTTCCCTTCGAGGACGGGCATGCCCGCATTCGGCTGGATGATGATCGGCTGATTCGTCACCTGCGCCATGGCCTTCGCCGCGTCGAGCAGTTTGTCCGGGCCGACGGAGCAGTTCGCGCCGATCACGTCCGCGCCCATGGCGTCGAGGAGGATGGCCGCGGCCGTCGGGTCGGTGCCGGTGATGGTGCGCCCGTCTTCGCCGTAGGACATCTGGCAGATCACCGGGAGGGAGCACGCCGCTTTCGCCGCGGTGAGGGCCGCACGCATTTCCTGGATGTCGATGATGGTCTCGATGATGAGGCAGTCCGCGCCGGCGTCGGCGAGGGCTTTCGCCAGGCGGTAGAAGCTGCTCGCCGCTTCATCGAAGGAGAGATTGCCCAGCGGGCGGATGAACTGGCCCGTGGGCCCCATGTCGCCGGCCACGCGGATCGAGGGCGAGGCGGCGCGGGCGTTGGCCACGGCGGCCCGGGCGATGGCCTCCACTTTGTCTTCGAGGCCGTAGTCGGCGAGTTTCAGAGGGGACGCGCCGAAGGTGTTCGTGGTGATGTATTCGCTTCCCGCTTCGGCGTATTCCCGGTGGATGCGCCGCACGATGTCCGGGTGGGAGAGATTGTAATAGTCGGGGCACTCGCTTCCGGCGAGGCCGTATTTCTGGAGCATGGTGCCCATGGCGCCGTCAAAGAGATGCATGGTTTCCTCCTTCCGATGAGGGCCGCTCCGCTTTCGCGCGGAACGGACAGGACGCGAGATGACAGAGGGCGCAGTGCGCTGGGCGGGGCGCTTCGCTGCACCGGGAAAGGCCGATCACGGCCGTCACGGATTTGCGCGGCACCAGCATGGCGTGGTCCGTGACGGAGACGCCGATGCGGGAAGCGCCGATGAGCGCGCAGAGCGCCCGCTGCTGCGTCACCGGCCAGTCGCCGTAGCCCGGGCTGTACCGCCACGCGGTCTGCCGGCCCGTGCGCCGCGCTTCGGACTGGATGTATCCGTCCAGCTGGTCCGCGAGGTGCTCCGCAATGGCCGTGGCCGCCGCGTCGAGGAGCAGGCCTTCCGTGTAGCGGCCCGCGCGGAAATGGGCGGCGCTCGCCTCTTCGATGGCCGGTCCCGCGGTGACGGCGAGCACCGCCGCGGAGACCGACCGGGCGAGGTGCCGCCGGATCGCGGTCCCTTCGAGGACGAGCGGGGGATCGCCCAGGACGGCGCCCTGCTCCGCGTCGTAAGGATAGAGCTCCCACGCGCCGCGCGGCTCGGCGAGGGCCGCCGCTTCCCGGAGCGCGGCCGCAATGAGCGCGTCCGGAATGGCCGCGCCCTTCGGGGGGAGTCCCGCATAGCGCATCATTTCGCTCCGGTCGACGGCAAACAGCGTGCCGTGAAATACGGGCATACAGACCTCCTCTTACAAAAAAATCTTCATCCCGCAGGACGAAGATGCGCGGCGCGCATGATCGGCGCGGCGTGCGGGCAGAGCGCGGCCTTTCCTTCGGAGAGGGCCCTCTTTCCGCCCTTGTGATGAACGGTTTCACTATAGCATTCCCGCATGGGCTTGTCAATTTGCCCGCAGGCGCGCCGCGGGGCCGGCGGGAGGCAGAGATTTTTTCTATAGCCCTGCGGAAGAAATTCCCTGCCTTGACCAAAAAGGGGCCTCTGGGTAAAATAAATAGAATGCTATTTATTTCCAGTACGGAAGGAGGAATGGCCATGATTACCGGAGACGCCGCATGGCTGGAAAATTACGCGCCGCAGCTGCCCCCGCTCATTTATGAATGCCTCAAGAAGGTGCGCGCTTTTGATTTCGCGCATGCGGAGGACGGGAAGTATCCCATCGAGGGATGCGGCGTGATGTCCCTGGAATCTCCTTCCACGGAACCCGCCGTGATGCGCCGCGTGGAAGGCCACAGACAGTTCATCGACGTGGTGTACCTCGTCGAAGGAGAGGAATGGATCGGCGCTCTGCCGCTGCACGACGCGCGGGGCGAGAAGGAAGCGCTGCCCGACCGGGATCTCTATTTCTACGAAGGGGCTGACGACGAGACGAAAGTTTATATGCGGCCCGGACGCTTCGCGGTGTTTTTCCCGGAGGATCTGCACCGTCCGCTCTGCGCCGGAGCGGGGGGCGTGCGCCGCATCCGCAAGGCCGTGGTGAAAGTGCCCGTGGAGGCGCTCTGAGAGGAGCCCGGAGAAATAATTAATAAACTAATTGATTTCCGCGCCTTACTTTGCTATCATAAGTGATAGTTAGAATTAATTGCATTCCTGATAACAAGCAATACAGGGGAGGAAGAATATGAAGTATAAAAAATGGCTCGCCGTATCGGTGCTGGCAGCCGTCGCGGCGACGGGCGTCCTTGCGGGCGGCTGCGGCAAGCAGCAGGCGGCGCCGGCCGCGCAGGCCACGAAGGTGACGACGTTCCGTCCGTTCACTTCGGATACGCCCATCGTCTACGAATACACCGGCACGGTGGCGGCGCTGCAGGAAGTGCCCGTGCGGTCCCGCGTATCCGGCACGATCATGGAGAAATACATCGACGGCGGCGAGACGGTCACCGAAGGGCAGCCTCTCTACCGCATCGATACGCGGCAGTACGCGGCCAATCTGGCCAACGCCCAGGCCAACCAGGCCCAGTGCGGGGCGACGTATCAGAACGCGCTGTCCGATCTCGCCCGGTATGAACAGCTCATCGCCGTCGACGGCATTTCCCGCCAGATGTACGACAACCAGAAAGCCATGACCGAGCAGTATCTCCAGGCGTACAACGCGGCGGGCGCGCAGGTGCAGATCGCGCAGGATGATCTGGACGACACCATCGTCCGCGCGCCGTTCAACGGCAAGCTCTCCATGGACGACGTGAATATCGGCACTTATGCCACGGCGGGCAATACGGCGCTCGTCACCATCTCCTCCACGGATCCGGTGTACGTGCAGTTCGATATGTCCGAAACGGAATATCTGCAGATGGCGCGGAAAAATGTGGACATGAACGTCTGGGGCAGCGGCCTGAAGCTGCGCCTGTCGGACGGCAGCCTCTATGAGGGGACGGGCCGCATCGTGCAGATCAATCCCGGCCTCACCAGCGGCCAGCTCTCCATGAAGGCGGAATTTGAAAATCCGCAGGGACTCCTCGTGCCGGGCATGTACGGCACCATCGTCTCCGATACGGAAATCGCGGCGGACAGCCTCCTCATTCCGACGCAGGCGCTGATTCCGCTCCTCGATAAAAATATGGTCGATGTAGTGGTCGACAACAAAGTGTCGCAGAAATCCATCCAGATCGGCGGCACCTACGGCAACTACACCGTAGTCACCGGCGGCCTGTCGCCTGACGACGTGATCATCGTCGAAGGCCAGGGCAAGGTCACGGTCGGCCAGGCGGTCGAAGGGGAAGAGATTTCCCGCGAGAAGCTGGACGAACAGATCGCGGCCCGGGATACCGGCGCATAAGTAAGGAGGGACTATGGCAAAGTTCTTTATCAACCGTCCTGTATTCGCCATCGTTATCGCGCTTTTCATCACCATCGCCGGCTTCCTCTGCATGTTCACCCTGCCGGTGGACCGCTATCCGACGATCACGCCGCCGCAGATCTCCGTCCGTGCAAACTACCCGGGCGCTGACTCCGACGTCGTGGAGCAGACGGTGGCGGAAGTCATCGAAAAGCAGGTCACCGGCGTCGAAGGCTTCGACAACATGACCTCCACGAGCAATGCGGACGGTTCCTATTCCCTGACGGTGCAGTTCCTCTCCGGCACGGACGAGGATATGGCCAACGTGCGCGTGCAGAACGCCGTGCAGCAGGCGGACCCGTCGCTGCCGGATACGGTGCGCACGCTGGGCGTCACCACGAAGAAGTCGTCCGCGGATATCGCGCTGGTCATCGGCCTCACTTCGCCGAACGGCACCTATGACGACGTCTTCCTGAAAAACTATTTCAGCATGAACTACCTTGATGAAATCAAGAACATCAAGGGCGTCGGCGACGTGCAGGAATTCGGCGCGGAATACGGCATGCGCCTCTGGCTCGACCCGACGAAAATGGCGCAGAACAACGTGACGGCGGCGGAAGTCCTCGCCGCAGTGGAGGGCCAGAACCAGCAGGTCGCCGCCGGCAGCCTCGGCGCGCGGCCGGAAGCAGGGGGCCAGGCCTTCCAGTACACCATCATGGTCAGAGGCCGTCTGGTGACGCCGGAAGAATTCGGCAACATCGTGCTCCGCACGAATCCCGACGGCTCCATGCTCCATCTGTCCGACGTGGCCCGCATCGAGCTGGACGCGAAGGACTACAACTTCGTCTCCAACAGTGACGGCCACGTGGGCTCCGGCATCGGCATTTCCCTGACGACCGATGCGAACGCCATCGAAACGCTGGGCGCCATCAAAGCCAAGCTGGAGGAAGACCGGAAGTCCTTCCCCGCGGATATGAACGCGGAGATCATCATCGACAATACGGACTTCATCAACGCGTCCATCAACGAAGTGCTTCATACCTTCGTGGAAGCGCTGATCCTGGTCGCCATCATCGTGTACCTCTTCCTGCAGAATGTCCGGTCCACGTTCATCCCGATGATCGCCGTGCCGGTTTCCCTGCTGGGCACCTTCGCCTCCTTCGCCATCCTTGATTTCACCATCAATACGCTGACCCTCTTCGCCATGGTGCTCGCCATCGGGCTGGTCGTAGACGACGCCATCGTCGTCATCGAAGCCGTGGAGTACGAGATGCGCTACAACGGCAAAGCGCCGAAGGAAGCGACCATCATCGCCATGGAGAAGGTGCAGAGCCCGGTTATCGGCGTCGCGGCCGTTCTGGCGGCGGTCTTCGTGCCGGTGGCCTTCCTGGGCGGCGTCATGGGCATCCTGTACAAGCAGTTCGCCCTGACCATTGCCGTGTCCGTCCTGATTTCCGCTTTCGTGGCGCTGTCGCTCACGCCGACCCTGTGCGCGATGCTCCTGAAGGAAGGCAAGAAGGAAGCGGACAAAAACCGGCTGGACCGCTTCTTCGACTGGTTCAACCGCAGCTTTGACCGGATGATTGAAAAATACGGCGTCATTCTGAATAAGCTCGGACAGAAACTGATCGTCCCCATGGGGGTCCTCGTGGGCATCGCCGCCTGCGCGGGCGTGCTCTTCGTACGGCTGCCTACGGCGTTCATCCCGCAGGAAGACAACGGGTACTTCCTCGCGTCGGTTTCTCTGCCGGAAGGGGCGACGCTGTCCCGCACCTATCAGGCGATCAACGGATTTACGGAATACATGGCCTCTCAGCCAGGCATGCTTCACTACATGGGGCTGGCCGGTCTGGATATCCTCTCCAGCGGCCATAAGCCGAGCGCCGGCACGGCCTTCTTCCGGCTGCAGCCGTGGGACGACCGGAAGACGCCGGATACGCAGGTCGATTCCTATATCGCGAAATCCTTTGCGTACGGCGCGCTCCATCCGACGGTGAACATCATCGGCATGAACCCGCCGCCGATTCCGGGGCTGGGCGCTTCCGGCGGCTTCACCATCTACATCCAGAGCAAGGCCGGCGGCAGCACGCAGGAACTGTACGACATCGTGCAGCAGTTCCTCGCGAAAGCGAACCAGCGGCCGGAGATCAGCAACGCCTACACCATGTTCCGCATGGATACGCCGGCGTACAACTTCGATATCGACCGCGACAAAGCCATGAGAAACGGCGTCAACGTGTCCGATATTTTCACCACGCTCCAGACGTACTACGGCGGCGTGCAGATCAACGACTTCACCATTTACGGCAGAAACTTCAAGGTCGTCGCCCAGGCGGAAAGCGATTACCGCATGGATACGGGGGACAACAAGTTCATTACCGTCCGCGACAGCAGCGGCAATATGGTGCCCATCAGCAACTTCATCACGCCGAAGCAGACCAGCTCCGCCTCCGTCCTGACGCGGTTCAACAACTTCCCCGCCATCAAGATCGGCGGCAGCCAGGCGGAAGGCTACTCCTCCGGGCAGGCGCTGAACGCCCTCGAAGAAGTGGCGCAGGAAGTCCTGCCGACCGGTTACGCGTACATGTTTGCGGAGACGTCGCAGCAGGAACGCGAATCGGGCGACAAGACCGTGTACGCGCTCGGTCTGGGCATGCTCTTCGTCTTCCTCGCGCTGGCCGCGCTCTATGAAAGCTGGAAGGTGCCGTTCACGGTGCTCTTCGGCATCCCCACCGGGTTCTTCGGCGCGGTGCTGGCCGCGACGCTCCTCAACGTGTACAACGATATCTATTTCCAGATCGGCCTTCTCACCATCATCGGGCTGGCCGCGAAGAACGCCATCCTGATCGTGGAATACGCGAAAGTCCGCGCCGACGCGGGCATGGAAGTGCACAAGGCGGCCGTCGAAGCGGCGCAGATCCGTCTCCGCCCGATTCTCATGACGTCGCTCGCCTTCATCCTCGGCTGCGTCCCGCTGGCGCTCTCCACGGGCGCGGGCTCGGTGTCCCGTTCGGAAATGGGCATCGCCGTCGTCTTCGGCACGCTGTCTGCGACCGTATTCAGCGTTTTCCTTACGCCCATGCTCTTCATCGTCATCGAGAAGATGCACGGCATCTCCTTCAAGAAGCGCAGAGTGGAAGAATAATCCCTTCTGCGGATGGAAAAGCTCTCACGCCTTCGGGCGCGGGGGCTTTTTTGCGCCGCGGAAAGTTTTCCCCGCCGTGCCATTCCCGCCCGCCGCGGGAGAAAATATGCTATAATAAACAGGAAAATTTCACAGGCGGGGCGCGCCCCGCAGAGAAAAAGGAGAGATACTATGAGTCAGGTTTTTGTCATCGGACACAAATCCCCGGATACGGACAGCATCGCCGCCGCCCTGAGCTACGCCGCGCTGAAGCGCACGCTCGGCGTGGACGCCGTCGCAAAGCGCGCGGGCGAAGTGAATAAGGAAACGAAGTACGCCCTCGACTATTTCGGCGTGGAAGCGCCGGAGTATGTGGAACACGTCGCGGCGGACCAGCCGGTCATCCTCGTGGACCATAATGAATCGAAACAGCGCGCGGACGGCATCGATCCGGCGCAGATTCTGGAAGTGGTGGACCATCACCGTCTGGGCGACCTCGAGACCCCCGGCCCGGTATTCATGCTCTTCCGGCCTCTCGGCTGCGTGAATACGGTCATCTACGGCCTGTACAAGCTGCACGGCGTCGTGCCCGCAAAGGACATCGCGGGGATGATGCTCTCCGCCATCATTTCCGACACGGTGCTCTTCCGCTCGCCCACCACGACGGACGAAGACAGAAAGGCCGTGGAAGAACTGGCGGCCATCGCCGGCGTGGACTACGAAGCGTACGGCATGGACATGCTGAAAGCCGGCGCGGATCTCTCCGACTTTACGGCGGAACAGCTCGCGCACAACGATACGAAAGAATTTGAAGCGGGAGACAAAGTCTTCACCTGCGGCCAGATTTCCGTCATGGACATCGCGCCCATCGAAGCGAAAAAAGCGGAGATCCTCGCGGTGCTCAACGCGGAAAAGGCGGCGAAGGGCTACGCGGGGTCCTACCTCATGGTGACGAACATCCTCACGGAAAATACGGATCTGTGGTACACCGACGGCGACGAAGCCACCGCGGAAGAAGCGTTCGGCAAAAAAGCGGAAGGCGGAAAGATTTTCCTTCCCGGCGTCATGTCCCGGAAGAAGCAGGTCACGCCCTTCCTCATCAAGGCGCTTTCGAAATAAGTTCGCATAGACACAGAAGAGGCTCATATGTGGCGCGCCATGTATGGGTTTCTTTTTTACGAAAGGAAACGCATGAGTTATTTAGACGAACTGAATCCGGAGCAGCGCGCGGCGGTGACGCAGACCGAAGGGCCGGTGCTCATCATGGCCGGCGCGGGATCGGGCAAGACGAAGGCCCTCACGTGCCGCATCGCGTACATGCTCGAGCAGGGCATCCGCCCGTGGGAGATCCTGGCCATCACCTTCACGAACAAGGCCGCGGCGGAGATGCGGGAACGCGTGCATCAGCTGGTGGGCCCCGAGGCGGATAAAATCTGGATGTACACGTTCCACTCCTTCGGGGCGCGCTTTCTCCGGCAGGAAATCGAAGCGCTTCCGCCGTACACGAAAAAATTCACCATCTACGACGCGGATGACAGCAAGTCCGTGGTGAAGACCATCCTGAAGGAAATGAACCTGGACGACAAGCAGTACCAGCCGCAGGCCGTGCAGGGGCGCATTTCCAACGCGAAGAACGCGCTTCTCACGCCGGAGGCGTACGCCCGCGAAGCGGAGGGGAATTTCCACGCGCAGAAGGTGGCGGAGGTGTACGCCCAGTACGACCGGCGGATGAAGCAGAATAACGCCCTCGACTTCGACGACTTGCTCCTCCTCACGACGAAGCTCCTCGAGCGGGAAGACATCCGGGAGAAATGGCAGCGCCATTTCCACTACATCCTCATCGACGAATACCAGGACACGAACCACGCGCAGTACCTCATGGCGAAGTACATCGCGGGCGCGCGGGAAAACATCTGCGCCGTGGGAGACGCGGACCAGAGCATCTACAGCTGGCGCGGGGCGGACCTGCGGAATATCCTCGATTTCCAGAAGGACTACCCGAAGGCGAAGATCATCAAGCTCGAGCAGAATTACCGCTCCACAAAGGTCATTCTCGACGCGGCGAACGCGGTCATCCAGAACAACCTGAACCGCCCGGCTAAGCGCCTCTGGACGCAGAATCAGGCGGGCGCGCACATCCAGCACTACCACGCGGCGGACGAGAAAGAAGAGGCGGATTTTATCGCGCGCACCATGAAGCACGAGCACGACGTGAACCACCGGTCGTACAACGACATGGCGGTGCTGTACCGCATGAACGCCCAGTCCCGCTCCATCGAAGACGCCATCAAAAACAAATGGATCGACTACACCATGGTGGGGGGCGTGCGCTTCTACGAGCGGCAGGAAATCAAGGACATCATGGCCTATCTGCGGCTTCTCGCCAATTTCCGGGACGACGTGAGCCTCCGGCGCATCATCAACGTGCCGAAGCGCGGCATCGGGGACACCACGGTGGAAAAGCTCGCCGCCTTTGCGCGTGAGAGCGGCTGCTCGCTCTTCGAGGCCATCATGGCGTCGGAAGCGTCGGGCCTGCCGAAGGCGGCGCAGCAGAAGCTCCAGAAATTCAGCGCCCTCATCTTTGAATTTCTGAACGCCGCCGCGGAGAGCGATATCTTCACCCTCCTTGAGAAGGTCGTGCGCGGCACGGATTACGCCCGGTACATCCAGGAGGCGAAAGAGCCCGACGAGCGCAAGCACGACCGGGAGGCGAATATCGGCGAACTGTTCAACGTGGCGAAGGAATTTCAGCAGGAAAATCCGGAGGGCACGCTGGACGATTTTCTCGAAAAGACCGCTCTTGTGAGCGACACCGACGCGTACGACGAAAGCGACGGCAAGGTGACGCTCATGACCATCCACAGCGCGAAGGGGCTCGAATTTCCTCTGGTCTTTCTCGCGGGGATGGACGAGGGGATTTTCCCGGGGGTGCGTTCTCTCATGGACGAGACGAAGCTCGAAGAGGAGCGCCGCCTCTGCTACGTGGGCATCACCCGGGCGAAGGAAAAGCTCTACGTGACGAATACGGACATGCGCACCATGTACGGCCAGCTGAAGCCCTATACGGCGAGCCGCTTCCTGAAGGAAATCCCGCCGGATCTCATGGACGAGGTGCGCCGCGACGACGGGGAAGAAGCGCAGCGCGACTTCCGCCGCCGGGTGGATTCGCAGGCGAGCAAATGGGCTCTGTCCAATTCGTACGCCCCGCAGCGGCCGAAGCGCATGGAGGCGCGGGCCGGCGCGACTTACGACTGGAAAGTGGGGGACACCGCCGTGCACAAGCTCTGGGGCGAAGGACGGGTGACGGAAGTCTCCGGCGAAGGCAAGCGCATGATGCTCAAGCTTCTCTTCCCGGGCGGCCAGGTGCGCCAGATCATGGTGGCCTTCGCGCCCATCACGAAAAAAGAATAAGCGCAAAAGAAAAGACTCCCATGGCGGGAGTTTTTTTCTGTGCGGATTTACCGCCCTTCGGAGAGCGGCGTGAGGCGCACGCGGAAGGAAATCTGCCGGGGCGTCTCCATGCGGTCGAAGCGGATGAGCCAGGCCTTCGCATCCGCATCGGCGGAGAGAATGGTTCCCGGGCCGAAGACGCTGTGGAGCACGCGCTGCCCCGGCGCGAAGGAGGCGGCGGGGGCGTCGTTCATGGCGGCGTCTTTCTGCCGGAGGTACGCTTCGATGTCGCGCACGAGCTCATCCCGGAGGGGGCGCGTGAAGGCGAGGCGGTCCCGGCCGATATCGAGAAGGAAGCGCGACGGGTACCGGGGCGATCCGTTGAAATTCCATCCGTCCGCGCAGGAGAGATAGAGCCGGTCTTCTGCGCGGGTGAGGGCCACGAAGGCGAGCCGCCGCTCTTCCTCCATGGCGGAGAGGGTGTGCGCGTTCCGCGAGGGGAAGATGCCTTCGCTCAGGCCGCAGAGGAAGACCGTGGGAAATTCGAGGCCTTTTGCGGCGTGTACGGTCATGAGCTTCACCCGGTCGCCGGGGTCTCCCGTATCGGCGTTGGTGAGGAGCGCCGTCCGGGCGAGATAGTCCGCGAGGGAGAGTTCTTCCCCGCAGGTCGTTTCGTATTCGTAGATGGACTGTTTCAGCTCCGCCAGATTGTCCAGCCGCTCCTGGCTCCCTTCCGTGCGGAGCATGGCTTCGTAGCCGCTCTCATTGAGCACGGCGGCGAGCACGTCCGATACGGCGCGTCCTTCGGCGGCGGCGTTCCATTTGCCGATGAGGGACACGAAGCGCCGCGCCCCCGTGCCGCGGAGAATCGGCGCGTCCAGATTGTCCGCGAGGGCCTGCCAGAGGGAGCACCCTTCCTGCGCGGCGTATTCCTCGAGGAAAGCCATGCGGCGCTTCCCCAGATTCCGCCGGGGAAGATTGGCGACGCGCCGGAAGGACAGGTCGTCCCGGTAGGCGATGAGCCGCAGGTAGGAGAGGGCGTCCTTGATTTCCGCACGCTGGTAAAACTGGACGCCGCTGTAGATGACGTAGGGGATTTTCGCCGCCAGGAAAGCCGTCTCCACCGCGCGGGTCACGTAATGGGCGCGGTAGAGGAGCGTCACGTCCCGCCAGGGCATCCCCCCTTCGTGGAGGCGCGTGATTTCTGCGGCAATCCATTCGGCCTCGGACGGCTGAGAGTCCGCCAGATGGCACACCACGGGCGCGCCGGACGGCCGCTCCGCGCGGAGCTCTTTGGGGATGCGCGTGCGGTTTTTCCCGATGAGGGCGTTCGCCGCGGAAAGGATCTCCGGGGTGGAGCGGTAGTTCTCCGTCATGACGATGGTCTTTGTGCCGGGAAATTTCTGATCGAAATCCATGAGGTACTTCACGTCCGCCCCGCGCCAGGTGTAGATGGTCTGGTCCGGATCGCCTACGACGAAGAGATTTTTATGATAGCCGCAGAGCGCCTCCATGAGTTCGTACTGCAGGCCGTCGATGTCCTGAAATTCGTCGATCATGATATATTCCAGACGCCGCTGCCATTTGAGGCGCAGGTCGTCCCTCGTCTGGAAGAGATAGAGCGTGAATTTGATGAGGTCGTTATAGTCGAGGCCGAAGCATTTTTTCTCCTGATAGAGATAGCCGTAGAAAATGATGTCCTCCGCATCGCGGGCGGCTTCGTACTTTTCGCGGAGCGCGTCGAGGGAGAGGTCGATCATGTCTTCATAGTAGCGGGGCTCCTTGAAAATTTTCCGGATCTCGATCATATCCCGCGCGGCGGCGAAGGTCATGTCCCGCAGCGTGAGCCCCCGCTCGTCGTAGATGATCTGGAGCATGGCGTCGATGTCGCCGTTGTCCAGCACGAGGAAGCGCGCCGGGTAGCCCGCGGCGTGGCTGTCTTCCTGCAGGACGGACACGCAGAAGCCGTGGAACGTATTGATGTAGCCTGCGCCGTTGTCCCCGGTGAGGCGGCGGATGCGCCGGCGCATTTCTTCGGCGGATTTGTTCGTGAACGTCACGCAGAGGATATGGCCGGGAAGGATGCCCAGCTCGTTGACGAGAAAGGCGTAGCGCCGGGAGAGCGCGCGGGTCTTGCCCGAGCCCGCCCCGGCGATGACGCGCACATAGCCTTCGGTGGTGGTCACTGCCTCCCGCTGCGCTTCGTTCAGTCCGTCCAGACAGTCCGTCATACGTCATTCCTCCTCGAAAATTTGTTTCTCTCCGCATTATAACGGGCGGCGCGGCGGCGCGCAACGCATTTCCGCGCCGCCTTTTTCCGGGACGTTTCCGCCGTGGTACAATAGGGAAAGCAATACGGAAGAAAGGATACTATCCATGGCAACAGACGCAATCATCGAGCGGGCGGAAGCGCTGCGGAAAGCCATCCGCCATCACAGCTATCTCTACTACGTGCTGGACCGTCCGGAGATCACGGACTTTGAATTTGACAAACTCTACCGCGAGCTGGTGGATCTCGAGGCGGCGCATCCGGAGCTCGTCACGCCGGACTCGCCCACCCAGCGCGTGGGCGGCAAAGCGAGCGACGATTTCCGCAAGGTGCGCTTCAGAAAGCCCATGCTCAGCCTCACGAACGTATTCAACGGGGAGGAGCTTCGGGAATTTGACCGGCGCGTGAAGAACGGCCTCGGCACAGAGGACGTGCAGTACGTGACGGAGCTCAAGATCGACGGGCTCTCCATGAATCTCGTCTACGAAGAGGGACGCCTCGTGCAGGGCCTCACCCGCGGCGACGGCCGCGTGGGAGAGGACGTGACGGCGAACGTGAAGACCATCCGCACCATTCCTCTCTTTATCGAAAATGCGCCGCCCTACATGGAGATTCGCGGCGAGGTGTATATGCCGCGCGCGAGCTTCGCCCGGCTCAACGAGGCGCGGGACGAGGCGGGGCTCATGCCCTTCGCAAACTGCCGCAACGCCGCGGCGGGCTCGCTCCGGCAGCTCGACCCGCACGTCACCGCCGCGCGGAATCTCGATTTCTTCGCCTACGCCATCGGGGAGACGGAGGGGCTCGCCGTGCATACTCAGGAAGAGCTTCTGAAACAGCTCGAAGCGTTCCATTTCCGGGTGAATCCGAACTACCGCCTGTGGGACTCCATTGAAGGGGTCATCGAAGGCGTGGCGGAATGGGAGGAGAAGCGCCGGGAGCTGCCGTACGACACGGACGGCATGGTGGTGAAGGTCAACGATTTCCGTCAGCAGGACGCGCTCGGCGCGACCGTGAAGGACCCGAAGTGGGCCACGGCGTACAAGTACCCGCCGGAGGAAGCGGTGACGCAGGTGGAGCGCATCGTCGTCACCATGGGCCGCACGGGGGTGCTCACACCGTCGGCGGACCTTGCGCCGGTGCGCCTCGCGGGCACCACGGTGAAGCGCGCCACCCTGCACAATCTGGACTTCATCCGCGAGAAGGATATCCGAGAAGGAGACTGGGTGCGCATTTATAAAGCCGGGGAAATCATCCCGGAAGTGGCGGCGGTGCTCACGGAGAAACGGACCGGCGCGGAAAAGGAATTTCACATGCCGGAGGCCTGTCCTGTGTGCGGCGGGAAAGTGGCCCGCGTGGAAGGGGAAGCGGCGTACCGCTGCACCAATCCGCAGTGCGGCGGCGTCGTGCGGGAGAAGCTCATCCACTTCGCCTCGCGGGACGCCATGGATATCGAGGGCCTCGGGCCGTCGGTGGTGGACAGCCTCCTCGCGTACGGTCTCGTGAAAGACCCGGCGGACTTTTACACGCTCCGTGCGGAAGAGCTGCAGCAGATCGAGCGCATGGGCGAAAAGCGCGCGGCCAATCTGGTGGCGGCCGCGGCGGACAGCCGGGGACGGGGCCTGGCGAAGCTCCTCTTCGCCCTGGGCATCCGTTTCCTCGGCGCGAAAGGGGCGGAGCTCCTCACGGAGAAATACCACACTCTCGACGCGGTGATGGCCGCCTCTGCGGAAGACCTGCAGGAGACGGACGGCATCGGCAAGGTCATCGCCCAGAGCGTGTACGACTATTTCCGCGACGAACGGAGCCTCGAGTTGGTGGAAAAATTGAAGCGCGCCGGCGTCGCCACGGAAGAGGTCAAAGAAGACGCGGAAGGCGCGGCCTTTGCGGGCGAGCGGGCGGTGCTCACGGGCAAGCTCACCGCCATGGGCCGGCGGGAAGCGGGCGACCTCATCCGCCGTCTCGGCGGCGAGGTGCAGTCCTCCGTGACGAAGACCACCACGCTGGTCATCGCCGGCGCGGACGCGGGGAGCAAGCTGGACAAAGCCCGCGCGCAGGGCATCCCGGTCATCACGGAGGACGAATTTCTCCGCCGCGCGGGGCGCGCGCCCGCCGAAGCAGAGGAAGGGCCGTCTCTTTTCTGAATTGGCCGGAGGGTCTTGCAATCTTTTGGAAAGCGTGATAAAATTAGACCATTGCAGGGGGCTATAGCTCAGCTGGTTAGAGCGCTTCGCTCACATCGAAGAGGTCCTGTGTTCGAACCACAGTAGTCCCACCACCAATCAATGCTTCTCTTTCGGGGGAGGCATTTTTTGTTGCGTCTTGCAGATGCGGATAATGACGGTATTGCCAAAAGGCATTCTGCGAAATGTCTTTTTTGTGTGGGGAAACCACTCCGGTTCGACCGGGGTGGTTTCCAAGGTTTCCAGCTCTGCATCCTATGGTTGTAAACACAAAGTCCTCCTTATAAAATGCAAATGTCAGTCTGCGGCAACCGGACATAAGCAAAAAGAAATAAGGAGGTCTTTGCATGGAAGGATATCCATGGCTTGGCGCATATAAAGATCAGCGCATCTGATTTTATGAGAGATCTGAAAAGAAGAGCCGTCTGGAGAGCGATGCGGCGTGGGGAACCATGAAGTACGGATATGGAGGAAAGTCATTTTGGTGCCGAGGCTATTCCGTAGATCCAGTAGGAAAGAATACAGGAAATCAGAGAATATATTAAGAATCGACTGAAAGAAAATCGAGAATTTGTGTCGTATATCAATTTTCAGGGAACGGTTCTCAATGACTGGCCATATGATTTGCGAAAATTTTTTGTATAATCAGATAATCATGAGGATAAAGATATGCTATGCCAGGGAGGCGGAAAATGAAAAAAATCGGACTCGTCGGGGGCATAGGGCCCGCTTCAACGGCCGCTTATTACTGGGGGCTCATACGAAAAAGCCTGGACGGGCAGGGCGGCCGCATGTATCCGGAAATTGTGATCGACAGCGTAAATATGCGGCGGCATGATGAAATGCTTGCAAAGGGCGATTATGCGGCCCTGGGAGAGTCCCTGCTTGCCAGCCTTGGAAATTTGAAGGCGGCTGGCGCGGAGATCGCCGCAATTACGGCAAACACCGAACATATCGTATGGGACAGGATCTGCGATGCCTTTCCCCTGCCGGTGGTGAGCATCGTCGAGGCGACAGTCAGAGAAATGAAGCGGCGTCATTTTCAAAGGGCGCTTATTTTGGGGACGGAATTGACTTTACGCAGCGGCCTGTATGAAAAAGCGCTGGCAGAAAATGGGATCACCGCAATCATTCCCGGCAGCACGGATATTTCTTTGCTGGGGAATTTGATCTATCCGAATTTGGAAAATGGCATAGTCATTCCCGGTGACAGAGAGAAAATCATCGCGCTGGCCAATGAATATATTGCCTGGGAAAGCGCGGATGCTCTCGTACTCGGCTGTACGGAACTGCCGATAGCCATACGGGCGGAAGATGTGGCGGTCCCTGTTGTGGATACGACTCAGGTACACATTGACGCCATTTATGAACAGGCGCTTCAATAAAGAGAGCGTGCATTTCCTGTTTTGGGCAAAAAATATCCCTGCCGCGGAAATCCGGGCAGGGATATTTTTATTTTTCCAGATCCGGTTCTTCTTTTTTGAAGAGGGAGGGCTGGCGGGTTCCAGGGAACCACTGCAGGTCGAGGGGACGGCCGAAGGTTTTCTCGAAGGGGCGCAGGAAGGGCTGCAGGGCGTGGGCCTGCACGTCGAAGCTGTCCTGATTCGTGTAGATCCGCAGTTCCGCCGCCTTCGGGGAGGTGTGGCACACGAGGCGGGTGATGCACTGTTCTTTCGTCTCGTCCAGCCCTTCCGCGATGGAGAGGAAAAGGGACAGCTTGCGCACCCGCGAAAGGTCGTCGCTGTTGATGAGCGACAGGTGGGAGCTCGTCTTGAGGAGCTTGCCCGAGTAGCCGTGATGGAACGCGGCGATGAGAGAGCAGATGAGCTGTTCTTTGTGGGTGAGGCCGAAGAGGTGCGCGTTGGCGATCATGTACGCGCTGTGCCGGGCGTGGCTGTAGTAATTGATGAGACCGCCGATGTCGTGGAGCATGCCCGCCGCGGTGAGAAGGAGCCGGTCCCGGTCGGAGAGGCCGTGAAGGCTCTTCCAGTGGTCGAAGAGGTAGTCCGCCATGGCCGTGACATAGCGCGTGTGGGAAAGGTCGTCCAGGGGGAGGGTCTTGCGGTAGTTCCGCACGGACGAGAGCAGCATGCGGTGCTCCCAGTCGCGCTCCTTGCCGTAGAGCGGGTCGTAGTAATGGAAGAAGAGCCCTTCCCGGATGCCGCAGCCGGAGATGGTGAGGCTTTCCGCGCCGGTGAGGGAGACCAGCTCCGCCACGACGAGCGCGCCGGCGATGATGATGTCCGCCCGTTCCGAGGAGAGGCCGGAGATGCGCTTGCGCTCCGCGAAATTTTTCCGGCAGAGTTCATCCACGAGGGGGAAGAGGCTTTTCGCGGGAAACTGGAAATTGTGGAGCTTCGGCAGGGGATACTGGATGCGCCGCTGGTAGATCTTTGCGAGATTGCGCACGGTGCCGCCGATGCCGATGACGGGCAGCGGCGTTCTGGGAAGCCAGGGCACGGCGGCGAGCTGCCGGCGGATGTAGCGCTGGATCTGGGCCTTTTTCTCCGCGGAGACGGTGTCGGCGCTGCCGAAGAGCTCCGTGAGAGTCACCGCGCCCATGGGAATGCTCACCGAATGGAGGCGGCGCTTGTCTTTCACGAGAGAGATCTCCACGCTCGCTCCGCCCAGATCGAAGAGGAGAAAGTCGCGCTCGTCGATGGTGTGAATGACGCCGGAAAAGCCGAGGCGCGCCTCTTCGCGGCCGCTGATGATGGTCATGGGGATGCCCGTGGTGGTGCGCACCCGTTTCAGGAACGACGCGCCGTTGCGGGCGCTGCGCACGGCGGCGGTGGCCACGGCGAGGATTTTCGTCACGTGGAGCACCCGCGCGGCGTGGGCGTATACCCGGAGGCAGTCGAGGGCCCGGCGCTGCGCCGCTTCGGTGAGCATGCGGTCCTCCTTTGTCATGCCCTCGGAGAGGCGGATGGATTTCTTCTCCTGATAGATCAGCTTGTAGGCCCCCGCGCCGGTCACCTGCATGATGATGAACCGGATGGAATTGGAACCGAGATCGATGATGGCAATGCGTTCCATGGATAGACTCTTTTCTGTGAAAAGGAGCGGCGCTCCGGGAAAATAAAAACAATCCTTCTCTCTATTTATGAAGTGTTTTCTTTTATTTTACATCATTGTTCCCGGCGCTGTAAAAAGGGGAGCGGCGATTTTCTCCGAAAAATTTCCCTCCGCCCGCGCCCGGCGGAAATTTTTACGGGACGTTCATCATTTCCATACGGAAACCATACAAAATAAGCAGTCAATTATAGTATAATAAAAATAATAAGGATATATGCGGGGCGGCGCTCCGCAGAAACGCAGTGAGGGACATCATGGCACAACAACAACCGCTCATTTACGGCATCATCCACATCGGCTCTTCGGCGCTTTCCATGCGCATCGTGGAGTACCGCGGCATCGACGAGATCAAAGTCATCGAAGAGGTGAAAAAGGGGATCACCTTCGGCGAGGAGGTCTTCATGAAGAAGCAGCTTTCCTTCGCGTCCATCCGCCGCCTCTGCGGCATGCTGAACGGGCTGAAGCAGCTTCTGGAGGACTACCGCGTCGCCGATTACTCCGTGTACGCCACGGCGATTTTCCGCGAAGCGAAGAACCGCCGGTCCATCCTCGACCTCATTCGGGTGCACACCGGGTTTGACGTGCACGTGGTGGATATGCCCCAGGAAATTTATTTCAAGCATTTTCTCCTGCAGCACCGCATCCGCGGGGTCAACCGCGCCATGAGCTACGGGCTGGGCGTGAATTTTCTCTTCGTGGACATCACGTCGGGCTGCATGGGGCTCACCGTATGGGAGCAGGGCACGCTCAAGTACCAGCAGAACGTGCACGTGGGGACGCTCCGCCTCCTGGAGAGCTTCAAGCTGAACCAGAGAGATTCGCAGGATTTCCCGCAGGCCATGGCCGAGTACATCCATTCCGTCATGGCGCCGCTCTGGCAGGCCATCCGCATGTATCATCCGCGGTGCCTTGTTCTCTCCGGCCGGGAAGCGCGCATCATGGCGTCTCTCATGGGGCTCGACATGGATCATCAGGACATGTTGCAGGCCGATCCGGCGCGCTTCTTTGCGCTCTATCGGGAGGCAGCGCACCTGCCGCCGTCCATGCTGGTGCAGAAGTACCGCATCAGCGCCGAATCCGCCGCGGTGGTCATTCCCACGGCGCATATGTACAAGGAAATCCTCGACAATGTGCCCGTGGAGCGCATGGTCATGATGGGCACCACCTTCATCGAGGCGCTGTCGCTCTTTTACGGCGTGATGAAGACCCGGGACCCCGAGCTGGCCTTCATGCGCGCGCAGAATCTTGAACTCGCCCGGTCCATCGCGGGGCGGTACTACTACGAACCGGATCACGCGGTCGCCATGGAAAAAGCGGCGCACAGTATTCTGGAGACCTTCCGCGAAGAGAACGGCCTCGGGCCCCGGGAAGAATTTCTTCTGCGCATGGCCATCATTCTCTGCCAGGTGGGGAAATACATGAATCTTCTCGGACGGAGCCAGCAGGCGTGCCGCATCGTGCAGGGCATCGATATCTTCGGCATTTCCGACCGGGAGAAGGACGTAGTGGCGTGCATTGTTTTCTACGATCACGGAAAATTCCCCAGCGACGACGACGAGCCTTTCCGCGTGCTGGACGAGCACGCGAAGATGACCGTGCTGAAGTTGGTGGCCATCTTCCGCCTCGTGCGGGCCATGGACGTTTCCCGCAAGCAGAAGCTCCGGGACGTGACGGCGCGCCTTGCGGAAGACCGGCTGATCGTGCAGTACGACAGCCCGGAGAATACGGCTCTCGAGTCGTGGATGTTTGAGAAGGAAAAGGATTTGTTCCGAAACGTATTCGGCATGGATGCGGAATTGGTGCGGAGGTAAGCGACGATGAATTTTCAAGATCACCAGTATTATCTGAACCGCGAGCTCTCGTGGCTGGCATTTAACGAACGGGTGCTGGAAGAAGCGGTCGACCCGAACAACCCGCTCCTGGAAAAGCTGAAATTCCTCGCCATCACCGCGTCCAATCTGGATGAATTTTTCATGATCCGCGTATCCGGGCTGAAGCATCAGGTGGAAAACGGGGTGGAGCGCCGGGACATCGCAAACATGACGCCCGCGGAACAGCTCGCCGGGATTTCCGAAGCCTGCCAGACGCTCGTGGCCCGGCAGTACGCCTGCCTGAAGGATATCCTCGCGTCTCTTGAAAAAGAAGGACTGTGCTTCATCGAGCCGGACGAGGCGTCGGAAGCGCAGCGCCGGTGGCTGGACGAATATTTTGAACGGGAAATTTTCCCCGTGGTGACGCCCATGGCGGTCAACTCGTCCCACCCCTTCCCGTTCCTTGCGTCAAAGAGCCTCAATCTGGCCATGCTGCTGGAGAAGAACGAGAAAAAAGAGAACGCGGATGACGACGATATCGACGTGAAAACCGCCATCGTTCCTGTGCCGTCCGTGCTGCCGCGCATCATTGCTCTCCCGCAGAATCCCGATTTCCCGGACCGGAAAGATTTCGTGCTGCTGGAGAATGTGATCCGCCATTTCGCGCCCCGCCTTTTCGTGGGCTTCGACGTGCTGGAAGCGCGGGCCTTCCGCCTCACCCGCGACGCGGACCTCTACATCGACGAGGAAGACGCGAAGGATCTCGTGGTGGAGGTGGAGCGGCAACTCCGGAAGCGGCAGAAAGGGGAAGCGGTGCGCCTTGAATTTGAAGCGGGAACGAGCCGCTTCACCCAGCGGTTCATGGCGGAATCCACCAGCCTCGAGAAAGCGGATCTCTATGAAATCGACGGCCCCATTGACCTCACCATGTATTTCTCTTTCTGCGGAATCAAGGGGTACGACCGGCTCCGCTATGCGGAAGCGCACCCCCACCGCCCGTGGAGCGCCATCCAGCTGGGCGGCGGCAATATTTTCGACATGATCCGCCGGAAAGACATGCTTATCCATCTGCCGTACGAATCCTTCGACGATTCGGTAGTCAAATTTGTGTCTACTGCAGCGGACGACAGGGACGTCCTCGCCATCAAACAGACCCTGTACCGCGTGAGCTCCCAGAGCCCTATCATCCGCGCGCTCGAGCGGGCCGCGCAGAACGGCAAGCAGGTGACGGTCCTCATGGAAGTCAAGGCCCGCTTCGACGAGGCGAACAACATCCTCATGGCGCGCCGGCTGGAAAAGGCGGGAGCGCACGTCATCTATGGCCTTGTGGGACTGAAGACCCACTCCAAGTGCACCCTCGTCATCCGCCGGGAAAAAGACGGCATCCGCCGCTACGTCCACGTGGCCACGGGCAACTACAACGCCTCCACGGCCAAGCTCTACACCGATCTGGGGATCCTCACCTGCAACGACCTCTTCGGCGTGGATGCGTCGGCCTTCTTCAATCTGCTCTCGGGCTACTCCGATCCGCCCATGTGGAATACGTTCATCGTGGCGCCTCTCAATTTGCGGGAGCGGTGCATTTCCTTCATCGACCGGGAAATCGCCCATGCGAAAGACGGAGAGCCGGCGCATATGATCATCAAGATGAATTCCCTCCTCGACAGGGAAATGATCGCCAAACTGTATGAAGCATCCGCAGCAGGCGTGAAAATCGAGCTCATCGTGCGGGGGATCTGCGTGCTCATTCCGGGTATTCCCGGGCTTTCGGACAACATCACCGTACGGAGCCTCGTGGGCCGTTTCCTCGAGCACAGCCGCGTCTTCTGGTTTGCCAACGGAGGCCGGGAGGAAATCTACATCGGCAGCGCCGACTGGATGCCGCGCAATCTGAATGACCGCGTGGAGCTGATGGTGCCCGTGGAAGATCCCGATCTCCGGGCGCGTCTGAAGAAGATGCTCGACGCGGAGCTGGCGGACAACCAGAAAGCGCACGTCATGCAGCCTGACGGCACGTGGACGAAGACCATCGCCTCGGAAAACCGGATCTGCGCGCAGTCCTGGTTCCAGCACATCGCAGAGGAGCGCGATCGGGAGGATCAGATGACGCTCAAGCAGCGCATGGAACCGTACGTCCCCGTAAAAAGCTGAAGAGAAAAAAGAGCATGGGCTTTGCCCGCGCTCTTTTTTTGCGCTCATTTCCGGGCGAGCCGTCTGCCGGACAGCGGAGCGGATTTTGCAGGCGGACGGCAGAGCGGGCAGCAGATAGGCGCTGCCTTTTTGCGGACAGAAAGGGCGGCACAGGCGGATGAAAGAAAGGAGAGCCGTCGGGAGAAGGAACGGGAAATAAGGAAAAGTGGCGAATCGATTTCAAAAATAATGAAAACCGTCGGAAAAAATGATAGAGAAAGGCGCGTTTGACAGGAAAAGTGGAGACGGATTGCCATTCCGGAAAATTGACGTATGTATTTAATTTTATCGAAATACCGGGAAAAACATGGGACAAAAAAGGGCAATCTTCCGGGAAGAGCAAAAAGAGGGATTTGTCTTTTCCTGGAAGACATTTCAGATGTGCTTTTTTCCGAAAAAGGCGCAGAGTGGGGGATATCCGTGATTTTAAAATGGAGAGAAAAACGGAAAATCTCTTGTAAAAGCACAGAGTTTACAAAATGATTTTTCATAAAATGCTGATTTTATCGGAAAGAATATGGAAAGATCCATCTGTTTTCATGGAGTAAATTCTCTCAAATTTTCTGCTGTTTTCCATGATTTGAGAGTAAAAATATCAGATATCATCGGAAAATTTGAGTTTTGTCAACCACGTAAAAATTGACAAAAAGTCCGCCTGTGATAGAATCTCTTCGTGTAGGAGGGATTTTTGTGGATCATCATTCCAGAAAAACGGTCAAACGCTGGCTGTGTGCCGTACTGGCGCTGTTCCTTGCGGCGGTTTCGGTATATTCGCTCGCGGCGTCCAATATGGGCGGCCGCGCGGTGACGGTGTTTGACGGAAAACATAAGAAGACGGTGCGTACCCGGTCGGAAACGTATACGGATGTGCTCCGTGAGGCGGGCGTGTCTCTCGGTAAGCACGATACATACTGGGCGAGCACGGACCAGCCTTCGGAAGGTGCCATTGTAGTGGTGGAGCGCGCGGTCCCCGTTATCATCAGCGAAGGGGGCAGAAAACGCAAAATCTATACGGCGCAGCAGACAGTGCAGGGCGCGGTGCATGACGCCGGCTACGACTGGCAGACCATGATGCCCGTGGAAGACAGCCTCGGAAAGATCCGGAAAAATATGGTCATCCACGTGGTGCCGTATACGAAGCAGGTCACGGTGCGCACGGAGACGCTGCCCGTTCATTTTGCCAGATGGTATGACGACGCGCTGGCTCCGGGCGAGGAGCAGGTGGTCGATCCGGGCCGTCCCGCTTCCCGGACGGTGACCGTGGAGGAATATATTTCCGATGAGGGGAAAGTGCTCCGTACGGACGTAGTGAAGACGGAAGTGCTGGACGGCGGCGCCGACGGGGCGGTTCGCGTGGGCGAGGCTGAGGATACGGTGGGCCGGGTGCTCCGCATGAAAGCCACGGCATACCATCCGACTGACGGCGACGGCCGGGGCATCACGGCGACGGGCACGGTGGCGGGCCGCGGCACGGTGGCGGTGGACCCCAGCGTGATCCCTCTCGGCGCGTATGTGTATATCCCCGGCTATGGCGATGCGGTGGCGGCGGATACGGGCGGGGCCATTCTGGGCAACCGCATCGACCTCTGTATGGAAACGTTTTCTGAATGTTACGATTTCGGCGTGCGTCCGGTGGAAGTTTTCGTGGCGCATTAAGCGGCAGGCGCGGCGTCCCTTCGGGGACGCTTTTTCTGTGGAATGACGCGGGGCATGGTATAATGAAGCGCAGGAGGAATTTCATGAATACAATATTGACCGCAGCGGCTGTGGCTGTGCTGGACCAGGCGGTGAAGTGGTTCGTGCAGGGGCACATGGAGCTGGGCGAAAGCATTCCGCTCATCCCGCACGTATTTCATCTGACATACATCATCAATCCCGGCGCGGCTTTCGGCATTCTGGCCTATCAGCACGCCTTTTTCCTGGCGATCGTAGTGGCGCTTTTCATCGCCTACGGATGGATGAGAAAGCGCATCCCGAAGAAGCCGGCGTACTTTCCGCTCGCCATTGGACTGCTTCTCGGGGGCGCGCTGGGCAACGCCGTCGACCGGGTGCGCCTGGCGGGCGTGGTGGATTTTTTTGATTTCCGGGTGTGGCCGATTTTCAATGTGGCGGATATTGCCATCTGCGTCGGCATGGCGCTCATTCTTTTTTATTTCTGGAGGCACAGCGAAACATGATTACCCGGACATATACGGTAAGCGGCGCGCAGGCCGGAGAGCGCATCGACAAGTTTCTCACGGAGGTGACGGCGCTTAACCGATCGGAAATCCAGAAGTGGCTGAAGCAGGGGGCGGCGTCGCTTGCGTCGGGCAGAGCGGTGAAGCCGAATTACCGCGTCGCCGAAGGGGACGCCGTGACTTTTTCCTACGAGGAACCGCAGGAGATTCCCCTTGTGCCGCAGGAGATTCCGCTGGATATTCTCTATGAAGATGAGGATATGATCGTCCTCAATAAAGCGCGGGGCATGGTGGTGCATCCCGGACCGGGAAATCCTGACGGCACGCTGGTGAACGCGCTGCTCTATCATGTGGGGCCCTCCCTGTTTGAGGTGGGCGATCCGGCCCGTCCCGGCATCGTGCACCGGCTCGATAAGGATACGTCCGGCGTGATGGTCGCGGCGAAAACCGCCGAAGCGTGCCGGGCGCTGCAGGAAGAAATCGGCTCGCACCGGGCGCGGCGCACCTATGTGGCGCTGGTGCACGGCAAGATGGCCGGCGATCACGGCATCATCCGTCTGCCGCTCGGGCGGAGCCTGAAAGACCGCATGAAGTGGGACGTGGCGCCGAAGACGGGCAAGCCCGCGGTGACCCATTTCCGCGTGCTGGAATACCTGCCGCATTATTCTCTGGTGGAATGCCGCCTCGAGACGGGGCGCACCCATCAGATCCGCGTGCATATGGCGCATATCGGGCATCCCGTGGTGAACGATCCGCTGTATGGCTATAAGAAAGATCATTTTCCCATCGAAGGGCAGGCGCTTCATTCGCATACCCTTGATCTGACGCACCCCGTGACGGGGGAAGCCATGCATTTTGAAGCGCCCGTGCCGGAAGATTTGGCGGCGTGCGTGGCGCTGGCCCGGAAGGAGGAAACACTGTGATGGAAAGAAGGATACATGTGCCGGGGTTCCGCATCGGCACCGCCGAGGACCGGGACGGCCTCACCGGCGTGACGGTTATTCTGGCGCCGGAAGAGGGGGCCGCGGCCGGCGTGGACGTGCGGGGCTGCGCGCCCGGCACGAGGGAGACCGATCTGCTTCGTCCGGAGAAGACCGCAGAGAAAATTCACGCGGTGACCCTTTCGGGAGGTTCGGCGTTCGGGCTGGAAGCGGCGTGCGGCGTCATGCGGACGCTGCGGAAACAGGACGTGGGGTTTCCCGTAGGGCCCGTACGCGTGCCTCTCGTGTGCGGCGCGGTCCTTTTTGATCTCCTGATCGGAGACAGCGGCGCGTTTCCGGATGCGGCCATGGGCGCGCTTGCCGCAGAGCGGGCGGATACAACGTTTCCTGTGGGCTGCTTCGGCGCGGGGACCGGGGCCACGGTGGGAAAACTTCTCGGCGCGGACCGGTGCATGAAGAGCGGCGCAGGCTATGGAGAGCTGGCCCTGCCGTCGGGCCTCGTGGTGGGCGCGTACGTCGCGGTGAACGCCTGCGGCGAAGTGTACGACGGCGATACGGTTCTTGCGGGCATTCTGTCCGAAGACCGGACATCTGTCGTTTCCTCCCATGAACTCATGCTGCAGGGAGTGGAGCGGGATCTGCGCGGGCAGAACACCACTATCGGTTGCGTCATCACCAACGCGCGCCTCACCAAGGCGCAGTGCAGCGCCGCGGCGGGCATGGCGCACGACGGCCTCGCCCGGTCGATTCGTCCTGTGCATACCACCATGGACGGGGACACGCTCTTCGTCATGGCCTCCGGCGAAGTGGACGCTCCTGTGGACACGGTGGGATACCTCGCAGAGGAAGCGGTGCGCCTCGCCGTATATGACGCGGTGAAGAGTGCGGAAGGGCTGGGCGGGGCTCCGGCCTATGCCGGCCTTTTCGGCCGCGCGTGATTTTGACAATCCTTTTCGGATTTTGTACAATACATCTGCAACGGGGACGCACCGGTTTCGACAGGAGCTGCTGTGTCACAAGAAGCGAGCCGGGATTCCATCCACCCCGTAAAACGGTGGGAAACAATAAACGCAAAACGTGATTTTGCTTTAGCAGCTTGATCTGCTAATGTCTCTCCGGAGTTTTCCTGCGGCCCCGGACAGACATCAACCAGCAGGATACCAATGAGCGACGTCCGGTAACTCTGCGGGAACCGCACCGGAATGGGCGGAGGTAGTTTGTTCCTGAACGGTACTCCGCTGACACGAAAATCAGGCACTGCGCTCGGAGATGCTTGTGGGACAGGCTTTTTGGACAGGGGTTCGACTCCCCTCGTCTCCACCAGAAAGCCTTGCCGGGGTCTTTATCAAAGGCCCCGGTTTTTGTTTGCGCTGAGAAAGAGAAAATTTTATCCATACATTGACAAATTTAGATATAGAAGGTATACTGCATACAGAAAGAGACAGAAAACCGGCTCGGCCGGATGATTTTACAAGGAGGGATTCCCATGGAAATTCAGAGAATCGAAGGCACCGGCGCATTTGAAAACGCCATCGCCAAAGGGAGCGCAGTCGTTGCATTCGGCGCGCCGTGGTGCGGATACTGCCGCCGTCTCGAACCGGTGCTGGCCAAAGCCGCCGCGGAAGAAGAGACGCTGCCTTTCTACGGAGTCAATATCGACAACGATCAGGAGCTGGCGGAACGCTTCCAGATCGACACCGTGCCGACCGTGATCTTTTTCAAGAACGGGCAGCCGGCGGATCACTTCGTGGGATTTATCAGCTACGGCGATGTGAGAGCGTTTCTCGACAGAAATAAATGATGCGGCAGGGCTTCCTTCGGGAAGCCTTTTCTCTTTGTTTCGGCCCATGGTAAAATAAGAGAGCATCATCGGGAAAGGCAGGTGAACGCCGTGGAAGAGCCGGCAGCCCGGCTGTATCGGCTGGGGAAAAATTATTTCGCCATCCGCAATTACGAAGCGGCGCAGGATTTCCTGAGCGAAGCGGTCATCGGGGGCAGCACCGCGGCGGCGCGCCTGCTGCTGCAGGTGGCGCATCTGTTTTTCCGCCACAGGGAATACGCCCGCGCGGAAGATGCTTTTCAGGTGCTGGCTGACCGGGGCAGCGGCGAAAGCTGCCTTTACCTGGGAATCCTGTGCCGCGACGGACTCGGACGGCGGCGCGATCTGGCGCAGGCGTTTCATTATTTCAACGAAGCGTATCAGCTGGGCGATATGCGCGGCGCGATGGAGGCGGGACTGCTCGTCGAGAAGGAGGCGCATTTCAGCGAGGAGGCAAAGCAGGCTGCGATCGAATGGCTGGCCATCGCTTCCGAGAGTGGTCTCAATGAGGCGAACCGGCATATCGGCCTCCTGCTGCTGGACAACGTGCCCGCGCACCATGCGGAAGCGATGCAGTGGTTTCTGAAAGGAGCCCGGGGCGGGGACGCGCGGTGCATGGTATACGCCTCGGATCTGTATCGAAACGGGTCGGGCGTGCCCCGCAATGAAGGACTCGCATTTTCTCTGCTCCGCCGCGCCGCGGATATGGGAGATATGAAGGCCTGTTCCATTCTGGGCGACTGGTATGCTTCCGGCACGTATGTGGAAAAAGATCAGAAGATGGCGCGGATGTATTACCGGCGGGCCGGCGGAGAAACGCCTGCGCCGGAACAATAAGGAGACATCATGGATCTGCATTTAGCCTCGCGGCTGGACGCGCTGCGCGCCGCCTGTCCGCTCGTTCATCACATCACCAATTACGTCACGGTCAACGACTGCGCCAACATGACCCTCGCTGCGGGCGCGTCGCCGGTTATGGCGGATGATCCGCAGGAAGCAGCGGACATGACGGCCATCGCGCAGGCGCTCGTGCTCAATATCGGCACGCTGGACAGCCGCACCGTTTCTTCCATGCTCGCTGCGGGCGCAAAGGCGCGGGAACGGGGCATTCCCGTCGTGCTCGATCCCGTAGGCTGCGGGGCTACGGCGTTCCGTACGGAGACCGCCCGGGCTCTCCTTGAAAAAGTCCGGCCCGGTGTGGTGCGGGGCAACGTTTCGGAAATCGCGGGCCTTTACGGGGAGGCGGCCGGCGCGCGCGGCGTGGACGCTTCTGCCGCCGACGCCGCCGTGGATGCGAAGCGCCTCGCCCGGGAAGCGGCTCTTCGATGGGGCTGCGTTGTCGCCGTGACCGGGGTGGAAGACATTGTGAGCGACGGCAGGCGGACGCTGGCGGTGGATAACGGCTGCGCCGCCATGGCGCGCATCACTGGTACGGGGTGCATGTGTACGTCCGTTATTGCGTCTTTCTGCGGCGCGGACCCAGCGCACCTTCTGGAAGGGGCCGCGGCGGGGCTTGTGTTCATGGGGCTCTGCGGGGAATCGGCGCAGCGGGCCTCGGAAGGAAAAGGGCCGGGCAGCTTTCACACGGCGCTCTTTGACGCCGCCGGTACGATGAGCGGCAGACAGCTCGAAAAAGGAGCGAAGTATCATGAAGCCTGAGATGGATTACACCCTGTATCTTGTGACCGACCGCACACTGGCGGGCGCGCGGGACTTTGATGATCTTGTGGGACGCGCCGTCCGCGGCGGATGCACCCTCGTGCAGCTTCGGGAAAAGGACGCCTCCAGCGGTGAATTGTACGAACGGGCCCTGCGGCTGAAAAGCGTCACGGATTATTTTCACGTGCCGCTCATTATTGACGACCGTGTGGACATCATGCTCGCCGTAGATGCGGCGGGCGTACATCTCGGCCAGTCCGATCTGCCCGCGGAAGCCGCGCGGCGCCTCATCGGACCGGATAAAATTCTCGGCGTTTCCGCACGGACCGTAGAAGAGGCGGAAGCGGCGGAAAGCGCCGGCGCAGATTATCTCGGCGTAGGCGCGGTATTTCCTACGGCGACGAAAACGGATGCTGAGCCCGTAGCGAGGGAAACACTCGCGGCCATCTGTGCCGCCGTTCGTATTCCTGTCGTCGCCATCGGAGGATTGAACGCGAAAAATATTCCGCTTCTCGAAGGAAGCGGGATCTCCGGCGCGGCCGTGGTTTCCGCCGTCATGGGGGCGGAAGATCCGGAGGAAGCCGCGAGGAAATTGAAAGAAGTCGTCTACAGCATTGTGTGATGGGACCACAGAGCGGCATGCTCTGCGGTTTTGTGCGTCCAAACGACAGCAGAGACGATTTTGCGGAAAATAAAATTCATACAATATTTTTCCGGGAAGAGAGAAAAACGCGCGCCGCGTCAGAGAAAACCGGTACGCGGAAAAGGGCGGAGACGCTGCGCCGTGCTGGAAATTCGCGGAGTATCCTGGGAAGAAATGAGGCAAACACATCGCCGCTGCCGCCGCGTTCAGGACATTTCTTGACACAAAGGAAAAACGCTGTTACAATTATTTACGCTGAAAGCTTTATCACAGAGAAATGCAAATTTCCTGTTGACAGCGGGAAAGCACTGTGTTAGTATACTGAACGTTGCTGATGCAGCAGGCTTTTTGAAAAATGTTTCAGAAAAGCCCTTGACAGCAAACTCCAGATTTGCTATCATGTCAAAGTCGCACCGAGCGGCTCGACCTTTGAAAACTGAACAGTACAGCGAACTATATGCCGATGTGCAGGATATTTACTATCCCGCAAATCATTTGAGAATCAACAATGGCATCGAGCCATCAAACAATCTATCATGGAGAGTTTGATCCTGGCTCAGGACGAACGCTGGCGGCGTGCTTAACACATGCAAGTCGAACGAGGCTTCAGAAGCTTGCTTTTGAAGCCGAGTGGCAAACGGGTGAGTAACGCGTAAACAACCTGCCTTCAGGATGGGGACAACAGACGGAAACGACTGCTAATACCGAATAGCTTCCACGGGCCGCATGGCCTGTGGAAGAAAGGGTGGCCTCTACCTGTAAGCTATCGCCTGAAGAGGGGTTTGCGTCTGATTAGGCAGTTGGCGGGGTAACGGCCCACCAAACCGACGATCAGTAGCCGGTCTGAGAGGATGAACGGCCACACTGGAACTGAGACACGGTCCAGACTCCTACGGGAGGCAGCAGTGGGGAATCTTCCGCAATGGACGAAAGTCTGACGGAGCAACGCCGCGTGAGTGAAGACGGCCTTCGGGTTGTAAAGCTCTTTGATCCGGGACGAATGGTTCCTGTGATAATACCACAGGGAAGTGACGGTACCGGAAGAACAAGCCACGGCTAACTACGTGCCAGCAGCCGCGGTAATACGTAGGTGGCAAGCGTTGTCCGGAATTATTGGGCGTAAAGCGCGCGCAGGCGGCCCTTTAAGTCCATCTTAAAAGCGTGGGGCTTAACCCCATGATGGGATGGAAACTGGAGGGCTGGAGTATCGGAGAGGAAAGCGGAATTCCTAGTGTAGCGGTGAAATGCGTAGAGATTAGGAAGAACACCGGTGGCGAAGGCGGCTTTCTGGACGACAACTGACGCTGAGGCGCGAAAGCGTGGGGAGCAAACAGGATTAGATACCCTGGTA